>JAJEEU010000023.1 GCA_022820825.1 Vicinamibacteria bacterium
AACCACATGCTCCACCGCTTGTGCGGGCCCCCGTCAATTCCTTTGAGTTTCAGCCTTGCGACCGTACTCCCCAGGCGGAATGCTTAATGCGTTAGCTCCGGCACGGCAGGGATCGATACCCGCCACACCAAGCATTCATCGTTTAGGGCCAGGACTACCGGGGTATCTAATCCCGTTTGCTCCCCTGGCTTTCGCTCCTCAGCGTCAAGACCGGTCCAGGATGCCGCCTTCGCCACCGGTGTTCCTCCAGATATCTACGCATTTCACCGCTACACCTGGAATTCCTCATCCCTCTCCCGGCTTCGAGCCAACCAGTATCGGATGCAGTTCCCCGGTTGAGCCGGGGGATTTCACGTCCGACTTGGCTGGCCGCCTACGAGCCCTTTACGCCCAGTAATTCCGAACAACGCTTGCCCCCCCCGTATTACCGCGGCTGCTGGCACGGAGTTAGCCGGGGCTTCCTTCAGCGGTACCGTCAGGCACACGGGGTATTAACCCGCATGCTGTTCTTCCCGCTTGACAGGAGTTTACAACCCGAAGATCTTCGTCCTCCACGCGGCGTTGCGTCGTCAGGCTTGCGCCCATTGCGAACAATTCCCTACTGCTGCCTCCCGTAGGAGTCTGGGCCGTGTCTCAGTCCCAGTGTGGCCGTCCGCCCTCTCAGGCCGGCTACCGATCGTCGCCTTGGTGAGCCGTTACCCCACCAACAAGCTAATCGGACGCGGGTCCCTCAACAAGCGCCAGGTCTTGCGATCCCCGGCTTTGATCACCGCTCATTCAAGAGCGGGATGTTATGCGGTATTAGCCCCCCTTTCGGAAGGTTATCCCCCACTCGAAGGTAGGTCACCCACGCGCTACTCACCCGTTTGCCACTCTACTCACGGGCCGAAGCCCGCTTTCGCGTACGACTTGCATGTATTAGGCACGCCGCCAGCGTTGATTCTGAGCCAGGATCAAACTCTCAAGTTGAAAAGCGTGCGCCGCACGCCGCCCTCACGGACAGCGCCCGGCAAACTTCCAACACGAGAGCCGTTTGGCTCTTGCGTTGTTCAGTGTCTTTGTCAGGCTGATACTCGGACGCTATTGCGTCCACGTCCTATCCAGTTTTCAAAGAACCGGGTCCCGCGGTGCCGCCTCAACGGCACACGGCGCCCGTCTCCCCAAGGGGAGCCACTGATAGTACATACCGGTGCGGAGTATGTCAACCACCGGCTTCCTTAACTTGGGGCTGCGCCCCAAACCGCCGGCGGCCGCTAGCGGGGACCCCGTAGCCCCGCGCCGCGGCCGCCGAGCCGCGCCGTGCGCGGCTTGGGGACGACCGCTCCATGCTCGCGTCCCCTCGCACGGTAGAAACGTTGCGGCCACATCCGCCAGGTTCCTAGGACCCAAGGGGCCGGATGCGGCGGGCGCGGCGGCCCACCTGGAGGGTGAACGGAGGCTGACCGGCCGGGATCATATCGAACTTGTCAGCTACGCGAACCCCATCGATCTTCACTGCACCCTGCGTGATGAGTCGAGCCGCCTCGCCGTTGGATTTCGCGAGCCCTGCGGCGACCATGATGGACGAGATCCGCCGTCCGGCGTCGGCCACTTCCACGTCGCAGACTTCGACGTTCGTGGGCACCTCACCGCGCGAAAACTGCCGCTCGAACGTGTCCGCGGCGGAGCGGGCAGAGTCGGCCGTATGGAAGTCGGTCACGATGCGCCGCGCAAGGTCGACCTTGGCCTGCCGGGGATGCAGCTCACCGGCCGCGGCCGCCCGCCGCATGCCGTCGACCTCGGCCACGGGGAGATCCGTCAGGAGCGTGTAGTACTCCCACATCAGCTCGTCCGACACCGACATCAGCTTGCCGAACATCTCGCCGGGCGGCTCCGTGACGCCGACGTAGTTGTCGAGCGACTTCGACATCTTCTCCGTCCCGTCGAGGCCGACCAGCAGGGGCGTCGTTATGACCACCTGCGCCTCCAGGCCGTAGGCCGGCATGATGTCGCGGCCCACGTTCAGGTTGAACAACTGGTCGGTGCCGCCCAGCTCGACGTCGGCGCGCAGGTGGACCGAATCGTACGCCTGCGCCAGCGGGTAGAGGAATTCATGGATGCCGATCGGCTGCCCCTTCTCGTACCGCTGGCGGAAATGGCGCCGCTCCAGCATCTGCGCCACGTTGTAGCGCGCCGCCAGCCGGATCCAGCCTTCGCTGCCCAGTGCGCCCAGCCAGGCGCTGTTGAAGTCGACGACCGTCCGCTCCGGATCGAGCAGCTTGAATACCTGCTTCTTGTACGTCTCCGCATTCTCCGCGATCTCGTCCGGCGTCAGCGGCGGGCGGGTCTTCGAACGGCCGGTCGGGTCGCCGATCAGGCCCGTGAAATCACCGATCAGGAAGATGACGCGGTGCCCCAGATCCTGAAAGTGCTTCATCTTCCGGATCAGCACGGTGTGGCCGAGGTGCAGGTCGGGCGCCGTCGGATCGAACCCGACCTTGACCGTCAGCGGCGCACCCGCCGCGGCGGCCCGCTCGAGCTTGGCCCGCAGGTCGTCCGCGCGGATGACGTCGACGCACCCCTTCGCGAGGTACGCAAGCTGCTCGTCGACGGTCATCGAGTCGCTCGGCGGATGAACCGGCGCCCCTCGATGCGCCAGCCGCCGGCCAGCATGATGCCGATCGCCTCGGGGTAGATCCGGTGTTCTTCCTCGAGGATGCGCGCGGCGAGCGTGTCGGGCGTGTCGTCGTCGCGCACCGGCACCACTGCCTGCAGGACGATAGGGCCCGCGTCGAGCTCCGGGGTCACGACGTGCACGGTGGCGCCGCTCACCTTGACGCCGTACTCCCACGCCTGCCGCTGCCCGTCCAGGCCCACGAATGCGGGCAGCAGCGAGGGATGGATATTGAGAATGCGGTTGGGGAACGCCTCGACGAACGCCGCGCTCAGCAACCGCATGAAGCCCGCGAGGCAGACGAGCGACACGCCGCGCTGCTTCAACTCCGCGACGACGGCGAGATCGAACGCCTCGCGCGAAGGATAGCGCTTGTGGTCGATGTGCAACGTCTCGATACCGGCCGCTCGGGCGCGCTCCAGGCCGGCGGCGTTCGCCCGGTTGGAGATGACCACGGCAATCTCCGCTTCGAGGCGGCCGGCGGCGATGCCGTCGATGACCGCCTGCAGATTGCTGCCGCGGCCCGATATGAGCACGCCAATCCGTCGATTCTCCACAGCTACCTCTATCCGTAGACCACGCGGCCGTCGCCCTCGACTATCTCGCCGATGACGGCCGTTCCGCTCTCGCCGGCCTCCGCCAGCGCCGCCTCGGCCGCCGGGAGCGCGTCCGGCGCGACGACGGCGACCATTCCGATGCCCATGTTGAACGTGCGGTACATGTCTTCCACCGGCACGCGGCCCTCCCGCTGGAGGAAGCCGAACACCGGCGGAACGCTCCAACCGCCGCGATCAACGCGCGCCGCCGTCCCCGCCGGCAGGACGCGCGGCATGTTGTCGGTCAACCCGCCGCCGGTGATGTGCGCGAGCCCCTTGACCAGCGGATCGCCGGACGCCAGGAGCCGCCGCACCGGCCGCAGGTACGACCGGTGCGGGCGCAGCAGCACGTCGCCGACGGTCGCGCCGAGCTCGTCGACGCGGGCATCCACGGAGAGCTGCAGCGTGTCGAAGACGATCCGCCGCGCGAGGGAATAGCCGTTCGTGTGGAGCCCCGACGACGGCAGTCCGAGCAGCAGGTCGCCCGGCCGGATCCCGCTGCCGTCGATGAGCCGGTCCCTGGCCACCAGGCCGACGATGAAACCGGCCAGATCGTACTCGCCCGCGGCATAGAAGCCCGGCATCTCCGCCGTCTCCCCGCCCAGCAGCGCGCAGCCGTTCTGCGCGCAGCCGTCCGCGAGCCCGCGCATGACCGCCTCCAGCACGTCGGGCGCCACCCGGCCGGTCGCCAGGTAGTCGAGGAAGAACAGCGGCTCGGCGCCCTGCACGAGGATGTCGTTGACGCAGTGGTTGACGAGGTCGATGCCGACCGTATCGTGCCGGTCCGCGAGAAAGGCGACCTTCAGCTTGGTCCCGACGCCGTCCGCGCTCGCCACCAGCACGGGCCGATCGACGTGCTCCAGATCGGGCTGGAACAGGCCCCCGAAGGCGCCGATGTCCGACAGTACGCCGCGCGTGAACGTCTTCTGCGCCAGGCCGCGCACGCGGCGCACCACGTCGCTGGCCGCGTCGATGTCCACCCCTGCCGATCGATAGTCCACGGGCTGCTAGAACTCCAGAGCCTGCAGCGTGGCCTCCGCCACGGCCCGGGCGGCCGAACCAGCGGCAGATTCCCAGTATGCGCGCCGGACGTACGCGTAGAACCGTTCCTCCGCCATGTCCTCGTCCAGCATGTCGAACGCTTCGCGCAGCAAGGTGAGAGAGGCCTCCTGCGCCGCGGGTTCCTCCAGCGCCGCGCGCACCACGTCGGGACGCCGCAGCGCGACCGTGCCCACTGCCAGCGCGATCGGCGCCCGCGCAGAAGCGTCGGCGTCCATCCCGACATCCAGGAGCACGTCAAGCGCCGCCCGGTTGTCGCGCACGGCCAACGCCGCCAGGCTCGACGCCGCGTTGCGCAGCAACTGCCGCGCGTCGTCGCCGGCGGTGCCGGCGGTGCCGGCGCCCGCACCGTAGCGCAGGGCATCCCCCACGTACCCGACCTGCGCTTCGCAGCCGGTGCCCAGCAGGCACGACGCCGCCGACATGACGGGCTGCAGCGTTTCGTCGACCAGCGGGTGGACATCCGCGATAACGCCGGCGGCGCGACGGTCGCCGATCTTGCCCAG
The DNA here is from genome assembly GCA_022820825.1 of Vicinamibacteria bacterium. Lineage (GTDB taxonomy): Bacteria > Acidobacteriota > Vicinamibacteria > Vicinamibacterales > UBA8438 > JAAXGX01. The sequence continues at coordinate 4,815 of JAJEEU010000023.1, forward strand.
CGCCAGTAGCGCGTCGTCCTGCAGCACGCCGGGGGCCGCCGCCAGCGGCAGCAGCGCGTCGACGGCGTACTCCGCGCGATGATCTCCCAGTGCCTCGATCACTACCGCACGGAAGAAGGTCTCCCCGCGGTCGATGTCGCGCACCAACTGTTCGCGGACGTCCCTCTCGCCGTCATTCGCGGCCAGGGCGCGCACCAGCGCCGGCCGCACGAACTCGGACGTCTCGCTGTCGAGCGCCGCCAGCAGCCGCGGCGCGATCGCCGGGTCCGGCTCGATCTCGTAGTAGCTGTACGCGGCCGCACGGACGCGGTCGTTCGGAGACTCCAGTGCTTCCGCGAACGCGTCGCGCGTATCCGGGAGGTCGAGCCCATAGAGCAGCACGAGCGCTCGGAACTGCACGTAACTGTCCTCGTGCAGGCGGACGGCCTCCCGCAGTGCGGCGCCGGCGAGCGCCGGATCCGCGCGGCGGACCGCCCGCGACGCCTCCATGCGCACCGCGAAGTCGAAGTCGCCGAGCTGATCGATCAGTTGCGGGAGCTGCTCCGCGGCGGTCTTCTGCGCGGAGCGGGCGCTGCCGACAGCCGCCGGCAGCAGTGCCGCGGCGGCGAGCACCAGGGCCGCGCGGCGGCCCGTCATGACTGCACCGGCTGACCGTCGCCGGGCAGCTTGAGGACCATCTGCATGTACGCCGCCTTGTCCGACGGCGGCGGGACCCGGTACTCCCGGGTGTAGCAGGCGTAACAGTAGTTTCCGTTGCCGGCGCCGACAGCGCTCTGCAGGCCGTCGAGGCTGAGGTACGCGAGGCTGTCTGCCCCGAGGAAATCGCGGATCTCGTCCAGGTCGTGCTGCGCCGCGATCAGCTCGTCACGGTGCGGCGTGTCGATGCCGTAGTAGCAGGGTGACACGGTCGGCGGACAGCTTATGCGCATGTGCACCTCGCGCGCGCCGGCCGCCCTGACCATGCCCACGATCTTGCGGCTGGTGGTGCCGCGCACGATGGAATCGTCGACGAGCACCACCCGCTGCCCGTCGATGATGTTGCGGACCGTGTTCAACTTGATCTTCACCTTGAAGCCGCGGATGGACTGCTGGGGGTGAATGAACGTCCGGCCCACGTAGTGGTTGCGAATGAGCCCCATCCGCAGCGGCACGCCGGAGGCTTCAGCGTAACCCGCGGCCGCGCACAGGCCGGAGTCCGGCACGGGCACCACGACATCCGCCTCCACGCCCGACTCGCGGGCCAGCAGCCGGCCCAGGTTGGTGCGCGCCTCGTTCACGCTGCGCCCGAACACGTAGCTGTCGGGCCGCGCGAAGTAGACGTGCTCGAACACGCAGTGCGCAGGCGTCACCTTCGGAAACGGCTTGTAGGACCGCACGCCGTCCCTGCCGATCACGAGCACTTCTCCGGGCTCGATGTCGCGCTCGTACTTGGCGCCGATCAGGTCCATGGCGCACGTCTCCGAGCACACGACGTAGGCGTCGCCGAGCCGGCCGAGCGCGAGCGGGCGGAAGCCATGCGGATCGCGCACGGCAATCAGGTTGTCCGGCGTCAGCATCACGAGCGAGAAGGCGCCGGCTACCTGCGACACCGACTCCACGATGGCGTCCTCCGCCGTGGCGGCGGTCGAGCGGGCGTAGAGGTGCAGCACCACCTCCGTATCGCTGTTGGTCTGGAAGATCGCGCCCTGCCGCACGATCGACTCGCGCAGCTCCCCCGCGTTCACCAGGTTGCCGTTGTGGCACAGCGCGATCTGCCCGTGGGAGCAGTCGATCAGGATCGGCTGCGCGTTGACGATGCGGCTGTCGCCGAAAGTGGAATAGCGGACGTGGCCGATCGCGGAGTGCCCGGGCAATCCGTGCAGCGCCTCTTCTCCGAACACGTCGCTGACGTAGCCCATCCCGCGCGACAGCTTGACGCGGCCCTCGTGGACCGCCGCGATGCCAGCGCTCTCCTGGCCGCGGTGCTGCAGCGCGTACAGCCCGAGGTAGGTCATGTGGGCCGCGTCGACGTGGTCGAAGATGCCGAATACGCCGCATTCGTCCTTGAACTTGTCTTCATCCATGGCGCTGTGCCCGCGCTACGCTGCCTCGTCCTCGAAGTACCGCGCCAGACCCCGCTCCCAGACCCGTTCCAGCTCCGCCACCGCCGCGTCGATCATCGTCGTTCCGCCGACCGCCAACCTGTAGCGGTCGCCGCCGCTGCGGCCGATCGGCAGCGCGCCCACGCCGGCCTCCGCCGCGCGGGCCAGCAGATCCCCCTCACGGCCGTCCGCCACCGACACCACGACGCGCGACGCGGACTCGCCGAACAGCGCCGCCGCAGCCGCGCCCCGGTCGCCGCCGCCGGACGGTTCGGAGATCGCCGCGTCGACGCCGATGCCGCCGCTCTGGAAGCAGCACTCCGCCAGCGTCACCGCCAGGCCGCCCTCGGCGCAGTCGTGCGCGGACTCGATCAGCGCGTCGGCCGCCGCGCCCGCCACCAGCCGCTGCAGCGCGCGCTCGCGCTCCAGGTCCAGCGCGGGCGGCTGCCCCCGCACGAGCCCGTGCACCCGCTTCAGGTACTCGCTGCCGCCGAGCTCCGGCGTCGCGTCGCCGAGCAGCACCACCGCCGCGCCCGCGCGCCGGAACGTCCGGCCGAGCACCCGGCGCGCATCCTCAATCACGCCGACGACCCCCAGCACCGGCGTCGGATGCACCGCCTCGCCGTCGGTCTCGTTGTACAGGCTCACGTTGCCGCCGGTGACCGGAATCTCCAGCGCCCGGCAGGCGTCGGCAATCCCGTCGATGGCGCGCGCCAACTGCCACATGATGTCCGGCCGCTCCGGATTGCCGAAGTTCAGGCAGTTGGTCGCGCCGATCGGCACCGCCCCCGCGCAGGCGACGTTGCGCGCCGCCTCGGCAACCGCCAGTTGCGCCCCCCGGTACGGGTCAAGGTAGCAGTAGCGGCCGTTGCCGTCCACCGCAAACGCCAGCGCCCGCCCGGTGCCCTTGACGCGCACCACGCCCGCGCCCATGCCGGCCGGGACGACGGTGTTCGTGCGGACCATGTGATCGTACTGCCGGTAGACCCAGCGCTTGCTGGCTATCTGCGGCGACGACAGCAGCGCCGCAAGCGCCTCGGCCGGCGGCGGCGGTTCGAGCGCGCCCGGGTCCAGCGCCTGGCGGCGGGGCAGATCGGCGGGCGGACTGGCGGGCCGGTCGTAGAGCGGCGCCTCGTCCGCCAGCGCCTTGGCGGGAATCTCCGCGACGAGCGCGCCGCCGTCGCGCACGCGCAGCAACCCGTCGCCCGTCACCTGTCCGATGCGCACGGCGTGCAGGTCCCACTTCTCGAAGATCCGCTCGACCTCCGCTTCGCGCCCCGGCCGCACGATGAACAGCATGCGCTCCTGCGACTCGGACAGCATGATCTCGTACGGCGTCATGCCGGACTCGCGCTGCGGCACGCGCCGGACGTCGATCTCGATGCCGGATCCGCCGCGCGCGCCCATTTCGCAGGTGGAGCAGGTGAGCCCGGCCGCCCCCATGTCCTGGATGCCTACCAGCGCGTCGGTGCGCATCACTTCCAGGCACGCCTCGAGCAGCAGCTTCTCGAAGAACGGATCGCCCACCTGCACGTTGGGCCGCTTCTCCTCCGACTTCTCGTCGAATTCAGCCGAGGCCATCGTGGCCCCGTGAATGCCGTCGCGCCCGGTCTTGGCGCCGACGTAGTAGACGGCGTTGCCCGCGCCTTCCGCGCGGCCCAGGATCAGGGCGTCCGCGCCGGCGATGCCGAGGCAGAAGACGTTGACCAGCGGGTTGCCGGCGTAGCTCTCGTCGAACGCCACCTCGCCGCCCACGGTCGGGATGCCGATGCTGTTGCCGTAGCCGGCGATGCCCGCGACGACGCCCTCCGCGATCCGGCGCGTGTGCGGCTCGTCGAGCGATCCGAACCGCAGCGAGTCGAGCAGGGCGACCGGCCGCGCGCCCATGGTGAAGATGTCGCGGATGATGCCGCCCACGCCGGTGGCGGCCCCCTGGTACGGCTCGATGAACGAAGGGTGATTGTGCGACTCGATCTTGAAGACCGCGGCCAGCCCGTCGCCGATGTCGACGGCGCCGGCGTTCTCGCCCGGGCCCTGCAGCACGCGGGGGCCGCGCGTCGGCAGCTTGCGCAGGTGGAGGCGCGAGCTCTTGTAGCTGCAGTGCTCGGACCACATGACGGAGAAGATGCCGAGCTCCGTCAGGTTCGGCTCGCGCCCCAGGATCTCCAGGACGCGCTGGTACTCGTCCGCCGTTAGGCCGTGCGCCTCGATCGTCTGCTGGTCGATCATGGCTGCGCCGCTGCCGCGCGCTGCTCCACGCCCCCCGCAGCCGCGGCGGCCAGCGCCACGACGGCGGACTCCAGGATGACGCGGCCGTCCTCGCTGCCGAGCGCCGCCTCGCACGCCCGCTCGGGGTGCGGCATCATGCCGACCACGTTGCGCGCCGCGTTGCACAGGCCGGCGATGGCGGCGGTGGACCCGTTCACGTTCCACGCCTCGTCGCGGCTGCCGTCCGGCGCCGTGTAGCGGAAGATGATCTGCCGGTTCGCCTCCAGCGCGGCGACCGTCTCGGGGTCGGCGTAGTAGTTGCCCTCGCCGTGCGCGATCGGGATCCGCAGCACCCGCCCCCGCGCCGCCAGGCGCGTGAACGGCGTGTCGGTCTGCTCGACGCGCAGGTGCACGTGCTCGCAGATGAACTTGAGCCGGCGGTTGCGGCGCATGCCGCCCGGCAGCAGGCCGGCCTCCAACAACACCTGAAAGCCGTTGCAGATGCCAAGCACCGGCCCGCCGGCCGCCGCGAAGCGGGCCACCTCGCCCATGATGGGCGAGAAGCGCGCAATCGCCCCGCTGCGCAGGTAGTCGCCGTACGAGAACCCGCCCGGCAGGATCACCGCGTCGGCGCCGTCCAGGCTGGATTCCTTGTGCCAGACGAAGCGCGCCTCCTGGCCCAGCACGTGCTTCATGGCGTGGTAGGCGTCGTGATCGCAGTTGGAGCCGGGGAACACGACGACCGCGAAGGTGCTCATCCCTCGACGTCCACCCGATAGCTCTCGATGACCGGATTGGCCAGCAGCTTGTCCGCCACGGTCGCCGCCAGCGCCCGCGCCTGTTCGGCGTCCGCGGCGTCGACGTCGAGCTCGAAGTACTTGCCCTGCCGCACGTCGCGCACCGACCCGTAGCCGAGCGTGTGCAGCGCCTCCGTGATTGTCTTGCCCTGCGGATCGAGGATGGAGGGCTTCAGGGTAACGAACACCGTCGCTTTCATCTCACGCTCCCGCCTGACCGACAGGCGCCCCGAACACCCGATCGAAGATCGTGCCCACGTGGCGCAACTGCACCCTGAGGTCGAAGATGCGCTCGACGTCCTCGCGCGCGAGGACCCCCGTCACGTCGGGGTCCGCCAGCAGCAGCTCCCTGAAGTCCAGCCGCTCGTCGTGCGCGCGCATGGCGTTGCGCTGCACCCAGACGTAGGCGTCCTCGCGCGACACGCCGGCCTGGGCGAGCTGCAGCAGCACCGCGCCCGAGAAGATCACCCCGCGCGAGAGCCCCAGGTTCTCCAGCATGCGGTCCTCGTGCACGACGAGGCCGCTCACGATGCGCGTGAAGCGGCGCACCATGTGGTCCAGCAGGCAGAAGCTGTCCGGCAGGATGACCCGCTCCACCGACGAGTGCGAGATGTCGCGCTCGTGCCACAGCGCCACGTTGTCGAGCGCCGCCATGGCGTTGGCGCGCAGCACGCGGGCCAGGCCGGTGATCTGCTCGCAGCCGATCGGGTTGCGCTTGTGGGGCATTGCGGACGATCCCTTCTGCCCCTTGGCGAAGGGCTCCTCGACCTCGCCGATCTCCGTCTTCTGCAGGCCGCGCACCTCCAGCGCGAACTTCTCGAGCGACGCCCCGGTGATGGCCAGCGCCCCGGCCAGCTCCGCGTGCCGGTCGCGCTGGATGACCTGCGACGAGATGCGGGCCGGCCGCAGGCCGAGGCGCTCGCAGACGCCCTGCTCGATCTCCGGATTGAGGTGGGCGTAGGTGCCGACGGCGCCCGAGACCATGCCGACGCCGACGGCGTCGCGCGCGCGCACCAGCCGCTCGCGGTCGCGCTGCAGCTCCTCGTACCAAAGCGCGAGCTTCAGGCCGAGGGTGATCGGCTCGGCGTGCACGCCGTGGGTGCGGCCCATCATCGGCGTGTCGCGGTGCTCCAGCGCCCGGTGGCGAACGGCGGACGCCAGGCCGTCGAGATCCTCCAGCAGCAACGTGCACGCGGCGCGGAGCTGCACGGCGAGCGCCGTGTCCACCACGTCCGCCGACGTCATGCCGAAATGCAGCCAGCGCGCCGACGGCCCCACGTGTTCGGCCACGCACGTGGTGAAGGCGATGATGTCGTGGCGCGTGACCGCCTCGATCTCGTCGATGCGGGCGGCGTCCACGGCCCCCTTCTCGCGGATGTCGCGCGCCGCGTCGGCAGGAACCAGGCCGTGCTCGGCCATCACCTCGGCCGCGGCCGTCTCGACCTGCAGCCAGGTCTCGTAGCGTCGCTGATCCGTCCAGATCCGCCCCATCTCGGGCGGCGTATACCGTCGTAGCATTTCTTAAATGGGGCTGCGCCCCAAACCCCCGGCGGTCGCTAGCGGGGACCCCGTAGCCCCGCGCCGCGTCCGCCGGGCCGCGCCGTGCGCGGCGTGGGGACTCCTGCTTTCATACTCGTCGTCCCCTGTTTGTTTCCACGTTGTTGCTTCGTCACACTGCTTCCTTCAAACACCGTTGTGCCCAGGTCTCGAGGTCGACCGGCGGCGCCACCTTGTCCTGACTGGTCACCACCACCTGCACGTCCCCGCGGCCGCAGGCGTCGAGCGCCTCGCGGCAGGTCAGCTCGGCCAGCTCCGGCACGTTGTTCACCCGGCTGAGGTGCATCAGCACGATGCAGCGCACGTCCGGCCCCAGCCCGCCGCGGACATATGCGGCCAGCGCCTCGTTCGACAGGTGCCCCGCGTCGCTGGCGATCCGGCTGCGGGTGGCGGCGTCGTACGGGCTGACGCGCAGCAGGTCCTCGGCGTGGTTCGATTCGATGACCAGCACGCGGCAGCCGCGGAACAGCGCCGCCAGCTCCGCGGTGATCGCGCCGACGTCGGTAGCGAACCCGACCGCCCCCTCCGGCGTGTCGATGCGGAACGCAACCGTCTCCGACGCGTCGTGGGGCACGACGCACGGCTCGAAGCGCAGGCCGCACAGCTCCAGCGGCCGCGACGGCGCCAGCTCCCGCCAGTCCTGCAATTCACTCACCCGCCACTCGCGCAGCGCGCCCGCCGTCGAATAGACCGGCAGGCCGTAGCGCCGCGAGAGCAATCGCGCGCCGCGCGTGTGGTCCCCGTGCGCGTGCGTGACGACGATGGCGTGCAGCGCGCCCGGCTCGACGCCCACATGCTCCAGCCGCCGGCAGAGATCGCGGCAGCTCAGCCCGGCGTCGACCAGCGCGTGGGCGTTGCCATGCGAGAGCAGCGTCGCGTTGCCGCCGCTGCCGCTGCCGAGCACCGTCAGTCGAACCGCGATTGCCGAGCCCTCCTACAGTGCCAGTTGATCGGCGCTCGGGGCCAGCCCGCCGTCCGGGCCGAGCACCGTCGCCGCGAGGTTGCCGTTCGAAAACAGGTCCGCCGCTACCCGCTGCACGTCATCGGCAGTGATGGCGTCGACGCGGGCGAGGATCTCCGACAGTTCGAACTGCCGGCCGAAGTAGATCTCCGAGCGGGCCAGTTGCGCCATCCGGCTCGCCGTGCTTTCCAGCCCGAGCACCATGTTGCCCTTGAGGTGGTCCCTGGCGCGCTGCAGCTCATCCGCCGGTATCTGCTCGCGCGCGAGCAGCCGCATCTCCGCCACGACCAGGTCGATGACCTCGCGCACCGATGCCGCGGCGCAGCCGACGTACACCATCAGCATCCCGGTGTCGCGGTACGACTCCAGGCCGCTGCTCACCGAGTAGGCCAGGCCCCGCTTCTCGCGGATGTTCTGAAAGAGGCGCGAGCTCATCGAGCCGCCCAGCACGGTGTTGAGCACGTAGCTCGGGTAGCGGTCCTCGTGCGTCTGCGGGTAGGCGCGCGTGCCGATACAGATGTGGCTCTGCTCGATCGGCTTCGAGCGCACCGTCAGGCGCGGGCGCGCGGCGGGCGGCGTATCGCCTGCCGGCTCGGCGCGGGCCGGCAGGCCGCCGAACGACTCGCCGACGAGGTCCCGCAGCGCCCCGTGGTCGACGTTGCCGGCCGCCGCGACGACCAGGTTGCCCGCCACGTACGACCGGCCGAAGAAGGCGCGCAGCGACTCGCTCGTGATGGCCGCCACCGACGCCGGCGACCCCAGGATGGAGCGCCCGAGCGGATGACCGGGCCAGAAGCCGCGCGTGAACAGCTCGTGCACCAGGTCGTCAGGCGTATCCTCGACCATCTTGATCTCTTCGAGGATGACCTGCGCCTCGCGCTGCACGTCCTCGGCGCGGAACGCCGGCCGCAGCAGCAGGTCCGAGAGCAGGTCCACGGCGCGCGGCAGGTGCTCGTCCAGCACCTTGATGTAGTAGCTGGCGCACTCCTTGGCGGTGAACGCGTCGAGCTGCCCGCCCATCGAGTCGACCTGCTGCGCGATGGCCTCGGCGCTGCGCGTGGTTGTCCCCTTGAAGAGCATGTGCTCGGTGAAGTGCGCGATGCCGGCGTCGGCCTCCCCTTCGTGCCGCGAGCCGTGCGTCAGCCACGCGCCGAGGCTGACCGAGCGCACGTCGGGCATCGATTCGGTCAGCAGCGTCAGGCCGTTGTCGAAGACGTGGCGTCGGATCATCACCGAGAGAGCGGTCCGGGGCGGGCCCCTGCGGCGCCCCGTTTACCGGCCGGCCGGCGCGCCGTCATGCGCATGTTAACATCCGGCCCGCCGAACGCGCCGATGCCCACCGATCCCGACCTTGCCGAGCTCGATCAGGAGCAGTTGACGGAGGCCGTCGTCGAACGCGGTGGACGCCCGTTCAACGCGCGCCAGATCGCCCGCTGGCTGTACCGCCGAAACGTCACGGACTTCGCGGCCATGACCGACTTGCCCGCCGCACTGCGGGACCGGCTGGCCGCCGCCTGGTCGTGCTCCACGCCGGCCGTGCTGCGCACGGAGCAGTCCGAGGACGGCACCGCCAAGCTGCTGCTGGAGTTGCCGGACAGCGCGCGCATCGAGGCGGTGTACATCCCCGACACGCCGCGACAGACGTTCTGCGTCTCCACGCAGGTGGGCTGCGCCATGCAGTGCGGTTTCTGCCTGACCGGCCTGATGGGGCTGCAGCGGCACCTCACGGCGGGTGAGATCGCGGGGCAGGTGCGCGTGCTGGCGCACCGTTTCGAGCTGGCCGGATCCGCCTTCAACGTCGTGCTGATGGGCATGGGCGAGCCGCTGCACAACTACGACGCCACGATGAAGGCGCTGCGCATGCTGACCGACCGCAGCGGCCTCGCCATGCCGGCGCGGCGCATCACGCTCTCCACGGTGGGCGTGCTGCCGGCGCTGGAGCGGCTGGCCACCGAACCGGTGATGCCCAACCTGGCCGTCTCGCTGCACGCCACCACGGAGGAGCTGCGCGACCGCCTCGTGCCGGTGAACCGCAAGTACGGCCTGGCCGACCTCATCGCCGCCTGCCGCCGCTTCCCGGCCGACCGCCGCCGCCGCATAACCTTCGAGTACGTACTGCTCGCCGGCGTGAACGATTCCATCGCCGACGCCGCGCGTCTCGCGCGAATGCTGTCCGGCATGCACGCCAAGGTCAACGTGATCCCGCTCAACGAAGCGCCCGGCATCCCCTACCGCCGGCCGTCGGACGCGCAGGTCGACCGCTTCGGGCGCGCCCTGGCCAGCCGCGGCGTGACGGTCATGGTGCGCAAGAGCCGCGGCCGCGACATCCGGGCGGCGTGCGGGCAGTTGATGGTGGAGGAAGAATCGTCCCGCCCGGTCGCCTGATGCCGGCCGCCTGCCCTCGCTTCAGTAGGCGACGTGGTCCGCCAGGTGCGTCCAGTCGGTGAACACGTCCAGGGCGCCGTCGCACGGGAGGTGGACCATCGGCAGCTCCCGCGCGCCCAGAGGCCTGGCGAACTCTTCGTAAATATGCTCGTCACGGAACTCGATGCCGGCGGCGTCGTGGCGGTTGACGGCAAAGTAGACCCGGCCGATGCGCGACCAGTAGATGGCGCCCAGGCACATCGGGCACGGCTCGCAGCTCGAGTAGATCTCGCAGCCCGACAGGTCGTACGTCTCCAGCAGGCGGCTGGCGTTCCGGATGGCGACGACCTCGGCGTGGGCCGTGGGGTCGTTCGACCGCAGGACCTCGTTCCAGCCTTCCCCGACGATGGCGCCGTCCTTGACGATCACGGCCCCGAACGGCCCGCCACGCCTCAACTCCATACCCTCCGTGAGAGCCACACGGCCCGCTGCATGTGCGCTGCGTTCGTCATTTTTCCGACATCCCGACGCCGCCCGCCACTACCGATTGCCGGCTTCATGCCAGGGTGTGCCGCGGCATTCGTGAATGTTGTGACTCTGCCGGGGAACGAAAAGATCCCGCGCCGAGGAACCGGTTCCGGCGGGTCCTGTCACCGGGCGGTCCGGCGCCACCCGCCGGGGCATCACGGTGCGACATTCATGGCGCCTAATGTCGCTCGGGCCACTTCAGGATCTCGACGTCGGCCATATCCTTGGCCCGGCCCGTGGCGCGCTTGTTGGCGAGCAGCGCGGCCCGTCCCAGGAAGGGCACATCGATCTCTCCGACGCGGTGGATAGATCTGGCCGCCCACGCCTCACCAAAGTCAACGCCGGTGATGGAAGTCAAGACGTCAATACGCCGGGGTGGCTCTCCCATTTGGAACACCATCTCCGGTGCCGTCAGGTCCGCCTGCGACAGGCCCAGCGCCTGCACCGGCGCGCCGAACGCAATCAAGGCCTCCCAGACCCGCTTGGCATTCTCTTCATCTGGTTGGATCCAGACATCGAGATCGCCCGTGGCGCGTGGGACACCGTGCGCCGCCATGGCGTGGGCGCCGACCACCAGAAACCGGGCGTCGGCCCGCGCCAGCGCGGCCAACAGATCGAGGAAGTCGGGATTCAACGTTCCGGAGCGGGCTGCCCCTGGGGCTTTCGGATGACGCGCCCAGGCATCCGATCCCTTGTGTATTCCGGTATGCACCGGCCGGCCGACGCCCAGGCGTCTACGGCCAGCGGCCACATCATTGCGATGCGCTCGGCGGGCGTCGTACAACCGCTCAGATCGTCGCCGGGCTCCGCGCCCAAAGGAAACACCGCCAACGGCCAGGATCCGCGCGCCCGCCGTCTCCCGTCCGTCGGGTCGTCATCTGGACGCATGTGCTTGATTATAACGGACTTGGCGCGGTGTCGGGCGTGGCGAAATCACCATTGACGCGCCCGACTACGACTCCAGTGACAGACTCGCCCGCACCAGTGATGCGCACCCGGACGCGGCGGTTGTCGGGCAGGCCCTCGGGCACCCTCACCTTGAGGTAGTTGTCGGTCACCACCACGGCGCCGCCTTCCGTCGTAAGGCCGGAGCGGACCTTTCCGAGCTGTGAAGCCCGAAACGTCGCGGACAGTTCCGCACCCACGGCCCGCACGCCGCGGCCGCGCTCGCGGATGACCGGTCCCTGGACCTTGTCCGGCAGCCGCGTCGCGTCGGTGCCCGGACGGTCCGAGTACGGGAAGACGTGCAGGTAGGTCAACGGGCTCTCGCGCAGGTACGCCAGGTTGGCGTCGGCGTCGGCGGCCGTTTCGCCCGGAAAGCCGACGATCACGTCAGATCCGATCGCCGCGTCCGGCAGCCGCTCGCGCACGTCGGACACCAGCCCGCGGTAGTAGTCGCTGGTGTACGGCCGCCGCATCAGCCGCAGCACGGCGTCGCTGGCATGCTGCAGCGGCAGGTGGAAGTGCGGCGCGAACCGTCCGCTGCGGGCCACCAGGTCGACGACCGCCGGGCCGCAGTCCATCGGCTCCAGCGAGCTGAGCCGGAACAGCAGCGCCGACGGATGCGCGTCGAGCATCCGCAAGAGGCCGATGAGGCTCTGCCGCGGCTCGAGGTCGCGGCCGTACGACCCGAGGTGCACGCCCGTGACTGCCGCCTCCTGGAAGCCGGCCGCAGCCACCGCGTCGAGCTCGGCCGACACGCGCTCCAGCGGCAGGCTGCGGCCGGCGCCGCGCGTCGAGGGAATGATGCAGTAGGCGCAGGTCTGGTCGCAGCCGGTCTGCACGCGAAGGGTGTAACCGGTCCGCCCACCCGTGCCCGGCCGGATCGCGTCGCCGCAGGCGCCCTCGCCGCCGCCGAACCGCTCGGCCGTCGTGAGTTCCGCCGCCAGCCGCAGCCGCTCGGTTAGCCGCTCCTTGTCGCGGTTGTCGACGATGTCCGACACCCCCGGCAGCGCGGCCACCGCGGCGCCGTCCCGCGACGCGTAGCAGCCGGTCGCGACGATCCGCGCCGCCGGGTTCGTCCGGGCGATGCGCCGGATGGTCTGCCGTGCGCCGTGGTCGGCGGTGGCCGTCACGGAGCAGGTGTTCACGACGACCAGCTCGGCTTCTCCCGGCGGCACCGGCTGGCCACCCGCCGCGCGCAACTGCCGCTCGATGTCGACGGAGTCCGCCTGGTTGACGCGGCAGCCGAAGGTGACGACGGCATACTTCATGGGGTAGAAAGTACTAGCGCACCGCCCACAGGATAGTCGAATGCCCGGCCTGACGTGTTCACTCACGCACTCGCGGAGGAGTTGCCGTGGAGCACCTTGCACAGGCCGACGCGGAGATCGCCCGCGGCCGCTTCCGGGCCGCGCTGGAGCACCTGGCGGAGCTGCAGCCGCGCCAGCGATCGCCGCATTACCTGCCCTACAACCTTTCCACCGCTGAAGCGCTGCAACTGACGGGACGGAACGCCCGCGCGCAGCGGCTGGCGGCCGCGGGACTGCGCGCGGCGGGGCGCACGCGCATGACGGACGCGCGCTCTCTCGCGATCCTGGCGCGCGCTGCGTTTGACAACGGGCACGTCGGGCGCAGCGCGCGGCTCTTTCAGAAAGCCCACGCAGCGGCGGAACGGGCGCAGGAGCCGGAGCTGGCAGCCACGATCCTGCTGGACACGCTGGCGACGGTCGCCGACTGGCTGCCCGCCGCTGACGCGGGCCTGGTCGTGACGCAATGTGAGCGCGCGGTGACCATTGCCGGACGCCCCCACGCCGGCGCGCGGCTTGGCATCGTCATCGCGGGGCGGCGGCTCCGGCAAGGCTTGCCGGATCAGGCCGCATCCGACCTGCATATGGCTGAAACGTTGCTGCGCGCCAGTCCGAATCTCTGGCTCGAAGGCCAATTGCACGTTACCCGGGCGGCGTTGCACGCCTCGCAGCGGGACGCGCCCGCCGGCGCGCGGCAGGCGCGCAGGGCGCTGGCGTGCGGCAGAAAATCGGGCCACGCGGTCACGCTGGGCAACGCAAACGCGGAACTGGCGCACATCCACCTGACGGAAGGCCGCTTCCAGCGGGCCGCCGCACGTTGTCGGGACGGCCTGGAGCAGGCTTCGGGATTGTTCTCCGTTCGCCTGCGGCTGCTCAAACTGCTCGCGCAAGCCGAGCTCGCGCAAGGGCACTGGTCCGATTGCGACAAGCTGCTCGCTCGCATCCGGCAGGCGCTGCCGCGTGATGCCGGCTTGCACCAGTCCCGGCATGACCTGGAGATGCTGGTAACGCAGGCCCGCCTGCGGCTTTCCCGGCGGGAGTGGCTGGCCGGGTTGTCAACCTGCGAGTCCGGCCTGGAAATCGCTGACGCGCGACATGACCGGCTCCATGCAGCGGTCCTGCGCGTCCTCGGCGCCGATGCGCTCATCGAGATGGAACGCCTGCAGGACGCGGCGGAGTGGATCGATCGGGCGGAGAGTCGACCGGACCGGTTGACGATTGCAGTCCGCGCGCAGATCGAGCGCGTCCGCGCCGCACTGTTGACCCGCACGGCTGGAGCAGAAAGGGGGCGGCGTCGATTCGACACCGCGCTGCGCGTATTGGCCGCCGAGGGTGACGCGGCGGCCCGGATGGATGCCGCTGCAAGCTATCTCCGCACGGTAGAGCCGGTGGACGAGCAACTGCACCGGGAGGTTCGGCTGCGTTCCGGCAGCCTTGCGCCGCTGGTGGAGCGCTCCGCAGCGGGCGCGGTGACACCCCGGCCGGCCTGCGGGCCGCCGGCGCGCGGCATGTGGCCCGTTCCGCTGGCGCACGCGGCGCCGCTGATCGATCTGGGAGAAAGGCCTGCTCTCCTTGCCCGGGAGCTGTTCCTCCTGCTCCGGGAATCCGGCTGCGCCGCCTCAATCGCCATTCTGCAACAGCAGGACGGGGGGACCGCCGCCGTGCGGGCCAACGCGGGATGCACCCCGGATGAGGCGCGGCGCCTGGCCCGGAAACGGAACAGCGCCGTCGTGATGCCGGCGGGCGGAACGCCCGGCCGCGCTCTGTCGGTGATCGTGGTGCCCCGTGAGGACACTCTTTCGCGCGCGGTTGTGCGCGACATCGAGACAGTGGTCCGCAGTGCCCGCACGCTCGCGTCGGTTTGTGCGCGCGAGCGCGCAAAGACCTCGCTCTGGTCGCCCGGGCTGGCGCCCACCCGTGACGACGGCGTCTTCGCATCCGAAAGCATGATCCGGCTGCTGGCGCGGGCGCGCCGCATCGCCGCAAGCGACGAGCCCGTGCTGATCGTGGGCGAGACCGGCACCGGAAAGGAGGTTTTCGCGCGCATCATTCACAAGCTCTCGCCGCGCGCGCACAAGGAATTCACCGCGTTCAATTGCTCCGAGGTGCCGGCGGGAATGGCGGAGAGCGTGCTCTTCGGCCATCGGAGCGGCGCCTACACCGGCGCGACGCAGAACTACGGAGGCGTCATTCGGGGAGCCGAAGGCGGGACGCTGCTGCTGGACGAGATTGCCGATCTGGAATCGTCCGTGCAACCGAAGCTGCTGCGCTTTCTCGACCGCGGCGACGTCCATCCGCTGGGGGAACAGAAGCCGGTACATGTAGACGTGCGGATCATTGCCGCAACGAACCGCGCCATCGACCAGCGGCTGCGCGACGGCAGGCTGCGCGAGGATCTGTACTTCCGGTTGAACATCATGCGGATCGATATCCCGCCGCTGCGCGAGCGGCGCGAGGAGATTCCCGTTCTGGTGCACCACTTCCTCCGGCGGTTCGGTGCGGCGCGCGGCATTCCACACCTGGCGGTCACGGACGAGGTCCTCGACGAGCTGCACAGGCATGACTGGCCCGGCAACGTCCGGCAACTCGAGAATCACGTCCGGCGGCTGGCGGCACTGGCGACCAGCGACATGGTGACCAGCAGTGGCCTGGCGGCGCCGGAAACCACTGGCGGCGGCGAGGGCGACGAGCCCGCAGCGGCCGGCGCGGCCGCGCGGGCACCGGACGAGCTCCGGGTGCGCACCGACCAACCGCTTGCGGAAGCCGTCGCGGAGGTCGAGCAGGCCCTGATCCGCCGCGCGCTCGCGGAGGCCGGCGGCAACGCTTCGTCCGCGGCGCGCCGGCTCGGTGTCTCGAGACGGGGGCTGCAACTCAAGCGCAAGCGGCTCGGAATCGGTGAATTCGACGTTCCGAACGCGTAGACTAGGGGCCACGGTGCCACGATCCGGGGAGATGAGCCGATGACCAGCCGACACCCGTTCGCGTCGCCCTGCCTCGTCGCGGCAACGCTGCTTGTCACGCCGCACGTCGCTACCGAGGCCCTGGCCCAGCCGGAGACGACGCCCGGCTGGACGGTTCCGCGGATGGCAGACGGACGGCCCGACCTGACGGGGGTGTGGGACTTCCGCAGCATCACGCCGCTGGAGCGGCCCGAGGAGCTCGCGGACCGCGCAGAGTTGACGGAGGAGGACGAGGCCGCGCTGGTCGAGCGCGCCCTCGACCGGCAGATCGACCGGGCTCCCCCGCCGGGCCAGGTGGGCGGCTACAACCAGTTCTGGATGGACCGCGGCATCGAGGTCAACGAGAACCGCCGCACGTCGCTCATCGTCGATCCGCCCGACGGCCGGCTGCCGCCGCTGGCGGAGGGCGCCATTCACCAGCAGGGGTCGCTGCTCGAGGACATCCCCGGCGAGTTGCCGGTGCGCTACCGCGCAGGCGGGCTGAACGCGGACGGCCCCGAGCATCGGGGTCTGGCCGAACGCTGCCTGCTCGGGTTCAACGTGGGCCCGCCCATGCGGCCGGGCGGCTACAACAACAACATGCAACTGTTCCAGACGTCCGACCAGGTGACCATCCTGCAGGAGATGGTCCACGACTTCCGGGTCATACCGCTGGACGGGCGGCCGCACCTGCCGGAGCACATGCCGCAGTGGCTGGGCAGCTCGCGCGGGCGCTGGGAGGGCGATACGCTCGTCGTCGAGACGACCAACTTCACCGACAAGACGCCCGCCTACGACCCCAACGGCGTGACGGGCCTGGGCGTCGGCGCCAACATGCACCTGGTCGAGCGCTTCACCCGCACGGCCGACGACATCCTGCTCTACGAGTACACCCTGACCGAGCCGGAGACGTTCACGCGGCCGTTCACCGTGGCCATCCACATGCGCCGCGGCGAGGCGCCGATCTTCGAGTACGCCTGCCACGAGGGAAACTACGGCATGTTCGACATCCTGGCCGGCGGGCGGCACCAGGAACGGGAAGCGGAGGCGGGAGGCTCGCGGTGAAGGCGGCCGGGGCGCTGGCCCTCATCCTGCTGCTGGCGGCGCCGGCCGGCGCGCAGCAGGAGCAGGCAGACGACGCGAACGGACGGACCATCACGCGCGAGACCCGCGACCTGGCGCCGGTGACCGACGCCACGCTGCGCGACCCGGACCCGGGCGACTGGCTGATGTCGCACCGCACGTACGACTTCCAGGCCTTCAGCCCGCTGGACGAGATCAACCGCGGCAACGTGCACCGGTTGCAGCTTGCCTGGATGCGCGCCATGGAGGAGGGGCCGCAGCAGTCCCGGCCGCTCGTCTACGACGGCGTGATGTTCGTGGAACATCCCGGCAACACCGACCACCTGCAGGCCTGGGACGCGACGACGGGCGACCTGCTCTGGGACTTCGAGCGGCAGCCGCCGGACGACATCCGCGAGCACACGCGCTTCGGCGACCGCACCCGCAACCTGGCGATCTACGGGACGAACATCTACCACCTGACCGCGGACGCTCAGTTGTTGGCGGTGGACGCCCGCAGCGGCGAGTTGAGCTGGCTCAGCCGGACGGCCGAGTACCGCGACGGGATCTCGCACTCGTCGGGCGCCATGATCATCAACGGCCAGGTCATGAGCGGGCGCACGTGCGAGCCGGCCAGCCTGATCGCGCGCTGCTTCATCGCCGCGCACGACCCGGATACGGGCGACGAGCGCTGGCGCTTCTACACCGCGGCCGGCTCGGACGACCCCGGCGGCCGGACGTGGGGCGACCTGCCCACGGCGAACCGCGTCCACGTGTCGGCGTGGGGGCTGCCGGGCAGCTACGACCCCGAGCTCGACCTGCTCTTCTGGGGCATCGCCGTGCCGCTGCCCTATCCGCGCATCGTGCGCCGCGGCACCTGGGACGTCGGCGACCGCACGCCCTGCGAGCTGTACTCCAACTCGACGGTGGCGCTGCGGCCGGGCACCGGCCAGATGGAGTGGTACTACCAGCACCTGCCGTGCGACGACTGGGACCAGGACTTCGTCCAGGAGCGCACGCTGATCGACACGGTGGTCGATCCCGACCCGGACGCCGTGATGTGGATCAACCCCCGCATCGCCGGCACCGCCGAGGAGCGCAAGGTGGTGGTGACCCTCGGCGAGCCGGGCGGGCTGTTCGTGCTCGACCGCGAGACCGGCGAGTTCCTGTGGGCGGCGCCGCTGCCCTACGACAACACCGAGCGCTTCGTCATCAGGGACATCGACCCGGCGACCGGCCAGGTGTTCATCAACATGGACCTTGTGGCGCGGGAGATCGGCCAGCAGTTCATCATCTGCGGCCATAACGTGAAGGGCTACTGGGGCTGGTCCTACAGCCCGGAGACCAACCTGCTCTATATCCCCTTCAACCGCTCGTGCCTCAACCAGACGGCCAACGACCGGGCGGTCAACGGCGCCAGCCCGCGGTTCTCCATTCCCGAGCCGGGCCGCGAGGACGGCGACCTCACCGAGATCAGGGCCATCGACGTGTCCACCGGCCGGGAAGCATGGCGCTTCAGCACGCGCTCGCCCAACCGCGGGACCGTGCTGGCGACGGCCGGCAACGTCGTCTTCCACGGCGACCTGAACCGCCGCCTCCGCGCGTTCGACGCCGAGACCGGCGAGGTGCTGTGGGAGACGATCCTCGGCAGCCAGATCACCGGCTATCCCGTCACGTACCGCGCGGGCGGACGGCAATATCTGGCCGTGCCGGTCGGCGGCGCGGGCAACCAGCTGGCCCAGTACACCACGGAGCTGGAGGCGCCGATCGGCAGCAACATGATCGTCGTCTTCGCCCTTCCCGACTGATCGCCGCCTGCCGCGGAGCTAGCAGCCCGCGGCCACCACTTACCCGGCCGCGGCGCCGAGGCCCAGGTGACGGCGGCCGGAGACGACCATGGCGCCGAGGCCGAGCCACGTTGCGCCGAGCCAGAACAGCCACCCGGCGTAGGGGACGGCGAACAGCAGGTAGAGCAGCGGGACGCCAAGCGCCATCGCCGCGTGCGGCGAGGCGCCGTGCCGTCCGGCCCGACTGAGCAGCCGGTCGCCGATCCAGACCGCTACGGGGAGCTTGGCCGCATACAGGGCGACGCCGAACAGGAGGGCGGTGGCGAAGCCCAGCGGCAACCCCACGAGCGTCACCATGGCGATGCCTGCCGCCATGGGGACCAGGAGGAACGCGGCGAATCCCAGCAGCGCGCTCAGCGTGGTCTGCTCGGCGGCGGACCCGGCCAGGCGCTGCACGACGCCACGGAACAGCGCGACGACAACGATGCCGGTGAGCAGCGCCGCCAGCGTCTGCAAGACCCAGATCACGACGCCCCATGGCGTGCCGCCCTCGGATTCGTCGTCCACGCGCTCCTCGAAGCGCACCTCGCCGTCCACGAGGGCCGCGGCCTCCGGGCTGAGAGGCGTCCGACCCCGGTATTGGAGGTCTCCGGTGATGCGCGCGCCGGGCTGGAGGTCGACGCGGTCTGCGGTGAGGTTGGCGTCGCCGTCCACCGTGCCGCGAATGACGACCTCCCCCGCCGCCAGCCGTACGCCGTTCTCGACCGTGCCGTCGATCTCCACGCGCGCGGCGGCGGCGACGATGCCGCCCGCGACCCGCGCGTCATCGGTCAGGATCAGTTGGGCCACGGCCGCGAGCAGGCTCCCGTCGATCGTGCTGTCCACGGTGAGCGTCTGCGCGGCGACGCGGGTGGAGTCTCCGATGGGCCCGCGCAGGTCCACGGTGTTCCCGGTCGCGAAGACGTCCCCGTCGACCCGCCCGTGCACCAGGACCCGGTTCGACCCGGCGATCAGATCGCCGTCCAGCCGCCCGTCTACCCGGACGGTTTCCGCCCCGGTGTAGAGATCGCCCTCCTGCACCTCGCCGCTGGGGATGGTCACCGCATTCCCGCCCCGAAACGACTGCGCCTCCAGCGCTGCCGTCGCTCCCGCGAGCGCCACGGCAAGACTCAATGCGGTCGAGACAATGCGCATCATCGTGTTCCTCTCTACGGCGATATTCCGTTGCGGCAGGGACCGGATCATTGCACCCTCGCCAGGACCAGCGTCACGTCGTCGTGGGGGGCGACCGGACCGCTCCAGTCGAGCAGGGCGTCGTGCACCGCCTCGATTACCTCGTCGAGGGGCCGGTCCCGGCGGGACCGCAGCAGGTCGGCCAGCCTGTCCGCCCCGAACTCCTCGCCGCCGGGTGCGGGCGCCTCGGTCACGCCGTCGGTGAACAGGGCCACCAGGTCGCCCGGCTCCAGGGTCAGCGCGCCCGTTTCGTAGGGCATCCCCTCGAACAGGCCGATCGGCACGCCGCCCTTTTCGCACCGGAGCGTCTGGTCGCCGCGGATGACGAGGGCCGGCAGGTGACCGGCGTTGCTGTAGGTCAAGCGGCGGGTGGCCGGATCGAAGTTGGCGACGAACGCCGTCGCGTAGCGCGCCGCCGACGAAGAGCGGCACAACGCGTCGTTGAGCCGCTTCTGTAGCTGCCCCGGATCCGTCACGGTGGAGAACAGACTGCGCACGGACGCCTGCAGGCTCGCCATGAGGAGCGCGGCCGGGACGCCCTTGCCCGAGATGTCCGCGATGACGAGCCCCGGGCGGCCGTCGGCGTGCTGCAGGTAGTCGTAGTGGTCGCCGCCCACCGCGATGGCCGGCCGGCAGACCCCGGCCAGCTCCAGTCCCTCGCAGCGGGGCGCGGCGCCGGGCAGCAGCTCGCGCTGGACCTCGCGGGCGACGTTCATTTCGCGCTCCAGCGCCTCGCGTTCCCGGAGCACGCGGTAGGACGCCTCGATCTGGCGCCGCATCCGATCGTAGGTGCCGAGCGCCACCGCCACGCCCGCGGCGACCACCGCGTTGAGCGCGAGGACCAGCAACACGATGCGGAACTGCGCCAGCGCGAAGAACGGGTCGGTCAGGAAGACCGCGGCAGATCCGAATACCGCGCCCGCCAGCAGGATCAGCGAGTCGAGGGTCAGGCGCAACGTGCCGTGCAGCCCCGCCAGCAGCGGCGGCACGACGCGGGCCGAGGTGTACGCGCTGAATCCCACGACCACCGCGGAGAGCACGCTCAGCCGCAGGATGGGGAAGAAGTCGACACCGACCGCGAACGAGATCCCGGCCGCGATGGCGATGCCGACCCCGAGCCAGGCCGCGGTCCAGCAGAGCAGAAAGTGGCCTCCCGGCGCGGCCGTCCCGGCGCCCGGACGCGGCGCCTCGCGCGGGGCGTCCAGCGCGGCGGTGGCGACTGCCACGGAGGTCACGACCCCATTTATAGACCATGCAGCGGCCATCTGGCCGCGTCCGGCGCCGGAGACTCGCTTGGGTTCCCGCATACAATGAGGGACGCAAGGAGGCAGACCAGACCGGACCGCTGGCGGCAAGTCCCTTGTGGTGAATGACTTGCAGGCGCCCCGGGCGGTCCCCGCGCGCATGGAACCGATCGCACGGCGGCTGCGGACCGCGGCCTGCGCGCTTCTGCTGGCGCTGGGCGCGGCGTGCGGCATGGAGCCGGCCCAGGTGGACGGACCCTCGTTCGTCGACATCACGTGGATGTCGATGGCGAACGTGCACTACCAGATCGGCGACGCCGGCGTCGTTACCGACGGCTACTTCTCGCGCATTCCGCGCTCCGACTTCTTCGGCGGCGGGGGCGGGCTGGAGCAGACGGTGCGCCCGCACGTTCCGGACGTCGACGCGGTGGCCCGCGTGCTCGCCGCACTCGGCGGCGCGACCCGCATCAACCTGCTGCTCACAGGCCACAGCCACTTCGACCACTCGTTCGACATCGCCACGTGGTCGCGGCTGACCGGCGCGCCGATCTACGGCTCGCGGACGACCTGCTACCAGGCCATCGCGGGCAACGTGCCGGAGGACCGCTGCACGCCGGTGCTCGGCGGCGAGCGGATCGAGATCGTCCCGAACGTCGCCATGTTCGTGGTGCGCTGGAACCACAGCGGCGACACGGGGACGAACCCCGAGCAGCACAACCCGGTCGAGCTCGACGCGGTTCCGGTGCCGGACCCGGAGACCGGCGGCTTGCGCGCCGGGGTCGCGGAGGACTTCCCGAACGGCGGCGGCAGCCGCGGCTACCTGTTCCGCGCCGACGGGCCGCAGGGGAGCTTCAGTTGGTTCTACCAGAACACGGCCAGCGCCGTGGACCTGCACCTGCCGGTCGTGGTGGACGACATCGACTATGGCGTGCCGCTCGACAACCTGGCCGCCGCCATGGCGCAGGCCGGGCTGGAGTCGGTGGACCTCTGGATCGGCCGCGGGGATGCCCGCGTGGCGCAGCTCGTGCTGCCGATACTGGCGCCGCGCGCCTACCTGCCGATCCACTGGGACGGGCTCGATGCGCCGTTCGAGAGCGGCATGCCGTTCGCATTCTTCGAGCCGCAGCTAGAGGAGGCGCTGGCCGCGGACGGCGTCGAGGTGATTCGCCCGGGCCAGTACATGGACAAGTGGCGGCTGGACCACGAGGGCGTCCGGCCGATCGAGAACCGGGCGGTAAAGCAGGCGCTCGGCTTCGCCGCGGTCCAGGATGTCCGCTGAGCGGCGGGCGCTCATCGCGCTGATTCTCGGCGCGTGCGGCATCGGCCTGGCGCCGGTCTTCTCCAAGCTCGCCTTCGACGCGGAGCAGCAACTGCCGGGCGGCGGCCTGGGCATGATTGCGGCGGCGTTCTGGCGTACCGCGCTGGCGGCGCCGCTGTTCTGGATGCTGCACGCGCGTTCGCGCGCGTCCGTGCCCGCCGGCGGCCGCGGACGGACGGCGCTGTTGTGGTTGCCGGGCGCGGCGTTCGCCTGCGACCTGGCGGCGTGGCACAAGTCGTTCGAATTCACTTCGCTCGCCAACGCCACCCTGCTCGCCAACCTGGCGTTCATCCTGGTGGCCGCGGCCGGCTACTTCTGGCTGCGGGAGCGCCTGGGATGGACGTTCGCCGTCGGCGCCGCCGCGGCGTTCGCCGGCGCCGGCGTGCTGCTGGGCGTCGACTTCCGCGCCGGGCGCGACCCGCTCATCGGCGACGCGCTCGGCCTGCTGACCGCCTGCTTCTACGCCTGCTACCTGCTCATCGTGAAGGTGCTGCGGCGCGACTTCAGCACGGCCCGCATCATGGCGTGGTCGAGCACCGTGTCTGCCGTCGGCCTGTTGGGAATCGCCAGCGCCAGCGGCGAGCACATCGTCCCCAGCACGCCCGAGGCCTGGCTCGCCGTGTCCGCCCTGGCGCTGGTCTCCCACGTCGGCGGTCAGGGCCTGATCGCGTACGCCATGGCGCACCTGGCCGCCAGCTTCGCCACGGTCAGCCTGCTGCTGCAGCCCGTGGTGACGGCGATCGTGAGCTGGATGCTGTTCGCGCAGGCGCTGAGCCCGCTGCAGATCGGCGGGGCGCTGCTGTTGCTGGCGGGTCTGGCCGTCGCGCGGCGCGGCAGCGTGGCGGGTTAGCCAGGCCGGCGGCTACTCGGCCACCTCGCGGTCGGCCCGCTCCTGCACGCTGCCGGGGATGCCCAGCCGGGTGTCGGCGCCGAGGTCGCGCAGCAGTGCGGCAGTCTCGGACCACGACTGGAACTGGAACGACTGCTTGGAGCCCTCCGCCAGGCGGTACGGCGTGCGGCCGCGGAAGTCGCGGGCGTCGATGTCGGCACCCGCGTCCACCAGGATCTGCACTATCTCGTTCAGCCCGCGGAACGCCGCGCCGTGCAGCGCCGTGAAGTCGGCCTCGTTGACCCGGTTGATGTCTGCCCCCGCCGCGAGCAGCACCTTCACCGCTTCTTCCCCGGCCTGCGCGCGTATGCCGCGCGGCTCGCGCGGCGTGTAGGTGGCCGCGCCGAGTCCGGCCGCCGCCATCAGCGGCGTCGTGCCGTCGACGGTGGTCAGCGTCAGGTCGGCCCCGGCGTCCAGCAACGCGGCGATGATCTCGGGACTGCTGTTGGAACGGTTGAGCACGGCGAACTCGCCGAAGACCTGGCCGAAGCTCGTGTTGGCGCCGAAAGCGGCCACCCACAGCGGCGTCGCTCCGAGCAGATCACCGGTGCCGCAGGCGTAGCGCTCGAAGGCGCCCCGCTCGGGCCAGCCGATATAGCTCATGAACATGGCTGACGTGGTGATTCGCACGTTTGGATCGGCTCCGCGCGCCAGCAACGCCTTGACCATGCCCAGGCGCCCTTCCATCCCCAGGCCGGGGTCGGAGATCCGCGATTCCCTCGGGGTGCCGCCATGCTCGCGGTTCCAGTGCGTAAGCCAGTGGGAGACCTTGCCCGCGGCGGCATGCAGCGCGTGAATGCCGCCCATCGACGCGTCCGGGTCGGCCCCGTGCTCCAGCAGGAAGTGGGCGAATTCGTACTGCCCGTACAGGATTGCCAGCGGCAGCGCGTGCGTGCCGTCGGCGCCGGTTGCGTTCACGTCGGCGCCGGCCTCGATCAATATCCTCGCCAACTCGGTGTTCCCGTAGCGCGCCGCCGTCATCAGCGGCGTGAAGCCCTTGGTGGTAGACGCCGACACCGAGGCGCCCTGCTCCAGCAGCACGCGCACCACGCCGGCATGCGCCTCGTCCATTGCCCACATGAGGGCCGTGGCGCCCGTTGCTGCAACCGACGCGTTCGGATCCGCACCGGCCGCCAGCAGCGCGCGCACGACATCGACGCTGCCAGTCCGCGCGGCGATCATCAGCGGGGTCAGGCCGTTGTGCTGCGCGGCGTTCGGGTCCGCGCCCGCGGCCAGCAGGCGCTCGACCATGTCCGCGCTCGCGTTCTCGCTCGCGCGCGCCAGCGGCGTCACGCCGTGGTCCTCGGCGCCGTTCACGTCGGCGCCCGCGTCGAGCAGCAGGTCGACCATCTCCCGGTCGTCCCAGTGCGCCGCCCACAGCAGCGCCGTGACGCCGTCGGCGCGCGCCGAGTCGACGTCCACGCCCTCCCGCAGCAGCGCCCGCACCGCCGCGCGGTCCTGCTCCGCCGCCGCGCCGACCAGCCGCAGATCGGATTCCGCCGCCGCGGCGCCCGGCAGCAACACAGCCAGACCGACTACCAGCAGACAACTCGCTGTACGTCTCATCGTTGCTTCTCCGTTACTCCGCCACCACGCGGTCGGCCCGCTCCTGCACGGTGCCCGGAATGCCCAGCCGGGTGTCGGCGCCGAGGTCGCGCAGCAACTCCGCCGTCTCGGGCCACGCCTGGAACTGGAACGACTGCTTCGCTCCTTCCGCCAGGCGATACGCGGTGCGACCGCGGAAGTCGCGGGCGTCGATGTCCGCGCCGCGCTCCACCAGGATCTGCACGATCTCGTTCAGCCCGCGGAACGCCGCGCCGTGCAGCGCCGTGAAGTCGGCCTCGTTCACCGCGTTGATGTCCGCTCCCGCCGCAAGCAGCACCCGCACCGCCTCCTCGCCGCCCGGCGAGCGCAGGCCGCGCGCCTCGGTCGGCGTATACGTGGACGGGCCGAGGCCCGCCGCCGCCATCAGCGGCGTCGTGCCGTCGACGGTCGTCAGCGTCATGTCGGCGCCGGCCTCCAGGAGCGCGGTGATGATCTCGGCGCTGCTGTTGGAGTGGTTGATGTGGAAGTACTCGGTGAAGATCTGGCCGATGTTGCCGTTCGCGCCGAACGCGGCCACCCACAGCGGCGTGGCGCCGCGCAGGTCGCCGGTGCCGCAGGCGTACGGCTCGAAGGCGCCCTTCTTGGGGTGCCCGATGTAGTTCATGATCATGGCCGACGTGTCGATGCGCACGTTCGGCTCCGCGCCGCGCGCAAGCAGCGCCTGCACCAGCTCGAGCCGGCCGTGCGGGCCGCGGCCGGTCATGTCCCACACGGCGCTCAGCCCGAACCCGCCGTGCGCGCGGTCCCAGTTCGCCATCCAGGCGCCCACGCTGCCGGCGGCGGCGTGCAGCGCGCGAATGCCGCCCATCGAGGCGTTCGGGTCGGCCCCCTGCTCCAGCAGGTAGTGGGCGAACTCGAACTGCCCGTTGAGAATGGACAGCGGCAGCGCATGCGTGCCGTCGGAGCCGGTCTCGTTCGCGTCGGCGCCGGCCTCGATCAATATCGCCGCCAGCTCGATGTTGCCCTGGCGCGCCGCCGTCATCAGCGGGGTGAAGCCCTTGGTGGTCGACGCCGAGACGGCCGCCCCCTGCTCGACGAGCACGCGCACCACGCCGGCATGCGCCTCGTCCAACGCCCACATGAGGGCCGTGGCGCCGGTCTCGGCCGCCGCCGCGTTCGGATCCGCGCCCGCCGCCAGCAACGCCCGCACCACGTCGACGCTGCCGGTCCGCGCGGCGATCATCAGCGGGGTCAGGCCGCTGGTCTGCGCGGCGTTCGGCTCGGCGCCCGCCGCCAGCAACACCCCGACCATGTCCGCGCTCGCGTTCTCGCACGCCCGTGCGAGCGGCGTCACACCGTGGTCCTCGGCCGCGTTCACGTCCGCGCCCGCCTCCAGCAGCAGGTCGACCAACCCCCCGTCGTTCCAGTGCGCCGCCCAGAGCAGCGCGGTCGCGCCGTCTGCGCGCGCCGCGTTGACGTCGACGCCTTCCTCAACCAGGGCCCGCACCGCCGCTCGGTCCTGCTCCGCGGCCGCGGCGACCAGCCGCAGATCGGGGCCGGCCGCCGCCAGCGCCGCTGCGGGCAACAGCACGGCCGCAAGCGTCGCCGCCACGGATATCCGATAACGTCCCACTTCGTCGTCTCCCGCTAGTCCGGAAGGGCGAATGCCCTGTACTCGCTCGTATAGACCCCGCCGCCGATGGCGACGACGATGTACTGCTTCCCGTCCACCATGTAGGTCATCGGGGAGCCGCTCTCTTCGGCCGGCATCCAGACCGCGCCGACCTCCTCGCCGGTCTCCTTATTGTATGCGCGGAGCATGGCGCCGCGCGGCCGGTCGGGCGGGTTGGTCTGCAGCGGATCGCCCATGACGACGAGCGTGCGGGTCACCATCAGGCCGATGTAGCCGGTGCGGCCCTGGCCGGTCTTCGGGATGTCGAGGTCGCGCAGCAGCGGATGGTTGCGGATGTGGTCCGGAGTGTCGCCGTGCGGCACCTGGAACTTGAGGTCGCCGGTGTTGAGATCGACCGCCGCGAGGATGCCGTACGGCGGCTTGACGATCGGCAGCCCCTGCACCTCCGTCGTCGGCCGCCGGCGCGTGGCGCGCGGCATCTCGATGACGCGCGTGCGCGTGCCCTGCAGCTCCGCTTCCAGACCGGTCGCGTCCGGGTTCTGGCCGGTCCCCGCGGCGTACTGCACCTGGAACTGCGCGCCGACCACGCCCGAGAGGTAGCGGATGTCCGAGAATCCCTCCGGGCCGGGCGCGATGGAATATGCCGCGCCGGGCGAGTTCCCGGCCGGCAGGTAGACGATGCCGGTCAGCGGGTCGTACCCGCCGCCGGGCCAGTTGGAGGCCGGACCGCTGGTGATGGCGCCGTAGTAGGGCCCGTCGACATTGCCGATGATCGGCGGGTTGAACGGCGTCGGGTGCCACACGAACCGCTCCAGGGTCTCCAGCGCCTCGGCCCGCAGCTCCGGCGTGAAGTCGATCAGGTCTCCCGGCACGTCCAGGAAGTTGCGGGCGTAGGGCGGCGGCCAAGTCGGCACCGGCTGCGTCGGCGAGTACCACTCGCCCGGCACGTCGCCGCGCGGCACCGGCACCTCCTCGATCGGCCAGACCGGCGCGCCGGTGGCGCGGTCGAAGACGTACAGGTACGCCTGCTTGCTCGGCATGGCCACCGCCTTGACCGGCTGGCCGTCGACGACGATGTCGGCCAGGATCGGCGCGCAGCAGGCGTCGAAGTTCCAGATCGGGTGGTGCACCATCTGGAAGTGCCAGCGCCGCTCGCCGGTCTCCAGGTCGACCGCCACCAGGCTCTCGGCGAAGAGGTTCTCGCCCGGGCGGTGCCCGCCGTACAGGTCGGAGGTGGGCGTCTCGACCGGGAGGTAGACGAGGCCCAGCTCTTCGTCGGCGCTCATCTGCGTCCAGACGCCGACGTTGCCGTTGACCGCCCACGACTCGTTCAGCCAGGTCTCGTTGCCGAACTCGCCCGGCCGCGGAATGGTGTGAAAGGTCCACTCCAGCTCACCGGTGCGCACGTCGTAGGCGCGCACCAGGCCTTTCGTGTTGTTGTGGGTCTCGACGGTCAGGCCCTCTTTCATCGACGAGCCGACAATCACCTTGTCGCGCGCGATGAGCGGCGTCGAATGGATGCCGATCTCGCCAGTCTCGAGGTCGATCTGCTGATCCCGGCCGTAGACGACGCCCACCTTGAGATCCACGATGCCGCCGTCGCCGAACGTGGGAATCGGATCGCCGGTGGCGGCGTCGAGGGCGACGAGCCGGTAGCCCGGCGTCAGGTACAGCACGCGATTGTCGCCCTGACCGTCGGTCCAGTACGCCAGCCCGCGGCCCGAAAGCTGCCGCGGCGCCAGTCCGCCGCGGCGGCCTTCGCGGAGGCTGTGCATCCAGATCAGCTCGCCGGTCGTCGCATCGAGGGCGATGGCGGCGCGGCGCGTGCCGGCCGTCGTGTACAGCACGCCGCCGATCATGAGCGGCGTCCCCTCCAGCTTGTACTCGGGCGCGGCGCCCAGATTGTCGGTCTTGAACGTCCAGGCCACCTCCAGGTCGTTGAAATTGGAGGCGTCGATCTGGTCGAGCGGCGAATAGCGCGTGCTCCACTGGTCGGCGGCGTAGTGGGGCCATTCGCCGCGCGCCGTGCTGGGAAGCGGCTCGGCCAGCCCGGCTACACTGAACGTGCGCCAGATCGCCGCGGCGGCAGCCAGCAGGACTGCTGCCGCCAGGAGGGGCAGGCGGCGTGACATCACAAGGGAGCATAGCAGGCATCACGTGACCGGTAAAAACCGCAGCGTGCGCCGGATGCAGCGCCGGCCGGGCGCCGTGCGGCGCCGCGCGGCGCGCGGCCTGCCGGCCGTGTTGG
>JAJEEU010000031.1 GCA_022820825.1 Vicinamibacteria bacterium
CGCGCCGGGCAATCGCGCGTCCGGTCCGCGCCGCCGCGGGCTGCGCGGAGGGCTCCGCGGGCACGCCGAGGAAGTCCGCGGCCAGGTCGCTCAGCAGCGCCGACATCTGGCTGTCGTCGAGCTTGCCGAACTTGTCGCGGAACGCGGCGACCGGCGCCACCGCCTTGGCCATCGCCCGGTGTCCGCCCGCGTTGCCGATATCCGCGAAGCACGCCTTCACGAACCCGCCGGCATTGCGCGAGTAGCCCAGGTTGCGCACGGAAATGACGACCGCGTCGTTCGCCACGCCCGAGATGATCGACCAGTTCACGTCCTCGAGCTGCAGGAGGAAATCGGCGACGAAGGGGATGAGATCCTCTCGTGGGGCCGCGCCGAGGTGCGCGGCGAATACCTGATTGCGGGTCAGGCCGGACTCGATGGCGCGCGATACGAACGCCAGCCGTTCGATCGTGATGTCGGCGCCCTCCATCTTGCGCACCAGTGCGGCGTCCGCCAGCGGATAGAGGTAGGTGAACGCCTCCAGGTCGGCGCGGTGCGTGTGGCGGCTGAGAAACAGCGTGTCCGACTTGATCGCGTACAGCATCGCCGTGGCGGTCCGCTCCGACACGTTCGCGGCCACCGATTGCAGGTGCTCGGTCAGTATGGTCGCCGTCGATCCGTAGTCCGGACGGATGTCCTTGAAGGCGGCGCTGTACCCGTCGCGCTCCGGGTGGTGGTCGACCACCAGGTCGACCCGGTTCAGCAGGCCGCCGAAGTAGTGCGGCTGCACGTCGACCGTGGCGATCTTCTTGAAGTGCGTCAGCGACTCGGCGGTGATCCGTTCGACGTTGATGTCGAGCAGGTTCGCCATGCGCAGGTTCTCCGGCCGCGTCACGCCCTGGAAGGCGCCGATGATGGCCGTCGTCTTCGTGCGGTGCAGCAGGTTGCGCAGGGCCAGTCCGCTGGCCATCGCATCCGGGTCGGGATCGTTGTGCAGCAGGATCAGAATGCGGTCCGAGCCGGCGAAGTGCCGCTGGTATTGCTGCACGCGGGCGCGCGTGAGCGAGCGCCCCAGGGCGGTCAGCAGCGAGTCCTGCAGCAGGTGCGAGACGCTGAGGACGGTCACGTCGGGCGAAATCGCCCGCCATGCGTCGGTCCGGGAACGGCTGCGGTCCCCGGTGCATAGCACGTATACGAGTGTGGCGCCGGCGCCGGTGACGGCCCGCAGCACCGGCCGCAGGTCGCGCGTCCCGTCGTCCTCGACGATGACGCACGTGGTCGCCGTCAGGCCGGCCTCGAGGTAGCTCTTCTTGCGGCGCGGGTCGGCGACGCGCGCGTGGATGCCGGCGGACTCCAGGCGGCGCGCGGCCGCCTGGTCGCCGATGAGGAATTGGAGGTCCAGATTGGATGCCAGGGCCCGGTGGAGAGCCTTGACGATGAGCACGTCGCGACAAACCGCCACACACTGCATCGGAAACTGCAATTATACGGCTTGGCGCGTACCGGGCACTGCTACCATGTTGCGCATGCGCCTCAGCCTGCCCGCCGCGGCCGTGATACTGCTGGCCGCCGGCCTGCAGGCGCAGGACCTGCTGTTCACCAGCCGCATCGATCTCGTGCAGCTCGGCGTGACCGTCGAGGGGCGCGACGGCGTCCCGCTCGGCGACCTCACGCGCGAGCACTTCGAGGTGTACGAGGACGGCGAGCTGCAGGAGATCCGCTACTTCGCGCAGGGGCTGGCGGCCGACGCCGAGATCGTGCCGACGCATCTGGGCGTGCTGTTCGACACCAGCGGCAGCATGGAGCGCGACGCCCGCTTCGCGAAGACCGCGGCCATCAAGTTCCTCAACACGCTCACCTACGCCGAGGACATGACGGTGGTCGATTTCGACACGGAGGTGCGCGTCGGCCGCTACGACAGCGACGACTTCCCGCGTCTCGTGGAGCGCATCCGGTCGTCCCGGACGTCCGGTCAGACGGCCCTCTACGACGCGCTCGGGGTATATCTCGACGGCGCGTTCGAGCAGGACGGCCGCAAGGTGCTGTTGCTGTACACGGACGGGGCCGATACGCGCAGCCGGACCACCCTGTCGGACCTCGGCGATCTCGTGAAGGCGTCCGACGTCACGATATACGCCATCGGCTTTCAGGAGCAGCTCCCCAGCAGCGTGCGGCCGCTCGAGCGCATGCGCCTCCAGCAGCTCACCGCCCTGACCGGCGGGCGCAGCTATTTTCCGAACCGGGTCGAGGACCTCGACGAGATCTACGAGCAGATCGCGGCCGAGCTCGACACGCGCTACTCGCTCGGCTACGTATCGACGAACCCGCGCATGGACGGTTCGTGGCGCGAGCTCGAGGTGAAGCTGCGGAACCCGCCGTCCGGTCACGGGCGCCTGCGCGTGCGCACGCGCGAGGGGTACTTCGCCCTGTACCTCGACCCCGGCCCGCAATAGCAGTTCCCGCCAGTGGCCTCGACCTACGACAGCTTCTCGCTCGTCACCGATTTCGAGCTCAAGGGCGACCAGCAGCGCGCGGTCGCCGAGCTGACCGGCGGCATCGAGCGCGGCGACCGCCACCAGGTGCTGCTCGGCGTGACGGGCTCCGGCAAGACCTTCACGATGGCCCAGACCATCGCCCGGCTGAACCGCCCGAGCCTCGTGATGGTGCACAACAAGACGCTCGCGGCGCAGTTGTACCAGGAGTTCCGGCGGCTGTTTCCGCACAACGCCGTGGAGTACTTCGTCAGCTACTACGACTACTACCAGCCGGAGGCGTACGTGCCCGCGACCGACTCGTACATCGAGAAGGAAGCGACGATCAACGACGAGATCGACCGCATGCGCCTGTCCGCCACGCGTTCGCTGTTCGAGCGCCGCGACGTGGTGATCGTGGCCAGCGTTTCGTGCATCTACGGCCTCGGATCGCCGGAGGCGTACTACGGGATGCTGTTGCCGCTGGAGCGCGGGCAGCGGATCGATCGCGACACCATCCTCCGCAAGCTGGTCGAGATCCAGTACGAGCGCAACGATCACGAATTCGACCGCGGCGCTTTCCGCGTGCGGGGCGACACGGTCGAAGTGTTCCCGTCGTACGAGGACCACGGCGTCCGCATCGAGCTGTTCGGCGACGAGGTGGACGAGCTCGTCACCTTCGATCCGCTGACGGGACGGACGCGCCGCCGCCACGATCGGATCACCGTCTATCCGAAGACCCACTTCGTCACGCCGCGCGAGACGACGCTGCGGGCCGTGGACGCGATCAAGGCCGAGCTCGAGGCGCACCGGCCGCACCTGGAGCGGGACGGCCGCCGGCTCGAGGCGCAACGGCTGCACCAGCGGACGATGTTCGACCTGGAGATGATCCGCGAGATCGGCTACTGCCACGGGATCGAGAACTACTCCCGTCATCTGCTGGGCCGCGCGCCGGGCGAGCCGCCTCCGACGCTGCTCGACTATCTCCCCGACGACGCGCTCACGATCATCGACGAGAGCCACCAGACGGTGCCGCAGATCCGGGCGATGTATCACGGCGACCGGTCCCGCAAGGAGGTGCTCGTGGAGCACGGGTTCCGCCTGCCGTCCGCGCTCGACAACCGGCCGCTCAGCTTCGAGGAATGGCAGTCGCGCGTGGGGCAGGTCGTGTTCGTGTCCGCCACCCCGGGCCCGTACGAGCTGCGCAAGAGCGGCGGCGTCGTGGTGGAGCAGATCATCCGGCCTACCGGGCTGGTCGATCCCCAGGTGGAGCGGCGCCCGGTGCGGGGCCAGGTGGACGACCTGCTGCACGAGATCCGCCAGCGCGCGGAGCGCACCGAGCGCGTGCTGGTCACCACCCTGACCAAGCGGATGGCCGAGGATCTCACGCAGTTCTACCAGGAGCTGGGCGTCCGCGTGCGGTACCTGCACTCCGACATCGAAACGCTGGAACGCGTCGAGATCCTGCGCGACTTGCGCCGCGGCGCATTCGACGTGCTCGTGGGCATCAACCTGCTGCGCGAGGGGCTCGACCTGCCGGAGGTGTCGCTGGTGGCCATCCTCGACGCCGACAAGGAGGGTTTCCTCCGTTCGTCGGGGTCGCTCATCCAGACGGCGGGGCGCGCGGCCCGCAACGTGAACGGGCGGGTCATCATGTACGCGGACGTGCTGACCGACTCGATGCGGACGGCGCTCGACGAGATGGACCGCCGCCGGCAAATGCAGCAGGAGTACAACCGGCGGCACGGGATTACGCCGGCCTCGATCATCAAGGACATCGACAACGTCCTGTCGAGCATCTACGAGCGCGACTACGCCGAGGTGCCGCTGGTCAGGGAGCGCGGCGCGGCGTTTCGCACGCGCGAAGAGCGGGCCGCGCACATGGCGGAGCTCGAGCGCGACATGCACGCGGCAGCCGCCAACCTGGAGTTCGAGCGTGCAGCGGAGCTGCGCGACCGCATCCGCGGCCTGCGCAAGCAGGATCTGGGACTGGAGACGGCCGTTCCGAAAAGTGACGGCGTCGATCAGGTGTGAGAAGATGGGGAGGGGCGCGCGCCGGGAGCGCGCCATCAGGTAGCAAGGAGAAGAAGCAATGTCGAAGGACAACGAAGGGCACGCGGGAATCGTCGTGGCGGCGTTCCTGCTGGGCGCCGTTGCCGGCGCCGTAACGGCCCTGCTGGCGGCGCCGGCCACCGGCGAGGAAACGCGCGACGTACTGGGCAAGAAGGCGCGGGAGGGACGCGACAAGGCCAACGAGGCGGCGAAGCAGGGGCGCGAGTTCATCCGCCGCAAGCAGGAGCAACTGGCCGACGCGGTCGACCGCGGCATCGAGGTGTACAAGCAGACCAGCGAGGGGAACGACCAGCCGGCCAAGGAACAAGGGTGATGGAGCTGTCGACGCTGTTCATGGGAGTAATTGCGGTCGCGGTGGTGGCGATGGCGGTCGTGCAGGTCGGGACTCTCTTGTACGGCCTGCGGGTCGTCCGGCGCCTCGACCGCATGGCGGACCAGGTCGAAAAGGAGATCATGCCGGTAATCGACCGCGTCAACGCCGTGAGCGGCGACATCACGCGCGCGACGTCGCTGGCGGTCGCCCAGATAGAGCGGGCCGACCAGTTGTTCGCGCGCTTCGCCGTGCGCGCGGAGCGGCTGATGTCCGTCGGGCAGGACGCCGTCATCGAGCCCGTACGGCGCAGCGCGGCGCTCATCCACGCCTTGCGCGCCGCGCTCGAGGCGCTGCGCGCTCCCGCGAGACAACCGTCCGGCAAGGCGTCCGCCGACGAGGAGCAAGAGGCGCTCTTCATTGGTTAGCCTCCCGCGTTGACCGTGCCGGGCAAGGGTGGTATGTAGTTACGGCTGCACACCTGTTACGAAAGGGGAACGCCGTGGAAAAAACAGTGCCGTCCCGCTGGTCGCTGGTCAGCGTGTCCGCTGTTGCCTGCCTCCTGGTTGCAGTCCCCGCCGCCGCCCAGGCTCCGGCGTCCGCACCGCTTGCCGCGCAGCTCGCGGAGCTGATGAGCGGCGCGCAGCTCGATGCGGTGGCGGGACGCTCCGGCGAGGGTGAAGATCACTACGTTGCCGCGCTGGCGTTCCCCGGGCAGTTGCTCGTCGTATCGGCCCGCTACGAGGTGCCCATCTACATCGAGGAGAAGCTCGAGAACCGGCAGTTCCGCGACGTCTACATCGATCTGAACGCCGCGTCCATCGCCGGCACGAAAGTGCTGGTCACCGACGCCGGCGCGGACGGCCTGCACGGCGACGACGCCGCGGTGGACATGTTCGACGACGGATCGAGAATGTTGCGACTGAACGGCGACTGGGGCGGGCAGGACATGTCCCGGGACGCCTACATGGAGGCCGTGGCCGCGGCCGACGAGCAGTACACCCGGATGCTGAACGCGCTCATCGAGCAGGTGCGCTGAAGCTCCGCGCCGCGGCGTGCGCCGGGCGCCGTCGCGGCTGGTCAGCGCGCTGGATCTTGCGGTACACTCGCGTGGTGCCGGCGTGGGCGCTTGGCTCAGTGGTAGAGCATCGCCTTCACACGGCGGGGGTCAGTGGTTCGAATCCACTAGCGCCCACCAACTCAACCCTGCCCGGCACACGGTTCCACCGCCTAGTGGCCGTGCACGCCACGTGACCATCCCGCGCTGGCCAATCCAGGAGGAATCACGGTGAGCGGTGCTCCCAAGAGCGCGTTCGAGCTGGCGATGGAGAAGCTGAAGCGGCAGGACGAAGCCGCCGGCGTTGCGCCGGTCGAGTTGTCCGCGGAGCAGCGCGAGGCCATCGCCGAGGCCCGCCGCGTCTGCGAGGCGCGGACCGCCGAGTGCCGCATCCTGTTCCAGTCGGCGCTCGCCGGGACCGTGGATCCCGCCGCCCGCGCGGAGCTGGAATCCAACTACCGCCGCGACCTGGCCCGCTTCGCCGCCGATCGCGACCGCAAGATCGAGCGTATCCGCGAAGAACCCGCAGGCGACTAGCCCGCAGCCCGATTCAGGTCGTATCGCCGGGCGTCCATATGCGCGGCGGGGACTCGCCGGCCAGCGCCAGCATCAGCCCGTTCAGCCGCTTCACGAACGCCGCCGGATCATCGAGCTTGCCCCCCTCGGCCAGCAGCGCCTGGTCGAACAGGATGCGGCTCCAGTCCCCGAAACGCGTCTCGTCGGTCTCGGCCTTGAGCCGCTCGACGATGGGGTGTTGCGGGTTGATCTCGAGCGCCAGCGGAACGTTGGGCACGTCCTGGCCGGCGGCCCGCAGCATGCGCTCCAGGTTGGCGCTGATGCCGTCCTTCTCGCCCACGAGGCAGGCCGGCGATTCCGTCAACCGGTCGGTGAGCCGCACCTCCCCCGCGCGCCCGCCGAGCGCCTTCCGGATCCGCTCCAGGACGGGCTTGAATTCGTCCGCCAGCTTGTCATTCTGCTCGGCGTCCGCGTCGCTCTCGGCGAGCTTGCCCAGATCCAGGTCGCCCTTCGCGACCGACTGCAGCGGCTTGCCGTCGAACCCGGTCAGATGCGCCGCGACCCATTCGTCGATGCGGTCGTGGAGCAGCAGCACCTCGATCCCCTTCTTGCGGAAGATCTCCAGGTGCGGGCTGTTGCGCGCCGCCGCCAGGCTGTCGGCCGTGATGTAGTAGATCGCCTCCTGACCCTCGGGCATCCGCGCCACGTAGTCGGCCAGCGAGACCGTCTGACCGCCGGTTTCGGCCCTGGTCGATGCACAGCGCAGCAGCCTGGCTATCCGGTCGCGGTTCCCGGGATCCTCGCTGATGCCTTCCTTGACGACGCGCCCGAACTCTTCCCAGAACGTGGCGTACTGCTCGGGCTCCTTGTCCGCCAGCTCGTCGAGCCGGCCGAGCACGCGCTTGACCGCCGCCGCGCGGATGGCGTCGACGTCCTGCGAGTGCTGCAGGATCTCGCGTGAGACGTTGAGCGGCAGGTCATTCGAGTCGATCACGCCGCGCACGAAGCGCAGCCACGCCGGCATGATCTCCTCGGCGTTCTCCATGATGAACACGCGCCGCACGTACAGCTTGATGCCGTGGCGGCGCTGGCGGTCCCAGATGTCGAACGGCGCGCGCCGCGGGATGTACAGCAGCAGCGTGAACTCCTGGCGGCCCTCGATCCGCGCGTGAAGACGCGCGAGCGGCGCCTCGAAGTCGTGCGCCACGTGCTTGTAGAACTCGTCGTACTGCGCGTCCTTGATCGCGGACCGCGGCCGTGTCCAGAGCGCCGCCGCCTGGTTGACCTGCTCGGTGGTCTCGACCTCCCCCGTGTCCGCCTGCTTGCCGGGCACCGCCTGCTTCTCCATCGTGATCGGGATGGAGATGTGGTCGGAGTACCTGCGCAGGATCTCCCGCAGCCGCCCGCCGTCGAGCAGCTCGTGCTCGCCGTCGCGCAAGTGCAGGGTCACCTCCGTGCCGCGCTCCGAGCGGGAGGTTCCCTCCAGGGTGTAGCTGCCCTCGCCGCTGCTTTCCCAGCGCACGCCCTCGTCCTCCGCCAAACCGGCCCGCCGCGTGGTGAGCGTCACCCGGTCGGCGACGATGAACGACGAGTAGAAGCCGACCCCGAACTGGCCGATGAGCTGCGCGTCCCGGGTCTGGTCCCCGGTGAGTCGCGCCAGGAACTCCTGCGTGCCGGAGCGCGCAATCGTCCCGATGTTGTCGATGACCTCCTGCCGCGACATGCCGACGCCGTTGTCGGTCACCGTGATCGTGCGGGCCTGGGGATCGAACCGCACGTGAACCCTGAAGTCGGCTTCGTCACCCAGCAGCGCGGGGTCGGTCAGCGCCTCGAAGCGCAGCTTGTCGCAGGCGTCCGAGGCGTTCGAGATCAGCTCGCGCAGGAAGATCTCCTTGTGCGAGTACAGGGAATGGATCATGAGGTGCAGCAGTTGCCGCGCCTCGGTCTGGAACTTGCGGGTGGTCTTCCTGGCGTTCTTCGACACGCTCATGCTCCGGGCTTATCAAGTGAACAACCCAGAAAAATAACACACGGCAAGAAAAAGGCCGGAGCCCGTTGCGGGCTCCGGCCTCGGATGTGTATCCCGGCCGCGTACCGCCGCCGTGCATCGGCGGCCGCGGAACAATGGCTAGAAGTTGAACTGGAACGCGAACTTCGCCAGCCGCCCCGGCATGATGGCGAGCGGCGCCAGGTAGTTCGGCCCGTAGTTCACGTCTTCCTCGGTGACCGAGTTCTCGTTCAGCAGGTTGTACAGGTCGAACATGATCTGGAAACGCGACCCGCCGACGTCGAACGCCTTGGACAACCGCAGATCGATCTGGTTCAGGCGGTCGGAATATGCCGTGCCCGGCTCCAGGACGTTGATGTCTACGGTGGGGTCGCCCGACAGCGGGCGGCCGAGCGACGCCATGACGTCGGCGCTTCCGTAGGTGACGAGCGCGCCGCGCTCCGAACCGGGAATGCTCTGCAGCGTGCCGGCCAGCACGATGTCGTACGGGAACGTGTACGAGCCGAGCAGCTTCACTTGCGTCAGGTAGCTCGACCCGAAACTGCAGAACGGCGCGGCGATGTAGTCGCCGGCGTACTCCGAGATGTCGGTCACCTGCGCTTCGGGGTGATTGCGGATCAGGTCGCAGTTGTCGTAGCTGGTCTCACCCGTGGCGATCCCGCCGCGCAGCAACAGGTTGTCGAGCCGCGCGTCGAGGGAGACGTCGAACCCGTTGTAGGTGCGGGAGCGCCCGCCGAATGCGTTGGCGCTGGTCGTGATGTCGTCGATCTGTCCCAGCTTGTCGGGATTGATGTTGTAGAACCCGTCGAGCACGTTGCCGCCGCCGCCCGGCAGCTTCGGGTCGCTCGGGACAGTCACGGAGAACACGCCGTAATCCTCCAGCCCGACGGCGCGGTTGTCCACGACCTCGAAGTTCACGAACGAGCGGTGGAACCAGCCGGCCTCGACCGACACGTTGTCGAAGAGCTCGTGCTGCACGCTGACCGACGTCTCGTAGTTGGAGTGGCGCGTGCCCCAGCCAAACGCCCAGTCCTGGTCGTAGAACGTGTTGATGACCGGCAGGCCGAACGCCAGGTTGTTGGACGGCGTGAAGCACTCCCCGTTGGGCGCCGGATTGATCGGGTCGCAGTCCGCCAACCCGTTGGCGTTCAGGTCGAGGAATCCGCGCCGCTGATCGATATTCGTGGCCGCGGGGTTGATTTCCGAGGCGCGCGTATTCGAATCCCGGTCCGCGTAACGGCCGAACGACGCCTTGATTGCCGTGCGCCCATCGCCGAACACGTCGAAGGCGGCGCCCAGGCGCGGCTGGATGTCCTTGAAGCCGACCACCTGCTGTCCGGCGAAGCTGGCCGACGTCGGCCGGAACAGCGAGGTGCCGGTCTCGTGGTCGGGGTAGCCGGCGTTGAAGTAGTCGAAGCGCACGCCCAGGTTGAGCGTCAGGCGGTCGATCGTCCACTGATCTTGGGCGTACAGGCCGAGGTTGGCCGGCACGTTGTTCTCCTCCAGCGTCGGCGTGGCGTAGAAATCGACCAGGTCGACCGGGGATATGAAACGCGGCAGGACGATGAATCGCTGGTACT
Organism: Vicinamibacteria bacterium; assembly: GCA_022820825.1. Taxonomy (GTDB): domain Bacteria; phylum Acidobacteriota; class Vicinamibacteria; order Vicinamibacterales; family UBA8438; genus JAAXGX01. Next base: position 9,995 of record JAJEEU010000031.1, read on the forward strand.
GGACGCTCTCGATATTGATGTCCTCTGCCACGTTCGTCAGGTTCATGCCGAACTTGAACGCGTGGCTGCCTGTGACGTATGAGACCGATGCGCGCGCCGCGTTGGTGTCGGCGAAGCGGTCCTGATAAATCGTGCCGCTGAACCAGCTCGACATGCCGCGCACGGCGATGTTGCCCGGGATCAGCAGGGCGCCCGGCAGCGAGATGTCGGCGTCGGGCGTGTTCCGCCAGTTCTGGTGCTGCGGGTGGAACGACACCCCCGCCTCGATCAGCAGGCGGTTGGTGATCGGCGCCGTCCACGTGCCCTGGTACACCTGCACCTTGATGGTGGAGTCGACCGCCGCCTCGGGCATGACGTTGAGCGTGCTCGAGAGCGTGCCGCCGATCAGGAAGCGGTTCCGCTTGTTGTAGTTGGAGTCGTGGAAGAAAGTCAGCTTGTTGCGCGGCGTAACCTGGGCGGTCAGCCGGACGGTGGTCGACTGTGCGAGCTGATCATCGATCGCCTGCTCGTCGGTCGGGGTGTACGCCAGGTCGCTCGGGTTCGCATCGAAGAAGACGTTGGCCACGTACTGGTCGGTGCGCTGCGAGGTGTGGCTGGCCCAGAACCACAGCCGGTCGCGCACGATGGGACCGCCGATTGCCGGGTTGACGAACCACAGCTTGCTCAGGCGGTTGGCGTCTTCCTTCTGGATGCCCTGGGCGATCAACTCGTCGTTGACGTTGTTCGACTGCAGGTCGGGCGTCGAAAAGCTGCCGAAGAACTGGCCGGTCCAGTCGTTGCCGCCTTCGCGCGGGATCATGTTGATGCGCACGCCGCTGGACTCGATCTCGGCGGAGTTGCCCGAATAGTCGAGCGAGTACTCGGCGTAGTTGCCGTCGGCGAAGAACATGTTCGACGAGTCGCCGTCGCGCGTGGCCGCTTCGACGCCCATGCCGTCGATCTGGACCATCATGTCCTGGCTCTCGCCGCCGTGGATCGCCAGCCGCTGGTAGTTGACGCCGCCCTGGCCGCCGACGTCCACCGCCAGCGTGGAGCCGACGACGCCGTCGCCGACCATGCCCGGGATCAGGATGCCGAGGTTCTGGAACGACTTGCCGCTCGGGATGGCATCGATGATGTCGCGGTCGATCGCGGCGTTCTGCTGGACGTTCGTGATGTCGACCGTCGGCGCCGCGCCGGTGACGGTGATGGTTTCCTCGACCGAGCCGACTGCGAGTTGCGCGTCGACGTTGGCCGTGAAGCCGGCGCTCAGGGTTATCCCCTCGCGCAGGACCGTGGAAAAGCCGGCGAGACCGAACGTGACCGTGTACTCGCCGGAGACGAGACCCGTGATGAGGTACTGGCCGGCCCCGTCGGAGACGGCGGTGCGGACCTGCTCGATCAGGGCCGGGCTCCGCACCTCGACGGTGACGCCCGGCAGGACGCCGCCCGTCTCGTCGGACACCGTGCCGCCGATGGCCTGGGCGCTGGCCGCCGAGGGCAGCAACAGCAGGCCGACTAGCAGCCCAAGGGCTGCGATTCCGAAGCGAGAACGCATGCATCTCCTCCTTCAGCCGGATACCGAAGCGGCGCACCGCGCCTGCATCAGGCGCGTCACGTCCGCATGAGCCAACTGCGGAGAATATGGCCGCGGGGTGTTCTAGGGCAAGTTGGAAAGCACGTCCGCCCAGGAAACGAGCTTGAAGTTCTGGTTGATGCGGGCGCCGGCGGCATCGTAGTTGTAGCCGTCCTGCACGACCAGCAGGCCGGCGGGGTAGTCCGCGCCCACGGGCGCGGCGACCAGGTCGATGCCGTCCGTCTCCTCGGCGCCGTCGACCGCGCCTTCCTCCGCGATCCGGAACGTGCCGCGGTAGGCGTGGGGCGGCGCGCGGTCATAAACCACGTAGGTGTGGTTGCCCTGGCTGGACGCCACGAGGAATCCGTCCCGGCTGCCGCCGCCCGGCGGCGCGTAGAGAGCGAGGCCCTCGACGTCGGCCGCCAGCCGCCCGCCGCCCGGCTCGCCGAGTCCGGTGCTGTCCACCACCACCGGCCGTTCCGTGGAGGCCGACGGCTCGGCGTCGAAGCGCCAGATGCCGGCTTCCTCCTCGCCGATGAACAGCCAGCCGTTGGCGTCGTCGGCGACGCAGCCCTCGGGCTGGCTGTCGAGCATCCACGAGCGGACCGGCACGCCCGCCAGTCCGCCGCGGCCGTTGCCGTCGAGCCGCCACTGGCCCACGGCGCCGTCCTGGCCGTTGGCGAAGACGTACAGCTCGCCGCTCGCCGCGCTGTGGTACAGGCAGATGCCGTACGGGTCGTCCGCGAATTCCGGATCGATGGGATCGCCCAGCGGCGACAACTGTCCGGTCTCGGGGGCGAGTGAGAGGATGTCGAGCGTCATCGTGGTGCGGTTGGTGCCGGCGACGACGATGGTCTCGCGATCGCCGACGCGGATGCCGCCGCGCAGGTCGACGTTGTTGATGCGGCCGGAATCGAGCCGCGACACGACCTGCCCGTCGAGATCGTAGACGAGGAGCCCGCGCACCTTGTTGGTACCGACGATCAGGCTGGATTCGGGGTCTGCCTCGTTCACCCAGATGGCCGGGTCGTCCGCCGCGTCGCAGGGGTCGTCGACCGGCTCGGTCTCGACCGTTGCAGTCACGGTGCGCGTGTCGGACGGCTGCGGATCCGGTCCGCCGGATTCCATGATCGCGGTAAGCCCGCAACGCACCGCCGTCAGCATGGGGTCGCAGCCGGCGGCCAGAATCGAGCAGGCGAGGATTCCCGCTGCCGAGATTGCCGTGGTGATGCGCCTTACGCCGAACCGCATGAAGCCTCCTTGAACGCTTGCTACATCCCTAGACACGCTGCGCCGCCGAGTGTTGCACCGCGAGTTGCTGGAACTGTACCCGCACCCCGGCGGCATCGGTCTCATGTGTGGTTCCCGCGGATGCGGCGCCCGCCAGTGACCGTATTGGAGGGGGTACTTTGGAGCCGGCGAGCGGACTCGAACCGCTGACCTGCTGATTACGAATCAGCTGCTCTACCAACTGAGCTACGCCGGCGTGTCGGATGTGCCTATTGTAGTCCGGCCGCGGCGTGCGAAGGATCAGCGCGTTCGCGAGTGTTCGCGGAAGAACGAGACTATCCGCTCGCTGGTGCCGCGCGGGTAGACGTGGGCGCCGGCGTGGATCCAGGTCATGACCGGAGCTTCGGTTCAGGCTCCGTACACCGTGCATCCGGCTCCGCAGTGCTCCGCGGCGCGCGCGCCGTTCACCTCGACGGCAACCGCGATGGCGGCTTCCTGGTCCGCGAAGCTGACCACCCGGTCGCGTTCCCCGGCCACGTGCAGGACCGGCCCGGGCCGCGTGGGGCGCACCCCGGTGCGCAGGCGGGCGGCCACCGGGGCGTACGCCGCGAACACGCCGGGACGCTCCGCCCAGAGGAGATACGTGAACATCCCGCCGTTCGAGTAGCCGGTCGCATAGATGCGGTCGTCGTCGATGTTGTACGTCTCGCGCAGCGATCGAAGTGCGACGTCGACGAGCTTCAGATCGCGGTCGACGCCGTCACTTTCCACCTGCCACCCGAGAAGGCCGCCGCGTCTCTCGAGTCCCTCGAAGTACACGACGATCGCGTCGGGCCACTCCAGGTGAAGGTTCGTGTGCTGGAAGTTCCGCATGTTGTCGCCGAACCCATGGAACGCCAGGACCAGCGGAGCGCCTTCCCCTCCCGGCGATTCCGGCGCGTGGACGATGGCTTCGCGCGTCAGGCCGTCGACCTGCCATCTGACAACCTCGGCCGCCGATTCCCCGGCGCCGGGAACCAGCAGCAGACCGGCGAGCGCCACCTGCGGCAGACGCATGCTCATGTGTACCTCCCATACCTGCCCGGGCTGCCCGGGCTACGGAACGACGTCGGCGTCCGCGTCCTCCTCGTCGAGCGGCGGGCGGAACTCGACGGGGATGCGCCGCGCGAAGTCGCGGAAGTGCGCTTCGGCCTCGGCGTCGCGTCCAAGCTGCCTGGCGACCGCTCCCTCGTAGTAGCTCAGCCCCGCCGTCACGAAGTCCCGTTGCGCGGCCGTCAGGCGCCGCAGGTGCGGATCCCGCGCGGGCGGCGCCAGCTCCGCCAGGCGCCGGAGAAAGTCCGCCAGCTCGGTCGAATTGAACCATCCGGCCGTGCCGGCGCGCTCTTCGCGCTGGGTCACCGGCGCCAGGTACTCCACGAGCGGCCGATCGTCGGTGTTGATTGGTCCGGGTGGAATCAGTCCGTCGGCCACGGACAGGTTTCCGGCGTAGAACGGCAGCGTCACGGCGAGCGCGGTGGCGTCGGGCAGCGGCGCGCCGCCGCTCAGGTGCCGCCCGTTGCGTTCAATCACGTTCGGGTCCAGCGTGGTCGGCCCTGTCGCGCCGACGAGCGCCACGAACGGGAGCTCCGCGCTGAAGCTGCCGCGCCACAGCGTCACCTGGTCGAAGACGGTCAGCATGGTGCGCGCCACCATGTCGAACTCGCGGCGGGACACCTGGTAGAGCGGCAGCCACTGGACGAAGAGGCCGCCGGCGTTCAGCCGCTCGCGGGCCGCCGTGAAGTGCTCGCGACTGTACAGGTTGCCGACGCCGGCGCGCCAGGGGACGAACAGGTCGGCGATGATCACGTCGTAGCGCTCCGCGGTGCCCAGCAGGTGATTGCGGGCGTCGCAGGCGCGGACCGACGCCCGCGGGTCGGTGAAGAGCCCGCCGCTCGGCGTGTTGAAGTACGCCGCGGCGGCCGTGATCACGTCGTGCGTGATCTCGCAGACCAGGAGCCGTTCGACCGGGTGTCTCAGCGCGGTCCCCGCGGTTATGCCCGTGCCGAGGCCGAGCAGGAACACCGAGCGGGGCCGCGGGTGCGTCATCAGGGGCAGCAGCGCCTGGTTCTGCTCCTGCTCGATGGAGCCGGTCCCGCCCAGCGTATAGAAGTTGTTCAGCTTCATGCGGCGGTTCCCGGAACGCTCGACCACCGCCACGACGCCGTCGGGGCCCTCCCAGGTGGCGAGCAGCTCCTCTCCGCGCTCCGCGGCTACGTTGACGACGTTCAGGCGGGAGGCGTCGAGGGCGGTGCCGAGCAGCGCCAGAGCGCCGAGCGTGGCCGCTGCCGGAACAAGCCGCGCGCGGGGCGTCGGCCAGCCGCGCCACGCCAGCGCCAGCGCAAGGGCCAGGTAGCCGGCGGCAATCAGCCGGACGCTGTTCCAGAGCCCGAGGGTCCCGAGCAGCATGAACCCGGCGGCCAGCGAGCCGACCACGCCGCCGGCCGTGTTGAGCGCGTTGAGACGCCCGATGATGGCGCCCGGCTCGGCGGGCGAGCCTTCCGCGGCGCGCAGCAGGTAGGGGAGGATGCTGCCGAGCAGGGCCGCCGGCAGGAACAGCACCAGCGTCGTGTTGGCGAAGATCGAGACGACGTAGGGGATCCAGCCGTCACCCGTGTTCAGGGAGCTGACCCCGGCGGTGAGCTCGTGGAAGGCGAACGGCGTGGCGGCTACGCCGAGGCCCGACAGCGTGAGGAGCACCCACAGCACCCGCGCCGGCGCCGCCCGTGCGCGGCAGAGGCGGTTCGCAATCGCCGAACCTGTCGCCAGCGCTGCGAGAAACACCACGAGGATGGTCGCAAAGGTGTAGACCGAGTTCTGCAGGACCTGGGCGAACATCCGCGTCCAGAGCACCTCGAGCCCGAGCGCGAATGCCCCGGAGAGACCGGCGACCGCGGCGAGCAGCCACGCGGGGCCGTGTGCGCCGCCGGCGGACGAGGCCGCCGGCCGGCCGCGCGGGACTGCGGCGCGGCGCTCCGGATGCCGCGCGGCCGCGAGTCCGTCGACCCGCGCCAACCGCCAGGCGAGGCCGGCGACCGCCGCGTTGACCGCCATGGCGAGCACATACGCCCGGTTGAAGCCGAGCGCCGGCGGCAGCACGAAACCGGCGAGCAGCGCACCGCTGGCCGCGCCGATGGTGTTGATCGCGTACAACCACGATCCGTTGCGCCCGAGCTCGTTCGGCTGTCGCACCACGTGCTGGCCCAGGACCGGCAACGTGCCGCCCATCAGGGCGGCAGGGGGCAGGAGCGCCAGCGTCGCCAGCAGGACTCTGAACGCGTTGAAGGCGGCGGGCTGCTCGCCGAAGGCGTCGTAGAGCGGACCGTAGAGCTGGAAGTACGCCTCGAGCAGCACGAAGTACAGCAACGCCGACGCCGCGATCCCCAGCTCGATCCAGGCATAGGCCCGCAGCGGCGATCGAAGCCGCGGCGCCCAGCGCCCGAACAGGGCGCCGCCTGCCGCCAGACCAAGAAAGAAAACGGCGAGCGTCGTGGAGGCGGCGTACGCGGTGCTCCCGAACAGCAGGCTCAGCTCCTTGAGCCAGAGCACCTCGTAGACCAGGCTGGCCGCTCCCGAGAGGAAGACGAGCGCCGCCAACCGGGTGCGGTAGCGGGGACCGATCGACCGCGGGGGGCGCATGGCGGTCCGATGATATTCGATTTGGCCTGATACTTGACCGAGTCCAGAATAGGCGATTAACCTTGAGAGGTGCACGGCGACGCCGAACGGCTCCTGAGGCAGCACGGATTGCAGGTGACGGCACAGCGGCTGGCGGTGCTGCGGGCAATGTCGACGCGCCCGCATGCCACCGCCGACGAGCTTGCCGACGACGTGCGGGAGCGCATCGGATCGATTTCCAGGCAGGCGGTGTACGATGCCCTGGGAACGCTGGTCGAGCGGGGCCTGGCGCGCAGAATTCAGCCCGCAGGCTCGCCCGCGCGCTACGAGGATCGAGTCGGCGACAATCACCATCACCTCGTCTGCCGCGCCTGCGGCGACATGGTCGACATCGACTGCGCGGTCGGTGAGGCGCCCTGTCTCACCGCCGGGGACGATCACGGCTTCGAGATCCGGGAGGCCGAGGTGATCTACTGGGGGTACTGCCCCGGCTGCCGCAAGCGGCCCGCGGGCGCGAACACAACGGTCAGGAACAGAGAGGGTTGAGCGACATGCACGATACGGCTGATGACAAGCAGGGCAAGTGCCCGGTACTGGGTCACACGGCGGCGGGCGCCACGGGGAACCTGCAGTGGTGGCCGAACAGTTGAACCTGAAGGTGCTCCACCAGAACCCGCCGGCGGGCGACCCGATGGACGCGGACTTCAACTACGCCGAGGAGTTCAAGACGCTGGACCTGGCTGCCGTGAAACAGGACATCGAGGCGGTGATGACGACCTCGCAGGACTGGTGGCCGGCCGACTACGGCCATTACGGGCCGCTGTTCATCCGGATGGCGTGGCACAGCGCGGGCACGTACCGCATCCACGACGGACGCGGCGGCGGCGGCTCCGGCACGCAGCGCTTCGCGCCCCTCAACAGTTGGCCCGACAACGCGAACCTCGACAAGGCGCGCCGGCTGCTCTGGCCCGTCAAGCAGAAGTACGGCCGGAAGCTCTCGTGGGCCGACCTGATGATCCTCGCCGGCAACTGCGCACTGGAGTCGATGGGGCTCAGGACTTTCGGCTTCGCCGGCGGGCGCGAGGACGTCTGGGAGCCCGAGGAGGACATCAACTGGGGGCCCGAGACCGAGTGGCTCGCCGACGAGCGCTACAGCGGCGACAGGGATCTCGCGAACCCGTTGGGCGCCGTGCAGATGGGCCTCATCTACGTGAATCCGGAAGGGCCGAACGGGAACCCGGATCCGGTTGCCGCCGGCAGGGACATCCGGGAGACGTTCCGCCGCATGGCGATGAACGACGAGGAGACCGTCGCCCTCATCGCGGGGGGCCATACGTTCGGCAAGACCCACGGCGCGGCTCCTGACTCGCACGTCGGCCCCGAGCCCGAAGGCGCCGGGATCGCGGAGCAGGGCCTCGGCTGGACGAGCAGCTTCGGCAGCGGCAAGGCGGGCGACACGATCACCAGCGGGCTGGAGGGCACCTGGACGCCCACGCCGGTTACCTGGGACAACAGCTTCTTCGACACCCTGTTCGGCTACGAGTGGGAGCTGTCCAAGAGCCCCGCGGGAGCGAATCAGTGGGTTCCGAAGGACTCCGGGGGCGCGGGCACCGTGCCGGACGCCCACGACCCGTCGAAGCGGCACACCCCCGTCATGCTGACGACGGATCTCTCGCTGAGGATGGACCCGATCTACGGACCGATTTCGAAGCGCTTCCACGAGAACCCCGAGGAGTTCGCGGATGCCTTCGCCAGGGCGTGGTACAAGCTGACCCACCGCGACATGGGTCCGATCGCGCGGTACCTCGGCCCGGAGGTTCCCGCCGAGCAGCTCCTGTGGCAGGACCCGCTGCCCGCCGTCGATCAGGAGTTGATCGATGCGGACGACAGCGCCGCGCTCAAGAGCCGGATCCTCGAATCGGGACTGTCCGTTTCGCAACTGGTATCGACCGCCTGGGCGTCCGCGTCCACGTTCCGCGGAAGCGACAAGCGCGGCGGGGCGAACGGGGCGCGCATCCGCCTCGCGCCGCAGAAGGACTGGGCGGTGAACCAGCCGGACCAGTTGGCAACCGTGCTGGGAGTCCTGGAGGGCATCCGGCAGGGCTTCAACAGCGCGCAGTCGGGCGGGAAGCGGGTCTCGCTCGCGGACGTGATCGTGCTGGGCGGGTGCGCGGCCGTCGAGCTGGCCGCGAAGAACGCCGGACACGACGTGGAGGTTCCGTTCTCGCCGGGGCGCACCGACGCGCGGCAGGACCAGACGGACGAGGAATCGTTCGCCGTGCTGGAGCCGACCGCGGACGGTTTCCGCAACTACGTCGGGAACGGACACCGGCGCGCCGCCGAAGAGCTGCTGGTGGACCGGGCGCAGTTGCTGACGCTGACCGCTCCCGAGATGACCGTGCTCGTCGGCGGCCTGCGCGTGCTGGACGCGAACGTCGGGCAGTCCGACCGCGGCGTCTTCACGCGGCGGCCCGGGACGTTGAGCAATGACTTCTTCGTCAACCTGCTCGACATGAACACGTCGTGGCAGGCGTCGTCCGCGTCGGAAGGCGTGTTCGAGGGGCGCGACAGCGGCACCGGCGAGGTCAAGTGGACCGGCACCGCCGTCGACCTCGTCTTCGGTTCGAACTCCCAGCTCCGGGCCATTGCGGAGGTCTACGCGTGTGACGACGCGCAGCAGGCGTTCGTGCGCGACTTCGTTGCCGCGTGGGCCAAGGTGATGAACCTCGACCGCTTCGATATTGCCTAGCGGCGCGGCAGCGGCACCAGCATCGGGGTCTGCGCCTGGTACTCCGCGTATGCGGGGTACTTGCGCGCGGAGATCGACTCCATCATCGGAATGACCCCGAGGAACTGCACGGTGAGCGCGATGAAGCCCAGGCCGGTCCAGTGCAGCCACGTGCCGGATGCCGAAACGGCGAAGAGATAGAAGGCGAGCCACATCACCATCTCGGCCAGGTAGTTCGGGTGCCGGCTGTAGCGGTAGAGACCCGTGTTGATGAAGGGCTGCGCGACTTCCTCGCCGGCCGCGATCCTGCGCTTCTTGTCCTGCTGGAAGGCCCACATCTGTTCGTCGCTGGTGATCTCCATGACGAAGAACGCGACGAAGAGCGCCGCCGCCAGGCCGTCGAGCCAGCCGAGCGGCGTGCCCCGCGACAGCCACGCCTGGTGCACCGGCGAAGTGAAGAGCCACACCAGGAGCAACTGGCTCGGAATGTTGAAGCCAATGTTGAGCAACTGGAACCAGGGCGAGCCGATGCGCCCCTGCAGCTCCGTCCAGCGGTAGTCCTCGTCACCCTTGCGGTAGCCTCCCTTGCGGGCGAAGTTCCAGGTCAGGCGAATTCCCCACAGGACCACCAGCGCGGTCATGAGATTGATGCGCGCCGAGTCGAAGCCGGAGCCTGCCGCGACCAACAGGCAGTAGGCCGGCGGGCACAGCGACCAGAGCCGGTCCAGCCACCCGTGGCCGCGGGCGAACAGCGGCGCCACCCAGCAGAAGACGACGAGCAGGACGCAGAGCTCCAGCGCCGTACCGAACGGCTGTCCGGAGAGGGGATGGGTAAACGGGAGCACTGCATGCTGACTATCGCCGCTGCAACGGGCTCATGTCAACGTGACCGGCCGGGTGAGGCGTCACTCGTGCGCCGCTTCCTCGAACAACGGCGCCTTTGCCTTCGCGTAGGTCGACTTGCGCACCAGCGCGTCGCCCTCGAAGTACATCAGGTCGAGGCCGCGCCACGACGTCGGCTCGCCCTTCAGCTCGAGCGTGCAGCGCCAGCTCGTCATCACCTTGCCGGCCTCGGCGTCGACGAACAGGTCGTCGTCGATGAACTGCATCCTGCCGTAGCGCCCGGTGAACTGCGGCAGGAGGGCGGCGCGGATGGCGTCCTTGCCGCGGTTGCGCGTGCCGTTGAACTCGTCGTAGACCCCGTCTTCGGCGAAGCAGGACATCACGGCGTCGAGGTCGTTGTCGTTGAACGCGGTCACGAAGCGCCGCGTCAGCTCGGCCAGGCGCCGGCGGGTTGTGGGCATGTGGCGCGCTCCTCTCTCGGCGGAGGATATCTGTTGCAGCACCCGAGCGCACGATGTACCCTGCTGCCAACCAGGGAGGAACGTCAATGCGTGCAACACGACTTGCAGTGTGCGCCGTCGCCGCGGCCGGGCTGTGTCTCTTGCTGACCGCCGGGTCGGCGCGGGCGCATCATGCGTTCGCCGCCGAGTTCGACGCCAATCAGCCGATCAGCCTGAGCGGGAAAGTGGCCAGGGTCGAGTGGATCAACCCGCATTCCTGGATTCACATCGACGTGGAGAACGACGATGGTTCGGTGGATCGGTGGATGATTGAGGGCGGGAACCCGACCGCGCTGCTGCGGCGGGGTTTCACCAAGGCCTCGCTGCCGGTCGGCACCGAGATCATGGTCGAGGGATATCGGGCCAAGGGCAATCCCTTCCGGGCCAACGGCCGCGATCTCACGTTCCCGGACGGGCGGAAGCTCTTCATGGGCTCCTCGGGCACGGGCGCCCCGCGCGACGGTCGTGATCCCACCGAAAGATAAGCGCACGGCGGCGTCGGGGTACCGGTGGCGCACCGGCCTCGCGGGTGGAGTGGCAGAGAGGTGCATATGGCGCTGAATGCAGAAGTCTCCAGGCGGGGGCCGCATGCCGGTTGCGCGGCCCCCATCGTTCTCGTCGTCACCGCGGTGGCGGCGTTGTTGCTGTCGGGCCCGCCGGCCGCGTACGCGCAGTCCGATGACTATCGGGCCCCGCGTTTTCCCGGGACGGACGTCCCGGACCTCAGCGGCATGTGGCAGGCGCTGACGAACGCCAACTGGGACATCCAGAACCACGGCGCGGCGCCCGGTCCGTTTCCCGAGCTGCTGGGCGCCTGGGGCGCGCAGCCCGCGGGCGCCGGTATCGTGGTCGGGAACGAGATTCCGTACCGGCCCGAGGCCCTCGAGCAGAAGCGGCGCAACTTCGAGAACCGGCTGACGATCGATCCGCAGAACCTGCACGACTCGGGGGATCCGGAGGCCAAGTGCTACATCGCGGGCGTGCCGCGGGCCATGTACCAGCCGTACCCGTTCCAGATCGTCCAGAGAGAAGACAAGATCCTGATGGCGTTTCCGTTCGCCGCGTCCAGCCGCTACATCTTCCTGGCGGATCACAGCGAAGCCCCGGTCGACAACTGGATGGGGTGGTCCAACGGCAGTTGGGACGGCGACACGCTGATTGTGGACGTGACCGCCTTCAACGGGCAGACCTGGTTCGATCGCGCAGGGAACTTCGCCAGCGCGGGGCTGCACGTCGTGGAGCGGTACACGCCGACGAGTCCGTACCACATCCGGTACGAAGCCACGATCGAGGATCCCAACACGTTCACCCGGCCCTGGACGGTCCGCTTTCCGCTCTATCGCCGGGTGGAGGAGAACGTCGCGTTCCTCGACATGCGGTGCGTCGAGTTCACCGAGCGGTTCCTCTACGGCTCGCTCGTCAAGGAATCCGGTCGGTGAAGCAGGGGGAGTCACCATGACGAAGCCATTTCGCGTATGCACGGCCGGCTCGTTGACGGCGTTGCTGCTGGCGGTCGCGCTGGTGGCGCCGTTGCTTGCACAGGCTCCGGCCACCTGGACGGCGCCGCGCACGGGGTGGGGCGACCCGGACCTGCAGGGGATCTGGAACAGCGCCAACACCGGCACGCCGATGGAGCGTCCCACGGAGTTCGGGACTCGGGAGTTCCTGACGGAAGAAGAGATCGCGGCGCGTGTCCAGGCGCTGACCGAAAACCCGCCGCCGGCGGAACCCGAAGATCCCGAGGACGCGGATCCCCGGGACGCCGCGCTGGCGGCCGGGGCCCGGCCGACCGAGCAGGGGATCTTCGGGCAGGAGTACAACCGGTTCTGGGTCGTGTCGGACCCCCGAGCCGCCATGCCGTGGAACCGGACGTCGCTGATCATCGATCCGCCGGACGGGCGGATGCCGCCGCTGACGCTTGACGCCATCGATCGGTTGGAGGCGCGGGAAGCGGCGCGTGCCCACCGCGGGGAAGGCGACGACTGGCGCGACCGCAACATCGGGGAGCGCTGCATTGCCGCCGGCCAGATCAGGTTCACCACGAGCACCTTCGAGATCTTCCAGTCTCCCGGCGTCGTCGCCATCCGCGTGGACGCGTTCAACTACAACGAGCCGATGGTCGTTCCGCTCGACGGACGTCCACGCCTCGGCGTCCGCCAGTGGATGGGCGAGTCACGCGGGCACTGGGAGGGAGAGACCCTCGTCGTGGAGACCGACAACTTCATTCCGCGTCAGGACGGCGGGTCGGTCATGCCGAAGCGGTCGCCCCTGCTGCGCTACCTCGGCAGTGGCGAGACTCTCCGTGTAACCCAGCGCTTCCGGCGCACGGGGCCGGCGACGCTCGAGTACAGCTACACGGTCGAGGATCCCGGCGTGCGGGTCGCGCCGTACACGGTGCTGCATCCCATGGTGCTGGAGAACGACCTGCTGATGGTCGAGTCCGCGTGCCACGAGGGGAACTACGGCATCGTGGGACAACTGAGCGCGGCCCGCGCCGACGAGGAGTACGCCATGGACGCGGCGCGCGAGGAGGCGGCGACGCGCGCGGCGCAGTACGAGGAGATGCGGCGGCACCACGCGGAGTGGATGCGGGCGCGCGGCCGCTGAGCACGCCCGCGGCGCACGCCGCGCGTCCCGCCCGCCGCGGCGCCGGTTGAACCGCTGCGGGCATGGCGGTAGAATCGCGGGTTACCGCCTGGGCGCCGAGCGCCCACCGGGGGGCATGGGCTCCCGGACCCGCGCATGCCACAGCCGAACCACGCCGGGCACCAGCAGATCGTCATCCGCGGCGCCCGCACGCACAACCTGAAGAACATCGACCTGACGCTGCCGCAACGGCAGTTGATCGTCGTGACCGGCGTGAGCGGCTCGGGCAAGTCGTCGCTCGCCTTCGACACCGTCTACGCGGAAGGGCAGCGGCGCTACGTCGAATCGCTGTCGGCCTACGCGCGGCAGTTCCTCGACCGGATGGAGAAGCCGGACGTCGACGAGATCGACGGCATCTGCCCCGCCATCGCCATCCGCCAGAAGAACAGCCTGCGCAACCCGCGCTCCACGGTCGGCACGCAGACCGAGATCCATGACTATCTGCGCCTGCTGTACGCCCGCGCGGGCCGCACCGTCTGCCGCGGCTGCGGCAACGAGGTGCTGCGCGACAGCGCCGAGCTGGCGGCGCGCGAGCTGGCGGCGCTGCCGGAAGGGACGCGCCTGCTGCTCGGCTTCCGGATGCCGCTGCTGGCCGGGTCGGAGGCAGCGGACGCAGCGTTGGACGGTGAGAACGGCGCGGCTGCCGCGGCCGCGTCCGGCGAGGCCGCAGTTTCGCCGGTGGCGGCGCTGCTCGACGCGATCCGCCGCAAGGGGTTCCGCCGCCTCGTTGTAGCGGGGCGGGCGGCGTCGATCGACGACGTCGATCCGGACACGCTCGCTGGAGAGGCCGAGCTGTCCATCCTGGTCGACCGCGTCAGGGTAGGTGCGGACGCGCCGAGCCGCCTGACCGACTCGGTCGAGACGGCGTATCGGGAAGGCGGCGGCGCGGTGTTCGCGATCGAGGCGGAAGGCGGCAAGACCCATCTGTTCAGCGAACGGTTCGAGTGCGGGCCCTGCGGCATCCGCTACGAGTTGCCGCAGCCGCCGCTCTTCTCGTTCAACAACCCCCAGGGCGCCTGTTCCGACTGCCACGGCTTCGGCAACGTCATCGAGCTCGACATGGGGCTGGTGGTGCCGGACCCGTCGAGGTCGATCCGCCAGAACGCGATCGAGCCGTGGAGCAAGCCCCATTACCGCTCGCGCCTGGCCGACCTGAAGCGCGTCGCGCGCGGCCACGACATCCCGCTCGACGTGCCCTGGTCCGAGTTGACGGACGAGCAGCGCCGTTTCGTCATCGAAGGCGACGGCGCGGCGTACACGGGTATCCGCGGATTCTTTCGCTGGCTGGAGAGCAAGAAGTACAAGGTGCACGTCCGGGTCTTCCTCAGCCGCTACCGCGGCTACCTGGTCTGTCCCGCGTGCAACGGCACGCGGCTGCGCCCCGAGGCCCGTTGCGTGCAGGTCGGCGGCCGCACCATCGATGCGGTGTGCGCGCTCACGGTCGCCCGCGCCCGCCGGTTCTTCGACGCGCTGGAGCTCACGGACAAGGAAGCCGCCATCGCGGAACGCATCGTGCGGGAGATCCGGAGGCGGTTGGCGTTCCTGAGCGACGTGGGACTCGACTACCTCACGCTGGACCGCCTGTCGTCGACGCTGTCGGGCGGCGAGGCGCAGCGCATCAATCTGGCCACCTCGCTCGGGTCGGGGCTGGTCGGGACGCTGTACGTTCTCGACGAGCCGTCGGTAGGCCTGCATCCGCGGGACAACGACCGGCTGCTGCGCATCCTGCGCCAGTTGCGCGACCAGGGCAACACGGTGCTGGTGGTGGAGCACGACACGGACATGATTCGCAGCGGCGACTACCTGGTCGACCTGGGCCTGGGCGCGGGCACGCGCGGAGGAAAGGTCGTGTATGCCGGTCCGGCCGACGGTATCGGCGCCGAGCAGACGTCGCTGACCGCCAAGTACCTGCGCGGCGACCTCGAAATAGCCGTCCCGGCGACGCGCCGCAAGCGGCTGCCGCAATCGCGCGCCATCCGCCTGCTGGGCGCGGCCGAGCACAACCTGAAGGCGATCGACGTCGAGGTCCCGCTCAACCTGCTCACGTGCGTCACCGGCGTGAGCGGCTCGGGCAAGTCGACGCTCGTCCACGACGTGTTGTACGCGGCCATCAAGCGGGCCAAGGGCGGGTGGGACAAGCGCGTGGGGACGCATGACACCATCGACGGCCTCGGACTGGTCAACGACGTCGTGCTGGTGGACCAGGCGCCCATCGGCCGCACGCCGCGCTCGAATCCGGTGACCTACCTGAAGGCGTTCGACCCCATCCGCGAGCTGTTCGCGTCGACCCGGGACGCGCGGTCGCGGGCGCTGACGGCGAGCCACTTCTCGTTCAACGTCCCGGGCGGACGCTGCGACGCGTGCGAGGGGGAGGGGGAGCTGCGCGTGGAGATGCAGTTCCTCGCCGACGTCTTCGTGCCCTGCGAGCACTGCGACGGCAAGCGCTTCAAGCCGGAAGTGCTCGAAGTGCGCTACCGCGGCTGCAACGTCGTGGACGTCCTCGACATGACGGTGCGCGAGGCGCTGTCGTTCTTCAACGCGTCACCGAAGATCGGCCGCCGGCTGCAGGTGCTCGACGAGATCGGCCTGGGGTACCTGCGTCTCGGCCAGCCCGCGACGACGCTGTCGGGCGGTGAGGCGCAGCGGATCAAGATCGCCGCGCACCTGATGTCGCGCCGCGGCGACCGCACGCTGTACATCCTCGACGAGCCGACGACCGGCCTGCACGTGGACGACATCTCCAAGCTGCTGGCGGCGTTCCGCAAGCTGCTGCAGGCGGGCCACACGCTGCTCGTCATCGAGCACAACCTCGACGTCATCAAGACCGCCGACTGGGTGATCGACCTCGGCCCGGAGGGCGGCGAGGCGGGCGGGCAGGTCGTGGTGGCGGGGCCGCCCGAGCTGGTGGCGGCGCATGACGGATCCCACACCGGGCGGTATCTGCGGCAGGCGCTCGCCAACGGCCGGGAGCGTGCGTACCCGGAGCCTTAGCAACCTGTGGGCGCCGTACTCCCTCCGGCGTTCTACGCGCGGCCGACCCTGGACGTGGCGCGCGGGCTGCTCGGGAAGGTGCTGGTGCATGCCGCGCCGGAAGGCACCGCCGCCGGGATCATCGTGGAGGTGGAGGCGTACGTCGGCGAGAGCGATCCGGCGTGTCACGCCGCCGCCGGCTTCACCCGCCGCAACGCGCCCCTGTACGGGCCGCCCGGCCGGGCGTACGTCTACGTCAACTACGGGCTGCACCACCTGGTCAACGCCGTGACCGAGCCCGAAGGGGCTCCCGCGGCGGTCCTGATCCGGGCGCTCGAGCCGGTCGACGGTCTCGGGCTCATGCGCCGTCGCCGCAGCGCCGCGAGCGCCTCGCGCGTGCCGCCGGATGACGCGGCGCTGTGCCGCGGACCCGGCAACCTGACCGCCGCGCTCGGCATCACCCTGGCTCAGAACCGCGTCGATCTCTCCGGGGAGCGGCTCTTCATCGAGGATCGCGGCCTGCCGGTTCCCGAACCGGCGTGGAGCCCGCGGATCGGAATTACCGTCGGCGCGGACCGCCCCTGGCGCTGCTACGCCGCCGGCAACCCGCACGTGTCGGCCGGACCGCGGCGCGGCGCGGGCTAGCCAACATTTCTCGCCACCTTCAGCCCGCAGTTCTCACCAGGCTTTGTCGCGAGGGCGTAGCCGACTGGCGCGCATTCGCTGCGAAAACCGGACCGG
The DNA here is from genome assembly GCA_022820825.1 of Vicinamibacteria bacterium. Classification (GTDB taxonomy): domain Bacteria; phylum Acidobacteriota; class Vicinamibacteria; order Vicinamibacterales; family UBA8438; genus JAAXGX01. The sequence continues at coordinate 26,862 of JAJEEU010000031.1, forward strand.
CCGGCCGCACGCCTTGCCGCTTGCAGCAGCAACCAGATCCGGACCTTCAACCCGCATTTCTCACCAGCGTTCGTCGCGAGGGCGTCGAGGCGCCGGTGTGGTGGGTCGCACGGACTGAACGACGCTGCAGGCGTAGTCGTAACTACGTCGAAGCGGCGTGAGGGAGTACGGCCCGCCACGGCGAGCGGATC
>JAJEEU010000106.1 GCA_022820825.1 Vicinamibacteria bacterium
AGTGGCGGAAGTAGGGAGGGGGACGGCAAGCATTGAGCGGCCGTCCCCAAGCCGCGCACGGCGCGGCTCGGCAGGCAGCGGCGCGGGGCCATGGGGTCCCCGCTAGCGCCTGCCGGGGGTTTGGGGCGCAGCCCCATCTAAACGACGATGGGCCGCGTGACGGCCCTGGAGCCCTGCTCGCCGCTGGCCCAGCCGCCGACGGCGGCGGAGAATTTTCCGGCGGTGCCGCCGGCGACCATGATCAGGATGTTCTCCGGCGCCTGGAACTTGGACAGCTTCCGGTCCAGCGCCTCCGCGGTCGGCTGCCCGTTGGCGTCCAGCCAGTCGCGCGGCAGCGCCTGCGGCCGCATGCCCTTGTGCAACTCCTCGCTCGGCAACAGGTCACGCAGCGGGCGGGCGGTCACTTCCTGGATGCGGGCGCGGACGTCGTCCTTGGTATAGCCGTCGCGCCCGAAGGTGCGCGCATGCTCGGGCGAGACGACCAGCAGGGCCTGGTCCATGAGGTGCAGCTTGACGTGCGCGATGCTCTCCAGCGACAGCCCCATGCTGCCGGCCAGCGAGGGTCCGCTGCGCGAGAGCTGATCGCGGATGGCGCGCGGCGCCTCGGCGGCGAACACGGTCACCGTGCTGTCGCCGGGGTCGAATCCGCGCTCGACGTGCAACGGTTCCCAGCAGCTCTCTTCTTCCAGCTCGCCGATGCAGGCGCCGACCTTGCCGGGCTGGCCGAGCGTGGCCATGTCCACCTCGCCGGGCCGGCCGCCGCCGACGTTGCGCACCAGCAACTGCAATGCGCGTCCGATCGTGCTGTTCGCGCGCGCGCCCTGACCGAACGCGTTCGGCCCGCAGTTGATCCCGATTTCGCGGCGGATGGGACCGTTGACGATGATGAGCGGCCCGACGAAGTAGGTGGTGGCGAGCACGCCGTGCAGGTTGAAGTCGTCGGTGCAGGCCGCTTCCACCGCGGCGAGGACTACCGGCAGGTACTCCGGCCTGCAGCCGGCCATTACGGTGTTGATGGCGACCTTCTCCACCGTGGCGGGCGCCAGGTTGGGCGGCACGTGCGCGACGACGTCGGTCGCGGCCCGGGAGGTGCCTTCCAGCATGCGCAGCACGCGCGCCTCGGTGGGCGGCACGACCGGCAGCCCGTCCGTCAGCCCGCGGTCGAACAGGAATTCGAGCTCGTCGCTCCCGGCGGCTACCGGCACGCGGATACGGCGCGAAGCCAGCCGTTCTTCGCCGCGCCGCACGGCGAGCCGCCGCGCGACGTCGGGGTCGTTGACGCGCGACGCGCATCCCGGCCGCTGTTCCGGGAGGCGCTCGCCCTCCGCCTCGAACGCCGGAACGGAAGTTCCGCAGCGCTCCGCCGCCAGCGCCGCCAATGCCTGGAACTCCGGCCGCGACCAGCCCTCCATGGTCGCGAGCACCACGGCGTCCGGACCGGCCAGCACCAGGAGCGGAACGGCGTCGAAGCCGTACTCCGCGGACGCGTCGAGATCGTCGTCCAGGACGACGGTGAACGACAGGCCGTGCCGGTCGGCGAAGGCGGCGGTGTCCGCGGCGTTGCTCTGCGATATGGCAATCGTGGCCAGGCCGGATGGCGACAGCGCGCGGGCGACGCGTTCGACGGCCGGCGCCGTCAGCCCGCAGGTCGCGCAGTCGTGCTTGATGAAGAAGAGCAGGGTGGCTGGCGCGGCCGCGCTCTGCCGTCCGTAGTCGAACGGATTGCCCTCGGAATCGGACAGCGTGAACGGCGGCGCCGTGGCGCCGGCAGCCGGCAGCGTCGACATCGCGCCAGTATAGGGCCGGCGTCAGCAGAACGCCTGAATCATCTCGCCCAGCACGTCGCGGCAGACTTGCACCGAATCGACCTGTACGTATTCCTCCGGGCCGTGCAGGCCCGCGCCGGTGGGCCCGAACAGCACCGCCGGCGTGCCGGCGCGGCCGAGGATCGCGGCATCGGTCCAGAACGACATGCCGGTCGGGGCCGCGTCGAGACCGCGGGCGCGCAGGACCTGCATCAGCGCCCGGCAGCCTGCGTGATCGTCGGCGATCTCGTGCGGCGGACGCGTCAGCATCTGCCGTGCGGTGGCGTCGAAATCCGGATCCTCGCGGCCGAGCGCCGCCAGCGCGCCGCGGACCTCGGTCAGGCCGGCGTCAGCCGGCTCGCCGGTCACGGTGCGCCGTTCGAAGTGCAGCACGCAGCGGTCGGGGTAGATGCTGTGGGCCCGGCCCCCGTGAATGGTCGAGGCGTGCAGCGACGGGCGGCCCAGCCGCGGATGCGCCGCGGCCGCCTGCAGCGCCGCGTCGACGGCTTCCAGGCGGGCGAGGACGCGGCCCATGTGCAGGATGGCGTCGCGCCCGTCCGCGGGCCGGCTGCCGTGGGCAGCGCGGCCGCGGGTCTCGACCTCGATCCACTCGAACCCCTTGTGCGCAATCGCCACGCGCAGGTCGGTCGGCTCGGTCACCACGGCGCCGTCGGCAGCGTGTGCTGCCGCAAGCAGCTCCGCGCCGGCGCTGGCGTGCTCTTCGTCGGCGACGGCGGCAACCACCAGCCGCCCGGCCGCCAGTCCGCCGCCGCGTGCGACCGCGACAGCCGCGTCGACCATGGCGGCCACGCCGCTCTTCATGTCCTGGCTGCCGCGCCCGTAGATCCGGCCATCACGTTCGACCGGATCGAAAGGCGCCTGCATGCCGGCGACGCCGACCGTATCCATGTGGCCGCAGAGCATCAGCGTGCGCCCGCGGGTGCGGCCCTCGATGACGCCTACGACGTTGGGGCGGCCGGGCGCGGCGTCGGTCAGCTCGACGTCGATGCCGGCCGCGCGCAGCTCGGCGGCGATCCGCTCGGCGAGTGCGGCTTCACCCGCGCCCCCGGCTTCCAGGGACGGATTGACGGAATCGATGGCGACCAGGTCGCGCAGCAGTCGGATAACGGAGTCCAACGGACAGCTCCGATGCGCAGGGTCGCCGCTGGCGCTACTCCGGCAACGCCAGCGCGACGAGCTCCGGGACGCGCCCGCCGCCGACCGTGAGCGCGATGTACTGCCGGCCGTCGAGCATGTACGTCATCGGCGTGCCGATCGCGCCGCCGGGCAGGTCGGTCGAGGCAAGCTCCGCGCCGGTCGCCTTGTCGTAGGCGACCAGCCGCGGCCCGTCGCTGCTGCCACCCGTGGTCAGCGCGTAGATCAGCAGCGTCCTGGTCACCAGCGGCCCGCTGCGGCCGGAGTCGCCGCCCACGGGCGGCAGGTTCAGGTGGCGCAGCAGCCGATGGTTGCGGATGCGGTCGCCGTTGCCCGTCGGGGTCATCCACACGTGGTCGCCGGTGTTGAGGTCGATGGCCGTCATCCGCGAATAGGGCGGCTTGAACAGCGGCAGGCCCTGCGGCATCTCCGGCCGCGAGCTTCCCGCCCCGCGGACCTCGATGTAGCGCAGCGTCGCGCCCTCGTCCGGCTCGGGCACGCGGTACTGCTTCACCGCGAACGCGTTGCGCGACGGGACGTACAGCAACCCGGTCGCGGGGTCGAAGCCGGCCCCGCCCCAGTTGGCGCCGCCGCCCGTGCTCGGCCGGAACACGGTGCCGCGCAGGCTCTGCGGCGTGTAGAGCGGCCCGATCCGGAACGGCTCGACCGCGGCGACCGCCATTTCCCGGATCTCCGGGGTGAAGTCGGCCAGGTCGTCAATCGTGACTCCCTGGTATTCGAACGGCGCCGGCCGGGTCGGAAACGGCTGGGTCGGCCACGGCGTCTCGCCCACGAGATCGGTTTCCGTGTTCACCGGGCGCTCCTCGATCGGCCAGATCGGCTCGCCCGTCACGCGGTCGAACATGAACACGAAGCCCTGCTTCGTGATCTGCGCCACGGCCTTGACCGGCCGCCCGTCGATCACGACATCGACCAGGTTCGGCGCCGCCGGCAGGTCGTAGTCCCACAGGCCGTGGTGCACGAACTGGAAGTGCCAGACCCGCTCGCCCGTCTCCAGGTCGAGCGCCAGCAGGCTCTCGGCGAACAGGTTGGCGCCGGGCCGGTGGCCGCCGTAGTAGTCGGGGGCCGCCGTGTTGAGCGGGAGGTAGATGTAGCCGAGCTCCGGGTCGGCGCTCATGATCGTCCAGACGCCCACCTTGCCGGTGTGGCGCCAGGAGTCGCCTTCCCACGTGTCGTTGCCGAACTCGTCGCCCCGCGGGATGGTGTGGAACGTCCAGTTGGTCGCGCCGGTGCGGGCGTCGAAGCCGCGCATCCAGCCGGGCGGCCGTTCCCTGGTGTCGTTGAGCGACGAGATCGACATCGGCGTCACCACCGTGTCGCCGACCACGATGGGCGGCGACTGGACCGAGTAGAGCAGGGCGTTGAGCCAGTCGCGCTCGCCCCGCGTGGCGCGCGGGATGTCCCGCATCAGGTCGACGCGGCCGTTCTCGCCGAAGCCGGCGCACGGCCGGCCGATTTTCGCGTCGACGCACAGCAGGTAGCCGTTGCCGGTGCCCCAGAAGATGCGCTCCTCCTCGCGCTCTGGCCCGTCGGACCAGTACGCCACGCCGCGCTGGTTCCAGCGCGCGCTCATAGTCGTCGTGCCTTCCTCGTAGCTCTTCGGGTTGTAGACCCAGATGGTCGCGCCGGTCCGCGCGTCGATGGCGGCCCCGACCGAGGTCGGCAGGTTGACGAACAGCCGGCCGCCGACCATCAGCGGGGTGGCCTTGAAGTTCGTGACGGTGGGCGGCAGGGCGTCGCGCCAGAGGTTCGGGTCGCGCCGGTTCAGCTCGTCGAAGATCAGCCGCGAGTCCGTGCGCCACTCGCCGCCGTCCGGCGTGGCGAGGCTGAGGACCGCGTCCGCGGACTGCCAGCGCCAGGCCACCTCCAGGCTGGCGAAGTTGCCGGCGTCGATCTGGTCGAGGGGCGAGTACTTCGAGCCGGCGAGGTCGCCGCTGTAGGTCGGCCATTCGCCGTTGGCCGGCGCCCCGGGCTGCGCCGCCAGGGGGACCGCGGTCACGACGGCCGCATGCAGCAGAGCGGCGAACCACCGACAGTTGCAGGAACTCATGAGGGCGCCCCCGAACGGCCTGGCTATGTTAGCCCGGATTGCTCTCCGGACCGGCTGCTAGAATGACGCGCGACCGCTGTTTCCCATACCGGAGCGAGGACACGATGACACGTCTGCTGTGCATGTTGACCATTGCCGTTCTGCTTGCCGGCCTGCCCTGGCTGGTCGATCCCTCGGTTTCCGCCGTGGCGGGCGGGCAGGAGACGCCCACGGGCGAGCCCGCGTACCGCTTCGAGGAGCTGGCCGACGGCGTGCACTTCGCCAGCGGCACGGGCGCGATGACCGTCTTCAGCAACTCCCTGATCATCGTCAACGACGACCACACGATGCTGGTGGACACGAGCGTCACCCCGGCCGCCGTGCGGGCGCTGGTGGCGCAGATCGGGCGGGAGTTGACCGACAAGCCGATCCGCTATGTCTTCAACTCGCACTACCACTTCGATCACGCGCACGGCAATCAGATCTTCGGAGACGACGTCGAGATCGTCGGCCACGAGTACGTGCGGCGGATGCATCTCAGCAACGTGCTGGAACAGCGCACCAACCGCTCGTTCGACGCGGCCGTTCCGGCGCAGATCGCGCAGATCGAGCAGCAGATTGCCGCGGCGTCGGGCGCGGAGAGGACGCGCCTCGAGACCGACCTCCGCATCGCCCGGGCGCACCGGACCGCGCTGCGGGAAACCGTGCCGACGCCGCCGAACGTCACCTACAGCGACACGATGACGATCCACAAGGGCGGCCGCGAGGTGCAATTGCACTTCGTCGGCCGGGGCCACACCGGCGGCGACACGATCATCTTTCTGCCGGCCGAAGGGATCGCGTTCACGGGCGACTTCCTGCTGGGCGCGCCGGGCGCGCCGCGGCTCTCGTACATGGGCGATGCGTTCATCGACGAATGGCCGGCCAGCCTCGGCCGTCTCAAGGAGCTCGACTTCGACCTCATCGTGCCCGGCCACGGCGAGCCGTTCCGCGAGCGGGAGCAGATCGACCTGTACCAGCAGTACCTGCGCGAGCTGTGGGCGCAGGTGGCGGACCTGCGCGCCCAGGGCCTGTCCGCCGAGGATGCCGCCGGCCGCGTCGACATGAGCCGCTACGAGGCGAGCTACGGCAGCCGCGCCCGCAACGTCGACCCGCGCGCCGTCACGCGTATCTACGAGTTGCTCCAGATCCAGATGCCGATTTAACGTTAGATGGGGCTGCGCCCCAAACCCCCGCCGGCCACTCGCGGGGACCCCTTCGCCCCACTCCGTGGCCGGCGGGCCGCGCCGTGCGCGGCCTGGGGACGGCCGGCTGGTCTGTCCGCCGTCCCCTCAGTATTCCATCGTTTGGTGTCGTACCATGGAACGGTTGCGGAGCCGCCGGCATTGCGCCGCCCGGCCGCAGCAGCGAAGGGACTGACTATGCAGAGTCGTCTTGGAGGACGTGACGCGGCAGTTGTGGCGATCATGCTGGTGGCGGCCGCTTTTTGCGGCGGGGCGCTGGCGAGCCTGATTCTCGGTGCGCCGGCGAGGGCGCAGGGCGCAGACGCCTTGACCGTCTCGCAAGTCAATCTCGTGGACGGGGGCGGCGCGCTGCGGGGCGTGCTGAGCGCGCGGGACGAGCAGGGGCAGGCCTCGCTGGCCTTCTACGACGCGGGAGGCCAGACGCGCGCGCGCCTGGGCGTCGATCCGCAGGGGGCTCCCGAGCTGGAGCTCCGCAACCCGGCGGGCCAGGCGCGCCTTGCGGCCGGCGTGACGGGCGACGACGCACTGCTGATCGTGGGTGACGAGCGCCAGGCGCACGGCGTGCTCGGCGCGGCCGCGGGAGTACCGCTGTTGAGCTTCGGCGACGGGCGGCAGGCGCGGATGCAGTTGCAGATGGGGGAGGATGGCCGCCCGAGCGTGGTGCTGGCCGGCGCCGACGGGCAACGCAGCGCGGCGTTGAGCATGGACGGCGAGGACGCGCCGCTGCTGACGCTGTATCATGCGGGCCGCGCGCGGGTGACGCTGGGCGTGGTGCAGGAGGCGGCGGTAATCAACGTGAGCGGCCCGGGGCAGTCGCGCGTCGTAGTCGGCGTCGCTGCCGACGGCTTTCCGAGTGTGACGCTCTACGACGAGGCTGGGGAGCAGGTCGGAGCAATTCCGTAGCGCCGCGCACGCGGTGCACGGACCGGGGAGGATGCGGCATGGGAGAGATGGTTCGGTTTCCGATGAATGGCGAGAGCGGCGGCGGCTACCTGGCGGCGCCGCCCGCGGGCAGCGGCCCGGGTGTGGTCGTGATTCAGGAGTGGTGGGGTCTCGTGGACCATATCAAGGCCGTGGCGGACCGGCTGGCGGGCGCGGGCTTCACCGCGCTCGCGCCCGACTTCTACGACGGGCGGACTACGACCAGCCCGGACGAGGCCGGCAAGCTGATGATGGCGCTGAACATCGACGGTGCGGAGAAGAAGCTGCGCGGCGCGGTCGACTACCTGCTGTCGCGCGGCGAGGTGCAGGGTGAGCGCGTCGGCACGGTCGGTTTCTGCATGGGCGGGCAGCTCTCCCTGTATGCGGCGTGCGCCAACCCGCGCGTCGGGGCGTGCGTCGACTTCTACGGCATCCATCCGAACGTGCAGCCCGACCTGGCCGCGCTGCAGGCGCCGGTGCTCGGTTTCTTCGCCGAGAAGGACGGTTTCGTGCCGCCGGCCGCCGCCCGGCAGCTCGAGAGCGACCTGAAGACGGCCGGCAAGTCGGCGGACATAACGGTGTTCGAAGGCGCCGATCACGCCTTCTTCAACGACACCCGGTCCGAGGTGTACAACGCGGAGTACGCCGCGGAGTGCTGGAGCCGCATGGTGGCGTTCTACAACGCGCACCTGCGGTAGGCATCCGGAGATCGGGCGGGGAGCGGAGCAGCGGTCAGGAGTAGCGGGTGGCGGGCAACAGCTTCGGGCAGGCGTTCAGGATCACCACCGGCGGGGAGGCGCACGGTCCCGGCAACCTCGTCATCATCGACGGCTGTCCGGCCGGTCTCCCGCTCTGCGAGGATGACCTGGCGGCCGACCTCGCCCGCCGCCGTCCCGGCCAGAGCCGCATCGTCACTCAGCGCGACGAGCCGGACACGCCGGAGATCCTTTCCGGCGTCTTCGAAGGCCGGACCACCGGCACCAGCATCGCGATCCTCATCCGCAACCGGGACCAGCGCAGCCACGACTACGCGGCGATCAAGGACAAGTACCGTCCCGGCCACGCGGACTACAGCTTCGACGCCAAGTACGGCTTCCGCGACTACCGCGGCGGCGGGCGTTCCAGCGCGCGCGAGACGACCGTGCGGGTGGCCGCCGGCGCCGTGGCGAAGAAGCTGATTGCCGCCGCCTTCGGCGGCCGGGTCCTGGGCTACGTCCGGCAGGTGGGACGGGTCGAGGCGTCGATTCCCGATCCGGCCGGTGTAACGCCGGAACAGGTGGAGCGCCTGCCCAACGGCGATCCGAACATCGTGCGCTGCCCCGATCCGGCGAAGGCGAAGGCCATGGTCGCCCTGATCGAGCAGATGCGCAAGCAGGGCAACTCCATCGGCGGTCTGGCGGAGTTCGTGGCCAGCGGCGTGCCGCCCGGACTCGGCGAGCCGGTGTTCGACAAGCTGAAGGCCGATCTGGCGAAGGGGCTGTTCAGCCTGCCGGCCGTGCTGGGGGTGGAGTACGGCATCGGGTTCGGGTGCGCGCTGTTGCGCGGCACGGACAACAACGATCTGTTCTACGCGGAGCAGTCGGGCGGCCGCTCGCGGGTCGCCACGCGCACGAACCGTCATGGCGGGATGCTGGGGGGCATCTCAACCGGCATGCCGATCGTGCTCCGCGCGGCCGTGAAGCCGACCAGCAGCCTGCCCCTCGAACAGGAGACCGTGACGAGCGGCGGCGAGCCGACGACCGTCAGCACGAAGGGCCGCCACGACCCGTGCCTGCTGCCCAGGTTCGTGCCGATGGGCGAGGCGATGATCGCGCTCGTGCTGGCCGACCACTGGCTCCGTCAGGCGGGCGCACGAACCGACACCTAGAGATCAAGGTTCCGGTGCTACTTCGAGCGGCGCGACGCAGTGCTGCGCGGCCGCGCCGTCGGCCACCGGCCAGCGGCGGAATCCGCCGCCGGTTGCGGCCAGGTAGACCGCGGGGGCAAGTGCACCCGGGTCGAACGCCGCCGTCCCGCCGCCCCGCTCCGCAGCCAGGCGGCCGACGGACTCCCGATACGCGCCCAGCGCCGGCACGTCGAACAGCGCGAAGAACGCCCGGTCCGACGCGCCGCCTGTCAGTCCCTGCTGCACGGCCAGGCATCTGGCCTCGACGGTTGCGTTCTCCAGTCCCGCTTCGCGCGCCAGCTCCAGCAGCTCGGCGGGTGTGACGACGCCGGCCAGACTGTCGCTGAACTCGCTGCGCAGGACGATGCTGACGGCATACCCTGCCGGAGGGTTCATCGATTCCATCGTGCGCGCGAACACTTCCTGGAAGAGCACCATCGGCAACTCGCGCGGGGGCAGCAGCGCCAGCAGCGGCCCGCCGGGTCCCAGCGGCGGATCGAGCGCGAGCTCCCAGCCGGTCAGATGCGCGGCGGGCAACTGGTACGGGGCGGAGGTGGTCTCGCGGAGCGTACGCAGGAACAGCACCGACAGCACCGCCAGCACGGTCAAGCCGAGCACGATCTTGCCGAGCACCGAACGTCGCCGCGCCATGCCGCGAGCATATTAACAGCCCGTGGTGACAGTCCCACTGCATTCGACCGGCCATGCATCCCGCCTGACTGTGTTGTTCCTCGCTCACATATCTACGAATATGCTCGCTCGTCACGCCTTGTCAGCCGGGCGCCTGACCGGTCTCGGTGCGACGCGGGACTGTCACCACGGGCTGTGAACGCGAATGCCGGCTTCCTGTTAACGTAGTACGCAGTTTCTGCACGTCGCATACGGCGCGAGTATGCGGAAACTGCAAGGAGGGAGTCGTAGTCGTGCGCCAACCCCGTCGTTCACTTGCGGCCGTCGTGGGGGCGGTCGTCTTCCTGGCCCTGTCCGGCCCCGCGGAGGTGCGCGGCCAGGAGCTGCGCGGCCCGCTGGAGATAAGCGCGGCGGCGTCCACCGGCACGTCGTCGCTCCGCCGGTTCGACGCGCTGGTCGAGACGCTGGCGGCCGGCGGCGAGCTGGTGCTCGCGTCGAGCCGTCCGGACTTGCAGCTCCGGGGCCGCACGCAACAGTTCTTCCAGCAGTACCACGAAGGCGTTCCGGTGCTTGGGGCCGGCGTGTCGCGGCAACTGGCCGGCGGCGCGACCGTCTCGCTTCTGGGCACGATCGAGACCGGCATCGAGCTCGATCCGCGGCCCCGGTTCCAGTCGGTCGAAGCCCTCGATCTGCTGGAGCGGCAGACGGGCGTCGGTGTGCTGGCAAATGCGCTGCCGGAGCTCGTCATCGTGCAGGTTCCCAGCGGGCGGTACGTCCTGGCATACCGCGCGACGATGCGCGATCTCCGGACCTACTACCTGGACGCCCACGGCGGGTTCATCGCGCATGACGTGAGCGCGGTAAAGGAGCAGACCGTCGGCGCCGGCAACGGCATTCTGGGCCAGCGCAAGAAGCTCAGCACCTCGCGGTCCGGCGGCACGTTTCAGGCCTACGACCGCCTGCGCCCCGCGGAGATCATCACGCTCGATCTGCGCTACGACACCGAGCGTGTCGAGGCTCTGTTCGTCGGAGACGCGGTCTGGGCGTCCACCGACGTGGCGAGCGACGCCGACAACACGTGGACCGATCAGGCGGTGGTGGACGCGCACGCCTATATCGGCTTGACGTACGACTACCTGGCGACCCGCCAGGGCTGGCACGGCGTGGACGGCCGGAACGGCCGCATATTCAGCATGGTCAATATCGAGCGGGGCTATCGCAATGCACTCTATGCCTTCCCGCCGGCTGGACCGGAAGGGCTTGGTGTGTTCGCCTTCGGTGAGGCCGAGGACGGTCCGCCGATCGTCTCGGCCGATACCGTCGCGCACGAGCTCATGCACGCCGTGACGTACCACTCCACCGAACAGCGCACGGGCACGCCGCTGACCGACAGTTACTGGTCGATTCCGGGGCCTGCCAGCTTCACGCTGGACGAGCCGTCCCCGTTCGTGCTGCAGGCGGGCGTGCACGAATGCGGGCAGAGCTATACCTGGGACCACCAGCGAAGGGAAGAATTCATAGGGCGCAAGTTCAAGTTTCTATGCGGCGACGGCCGGTTCGAGCTGATCGCGAACGAGGGCGGGGCCATCCATGAATCCTGGTCGGACATGTTCGGCGCGGCCTTCGAGTTCATGGTGCACGAGCCGGCGCGGGGTCCGCTGCGTGCGGACTATGTGATCGGGGAGGACACGCCGCCCGCCCGCCGATCGCTGGCGCGGCCGCGTTCGATCACGCTGGGCAGGGACGTAGTTCCCATTCCCATCCCTTATCCCGATGCCGCGAGCGGCATGGTCCGGTTCCTGGTCGGTGTGTTCGAGGACAACGGCCAGGGCTTCTTCTCGCCCTTCATCTCCGTGGACGGCGAGAACATCCTCTTCATACCCTCCATCTTCTACGACGGCGTCCACTGGAACTCCACGGTCCTGAGTCACGCCTTCTACCTCGCCATCGAGGGCGGGACGCACGAGACGAGCGGTCTGACCGTGCCGGGCGTGGGCGGAGACCGCCGCCACGACGTCGAGAGGGTGTTCTTCCGGGCGATGACGGAGCTGATTCCGCCGCGGGTGAACGTGGAGATTGCGGCGCTGGCGGTCCGCATTGCGGCGCTCGACCTGTTCGGCGCCGGCAGCGACGTCTTCGCCGCCGTCCACCAGGCCCTGAACGTAGTCGGTCTCGAGATTGACGCGGGCGATGAGTAGGGACTGCAGCGTGATGACCTTGTCGACCGGCCCTTGCGATCCCCGCCGCCGTTTGGCGCCGTGTCCCGCGGCGCTGGCCGCCGTCCTTGCGATCATCATGCTCGGCGCGACAGTCCGGCCGGCGCTGGCGCAGTCGAGCGAAACGCGCGGGGCGCTGAGCATCAACGGCGGGCTGCAGACGGCGACGAGCGATTTCTCCGACAGCGTGCGTTTCGGCCACGCGTTGTTCGGGCCTGAAGAGGGCTCCCTCGACACGCGCTATCCCGGCAGCGACGACGCGCTGTTCGACATTGGCGGCAGCGTCCGCGTGTGGCGCAACCTGGCCGTCGGCGCCAGCGTGTCCTGGCTGACGCGCGAGACCGACGCCGACGTGACGGGCCGGTTGCCGCACCCGTTCTGGTTCGACCGCCCGCGGGGCGTCAGCGGAACGGCGACCGGGCTTGCCCGCACCGAGACGGCCGTGCACGTGCAGGCGCAGTGGGTGATTCCCGTCGGCCGCTCGGTCGCCGTCACCCTGTTCGGCGGCCCGACGTGGTTCAACGCCACGCAGGATCTGGTGGCGGACATCACGTTCGAGCAGGCCTATCCCTTCGACTCGGCGAGCTACTCCGGCGCGAACGCGGGCGAGCGGTCGGCGTCGACCATCGGTGCGCATGCCGGCGCCGACGTGGCCTACTATTTCTCCGAGCGGATCGGTGTCGGCGGCATGGTCCGCTTCAGCCGTGGATCGGTCGAGCTCGATTCTCCGGACGGAGATATCTTGAAGAACGACGTCGGCGGCGTGCACACCAGTGGCGGGTTGCGCATCCGCTTCTAGCGCACAATTCACGAGAGGTGAGGACCATGCGGTGGATCAACGCGCTGGCGGTTGCGGCAGCGGCATGGTTGGCGGCGGCTCCGGCGGCGGCTCCGGCGGCGGCGCAGTACGGGGCGCCGGCCAACGGTGAGTGGCGCCGCCACTCCGGCGACAGCGGCAGCACGAAGTACTCGCCGCTCGACCAGATCACGGCCGACAACGTCGGCGACCTGGAGCCGCTCTGGCACTGGAAGACGGTAGACACCCATCTGATTCACTCGACGCCGGCCGGGGACTCCCTGATCGCGGCAGACAGGCTGTTCGACATCCTCCAGGAGCAGGAGCCGGACCGCTGGACCGCCTGGGACGGCAAGACGCAGACGCGCTCCCGCCCCTCGATTCGCTCGCTGGTGGCGACGCCGCTGATGGTCGACGGCGTGCTGTACCTGAGCACGCCGCTGTACCGCGCGGCGGCCATCGACGCCCGCACCGGCGAGACGCTGTGGGTGCACGATCCGCGCGCCTACGAGTCGGGCACGCCCGCGATTGCCGAGTGGCGGCACCGCGGCGTGGCGTACTGGGAGAACGGCGGCGACGCGCGCATCGTCTGGGGCACCGGCGACGGCTACCTGGTGGCCGTGGATGCGAAGACCGGCATGCCGGACCCGAACTTCGGCGACAACGGGCGCGTGGACCTGACCGTCGGCGTGCCGCGCTCCGAGCGCGGGCGGCGCGACGTGCTGAACCTGCTGACGCTGTCGTCGCAGTCGCCGCCGATGATCATCCGCGACACCATCATCGTCGGTTCGACCATCAACGACCGCACGATAACGAAGGAGGCGACGCCGGGCTTTGCGCGGGCGTACGACATACGCACCGGCCGGCACAGGTGGGATTTCCACACCGTGCCGCAGAGCGCCGACGAGTACGGCTCCGACACCTGGCTGGACGAATCGTGGCGCTACAGCGGCAATACCAACATCTGGTCGCTGATGAGCGGCGACGAGGAGCTGGGTTGGGTGTACCTGCCGATCGGCACGGCGACCAACGACTACTACGGCGGCCACCGGCTCGGCGACAACCTGTTCGCCGAGAGCCTGGTGGCCGTGGATGTCGAGACCGGCCAGCGCCAGTGGCACTTCCAGGCGATCCATCACGGGCTGTGGGACTACGACCTGGCCTCGGCGCCGAACCTGCTCGATATCACGGTGGACGGGCGGCGGATCAAGGCGGTGGCGCAGGTCAGCAAGCAGGGTTTCGTCTATGTCTTCGACCGCGTGACCGGCGAGCCGGTGTGGCCGATCGAGGAGCGTGCGGTGCCCACGGACACCGACCTGGAAGGCGAGGTCGTCTCGCCGACGCAGCCGTTCCCGACGAAGCCGGCCCCGTTCGAGTACCAGGGCACGTCCATCGACGACCTGGTCGACTTCACCCCGGAGATCCGCCAGATGGCGGTGGAGGCGGTGGAAGGGTTCCGCCTCGGTCCGCTCTACACGCCCCAGATGCTCGGCGGCACCATCATGCGCCCGGCCGTGGGCGGCGGCGCCAACTGGTCGGGGGCGGCGGTTGATCCGGAAACCGGCTATCTCTATGTTCCGTCGCAGAATGCCCACTCGGTGATCCAGCTCACCGAGCCGGAGCCGCACGAGCCGTCGACCCTGCGCTACATCCGGCGCACCACCATGGCCGGCCCGGTGATGCCGCGCGGGCTGCCGCTGTGGAAACCGCCGTACACGCGGATGACGGCGATCGACATGAACACCGGCGAGCACGCCTGGATGATTCCGACCGGGAGCGGTGACCGCCTCCGCAACCATCCAATGCTGCGCGACCTCGACCTGCCGCCGCTCGGCGGCGACGCCGGCAGGAGCGGCCCGCTGCTGACGAAGACGCTGCTGTTTCACGCGCTGACCACGGGGGGCGCGAACAACGGCCCGCGGCTGGTGGCCTACGACAAGGCGACCGGCGCCGAGATCGCGTCGATCGACCTGCCGGGCGGCGCGCTGGGGGCGCCGATGACCTACCTGCTGGACGGCCGGCAGCACATCGCGCTGACCGTCGGCGGCGAGGCGCCCGGCCTGATCGTCTTCCGGCTCCCCGACTGATCAGCGCCGCCGCGCACTTGACAACGGCGGTCGGGTCGGCCATCCTGACCGCTGCATTGTGGCAGTAGGGCACCGCCTTGGGGGTGTCAACCGCGTCCTGGACGCGGCAGTAGAAGCAGTCGGCGTACGGCAGGACCGGACTCCGACGAATGATCAAGCAGGAGTACGGTTATGCCGGTAGCGGGCACAGTGAAGTGGTTCAACGACAGCAAGGGTTTCGGATTTCTTACCCGTGACGACGGCGAGAAAGACGTCTTCGTCCACTATTCCGCCATCCAGGGCGATGGCTTCAGGAGTCTGACCGAAGGCCAGCGCGTGGAGTTCGACGTGGTCGACACGCAGAAAGGCCCCGCCGCGGAGAACGTCGTCAGGCTCTGAGCATTCCCGGTTTCACCGCAACGGCACGTCCGGAAAACTCTCGTCACCCGGCTCGAGCTGTACCCCGTACGCGTTGAGTGACATCGACGTCGCCCGGTAGGAGCTGGGCGTGTAGACGGCGCTCATCGCTTCCACGGTGTCGTACCGCGCGGTCAGAGCGCGCCACGTCTCGTCGGAGACGATCGCGTTCTGGTACAGCTCGTCGACGACTTGCAGCAGCGTCGCGTTGAAGCCGTCCGCACCCGGTGCGTTCGGCCCGAGGGCCACCGCCCGCGGGTCCACGCCGTGGTAGCGTGCGCGGCCCACGGTGCCGACGTGCTTGGCCCATTCGTATACCGCCTGGCAGTTCCATCCGATGCGCAGGATCAGTATCTCCCGGTCGTGGGGCGTGAGCGGCGACACCCGGTTGATGTAGTTGGCCCGCCGGCCGCGCGCCTGCGCCAGCGCGGGGTGCCGCGCAAATGTCCGCGACACCGCGATACCCGGTCCTTCAAGCGGCTCGAGCCGCGCCGCCGCCAGCGGCGGCTCGCGCTCGGGAACGTTGATCCGATAGGGCACGTCCGCTGGGAGTCGGTCGGGCGTCTCGTCGTCCGGCTGGACGCCGAACGAGTTGTAGATCATCGACAGCACGGTGAAGTGGTTCACCGTCTCGACTGCGTCGATCAGGTTGTGCTGGCTGAAGCGCTCCGCGAGGGCGCTCCAGGTGGCGTCGGTCACCGACGAGTTGATGTAGAGCTGGTCGGCCAACTGCAGCAGCGTGCGTTCGAACGGGTCCCAGCCGCTTGCGTCGGGTCCCTCCGCGATGCGGCGGATCTCGGCGTCCGTCATCCCGCCGTCACGCGCGCGCGCCGCGTTCGTGGCCCAGAGCGGCTGGCTGCCGCAGAGCCAGGCCGCGCGCAGGATCAGCAGCGAGCGCTGGCGCGGCGCCAGCGTCGAGTCTTCGGTCAGGTAGACCGTTACCGGCAGCAGGCCTTCCACGGTGGCCGGCACGTTGAGCAGCGTGTGGAGCTGGTTGTCGGCCCGTCCGTCGCCCGCGTAGCGGGCGGCCAGGCGATAGTGCTCGCTGGTCCACCGCGACTCGGGAAGCGGCGCGATGCGCGGCTCGGCGAGACCCAGCGGTTGCCGATCGGCGCGCGGCGGATCGGGCAGCGCCTGGGCCGCCGCGGATCCGGCGCCCAGAACGGCGAGCGCCGCGCAGGCGGTTGCAATGCGGATTCTGGTTGACGACATGGCTATGCCTCCGGTGGCGCAAAGGCCAGGAACCGCCGGGGATTGTCGACGGTGATCTTGTGCAGCGTGGCGTCGTCCACCCCGGCGTAGCGCAGCTTCGGCACGAACTGCACGATGGCCGTGGAGAAACCGTTGCCCCAGTTCGACTTGAGCTGGCTCGAGGCGGCGAAGTCGGCCGCCAGCAGCACCTGGTCCTCGTAGCCGGCCTCCAGCACGTTGAGCACCATGCGCACCTTGTCGGCTTCCGGAATGTCCGCCGACGTATCCAGTTGCAGCTCCCGCCCCACCGTGTCGTATCCGAGCCAGGCGCCCCGCCGGCCGATTTCCAAATGGGACGTCCAGCCGGGATCCTGTTCCGCGGTGATGTCGGACAGGTGCCCGATGCAGACGCGGCTGAAGTCGACGTTCTCTTCCTCGAGCACGTCGAGTTGCTCGAGGCCGCAGGGGCGGCAGCCCTCGTGCTCGATGTGGGTGAATATCGGCAGGTTCGTGGCATGGTGCGCCCGGCCGACCGCATGCAGGAAGGTGCGCTCGGTCTCGTGCATCTCCATCGAGGTGCCCACCTCGCCGAAGGCGCCCCAATTCTGCCCGCGTGCGTCGGTGGTCAGGTGTTCCGTCAGCTCGTCGACGTTCATCGCGGCGACATTCTCCGGGAACGGCGCGCGCCAGTACGCGCCGGCGGCGACCACCGCCACGCCGGAGCGCGTCGCCATCTGGCGCAGGAACTCGAGCTGCTGCTCCGTTCGCCTGTAGATGGCGGCGTCGACGATGCAGGCCAGGCCGTCGAGCTCGGCCGACATGCGCAGCTCGTCGGAAACCAGGGATACGAACGCCTCGGCCTCCTCGTCGCTGAGCGGATCGGTGAATCCCCGCGGCGCCTCGCTGGGCGGGACCGAATAGTTTCCCCCGATGTCCAGGTGCTCGTGGAACAGCGTGTGGCCACCGGCCAGCGTTGCGGGGTCGATGTCGCCGAGGACCGTGCGGATGACGGCGCCGGCGGGGAACGTGATGTCCGGAGGCGCGGCGGGAGCTTCGTCCGCGGTCCCGCCGGCCGGCTCCGCGGGCGACATGTTCCCGCCGCCGCAACCGGCCGTCAACGCCAGGCCGGTCCCCGCTCCCAGTATGCCAAGCGCCTCGCGGCGCGTGAGGTGTGACAGATAACCGGATCGCCTGCTCATGTCGCCTCCTGGTGTATCGGGGCGTTCAGTGTAGCAGCCTCGCACGACGTTGCATGTCCCGCATTGGCCGGCTGGACGGCAGGTGGCCGGCGCAGGCCGAATTCCGCGCGCCGTGAGGTGTCAGCCCCAGCCCTCGCGCTCGATCAGCCGCTCGATGTGCGCCAGGTGGTGCCGGCCGTGCCAGGCGTAGCTGCCCACGGTGGCCGCCAGCGTGGCCGCGCCCGACTCCGGGTGCACGAACTCGCGCTGCAGTTGCTCCCAGCTCAGGGAGCGCAGCAGGGCGACCCAGCGGCCGTGCAGCGCGTCGAGGAAGTCCAGCGACTGGCCGATCGGCCCGCGGGCATCCGGCAGCTCCGCCCAACCCTTCTCGTCGTATGCCTTGATCAGCGGCCGATCCTCGGTCAGCGCCCACTTGAAGCGCACGAGGCTGTTCATGTGGCTGTCGGGCAGGTGGTGCACCACCTGGCGCACCGTCCAGCCGCCGGGGCGGTACGGCGTGTCGAGCTGGCTGTCCGTGAGCGGCGAGACGGTGCGCCGCAGGTCGGCCGGCAACGCCGCGATGTCGTCGATCCAGGCAGCGATCCGCTCCCGCGCGGGGGATTCTGCTATCTCGTGCTTTCCGATGGGGTACTGCAGATTCGTGGCTTGATGCATGCGACGAGTTATAGCATCCGGCGCCGGCGCACGGGCGAGGGGGCGGCCGGCGCGTTCAGTACCGGATGCGCACGCCGCCGACAGCCCAGCGCCCGGGGGTGACGAAGCCGTCCTCGTAGTACGTGTGGTCGAACAGGTTCTCGACCTTGGCGTAGATGTCCAGGCCGAGGCCCGGCCGGGCCAGCAGTTCGTAGCGGACGACGAGGTCGCCCTTCACCGGGCCGCCGAAGATCAGCCGGCGGCCGAGCGCGCCGAACGGCGAGAGCGGGTAGTCGCTGGCGGCGAACAGGTCGAAGGTGACGCTGGCGCGGCGGGCAATCCACTGCGTGGCGCTCAGCGTGAACACGTGCTTCGACAGCCCCGGGATGCCGAAGAAGTCGGCGCCGATGGTCGGCGTATCCGATACGGAGTCGGTATAGGTATACGCGGCCCGCAGGTTCGTCGAGAGCGACGGCGCGGCCTGCGCGCTCAGCTCGACGCCGCGCGCCCGGCCGCCGCCCGCATTGCGGTAGCCGAAGAAGCGGCCGAACGGGTCGGCGGCCGCCGGGAAGTTCGCGAAGTCGAAGGTGATGGTGTTCTGCAGCTCGGTGTGGAAGGCCGTGGCGCTCACTTGCAGCCGCGAGTCGAAGAGCCACTGGTCGACGCCGCCGTCCAGCGCCACCGCGCGTTCCGGCTCCAGCCGCGGGTCGCCGTAGAAGCTGAACGCGCTGAAGAACGACGAGAAGGTGCCGCCGAAACGTTCGAACGGCGACGGCGCGCGGTAGCTGTTGCCGGCGTGCAGGCGCAGCTTGGTCTCGCTGCCGGGGACGAAGTACGCCAGGGTCGCGTCGCCCGTAACGGCGGCCGGCACATCGAACCGGGCGCCGGCGTACGGGTGGCTGCCGCCGACGAATGTCGGATCGGGCAGATCGAACGTCTGCACGCGCCCTCCGAAGCTGAGCTGCAGGCGCCCGTCGAGCAGCTCGATCCGGTCGTGCGCGTACAGCGCGTGGCTGTACGAGTCGATGGTTACGGTGGCGATGTTGCCGGTCGCCGCCGTGAAGAACTGCTCGCGCTCGAATTCGTAGCCGGCGCTGAAGAAGCTCGACGCGCCGAGCGCGGAATCGAGCCGCGCCTGCACCACGTCGGTGCGGCCGTCGTAGAAGCTGCTGTTCGCGTCGAACGGCTGGAAGCCGACGCCGCGCGGGCCGTTCGCGTGCTCGCGCCGGGTGGATACGGCCTGGTAGCCGATGCGGTAGGTGGCGCCGGGAGCGACGGTATGCCGCACGACCGCGCTGCCGTTGAGGAACGACGACCGCAGCACGGCATCCGGGTCGTTGGCGCCGGGCACGTACGTCGCCGCGCCGGCGGCGATGGGCAGGCCCTGCTCGAACCGATCCAACTGGTCCGCCGACAGCGCGACCGCCGGGACGACGCCCGCGGCCGGGAAGTTGGCCAGCACCCCCGCCGGAAAGTCCGGACTGTTGCGGGTCCGGGTGCGGTTGTCCGCGTACCACACGCGCCCGGTCGCGGACAGCGTCGGGCTGAACTGGTAGCGCAGCATGCCTTGCGGCGAGACGCTGCGGTACGGATTCGCGCCGCGCACGCCGTTCGCGACGTCGAGGAACGAGACCGCGCCGCTGTACGTCAGCCGGTCGCCCGCCAGCCCGCCGCTGATGCTCGGCAGGGCGCGGAACAGGCCGAGTCCGCCGCCCTCCAGGAGCACATCGCCGCGCGCCGGCCCGCCGCCGGAGCGGGAGGTGACATTTACGACGCCGGCCATCGCACTCGAGCCGTACAGCGACGAGCCGGACCCGCGCAGCACCTCGATCCGTTCCGTGTCGACCGTCGCCAGATGCTCGAGAAAGCCCGTGGCGTCGCCCTGCGGGCTGGCCGCGTCGCGGAAGCGCAGGCCGTCGATGAGCACGGCCGTGTCGTAGCTGCGCATGCCGCGCGTCGTGATGGTCGTCAGGCTGCCCGGACCGCCCAGCGACTGCACGCGGATGCCCGGCAGAATGCGTACGGCTTCGGCCACGGACATCTCGTTGCGCAGGGCGATGTCGTCGGCGTCGATGGCGTCGAGCGTCTTGGCCACCTCCTGCACGCGGAGCGGCGTGCTCGACGCCGTCACGACTACCTCGGCCGTGATGCCGGAGACGCCCAGCGTGAGGTCGTGGGCCCCCGCGCCGGCGACGTTCACGACGGCGGCGCCCGACAGCGAGCCGCCCGATCCGCGCGCTTCGATCAGGTATTCGCCCGCCGGGATGTCCGTGAACGCGTAGCTGCCGTCGTCGCCGCTGACCGCCTCGCGCAACTGTCCGCCGGCGCGGTCGAACAGCCGCAATTCGGCCCCGGCGACAACGGCGCCTTGCGGGTCGCGGATGCGCCCCGACAGGCTGTCGGCAAACGCCGCGTGCGGAACGGCAATGACCAAGGCCAGTGCAACAAGAAATCCGGGGCGCGAGCAGGCGGGACGATCCACGATTCCTCCTTGCCTCCCCATCGGAGGCGCTGCGAGGTGCGGCTGGACCGGTCTCCTGGCTCGCAGGTTCTGCCTACTCTCCGCGCCTTCCCACCCGTGCCGGGCAGTGACTTCGTTGCGGATTTCGTACCTGCTCACAGTTGCGAGGGCAGCGCCGGTTTCCCACCGGACTTCCCGTGCATCCAGCCGCAACTATGACGCGCAGAGGATACACGGCGCGCCGCCGGCCGGCAAGCGCGCGGGGCTAGAGGGGCGCCGCTAGCGGCCGCTGGCCAACTCCACCACGCGCGACGTCCAGCGGCGGTCGAAACTGACCCAGTGCCGCTCTTCGATCAGGTCGGTATGGCTCACCGGCAGCTCCATGACCTCCGGCCGCGGGACCATGTGGTTGGCGATGGCGTACACGGTGGCGGGCGGCACGACCGTATCGTGAAGGCCCACGCCGACGAGTGCGTCGCAGGCTACGCGGTCCGCGTAGTTGACCGTGTCGAAGTAGGCGAGCGTGCGCATCACGTCCGCTTCGGCGGCGGGGCGGCGCGCCAGGTGCTCGTTCACCTCCAGGGTGGAGCCGCCGGTCGCGAGCTGCCGCCGGCCGGCGGTCCAGCCCAGCGTCGGCACGGCGGCGACCAGGTAGTCCGCGCGCGGCGCGACCGCCTGCGCCATGATCGCCAGCGCGCCGCCGAAGCTGCGGCCGTGATAGACGGCGCCTCCACCGCCTGCCTGCAGCAGCGCGCCCACCTCGGCCGCGCGGATGTAGTCGCATACCGCGCCCCGGAGGATCGACGTCCGCGGATCTTCAATGCCGCTCAGGATGTAGCCGCCGGGATCGACCGCGCAGGCCGCGCGCGACAGCCCGAAGCCCCGGATGTCGAAGCCGAGCAGGTCGGCGCCGCTGGCGGCGGCGTGGCGCGCCTCGAGCACCGGATTGCTGTGGGAGTTGTAGCCGTGGGTGGTGATCACGAGCGGCCGGGGCCGGTCGCCCGCCGCCGCTTCCGGGGCGATGAAGAAGCCCTGGATGTCGGCGCCGCCGAGCGAGGCGAAGCGCACGGGCGTTATGCGGCAGCCGTCGGTCGTCGTGACGGCCATTCCGAGCCGCGGGTTGGCCGGCGTGCGCGCGAGGTCTTCCCGCGCGGCGGCCCAGAAAGCATCGAAATCGTCCGGCCGGGTAAGCGGTGGGCGGGCGCCGCGCGCCGATGTAGAGTCATAGCCGGGCATGTCCGTAACGACCGAAGAGTTTATCGCCCACGCGGCGGAGCGCGTCGCGCGGACCGGCGCCGAGGCCCCCCTGGCCTGGGAGCGGCTGGCGGCGCTCGCCGACGAGGTGGAGGTCGAGGCCGGGCACGTGCTCACCCGCCAGTTCGCCCCGGCGACGCACCTGTACGTGGTCGCCAGCGGTGCGCTCAAGTTCCTGAACCGCATCGAGGAGGGTAACGAGGACATCGACGTCGGACGCACGCAGGCGGCGTGGACGCCGATCGGCTGGTCCGGATTCCTGGCGCCGCGGCGGTACTCCACCACCGTCGTCTGCACCTCCGCCTGCCGCGTCCTGCAGTTCGACTACGACGCGCTCGCCGCCCTGTTCGCCGACGAGCCCGCGCTCGAGACCGGTTTCCTGGAGCTGATCCTGGGGCGCTGCCTGGACGTGCTGGCGGAGCGCCGCGCGCGGATCGTGCAGCACTCCCGCACCCCGGTCAATTTCGCCGACGCGCTCGACGCCAGGGGGGAGGAGGAGACCTACAACCGCGCGCCGCCGCCCGTGATGGAGCTGCTGCGGCGGTCGGCTTTCTTCGAGGTGTTCGAAGAGGGCCAGTTGCGGGAGCTTGCGCACGCGGTCGAGAGCCGCTATTTCTGCCGCGGCGAGCCGGTGGTGGAGCAGGGCAGCAGCAGCCCGGGCTTGTGGGTGCTGGCCACGGGGCGGGTGGCGCTGAACTACCGTCCGCCGGGAACGAAGGAGCATTTCGCGCTGCGGTCGCTCACGCTGCCGGGTGCGGTTGTAGCGTTCGCGGGCGTGGCCGGCATCGAGCGCACGCAGACCGCGGTGCGGGCGACGCGCGACTGCACCATCTACCGCATCGATCCGCGGCGGCTGGCGGCGGCGCTGGCCGGCGACTCCGGACTCGCGCTGGCGCTGGCGCGCCGCATGCTGTGGCTGGTGGCGAGCCATCTGCGGGCCGCGCGCGCGGTGTTCATCTCGCGCCACTTCGCGCAGGAACGGCTGGCAATCCGGAACCTGCTGGAGCAGAGCTGCACCCAGCTCAGCGTCAACTCGCCGCTGCACCGCCTGCCGCACCTGCTCGACAGCCACCTGACGCTGGGCGACGCGTTCGCGCTGCTCGACCGCATGACCGGCAGCGCGGATGCGCTCGAACGCTCGCTGGCGCAGCTCAGCCAGGACATGCTGGGCGAGGTGAAGCGCGAGCACGAGTTCTTCGAGGCGCTGCGGCAGGTGTACAACGCCGTGGTCACGGCGCCGCCGGGAATGCCGGCCAGGGACGTGCGCAAGCTGTGCGCGCGCGGGTTCCGGTCCGCGTTCCGCCGCATGCGCTATGTCGTCGCGGGCGAGCCCAACCTGCCGGACGCGCCAGGCAACATCTTCATCTTCAACCACCTGAAGAACCACCGCTACAACACGCTGCCCAACAACTTCCAGCTCACGCTCGACTCCCACTTCGTCAGCGCGATGATCATGGACCCGCGCTACGGCGACAGTGGCATCCGGGTGGTGCGGCACAGCCGGGGCACCGAGTACGGCCACCAGGACTACTACAACCGGCTTGGCCACATCTCCGTCTATACGCACGAGTCGGACCGCATCGAGGAGACGGACGAGCAGCGGCGGAAGCGCCGCGACCGGTTCTTCGAGACGGCCGGCGGGCACCTCCAGGCCGGCACCAACCTCATCCTCAGCCCGGAGGGCACGAGCTACTGGACCGAGGACTCGCCCGGGCCGTTCAAGCCGGGGGCCTTCCGCCTGGCCGCCAGCGTGCGCCCGGAGCCGTGGATCGTGCCGATTGCGGTCGCCAACTTCGACCGGCGCATCCACTCGACGGTGTGCACGGCCATCATCAAGCCGCCGTTCAGGATGTCCGAGGTGCTGCCGGACGTGGCCGACAAGGATCAGTTGCGGCGCTTCCTGCTCAGGCTGCGACAGATATTCGCCTCGTACGTCGAGGAAGCGCGCCGGCTGGCGCGGGCCCAGGCGCCCGAACCCGTACAATGACGCGTCGTTCGGCGCAGGAGGCACATTCCGTGAGCGGCAAGGGAATCCGTATGCGCAATGCGTGGATTGCGTCGCTGCTGGTGGCGGTCGGCTGCGTTGCACCGGCGTTCGGACAGACGCTGGGCTCGATCGAGGGGACGGTGCTCGACGCCCAGGGTCTCGCCGTGCCGGGCGTCACGGTGACGCTGGCGGGCGAGGCGTTGATCGCGCCGCAGGTGGCGGTGACGCTCGTGGACGGCACGTACCGTTTCCGCGCCCTCGGGCGCGGTGCGTACGACCTGACCTTCGAGCTGCCGGGGTTCCGGACGCTGGTGCGCGAAGGCGTCATCGTGGAAGGCAGCCGGGTGATCCGCATCGACGCGGAACTGGAGCTGGCGGCCGTCGCCGAAACGGTCACGGTGACCGGCGCCGCACCCGTCGTGGACATCCGCACCACGGCGCTGGTCAACGACTTCGGCGCGACCGAACTGCAGGAGGTGCCCTCGGCCACCGACGTGTGGGCCGTGCTGGGCCAGACCGCCGGCGTGCGGATGCGCGGCTTCGACGTCGGCGGCTCGCACAAGAGCCAGCAGACCGGCTACGAGAGCTTCGGCGTGCGCGACCAGAACCGCATTCTCGCCGACGGCGTCGACACGACGGAGGGCGACGGCGGCACCGGGTTCTACTTCGACTACTACTCCATCGAGGAGTTCACGACCACGGCGGCCGGCGCCGACGTGGAGATGACCGCGCCCGGCTCGCTCGTCATGATGACCATGAAGAGCGGCGGCAACGACTTCAGCGGATTGTTCCACGGCGACTACGAGCACGAGAGCTTCGTGGGCGACAACACCGACGCCGATCTCGAGCGGCGGGGCTATACCGGCAATCCGAACCTGCTCTTCTTCGAGACCCACGCCGACCTGGGCGGGCCGATCGTGCGCGACCGCGCCTGGTTCTACGCGTTCTACAACCACTTCCGCATCGACAAGGCGGTGTCCGGGGTGGACCGCTCCGTGGCCACGGACCTGGGCGACTTCGACAACTTCGGCGGCAAGGTGACCGTGCAGCTCACCGGCAGCGACCGCTTGATCGGCTACACGCAGTGGGGGCTCAAGGAGAAGCCGAAGCGCGGGCTCTCGACCGACGTCGGCCCCGACTCGGTGCTGGCGCAGGCGAGCTGGAGCTGGGCGCACAAGGCGGAATGGCAGCGCGTGTGGGACGACCGGACGTTCATGACGGCCGCGATCAAGCACTTCGGCTTCGGCTGGCCGATGGTGCCGCAGGTCGATCCCGGGTCGCAGCCGCCGCGCCTGGATACGGCCACAGGCCGCCTGAGCGGGGCCGGCTGGTTCCCCGGCGTCAACGGTGCGCCGCCGTTCACGTTCGTGCGCTGGAAGCCGCAGGCCACGGCGACGCTGAACCACTACGCGCCGGACTTCGGCGGCAGCCACGACCTGAAGTTCGGCTACGAGTTCCAGATCGACAGCAGCCAGGTCGGCGCCAACGCCAACTCCGGGCCCATCCGCTATCTCGACGACAGCGGCAACGGCCGGCCGTTCGGCGCGGACCGCATCATGCTCTTCAGCGTTCCTGCGGAGGGGAATATCGCTTCCGACAACCGCAACCGCCACCACGCGGCGTTCATTCAGGACACGTGGAGGCCGACCGACCGCCTGTCGCTCAACCTGGGCGTGCGCTACGAGCAGCAGCGCACCTACTTCCTCGAGTCGGAATCCAATCCGGCCCTGGCCGGTTTCTTTCCGTCGGGAACCACTGCCGACCGCACGAACGTCGTCTGGAACACCTGGGCGCCGCGGCTCGGCCTGACGTTCTCGCTGGCGCCGCGCACCGTGCTGAAGGGGCACTACGGGCGCTACTACATCAACCTCGCCGACTCGCACGGGGCCGCCAACCCGGCCAGCGTCGCCTGGATCCGCTACGCCTTCCTCGACCCGAACGCGAACGGCGTCTACGACGGTCCGGCCGAGCTGGGCGCCAAGCTCGACGAGCTGGGCGCGACCGGCACGCTGCTCCGCGAGGAAGGGACCCCGGTGGATCCCGACCTCGAGCCGGAGTACGTCGACGAGGTCAGCATCTCGCTGGAGCACGAGGTGGCGGCCGACACGTCGTTCCGACTCTCGTACGTGCGCAAGGACCTGAACGGCGACAGCGGCATCTGGAACGCGCCGCAGCATGCCGCGCTGCTGGCCGGCCGCGGCATCCCGTGCACGGGCGATCCCGCCTGGGACTGCCCGCTCAACGCGCTCAGCGGCGCGCCGCTGATTGTCCAGCGCGTGCCGGACGACGTGGCCGGCCTCATCGACAACCGGATGGCCACCTTTCCCGGCATGCACGCCGCCTACGACACGCTGCAGGTGGCGGTGAACCGGCGCTTCACCAGCGGGTTCCTGCTGCAGGCCAGCTTCGACTACCAGTGGCGGGACGAGTTCCGCGCGGCCGCCGGCGAAAACCGCAGTCCGCTATTCGCCGACCCGCTCGTGGTCGGCTCCAACGGCCACGGCCGGATCTGGCAGAACCACGGTCTCGACGTGGACGCGCGCCAGGCCACGACCAACTGGGGCGGCCGGCTGCTCGCGCGCTATACGCTGCCGTACGACGTCGGCGTCTCCGGCAACGTCCGCCACCAGAGCGGCTGGCCCTACGCCCCGATCCAGCGCGTGGACATTCCCGGCACCGGCACCAACCAGCCGATCTTCCTGACCGACCTCGCCGACAACCGCTCCGAGAACGTGACCATTGTAGACCTGCGCCTCGACAAGGCCTTCAACGTGGGCGCCAGCGGCCGCGTCACCCTGATGCTCGACCTCTACAACCTCTTCAACTCCAACGCCGTGACGAACTTCTCGCTGCGCACCGGCGACAACGAGCGTGTCATCGCCGCGCTCGATCCCCTGGCGATGAAGCTGGGGGTGCGGTACCAGTTCTGAGAGGGTGGGCAGATCTAGTTTGTTCGAGCGAGGCGGAAGCCCAGTAGGTTTCCGCGTTCGTCAGGTGAGTTGTCGCTGCGATTCGAGGCTCGGCAGCCGGCATCGTAATACCACCAGTTACCCCCTCGGAACACCCGCGTGGTACCGACGCGTGGACCGTGAGGGTCCACCACGGGGCTGCCCGGATATGGGCCGTACCAGTCCTGCACCCACTCGCTCACGTTCCCCAGCATGTCGTACAACCCCCAAGCGTTCGGCTCCTTCAGCCCTACGGGTTGGGAATCATCGCTACCCTCATCGCACCACGCAATCGCTCCAACGTCCCCATAGCGGTCTCCCGTCGTCCCTCCGCGCGCTGCGAACTCCCATTCCGCCTCCGTCGGCAACCGGTAGAGGGTTCGTCCCACGTCTGTATTCAGTCGACGGATGAAGTCCTGCGTTTCATTCCAGGAAACCTGTTCTACGGGACACCGACCGCAGCCGCCGTTGTCCGAGGGGTTAGTTCCCATCACGCGCTGCCAGTTTGCCTGCGTCATCTCGTACTTGGCGAGCCAGAAACCACGACTCATCCGCACTTGCGTCACCGGTTGTTCGTGGCCTTCCGCTTCCGAGCTATACGAACCCATCCGGAATTCTCCGGCCGGCACCCAAACGAACTCCATGCCGTCGAACATCTGCGTTTCGCCCGCCGACCTCCTTGCCGCTTCGGCGGCAGCAACTGTCTCTGCTTCCGCTGCGGCCCTTGCCGCTTCGGCAGCATTCAGCAGCTCCAGGGCCTCACGATAGAAATCGCCGTCTCGACCCGCCTGCGTCAGATAGCCCGTCACAGTCTCCATCGCTTCGTCGTAGAGACCGAGCCGCTCCAGGACCTGGGCGTAGCGGAACGAGAACTGCTCCGGAAGCTCCAGGTCATGCTCGGCCTGAAGCTCCAGGATCCGGTCCATCGTCGTCTTCGCTCGTTCGAAATCCTGCTGCTCGATCGCGCTCTCCGCCTGAAGGAGGAAGCGGTCGGCCTCCATATCCGGCGGCAACTGGGTGGCCCACGCGATGGCCGGAATGGCGAACAGGAGGATGGTTAATCTCATACTCATCGTGTGATGCTCCGCTGTCGCGGTGGCTCGCTTACGGGGATTCCGCTGGGGGACACGGACGGTCCCTCCTCGAACTACTGCACCCGCACGAGCCTGAATCCGCGGTCCCACAACGGCTGGTCGGGTGACATTTCGCTTCGGTCCGAGACGCGGCACGATTGATTGACATGGCCACCACCCCGGCCAACCCGTTCCGGCCGCGGGTAGCGAGCGCTCCTGCGATCCCTCAGGTAGTCCATCACTTGGCCACCCGGATAATCGTCAATCCAGTCCTGTACCCATTCCGACACGTTGCCCAGCATGTCGTGCAGACCCCATGCGTTCGGTTGCTTCTGTCCCACCGGACGCGGATTTTCCGGGTCGTCGGGCCCACACCACGCGATCGCACTCAAGTCACCGTAGTAGTCGCCGGTCGTCCCGGCGCGCGCCGCGTGCTCCCACTCCGCCTCGGTAGGCAACCGGTATCGTTCGCCCCCGTATAGCGCGTTCAGCCTTGCAATGAACTCCTGCACGTCAAACCAGGAGACGCTATCGACCGGACAACTCGGACCGCATCCGCGGAAGTAGGACGGGTTGTTGCCCATCGCCGCCACCCATTCCGCCTGTGTCACTTCGTACTTGCCCAAGTCGAATGACCGGCTGATGCGCACCCTCGTCACCGGACGCTGAAAGCCGCGTGTCGCCGGGTTCTCCGAACCCATCAGGAACTCCCCGGCCGGGATTCGAATAAACTCCATCGCGTCCGTGATCTCGCGTCGTTCGACGGCCCGTCTCCGCGCCGCCGCTGCTTCGTCCATCGCCGTTTCAGTTCGGTCCAGCAGTTCCAGTGCCTCCCGGTAGTGGTCGCCTTCGCGCCCAACCATCGTCAGATACTGCGTCGCATGCTCGATAGCATCGGCGTAGAGTTCGAGCCCCAACGATATCCGGGCATACATCAATGGGAAGTCCTCGGGAACCTCTATGGCATGCTGTTCCCGGAGCTCGAGGATTCCGTCCAACGAATCCTTCGCACCCGTCAAGTCCCGCTCCTCGATCTGTCTCTCCGCCCTGACAAGGTAACGATCCACCTGGATCTGCGGAGGAAGCTGCATGCCCCAGGCAAGGGCCGGCACGGTCAGGCCAAGGAGTGTGGTCCAGATCCTCATCGCGCTACGCGGGTGTCACGCAGTGGCAGGTGCGGCAGGTCCCGCGCGCGACGGAAGTCAAGCCGCATCGGCTCAAGACCTTCAGCCTCAGCCGGGACCCGCAGTTTGCCGAGAAGGTCATCGACGTGGTCGGACTCTACGTCGACCCGCCCGACAACGCGCTGGTGCTCTCGGTCGACGAGAAGACGCGGATCCAGGCGCTCGACCGCACGCAGCCGGGCTGCGCCGGTACGCTGACGCACGACTACAAGCGGCACGGGACCACGAATCTGTACACCGCTTTCACCATCGCGACCGGCGAGGTGCTCGGCCGCATCACCCGGCGCCATCGCGCCACTGAATTCCGGCAGTTCCTCGCGCAGATCGACCGCGCCACGCCACCGGCGTTGACCCTGCACCCGATCGTCGACAACTCCAGCACGCATACCACCGAAGCGATTCGGGACTTCCTGGCTGCCCATCCCCGCTTTCAACTGCATTTCACGCCGACCTGCGCCTCACAGCTCAACGCCGTCGAGACCTGGTAGGGCCAGTTGGGGCGGCGCGCCCTCCGGCGTGCGGTGTTCACCAGCGTGAGCGAGCTGCGAGATGAAATCCGGCGATTCATTGAGACTCACAACATGCACTCTGCCAAGCTCTTCCGATGGGCCAAATCGGCCGGTGCTATCCTTGAGGCCGTCGAACGGGCGCGCACATCATTGCGTCAAGAAACCTCCCGCACGGGACACGAGTGTGCATAAGCTTTCGTTGCGTGACGTCGTTTGGCCATTTCGGTGTCCAACACACAACACCCTGGGTCAATCGGTTCAAATACCACAGTCGACAACAGTAGATTGCACAGAGCAAACGCAATTTTGAGTTGCTCTTCTAGTGCAACCCGCGAACCCGTAATGCCCCCTTATCGACGGCACCTATTGCGTCAAATACGAACGAAAGCACAATCTACGTACCGATCTTCAGAGGTCCGTACGCGACGGCACACAATCCGGGACCATGGCACCCCAATACTACCTCCATTACAAAAGTTAGAAGGCAAGGACTGTGCCCTCATTCTCTTCGTGCGCTTGCACTAGGCCGTCCAATTCACCGATGTCAACGCCGGCGGACGTTAGCGCATTCTCAAATGCTACTACGTTTTGTGCGTTAGGCCAGCTCTCGACTAACGCTGTAGCCAATTGTCTTTCCCGCATGCGCTCCTGATATGCGTCATTGAGTTCTTGAAGAGCCTCGCGCCCTGCATCATTCGGGGCTTCATCTATGGCAGTGGCTATTAAACCGGCGGCGTCTGCCAAAGATTGTCCCACGACAAAGCGTACGGCGACATCCTGAAGGGTAGAGTCTAGTTCGCCGCTACCGATCAGGTCGAGGATTTCCCGGATGGTTTCTGGATCTTCCGGTTCTTCTTCAAATGCTACGATGGCGGACAAAAAATTGGCATACTGGCCCATGAATAACGGGCCATGAAATGCCACACCCATCGATAGGAACCCAAAAACCAACAGAAGGAGAGGTTTTCCGTTCTGAATACATGCAGCATAAATGCCGCCGAACATAAGTAGTGTGCCTACGACTAACAATGCCCATGGTCCGACGGTAGTGATTTGCACGGTTGTACCTCCGTGAGTAAAAACGGACAGGCGTGGTAATGAACTGCCTGTTAACAACCCGAGAGTTGACAGAGTCAATGGAGAGCGCGGTTACCGAACCCACTCGCCATTCACGTACCGCCTTTCCTCGACTGTCCCGCTGGCCCAGCGAATGACGTGATTGCCGTGCCGTTCGCCGTTCATATACGCGCCTTCCGAGACGGTCCCGTCCGCGTACCGGATGACCCAGTGGCCGTTCCGTTCGTCATTTACGTACGGGCCTTCGTGGACGCTTCCGTCCGCATCGCGTAGAATCCAGTAACCGGTGCGTTTTCCTTCGCGCAGCGTCCCGCTGGCTTCGAACGTTGCACCGCCCCCGATCCAGTGGAGCGTTCCCACTCCACTGGCCAAACCGTCGGAGCACGCGCCTGTCCACGTCACGGTCTGGTCCGCGAAGTAATAGTCGTCCCAAACGTGGCAACCAGGGCCGTTTGTAAGTTCCTTCCAACAATCGGCGCCTTCGGCTTGCCCCGTGCAGGTCGGCCCCTGCGGGTCCGGCTGAAATGGCTGATCCTGGGAGAGCGCGTCGCCGGCCGCCGCGCGGGACAGGTTCCGGTCCGGCGCGGCTCCGGCGGCATTGTCCACCAGCGCACGCAGCTCCGCCAGCCGCGCCTCGGCGAGCGCACGGAACACCCCGTTCGGGAACTGATCCAGATACGCGTCGAACATGGCCGGGTTCTCGCTGCTCGCTATCGACTGCCAGAACACCGTTTCCTGCTCCGCAGTAGCCGCTGGTGCCGCGGCCGGCGCACCTGCGCCCGCTGGTGGTGGGTTACTGGCAAGGTCGAAGTCCATCGACCAGTTCGAGAACCGCGGCTCAGCGTCGCCGCGCAGCACGATGATCAGTTTCGTGTCGGTCAGGGTCTGACCCGGCGACACGACGTTGCGGCCGCTCTCCTGGATGTGGCCGATCGAACCGCCCCACTCAACCATCGCGGAGGGATATTGCATTGCGAGCCTGGCTGCATCGGGCACGTCCCAGTTCGTGCACTCCGGCCACTCCGATTCGATCTGGAAGCGAGCGATCAGGTGGTCCAGCCAGCGGCCCGAGCCGTTGCGAACCGTGAAGTCGAGGCGCCAGATGTCCATAGGCGCGCCATGGTTCGCCTGCTTCTCTTCGTAGCGGGTATCCGACTCCAGCACGTTGCACGTGCCGCCGCCGGACAGCACAAGCTGCGCCTCCCCGAGCAACTCGATGCCGTCGATCTCGAGAAGCTGTTGCCCGCGCGCATCGGCCGCCAGCACGGCGAACAGGCCGAGCGTCATTGCCGCGACCCTGTAGTAGTGGGGTGGCGTCATGGCTTGCGGGGCGCCCAACCCTCGTCGTTCATCGTCTCCACGCCGCGTACTGGTGGACAAATGACTGTCCGTCTCCACGCCGTCGGTTCCGTCACGGCCGGTAACCGGAGGGGCACTGACACGGCCGGCCGCCCAGCCGTGTTTGCAGCGCATCCAGCGTGTCGCAGGCCGTGTTGATCTCCTGATGGCGCGCGCTGATTTGCTCCGGGGTTGACGACGAGCCGCCGTCGATTGCACACCACGCGCCCGCGGCCTGCAGTGCGTAGGCGCGCTTCTGGAAGTCGACGCTGGGTCCGCACCAGCTCACGCCGAGGCTCTGGATGTTTGCTGGGGTCGGGTAGCCGGGAATCTCGCATCCCGGTCCCTGTCGTTGGGGCTGTGGCGGAGTTGCCGCTTGTTGCCGATCGGCCTGTGTCGTTGTACCGCGGCGCACATTCGGTTTCGGTGTATCGAACCGCGCGTCATTCATGCGCCAGTAGGCGTCGCTTCCGTTCAACTTGTCGTTCTGCTGCGCGATGTCCCAGGGAGTCGTGCCGTCTTCGTCCTCAGCCAACGGGTCGGCGCCGGCATCCAGTAGGGCGTCAACGGCGCGACTTGGATCCTCTGCGAGGCGCAACCAGCGTGAATCAGCGGCGTGATGCAAAGGAGTTTGGCCGCGGACATCACGCGCCATGAGTTCCGCTCCAGCGGCTAGCAGTGCTACTATCTCGGGACCTTTCCACACGGCGGCTGCGTAGTGCAGCGCGGTTCTTCCGTTGCTGTTTCGCGCCTTCGGATTGGCGCCGGCTGTCAACAACGACTCGACTAGTGACAGTCTTGGTTCGACACGAAACGCGGCGCGCATTAGGGGGGTGTCACCCCACTCATCGCGCGGGTCAACGGTGGTGCCGGCCACCAGTAGGACTTCCACGACCTCGGGATGCTCGTTCAGAGCAGCAGCGTGATGTAGGGGAGTGTTGCCGTCTTCGGTTCGGGCTCGCGCGTCCGCACCGGCGGCGAGGCATGCGGTGACATCTTCGACCGTCGCGACGCCGAAGAACTCCTCGGTGTTCCACTGCTCGCAGGTCGGTGTCGGTTGTGCGCGCAGCATCGGCGTGACCAGGACGCACGTGGCGAGGATCACGAGGCTGGACCGAGTCATGGCGTTCCCTTACGCCGCGGCAACCACCGTTTCACGAAGGTTGCTTCAGCGAGCGAAGAGTGCCGCGGTGATGTGGCGGGCGCCGCCGATAGCGATCGCATCGTTTCCTTCGAGCACACGTCGCGAGTTCACCCCACCGAGCCGGAAGCTCTAACTTTTATCAGAATTAACGTGATGTGAACGTGAATATATCCCTGTAGTACGTTCTTTTATCGTCGCTATCGATGGGCGTCCCGGCTAAAGCGACAGGGAAGCCATGGCGTTGCGGCCGCGGTCGACGGTCTCGACGATCAGTTCTCGGTAGGGTTGCAGGCGCTGGCCCGCGGCGGCCCGCCGAGGCGCCCCAGCGCCGGGACCTGCTGTCGTTTGTCTTCTGCCAAAACGTTGCTCATGCCGGGCAGGAACACGCAGTTCCTGACCGCTGTCAACGTCTCGGGCCGCTGGCCGAAATGGCCGGTTTTCAACTGTCCACTAATGGCCGGTTTTGAGTGTCCACCGAGGGTACCGGAAGGGCCCGGGACGCGCGGCGACGCTGGCGTATCTGGGCCATGTCCTGCTCGACAACCGGCATGGGCTCGTCGCCAACGTCTGCGTGACCGCGGAGACGGGGACCGCCGAGCGCGAAGCGGCAACCGCGATGCTCGCAGCGAGCGCGCCGCCGGGCAGCACGGTCGGGGCCGACAAGGGCTACGACGCGGCGCGCTTCGTCGACGAGATTCGTGCACTCGAGCTGACCCCGCACATCGCGCGCAAGACGCCGAATAGCGCAATTGACGTCGGAACCACGTGCCACCCGGGCTACCGGGTCAGTCAGCGCAAGCGGAAGCTGGTCGAGCAGGTCTTCGGGTGGATGAAGACGGTCGGCGGGATTGCGGAAGCTGCGCCACCGGAGTGGCGCACTGGTCGACTGGAACGCCACCTTTGCCGCGGCGGCATACAACCTGGTGCGATTGCGAACCCTGGTGGCGACGTGTCCCTGATGGCGTGCAGCGGCCGCGGCAGCCCGGTCGCGGGTCCACGGTGGCATCGCTCACCACACACAGGAGGATAGCGCGATTCGCTCGGATGAATACGAAAACGCTCATCTTGCCGCGTTCTTCAGCAGCCTGCTAGCCATGCCCCCTACTTCCTGCGACACCGGATTCTCCCTTAATCCGTGTTCAAGAAAACTGGGGGCGCCTCAGATACACCAGTCGTCCATGGCCCAGCCGAGGTTTGAACCGGCCGCCGTCGGAGCCCTATGGATGGTCTGCATAGTCCGAGTACGTGATCTCTTGGGGTTGGCTGCGCCGCAGGACGCTCCTGACGACGACAAAGCGGTACTGGCGATAGGCATAGACGGCAGTCGCGAGGACGCCGATGAGGGCCGCCTGTTCAACCCCGACGCCAACTCCGGTCACCGCCGGAAGCGCGAATCGAGCGGCGAGCGGTGCCGCCACAACTCCTAACACAACGCTCCCTAGA
Organism: Vicinamibacteria bacterium; assembly: GCA_022820825.1. Classification (GTDB taxonomy): domain Bacteria; phylum Acidobacteriota; class Vicinamibacteria; order Vicinamibacterales; family UBA8438; genus JAAXGX01. Next base: position 34,627 of record JAJEEU010000106.1, read on the forward strand.
ACCTGGAACCCTGCCACGGCCCTGGGCCACACGCTGCCGTCGTCGACAGCCCGCGTACGATACGCGGCCGGAAGACGGCGAAGCACAAGCCACAGAACAATCACCGCGAACGTTGCCAGGAACAGCCACAGTCTAGCGGGCGATCCTCCGAAAAGGACGTTTCCAAGAGGAGACCAGTCCAGCGACCACTTGTTCTGGCTGGGCTGGTGGAGAAGTGCTCCCACCGCCGCCACGGCCAAAGCCGTCCATGCGAACGGAACGGTAGCAACTAGGCCGCGGAACAGCCACGCTGCCCTGTGTCGAATCCTTCGGTCCGGATCGCCGGGGGGACGGCTGGTCCAGAAGGTCTCGGACTTCTGCCTCTGAATCCGCCGCCACCAGATGTTGAGGTCGATAAGGCGTCGGCCGAAGTACGCTAGGAACGAGAAGACAGCCGCGGCCACGACCGCGGTTCGCCAACCATGAACCTGGAACGCCAAGGACAACGACGCATAGGTTCCGAGTAGGATCAGCAGAGGCGTCAAACTGTAGAGGGCGATCAGCAGCTTGAAGTACGCCCAACGCTCGAACCATGAAAGGGGTTTGCCCTCGCGCCCATCAACGGCCTGGGCGAGAATCCGCTCGAACAGGCCCTGATCCGTCCAGTATTTGTTGTGCGCGGCCCCCGGGACGGCGTATCGATTGAAGACGACATCCTCCCGCCTATCGAACACCGCACTGTAGCTTGGTGTCTGTCTGGCCACGTCCAGGTTGTGTCCCACCGGATCCAGCTCGTCGCAGTAGTTAAAGTGAGGGATCCGCTGCGGGCCGTGGGGGCCGATGTGGTCATCGCACGTCAATAAGTAGCGGTAGTTCAACCACCAAATCGTCAGGTACTTGTCGATCGGGGAACCCAACGTCACAAAGCTCTGCACGCGACCGATCCAATCGGTGTCGAGAAAGGCGAACTTCTTCTCCAGCGACTGGAGCTCGCACTCTTCGTCCTTGGAGAGCGGTTGCTCGACGGCTTTTGCTTCTCTCCTCGCCCGCAGCGCATCCAACTGGGCGAGCGCGTCCGTTTCGCGGACCTTGTCGTCGTCCTGGAGGTACCCGGGGAATCTCCAGTGATCGACTTCTCCGCGCCGCACGTCGCATGTGGCGCTGGCGTAGAGCAGCGCATCGAAGCTCATGATGCTGCCGAGGCTGTGTGCGATGATGACGTAGTGGGCGACACGCGGCGGCGCGAACCCCTGCTCGCGCTCGCGGGTATCGTGCGCGTCCTCGATCCTCGTCATAATTTCGTGGAAACGGCGGACCGCGCCCCCGCGGCAGCGGCTGTACTCACCATACAGCTGCACATCGCCGAGAAACTTCACGAAGACGAGTTCCTTCACCTCCTTGAATCGGAAGTTCATGGCAAATTTCACAAGCAGGAGGGTATCCGCCAGGAGGTACAGGACGCGCCGAATCCACAGCGGCACCTGGGCACTCGTGTCCTCGGCGTTCTCATGCTTGCGCAGCAGGCGGCCCACTAGGCCCTTAGCCCAGACACGGACGTCCTGCCCGACGTGCTCGACAGATTCCTGCATCACGTCGTACCAGCAGAGGTCCACAAAACGCAGGTCCTTGCCGGTCGACGACTCCTCGCCCAGGAATGGCGCAGTGGGAGAACAGGGAGGGTTCGCGTTGGGGCACGCGGCGGGAATCCCCTTGAACTCCATCCAGGGCTGTTCGGTAACTGGCAGCTTCGACAGGCCTGTTTGCCCGCTGGCCTGCCCCAGCGTCAGCACGTCCCGGTTGTCCTTGTCACCTGCGCGACGTCGTGCTTCGGCAAAGCGGTTCACGACATTGATGACGGTCTCATTCTTGCGCTGCTCCCCTATGCCGTGTACGACGACAACGTAGGTCACGCAGTTCATCTGAGACTCAGTGGGCGGCGCGTCTTTGGGCTCTTTCATGATGGCTAGTCCGATATGATGGACTCCCACGCTAAAGTGCGGCCAACCTTCAGCACGTCGCGGGGCCGCACAGCCTTCACCACAGATTTTCCCGACGGTTGATTCCGGGACAGCGACTACCCTGCAGAAGCTACGGCTGCCATATGGGAGTTGCACCCGCTGCTAGACGTTGTCCTCTTACGGCGCACCGATCGTCCTCGCGACGCGAAAGCCGTTCTCGTGGAACCGGGCGCTAGTGAAGTTCCTGCCTTGTCCCGCGGGACTTAGGAGATTTACGGCGTAGAAATCCCAGGAACCGCCCCACAATACATGTTGGCCGCAGTCACCTTCCCAACAGTCGTCCATCCACTCCCACGCGTTGCCCAACATATCCGACAGCCCGAGCGTATTGGAACCGTGGGAGCCGACCGGGCAGGTTCCCCGGCTACCCGTCAGCCTTTCAAAGCACCCGCCCTCGGACCCCGCGGCAGCGCGTAGCCATTCCGCCTCGGTCGGCAACCGATAAACGGTCCCCGCCCTTCGGCTCAGCCAGGACAGATACTCTTGCGCGTCGTCCCAACTCATGCATACCACCGGATGCCTATCTGTTTGTGGCAAGCCGGGAGTCCGCCATGAGTCGCCGACACCGATTGCTTCGCACCCGCCACCAGCACCACCTCCCGTCGCCGACGCGAACGCACGGTACTCGCCAACCGTTACCATGTAGCGGCCCAAGGCCAACCGCCCGCCAGGCATCACGACCATCTCCGGGCACTCAACGCAATCCCGGAACACATCGCCAGGACGGCGCGGCGCATCAGCGCCGCCGGCAATCGTGGAACCGAAAGCCGGTAACCCGACGATGTCCGGGCGCGGCGACACGGCACCCGCAGTAACGTCAGGCGCCGGGGTACGCAGCTCCGCTAGCCGCGCTTCCGCCAGCGCACGGAACACCCCGTTCGGGAACTGGTCCATATATGCCTCGAACATCGCCGGGTTCTCGCTGTCCGCGATCGACTGCCAGAAGATGTTCTCCTGCTCTGCGGTAGCCGCCGGCGCCGCGGACGACGCGCCGGTGCCCGGCGGGGGCGGAGCGGCGGCAAAATCGAAATCTGTCGACCAGTTCGAGAACCGCGGTTCCGGGTCGCCGCTGAGCACGATGATGAACTCCGTGGTCGTTAGCGTCTGACCCGGCTGCACGACGTTGCGGCCCGACTCCTGAATGGACCCAATCGTGCCCGACCATCCGACCGTCAACTCATGGAGGGGCACATCGGAGTTGAGCTCACGAAACCGTGCATCGTCCGGCCCGCTCCAGTTCGTGCAGTCCGGCCACTTGGACTCGACCTCGTAGCGTGCGATCAGGTGATCCAGCCATCTCCCGGACCCGTTGCGAACGGAGAAATCCAGCCGCCAGACGTCCATCGGCGCACCGTGGTTCGCCTTCTTCGCCTCGTACGACGTGTCGGTCTCCAGAACGTTGCAGGTTCCGGCGCCCGGCATAATCCGCCGCACCGTCCCGTGCAGTTCCACGCCGTCAACCGCCAGGAGCAACTGCGCACGTGCATCCGCCGCCAGCACGGGAAGCAGGGTGAGCGCAGTGGCCAGGACTGTGAGGACTTGAGGCATCGCAGTCGCTCGAGGATGCAGCATCTAGTCAAGCGTCCTCGCAACGCGAAGACCACCGATGCTGAAGTACTCGGGACCGGCAGAGCCCCTGACGCGGAAGGCCGACCGCAGGCGGACCCGCCCACTGTTCCAGGCACCGCCCCGCAACATGCGTTGGCCACAGTCTCCACCCACGGTCCACGCCGCCCCGTCCTCTGGCGCCCCCCGGTAGCTCTCGTGCCAGCAGTCCTCCATCCACTCGTCCACGTTGCCGTGCATGTCGTGCAGGCCCCAGGCATTCGCGGCGAACGAGCCGACGGGCGCAGTCATCTCGTCGTCCCAACGGCTGCCGCACCCGTCGCAGTTGGCCCGGTTGCTGCCAATCTCGTTACCCCAGGAATACACCGTCGTGGTCCCCGCCCGCGCCGCATACTCCCACTCCGCCTCGCTCGGTAGCCGGTACTCGGCACCCGTCTCCAACGACAACCACGACGCATACGCCTGTGCGTCGTGCCATGACGGGCCGACCACCGGGCGCCGACCCCGGCCCCAGCCTTGATCGCCGCTTCGGTCGCGATCGGTGTCCCGAGCGAAGCGGTCGTACTCCTCGAACTTCACTTCATGCTTCGACAGTGCAAAGGGCCGCACTATCGTCACCGTGCGCACGGGCAACTCGTAGTATTCGCAGTCACGCCCCGACAAGCAGCCCATCCGGAACGTCCCCGCACGGATCGGGATCATCTCCGGGCACCCGTCGCAGTCCCGGAACGCGCCGCCTGCCAGTCGGTCTGCGTATACGGCATTGAGCCGCTCTGCTTCAGCTCTCCGCTGCGCCTCCGCTTCAGCCGCAGCAGCAGCAGCCGCTTCAAGTCTCCTCCGTGCCGCCTCCGCCGCGGCCTGCATGGCCTCGGTGTCGTTGAACAACTCCAGGGCTTCTCGGTAGTGCTCGCCGTCCTGTCCCGCGAGCGCCAGGTACTCGGTCACATACTCGAGCGCTTCGTCGTATTGCCCGAGTCGTGCCGATATCTCGGCGTACCGGAAGAAGAACGCCTTCGGGACCGTCAGGTCATGCTGTTCCTGCAGCTCCAGGATCTCGTCCATCGCCGTCTTGGCGGCGATGAAATCCTGCTCGTCGATCGCCCGCTCCGCCAGCAGCAGATGCCGGTCCGCCTGGATTTCCGGGGGGAGTTGCACGGCCTCGACGACGACGGACAGCAGTAGCGAAAGCATCGCCACTGGTAGGTGAGTCCGAGGAGGCTTGGTCGTCATCTCGCAGGTCCTCAGTACGTCAACGGATGCGCGGCGAGCGGGCTCGACGACGTGTTACGTTTCTCGATCGGACGCGGCGGCCAGGGCAGACCCAACATCCCTACGGAGTATGACAGGACTAACGTGAACAGCACGTGAAAGATAGCTTTTATTTCGTCCTGTTTTCGTGACCGGTTTGGGCGGCTATCCTCGCAAAGCGAATTCCCGGGAGGTGAACAGGTATGCCGAAACTCAGATCTGACACGGTTGTACCGAGCTAGGAGGATGACAAGGGGATTCATGCCGGTGTCGCCGCGCTTCATGCAGCACGGCATGACGACGTCATCGACACTTCGTTGACATGTGATGTTTGATGCGTGATGATCGTTGGCATGCGCACGACCCTCGACATCGACGAGGATGTTCTGCAGGCAGCAAAGGAGTTGGCTGCAGCGAGGCGTCTCACCGCCGGGCGCGTTATTTCCGACCTCGCACGCGCCGCGCTCGAGCCCGCGCGCGCTGTTCGCACCCGCAACGGCGTTCCCCTCCTTCCGGGACGGGAACCAGGCGCGCCGCGGCCGACAATGAAGCTGGTCAACAGCCTGCGCGACTGAACGTGCAGTCGATCGCCATGCCCCGGCCGGCGCTGCTCGACGTCAACCTCCTGATTGCGCTGTTCGATCCAGATCACGTCCATCACCAACTCGCGCACGACTGGTTCGAGGACCATCGCAGGTTCGGGTGGGCGACATGTTCGACCACCGAGAGCGGTTTCCTGCGCGTCCTGGCAAACCCGACGTATGGGGCCGCGGTGCACCGAGTAGCTGACTTGATGGTTCTGTTGAGATCGTTCTGCTCGGACAGCAACCACAAATTCTGGACGGCCGGCGTCTCGCTCCGTGACGCAACGATATTCGACCCCGCCCTTATCGCCGGACACCGGCAGGTAACCGACGTTTACCTGCTTGGGTTGGCGAAGCGGCACGGCGGCTGTCTCGCTACTTTTGATCGGACCATTCCGCTGCACGCAGTCAAGGGGGCCGATACGTCTACGCTCGCCGTGATTTCGGCGGCGCGGTGAGGAGGGAGGGTGGGGCGCCCATATCTATCCCCATGAGTAGTATGGGCCCATGAAGACGACCATCGACATACAGGACGCGCTTCTCGTGCGGGCCAAGCGCTACGCCAGGAGGAACGGTCGTCCATTACGCGCCGTGGTCGAGGAAGGACTCCGCCTGGTGCTGTCCGCGCGGGTCACAAAGTCCCGGTACCGGTTGGCGGACATGAGCGTCGGCGACCGGAAGGGGCCGGACCCGCTTGAGGCATGCTCGTGGCAGGACCTGCGCGGGATGATCTACGGCGATCCGGGAACGCCATGATCGCGGTAGATTCTAATCCCTGGCCATGCTGCTACGAGTTCCTCAGCGTCGTGACCAACCGCCGCATCTGGAAGGATGGAGCTACGACGGTCGAGCGCGCCTGGCGTCAGCTCGATGCATGGACCGCGTCACCGTCGAATCGATTGTTGGGCGAGACCGACGACTTTCTCGACCTGTTGAGCGGCTTCATCCAGCGACCGCGCGTGCACGGGCATGTTGTCCACGATGCCCGGGTCGCTGCGCTCTGTGTTGCCCATGGCGCCGAGGCGCTGCTCACCTGCGACCGCGATTTCTCGCTGTTCCCGGAGCTTCGGACGCGCGATCCATTCGCGGCCGCGCGGCCATGATGGGGCGAGAGGCACCAAACCAGCTCAAGGGCAGCCCGGCAGTGTTCGCCGTCCCGGCCGCCTCAGTGGACAGTTGAAAACCGGCCATTTCTCCGGAGGTGTCCAACGACTCTTCGGCGCCTTCGCCTTGCGCGGGCACGGGTCCCGCCCCCACCACGTCCGGAAACCACCCCACCCCTTCACCATTGATTCGGGCGGCTCTCGGTGCGACGCGAGGTTTCACCACGGACTGCTGGCTCACCATTCCCGGAGCATGGTGGCCGATTCGGGGTGCGGAGGGCGCTTGCCACCCGGCGCAAGCAGGTTCATGATGGCCGGCGAGGGCCGGAACGCCAGGCCGTACCGCAGGAGCAGCAGAAGCAGATGAGCACACGATGAGTTCGCTGGCCGACGTTTTCCGGGTGCTGAACCGGATGCGCGACGAGGGTATCGCGGCGCAGTACGCCGTCGGCGGCGCGGCCGCGGTGCTGTTCTACGCGGAGCCGACCCGAACCTACGATCTGGACGTATTCGTCGCCGTCGAAGGGGGCGGCGATGACGCGTTCGCGCCGTTGTCCCGCATCTACGAGTGGGCGCGGAAGCAGCGTTTCGGAGTGCAGGCCGAGCATCTGTTGATCGAAGGTGATCAGCGACAATTATTTTTGCCGGTCGGCGAGGCCGCGGTCGGCCGCTTCGTTTCCCCGCCCCGAGCCGTGTGAGACTGCCCGTTTTCCTTGTGGAGGACGGGTTGGTCACGGACGCGCAGGTGCGGCGATTGCGCGAG
>JAJEEU010000030.1 GCA_022820825.1 Vicinamibacteria bacterium
GACCCGGTGGCGCTGCTGACCACGAGCGTGATGGCCGCGCCGTGCGGCCTGTACCTGTCCAAGATCCTGATGCCCGAGACCGGCCGGCCGGCGACGGCCGGCGCGGTCGCGACAGCCGTCCGCCGCGATCACGTCAACGTCATCGACGCCGCGGCGGCCGGCGCCGCGGACGGCATCGACGACTTCAACTCCGACATCCACGGCAGCGCCGACTACCGCCGGGCGATGGTGTCGGTATTCACGCGCCGGGCGCTCGACGGCGCGCTGGCGCGGGCGGGCCAGGACTCATGACCACATCCCCCGTGCTCCCGAAGCTCATCGGCCAGCGCGTCAAGCGGCGCGAAGATCCGCGTCTGATCCAGGGCCGCGCAACCTACGTCGACGACGTCAAGCTGGCGGGCATGCTGCACCTCGCGTTCAAGCGCAGCGACGTCGCGCACGGGCGCATCCTGTCCATCGACACCGGCGCCGCGGAAGCCGTGGACGGCGTCGAGGCGGTGTTCACCGGGACGCAGATGGCGGAGATGCTCGGTCCGCTGCCGGCCCTGCTACCCATGCCCGCGCCGGAACGCCGCGCCGTGGCGACCGACGTCGTGCGCTACGTCGGCGAGCCGGTAGCCGTGGTGGTGGCCCGCGACCGCTACGTTGCGCGGGACGCGGCCGACAGCATCGTGGTGGATTACGAGCCGCTGCCGGTCGTGGTCGATCCCGAGCAGGGGATGACCGGCAAGCCGGCCGTGCTGCACGCCGACTTCCCGAACAACCTGATGCTCGCGTCGGTGCCGATGGGCACCGGCGTCGGGGCGGACGGCTCGGTCGACGATACGGCCATCGAGCAGGCGTTCGCGGACGCCGAGGTAGTGATCTCGCAGCGCATGGTCAACCAGCGGCTCGCGCCGACGCCGCTGGAGCCGCGCGGCGTCGTCGCGCATTACGAGCCCGGCAAGGACACCATCACCATCTGGTCGTCGACCCAGTCTCCGCACCTGCTGCGCACGTTCATCGCCTCGATGTTCGACATGGGCGAGGACCAGGTGCGCGCCATCGCCCCGGAGGTCGGCGGCGGCTTCGGCTGCAAGTCGGCCGGCTCCGCCGAAGAGTTCGTGGTGACCGCGGCCTCCCGGCGCCTGGGCGCGCCGGTCAAGTGGGTGGAGGAACGTTCGGAGGCGTTTCTGGCGACCGCCCACGGCCGCGACCTCATCGGCTACGTCGACCTGGCGGCCAGGCGCGACGGCACGCTGCTCGGCATCAAGCTGCGCGTCATCGCCGACGTCGGCGCCTACAACAATATCTTCACCGCCGCCATCCCGACGTCCACGATGATGATGGCGAGCGGCAACTACGCCATCCCGGCCGTCCGCGCGACGCTCGACGAGGTGCTCACCAACAAGACGCCGACGGACGCCTACCGCGGCGCGGGACGCCCGGAGGGGATCTACTTCCTGGAGCGGGCGATGGACATGCTGGCCCGCGAGCTGGGCATGGACCAGGCCGAGCTGCGCCGCAGGAACTTCATCCGCCCGGAGCAGTTTCCGTATACCACCCAGACCGGCATCCAGTACGACTCGGGCGACTATGGCAAAGCGCTCGACCTCACGCTGGAAAAGGCCGGCTGGGAGCAGCTCAAGGCCGAGCGGGACGCCGCGCGCGCGGAGGGCCGGCTGGTCGGACTGGGCCTGTCGATGTACGTCGAGATCTGCGGCGTCGGGCCCTCCGCGTCGATGCCGATGGGCGGCTGGGAGCACTCGCAGGTCACCGTCGAGCGCGACGGGCGGATCAGCGCCACGACCGGCGCGTCCCCGCACGGCCAGGGCAACGAGACCACCTTCGCCCAGATGCTCGCCGACCAGTTCGGCGTGCCGCTGGAGCACATCAGGATCCATCACGGCGACACGGCGGTCGTGAAGCAGGGCAGCCTCGGAACGGGCGGCAGCCGCTCGCAGGCCGTGGGCGGGACGGCCATGATGCTGGCCGGCGGCAAGGTCAGGGACAAGATGGCGAAGTTCGCGGCGCTGCTGCTGGAAGCCCACGAGGCCGACCTGGTCTTCGAGAACGGCCGCATCGGCGTAAAGGGCGCGCCGGCCGCCGCGAAGACGTTCGCCGAGGTGGCCGCCTACGCCTACCGGCCGCTCAAGCTGCCCGACGGGCTCGAGCCGGGCCTGAGCGACGAGGCGTTCTTCGAGCCGGCCAACAACACCTACCCCTTCGGTTGCAACATCGCGCTGCTGGAGGTCGACCGCGACACGGGCGAGCCGCGGCTGCTGCGCCTGGTGGCGGTCGACGACGCGGGCCACCTGATCAACCCGCTGATCGTAGAGGGGCAGGTGCACGGCGGACTCGCGCAGGGCATCGGCCAGGCACTGATCGAGGAGGTGGTTTTCGGCGACGACGGCCAGCCGCTGACCGGTTCGCTCATGGACTATGCCCTGCCGCGCGCAAGCGACTTCCCGCGCTTCGAGCTCGACAGCACCGTGACCCCGACGCCCGTGAACCCACTCGGCGCCAAGGGCATCGGCGAAGCCGGCACCATCGGGTCCACGCCGTGCGTCGTGTCGGCCGCCGTCGACGCCCTGAGCGGGTTCGGCGTGCGGCACATCGACATGCTGCTGCGCCCCGAGAAGCTCTGGCGCATCATCCACGGAGACAAGGTGTGACCCCGCGGCGCCCTCCCCTGCCGCCATTCACGGCGGAGACAGCGCGCCAGAAGGTGCGCCTAGCCGAGGATGCGTGGAACGGCCGCGACCCGGGCATTCTTGCGCGCCCGGTCCCGGAGCTTGTCCGAGAAGAGTGACGCGGCCGGCGCCAGTCACCGGAAGGGTCGCACCAGCGCCACCAGTTCCTCGCTCGGTTGCCCGGCGGCGGTCGCACGCCAACCCACGAGATCCGGCCGCCGGCCGAACAACACGAATACGCGGCCGTCCCGAGAGCCGCCGGGCTGGAGGCCGCCGTCCACCCGCCAACCCCGGGCGCCCCCGGACACCAGCGCGGCCGATGGCGCTTCGATCCCGCGCACGCCCTTGCGTCGCAGTCGAGACGCTTCTGTCCGACAAGCGGCATGGGATGCGCGACCGCCCGTGAGAGTCTCGCGCGGGAGGTCGGGGCGTGCGAGAGAAGGCTCGCCGAGGTCGACTGCCCACAAGGCGCGCCGAATCGTCGCCAAGTCATGCGGATCGACGATCTCCTCGTGGCGCAGGAACTCAGCCCACGCGCCGTCCGGCGTATCGCTGAAGTACTGGGCCGGGCCGTCACCGGCCGCGTGCCAGCGCGCAGCGGGTTGATCCGTCTCTTCCCATAGAAACGGATAGCGGGGATCGGCGTGGCGGAAACCGATCATGATCACGTGGCGGGCGATGCCGTCAGGGCGTTGGCCAGGTCGCTCACCTGTAACGGCCCGGGGTCGTCCGGCCGCCATCCGGCCGTCAGGACTTCGACGGGAGCACGGTTTCCGAGTGCCGCGCGTGGGCGAGCGAACCAGCGGCGAATGCCGGTATCGTTGTAGGCGCCCGCCAGGTCGCCGACCATCAGCGCCAGCGCGTGCAGGCGGACGGCGACGTCGTCCGGCGTCCCCCTGGCGCCGGCCATATAGCGGCGCAGGCTGACGGTGGAGACTCCCAGCAGACGAGCCAGCAGATCCACGCCGAGCACGCGCTGCATCGCCGGCCATTCCGACGCGGGCACCGGCGACGCGCCCAAGGCATCGTTGACGTGTTCGAGCATCGCCCGGAAGCGGCTCGGTTCCGGCGCGGCCGAGCCGAAGCGTTCTGCGAGAATCCCATTTGCGACGCCGGCTCGGGTGACGTGCGTCGCCACGCGCTCCCATTCCCGCAGGTCGAGACGAGTGATTGAACCCTCGGGCAGCAATCCCATCGCGTCCGCCCGCATGACTACCGAGATACCCAGCCGGGCGAGATCTGGAGTGTCGAACGGACTTTGAACGGACTCTATTCGGATATCAGCCATAGTTCCGATTTTACACCGATCCGAAGCCATGTCAACGGCGCAAACCGGCGGGAGTGGCAGGGCGCGAGTCGAAGGGAGGAAGAATTGACATCTCAGTAGGAATCATTCATGCTTTTTGGTTCCTTGAGCCGAAGGACAAGGGTTACCTGTCTCCAACACAGTCGGTGTGACACCCGACCCCCTTTTCCGCTCCTCGTTCAAGGAGCACCTTCCGTGCGTTCCGCGCCGCCGCGAGTTTGGAAACCGGAGCGAGGTGTGCTCAAACGGGTACAGGGCAATGCAGGTTCTCAAGAGCGTCTACGGCGTCCCGGCGCCACAGTCCGAGCCGATCATCGGCCGCGAGGCCGAGATGGTCCGCAACGCGGCGGGCGGTTACGTCTTTCCGGTCACCGACTGGACCAGGTTCGAACGGTTCCTGATTCTCGGAACCAACGCCGGCACCTACTACGCCAGCGCGCGCGCCCTGACCACGGACAACGCCGCCGCCGTCCGCCGCTGCCTGGACGCCGACGGGCCACGCGCGGTGCAGGCTCTCGTTGACATCAGCACGCACGGCCGGGCACCCAGGAACGACCCGGCGCTGTTCGCGCTGGCCATGGCCGCGAGCTTCGGCGATGCGGAGACGCGCCGCGCCGCAGGGGCGGCGCTGCCGCAGATCGCCCGCACCGGGACCCACCTGCTGCACTTCGTCTCCTTCGTTAACGACATGCGCGGCTGGGGCCGGTCGCTCAAGCGCGCCGTCGGGCGCTGGTACACAGACCAGGACATCGACCGGCTGACGTACCAGGTGCTCAAGTACCGCCAGCGCAACGGGTGGAGCCACCGCGACGTGCTGCGGCTGACGCATCCGAAGAGCGCCGCGGGAAGTCGTCTGAACGATCTCCTGCAGTGGGTGACGCATCCGGACACCGCCGAGGTCGATGCCGAGCGCCTGCCGCGAGTCGCTGCGTTCCGGCGGCTCCAGGACGCCGATACGCCCGCGGAGGCCGCAGATCTGCTGCGGACACATGCGCGCGTCCTGTCGCGCGAGATGGTTCCGACCGCCCATCTCGGTGACAAGGCCGTCTGGCACGCGCTGCTGCCGCACCTGCCGCTGACCGCGCTCGTGCGAAATCTGCCGGCGCTGACGCGGCTCGACATCCTGCGGCCGCTGGCGGACGAAACGCGCGCGGTCACCGAGCGCCTGACCGACAGCGAGTTGCTGCGCAAGGCGCGCGTGCATCCGCTGGCGCTGCTGGTCGCGTTGCGTACGTACGCCGAGGGCCGCTCGCAGCGCGGGTCGAGCACCTGGAAGCCGGTGCCCGAGATCGTGGACGCGCTGGAGCGGGCCTGCGTGCTGACATTCGACGACCTGGAGCCTATTCGCGAGCGGGTCTACCTCGGGGTGGACGTGTCGGGCTCGATGGGCTGGTCGCAGGTCGCGGGACTGTCGAACGTGACGGCCCGTGAAGCCGCGGCGGCGATGGCCATGGTCATCGCGCGTCAAGCGGAGCGGCACGTCATCAAGGGCTTCTCCACCGGCCGGACCGGAGACACGTGGTACGGTGACTCGGAAATGCACGCGTTGCCGATTACGCGATCCAGTACGCTGCGCGAGGCCGTGCAGGTGACGAGCGATCTGCCGTTCGGCGCCACCGACTGCTCGCTGCCGATGCTGGACGCGCTGGAGCACGGAATCGAGGCGGACGCTTTCATCGTGCTTACCGACAACGAGACGTGGGCGGGGGAGGTGCATCCGAGCGAGGCGCTACGACGATACCGGCGCAAGACGGGCATTCCGGCGAAGCTCGTGGTGGCCGCCATGACCGCGACCGAATGCAGCATCGCCGATCCGGAGGACGCCGGCATGCTGGACGTCGTGGGTTTCGACACCGCCGCACCCAACGTGATCCAGGACTTCCTCGGCCGCGCCGCCGGGTGACGGAAGGAGACCAATCGCGGTTGCGCATCCACCGGTAGAGGCTCTGCGCTGAGCCGAAGCGGAAGGGTTATCTGCTGGAAACAGACCCCTCCCTCCCGCATACCCCGTTCAGCGCACTCCGTTGGGTACCCTCGGCGCGACCGGCGCGGCCATCCGCCCGGGAGATGGCCGTGTGAGAAAATGCTCTCTGTGTGCTACCCGGTGAAGTTGTTCGTCACTATCGGTTTCGTCGCCGCCGCCGTCTTGCCGCTGGCAGCCGAAGACTGGCCGGAGTGGCGCGGCGCCGGGCGCCTGGGAGTCTGGACCGAAACCGGCATCCTCGAGGAGTTCCCCGCGGGCGGTCTTACCGCGACCTGGCGGATACCGATCGGCGGAGGTTACGCGGGCCCGTCCGTGGCCGACGGCCGCGTCTTCGTGACCGACGCGCGGCGTGCGGACCCGCGCAGCACCGCGGCGGTCGAGCGCCTGCTCGCGCTGGACGAGGCGACCGGAGAAGTGCTCTGGACGCGCGAATGGGACACCAACTACGCCGGCCTGCAGCTCATCTACGCGACCGGCCCGCGCGCGACGCCGACCGTGTCTACGCCGTCGGCGCCGCGGGGAACCTGCTGGCCGTGAACGTGGCGGACGGCAGCGTGCTGTGGCAGAAGGACTACGTCCGCGACTTCAACGCCTCCATTCCGTCGTGGGGCATCGCGGGCGCGCCGCTCGTGGACGGCGACCGGCTCATCTGCCTGGTGGGCGGCGAGCCCGACGCCAAGGTCGTCGCCTTCGACAAGCTGACCGGCGAGGTGCTGTGGGAGGCGCTCTCATCGGACTGGGAGCCGGGCTATGCGGCGCCGATCATTGTCGACGCGGCGGGCACGCGGCAGCTCATCATCTGGCACCCCCGCGCGATCAGCTCCCTCGATCCGGAGACCGGCGCCGTCTACTGGGAAGTGCCGCACATCGTCGACATGGGCATGTCGATTTCCACGGCCGTGCAGAGCGGCCCGTACATGTTCGTGACCTCGCAGTACGGCGGCGCCCGCATGCTGCGGCTGGCCGAATCCCACCCGGACGCGGCGTTGGCGTGGGAAGGCGTCGGCCATAGCGACGCGGAGCACGGCCGCGTCTTCGACACGCTCGATTCCGTGTTCGGCTCGCCCGTGATCGCGGGCGACTACCTGTACGGCGTGGACAGCTACGGCACCCTTCGCTGCCTGGAGCTGCGGACGGGCCGGCGCGTCTGGGAGACCGACGCCCTCGTCGGCGACCGCGCCCGCCATGCCTCGGCCTTCCTCGTGCGGCACGGGGATCGCTACTTCATCAATACCGACGCCGGCGAGCTCGTCATCGCGCGGCTCTCGCCGGAGGGCTACGAGGAGATCAGCCGCACGCACCTGATCGACCCGACCAGTCCCGTCACCCGGCGCCGTGCGCAGGGTCCGGTCGTGCACTGGTCGCATCCGGCGTACGCGAACCGCCACATCGTCACGCGCAACGATGAAGAGATCGTGCGTTTCTCCCTTGCCCGGCCCTAGCGGGCACACTGCCGCCCGGCCGCCGGCGACTGGGGCGAGCTTCGGGGCGGCGACTGCCGCGGCGGCGATCGCATTGCTGCTCATCGCAGCGGCGGGCCTGGCGCAGCAACCCGGCGACACGCAGCGTCTGATTGCGGTCATCGGGGATCTGCACATGGGCTCCGGCCGGGACGCCGGCGGTGCGTGGCTGGCCGGTGAGGACTTCCGCTGGGCGGACGAGTTCGAGCGTTTTCTCGAAGCGCTCGACGCGGAAGGCGGCGGCGCAACCGACCTCATCCTCAACGGCGACACCTTCGAGCTGGCGTCGGCCGACTGTGTTCATGATGACCCCGAGCTGGGGTGTACGGAGCCCGAGGCGCTCGCCACGCTGGAGCGCGTGCTGGCGGCGCACGCTAGCGCGATCGACGCACTGGCCGCGTTCGCCCGCGCCGGCTCGAACCGCGTCGTCCTGGTGCCGGGCGACCACGACGCCGCCCTGCTCTTTCCGGCCGTACGCGCCCGTACCGAGGCAGCGCTGGGGAACGGCCGCGCCGCAGTGGCGGCGGGAGGCGCCTGGGTATCGGCCGACGGGCAGGTGTACGTGGAGCACGGGCACCAGATCGGCTGGCGGGCGGACCGCTTCGCCACCTGGCCGGAACCGTTCGTCGAGCGCGGCGGCCGGCGCCACCTGGAGCGGCCCTGGGGCGCCCGCACCGCGGGTGCGCTGGTCCGGGAGCACGAGCAGCGCTATCCCGTGGCGGACAACTTTGCTGACGCCGGCGCCGGGCTGGCGCATGCGCTGTCCGCCGCCGAAGCCACGGACCTCGGCGCGCAGGCGGCCGACCTGCTGCGCTATGTCCTCTTCCGCATGCCCTGGCAGCAGTTCCGCCTCGATCTCGACATCGGCGATGTCGAGCCGCCCGCGTGGGATCTGGCATCCGTACGGGCGCAGGGACCGCCGTTTCTGGTCGACTCGCTGCCGGACGACGACCGCTTCAAGCCGCTGGCTCAGCATGCATTGGACGGAGGCGGTCTCGAGGCGCTGATGGGCGCTCTGGACGACGCGGAGCTGAACGCCCTCTGCGATTACCGGGCAGCCCTGCGCCGCTCGCGCCGGCGTCTCGAGCGCTACCTGACCCAGAACGATCCCCAGGGTCCGCCGGTGGCCGAATGCCCGCGTCTGCCGGACAGCCGCGGCGGGCAGTTCGACTACTTCTGGCGGACGCGGGACCTGAGCTACGGCAGCCGTCTGGAGACCGTGCAGGCCAGCCTCCCCGACCGCGGGCGGCCGATCGCGGTCTTCGTCCACGGCCATACGCAACTGGTCGACTGGCGCCAGCGCATCCTGCTGTCGACCAGCCAGGGCCGGCCCGTCATCGTCGACGGTTTCTCGCCGGTCCGCGACGCGCTCGCGCCGGTGGTGGTCAATGGCGGCGCGTGGCAGCGAACCATCACGCCGGTCCAGTTCGTGCGGCTGCAGGCTGAGAGCGGGCTCTCCGACGACGGGCTCATGCGCGCGCTGCGCCCGGAGCACCTCGCACCGTGCTACAGCTTCGTCCAGGTCGATCCCTACGACTTGACGCCGGCGGCGCCGCGCATCCGCTACTGGCGGGAAGCGGAAAGCGGTGAATGGGAGCTGGCCGCCGTTTGCGACCGCGAGCCCGAGCTGCCGGCGGACCGCGCCGGATAACAGTTCGCGGAGATTCTCATGCCTCTCGATCACACCCGACCGGCGCCCCTCGTCGTGATTGCCGTGGTGGGCGCGGCGCTGCTCTCGCTCGGGCCGGCGGTCGGCCGCGCGCAGGCGCCCATCGTGCAACCCGGTGCGCCCGGCGAGCCGAGCCGCGAGATCTCGGCCGCCGAGGCCACCGATCTCGCCGGGATCCGGTTCACCGACGGCGACGTGAAGTTCATGCAGGGGATGATCCCGCACCACGCGCAGGCCCTCGAGATGACGGCGCTCGTCGCCGAGCGGACCGCGAACGAGGCCATGCGGCGCCTCGCGCAACGCATCGAACTCTCGCAGGAAGACGAGATCGAGATGATGCAGGCGTGGCTGGAGGATCGCGTGCAGGCGGTCACCGAGGTCGACGCGCACCACGCCGACGGCTGGGATCCGATGCCGGGCATGCTGACGCCGGACGAGATGGCGGAGCTCGCGGCGGCGACAGGGAACGCGTTCGACCGGCTGTTCCTCGAGCGGATGATCGAGCACCACCGGGGCGCCGTCACGATGGTGGAGAATCTCCTCGAGCAGCGCGGGGCGGCGCAGGACTCGCAACTCTTCGCGTTCACCTCCGACGTCACGTCGGACCAGACGGCGGAAATCGACCGCATGGACGCGATGCTCGCCGGGCTCTCGCCCGACCCCCGGGTGGGACTCGCGGCGGGCTTCGAGGACGCCGGGCAGGCGGCCTCGAACATGGCGCTGGTGGCGACGCGTGCGAAGCCCGCGGGCTTCTTCGATCCCCGCCGTCCGGCCGGCAGGCGCCTGCCGGTGCAGCCGGAGGCGGGCGACGTCGCGCCCGAACAGGAGGAGGAGGAGGAGGAGGAAGAGGAAGACCCGCAGCGGCGAGGCCTGCTCAGCTTCGGGATCACCGATCTGGCGTTCGCCGGCGACCGGCTGTTCGTCGGCAGCTACCACGGGTTCAACACCTACGGGATCGAGACGCCGGCGTCGCCCAGCCTGATAGCCTCCGTCGTCTGTCCCGGCGGCCAGGGCGACGTGTCGGTGGTCGGCGACCTGCTGATCATGTCGGTCGAGCAGACGCGGGGACGCCTCGACTGCGGGCTGCAAGGCGTCGCCGAACCCGTCAGCGCCGAGCGCTTCCGCGGCATTCGGGTCTTCGACATCAGCGACCTGCGGCGGCCGCGGCAGGTGGCCGCGGTGCAGACCTGCCGCGGCTCGCACACGCACACGGTGGTGACCGACCCGGACGAGGCGGGCGACGTCTACGTGTACGGCGCCGGCGCGGCGCCCGTCCGCTCCGGGGACGAGCTCGCGGGCTGCTCGGACGCGCCGCCCGCCGAGAACCCGGACACCGCGCTCTTCCGCATCGACGTCATCCGAATTCCCCTGGCGCGCCCCGAGGAGGCGCGCATCGTGAGCCGGCCGGCCGTGTTCCGGGACCCCGACACCGGCGCCCTCGCGGGCCTGTGGCGGGGCGGCGACCACGGACCGGGGACGCAGCGCACCGCCGAGTCGAGCCGCTGCCACGACATCACGGCCTTCCCCGAGATCGGCCTCGCCGCGGGCGCGTGCTCCGGCAACGGCATCCTGCTCGATATTTCCGACCCGGTGAATCCGGTCCGCGTCGACGAGGTTGTCGACCCCGGCTTCGCCTACTGGCACTCGGCCACGTTCAACAACGACGGCACGAAGGTGATCTTCACCGACGAGTGGGGCGGCGGCGGACGTCCGCGCTGCCGCGCGTCCGACCCCCGCGAGTGGGGCGCCAACGCCATCTTCGACATCGTCGACGGCAGGCTGCAGTTCCGCAGCTACTACAAGCTCCCGGCCCCGCAGACCGAGCGGGAGAACTGCGTGGCCCACAACGGCTCGCTCGTCCCGGTGCCCGGGCGCGACATCATGGTGCAGGCGTGGTACCAGGGGGGCATCTCGGTCTTCGATTTCACCGATTCGTCGAACCCCGTAGAGATCGCGTTCTTCGACCGCGGCCCGATCGACGCGGATCGCTTCGTCATGGGCGGGTTCTGGTCGTCGTACTGGTACCGGGGCTACATCTACGCCACCGAGATCGCCCGCGGCCTCGACGTGCTGGAGCTGCTGCCGAGCGAGCACCTGACCGGGAACGAGATCGCCGCCGCGGCGGCGGCGGTCAGCCCCGCGGCGTTCAACGCGCAGCAGCAGCGGCGCGTCGACTGGCCGGCGCGGCCGGTCGTCGCGAGGGCCTACCTCGATCAGCTCGAGCGCAGCGACACGCTCGGCGCGGAGCGCAGGACGGCGCTGTCGAACCTGCTCGGCCGCGTCGACGAGACTGGATCCGGCAGCGACACGGCGGTCGCGGCGGAGCTGGCCGCGGCTGCCGGCGAGGTGGAGAACGCCGCGGCGGAAGCCGCCGGCCGCACCCGGCAACGCCTCGGGGCGCTGGCGGACACGCTGCAGGGCCTTGCCGAACGCCTGCGTTGAACCGGTGGTTTCAGTTCCCGTGCGCGGCTGCGTCGCCGGCGCCGAGCGCCTCCACAACGGTGATCAGCGCCGACAGGTCGTCCCGCCCCCTGCCCTGCCCGTGGAGACCGTTGATGTGCTGCATCGTGAGCGCGCCGGCGGGAAGCGCGATGCCCAGGCCGTGCGCCAGCCGCAGGACGATATCCAGGTCCTTGTGATACAGGCGCGTCTCGATGCCGGCGGCGAAGTCGCGCCGCACCATCCGCTCGCCGAAGAAGTCCAGCACGCTGCTCGACGCCATGCCCCCGAGCAGCGCCTCGCGCACCTGGCCCGCGTCGAGCCCCGCGCGGCGCGCCAGCACCAGCGCCTCGGCCACGCCCTGCGCGGTAACGAGCAGCAGCAACTGGTTGCAGGCCTTCGTCACCTGACCGGCCCCGTGTCCGCCCATGTGGCGCACCGTCGTGCCCAGGCAGTCGAGGACCGGACGCACGCGCTCCAGCACCTCGGCGCGGCCCCCGACCATGATCGACAGCGACGCGTCGCGGGCGCCGTGCGGCCCGCCCGACACCGGCGCGTCCAGCATGTCGACATCGCGCTCGGCCAACGCCGCCGCGATCACGCGCGTCGCCGCCGGGTCGATGGTGCTCATGTCGATCGCCACGGTGCCGGGCCGCGCGCCGTGCGCCACGCCGTCCGCGCCGAGCAGGACCGCCTCGACGTCGGCGGTGCCGGTCACCATCGTGATCACCGCGTCGCTGCCGGCGGCCAGCTCGGCCGGCGTGGCCGCGCTCGCCGCGCCGGCCTCGACCAGCGGCTCCAGGGACGCGGCCCGACGCGCATGGACCGCTACCTCGTGTCCTGCCCGCAGCAGGTTGAGCGCCATCGGGCGCCCCATCACGCCCAGACCGATGAATCCGACCCGCATCGTTGCATCCTCCGTTCGCGGCCCGCGGCCGCATCGCCGTGCGCCCGCCGCGCGGGAACCCGCTTGAGGCGCCCGCCGGCACGCGGATACGATAACCGTGCTGCCCAAACTTCACGGAGGATGACAATGGCGGATCGAGACAATCATCGCGCGCTGCGCGCGGCACTGCCCGTCGGTCTCGTACTGCTGCTCATGCATGCCATGCCTGCCACAGCCCAGGATCGGATGCCGCCGATACCGGAGGACCAGCTCACGGCCGAGCAGCAGGCGGCCGTCGAGGAATTCAAGCGCGTGCGCCAGCGGCCGAACGTCAGCGGGCCGTTCGTGCCGCTGCTCCGCAGTCCCGAGATGTTGAGCCGCGCCCGCAACGTGGGCGACCATGCCCGCTTCAACACGGTGCTCCCGACCCGGCTCAGCGAGATGGTGATCCTGATCACGGCGCGCCACTGGACGCAGAACTACGAGTGGGCGGCCCACGCGCCGATCGCCGAACAGGCGGGGCTGGCGCCGGAGATCATCGCGGCGATTGCCGATGGCCGGCGCCCGGCAGCGATGGCCGACGACGAGGCGGTGCTCTACGACTTCTGCACCGAGCTGTTCCGGACGCAGGGCGTGAGCGACCCGACCTACGCCCGGATGGTGTCGGAGTTCAACGAGATCGGCGTCATCGACACCATCGGCATCATGGGCTACTACTCCATGCTGGCGATGGTGATGAACACCGCGCGCACGCCGTTGCGGGAAGGCCAGACGCCGGGCCTGAAGCCGTTCCCGCGCTAACCGCAGCGCGCCGCCTCAGAGCATGTCGCGGCGCAGCGCCTCGACCGTTTCGATGCAGTACGCCTCGGGGCTGAGGTGCCGCTGGGCGAGCGTAGCGCCGGAGGTCACGAGGATCTCGACAACGGCCGCCGCAGCCACGGCCCGCCACACGGCCGGCCGCCGCGCCTGCGCCATGCGCGCCGTCAACCGCTCCCAGACGAGGACGATGCCGATAGCGCTGGCCGGCAGCAGCAGGAACTGCCAGTAGTCGTGCGCCGCGGCGCTCAGGCTGAAGCAGACGACGTAGCCGGCGCCCGCCGCCAGCCAGATCAGGCCAACCTCCAGCGCCGGGTTGCGGCCGGACGCGCGCATGGCGCGGAAGCCCCGCCACGCCAGCACGCCCAGCGCCGCCAGGCTCGTCAGACCGAAGTAGCGCCAGTGCAGCTCGACGATGCGCGCGGCCCAGCCGGCGATGCCCCGCTCCCCCGCCACACCGATGCGCGTTGCCGCCAGCTCGCGCAGATGGCCCAGGCCGCGCTCCTGCACCCACGCCAGATGGGCGAGATCCGCCGCGAACAACAGCGCTCCGAGCATGGCCAGGAGCACCAGCGGGCGCCGGGCGCGGGTGTTGCGCCGCACCGCGAGCTCCCAGGCCGCGTGCAGCGCGCAGGCGGCCATGACGAAGAATCCGGCCCAGCCGGCGAGCGCCGCCCACACACAGCCGGCGGCGGACGCCGCCAGCCAGCGCCCCGCATGCGGTCCGCCGTCCAGGTGCTCCCAATAGCCTCTGACGATGAGCAGCGCCGCGGGCAGCACCAGCACTTCGTGGTTGAGCATGCGGCCGAAGAAGGCCGACTCGGGCAGCAGCACGAACAGCAGCGTTGCCAGCAGCGCGTGCCGCGGCAGCGGAAACAGGCGGCGGGCGAGTCCCAGGAAGAGCACGGCGGCCAGCACGTGGAACAGAATCGCGGCGGCGCGCGTGACGAGTGGCCCGTCGCTGCCGGTCACGAAGTACGCCGCCGCGAGCGCGAGGCCGGGACCGGGCGGGTGATTGGCGTAGAACTCACCGCTGGCGCGCGCCGGTGAGTAGAAGTAGTTCTGCCCCTTCGTCGTTCCGAGTCCGAGCTGCAGGTGGGCGCGCGCGAACGTGGCGTGGAGCGCGTTGTTGTCCTCGTGCTTCAGCCGGTAATCGCGCGTGATGCCGATGGCCAGCAACGCCAGTTGCAGGAGGAAGACCAGGGCGACCGCGAGGCGCAGCGCAGGCCGGTTCATCTGGCGCGGATACTATACTGGCAGCCCATGACTCAGAGACTATTGCGCGATGTTGCCTGGGCCGGCGCCGGCGCGCTGCTGCTGGCCGCCGGCGCGTGCGGCGGCGCCCCCGGAGAAGCCGCGGGCGCCGCGGCGGCCACGCCCTGCGAGCGGCTGATCGACCTGGAGCTGCCGGATACGACGATCACCCACGCCGGGACCGCGCCGGCCGGCGGCTTCACCCCGCCCGGCGGGTCCGCCGCGCTCGACGCGCCCGCCTTCTGCCGCGTGGCGGGCGTCATCGCGCCGGCCATCAACTTCGAGGTGTGGCTGCCGGAAACCGGCTGGAACGGCAAGTTCCAGGGCATCGGCAACGGCGGCATGGCCGGAGCCCTCTACTACGACCGGATGGCCACCGCCCTGCGCCGGGGCTACGCCGCCGCCGCTACCGACACGGGACACGTCTCCGAGGGCGTGTTCGACGCGACCTGGGCGTTCGGCCGGCCGGACCTGATCGAGGACTTCGGCCACCGCGGGCTGCATCTGACAACGGTGAACGCCAAGGCCGTCACCGCGGCGCATTACGGCCGGCCGCCGGACTATTCCTACTACGTCGGCTGCTCCAAGGGCGGCCAGCAGGGCCTGATGGAAGCGCAGCGTTACCCGGACGACTACGACGGCCTGATCGCCGGCAACCCGGCCCACGACTGGACGAGCTTCTACGCCGGCGCGCACCTCTGGTACTCGCTGGCGACGCTGGCCGATCCCGAGAGCTACATCCCGGCCGACAAGCTGCCGCTGCTGGGCGACGCCGTGAACGCAGCCTGCGACGCGCTCGACGGGATCGAGGACGGCGTGCTGGACGATCCGCGCGCCTGTGACTTCGATCCGGCGGAGCTGACGTGCGCGGCGGGTCAGGATCCGGCGACCTGCTTCACCAAGAAGCAGGTGGAGGCGGTCCGCGCCATCTGGTCGGGCGCGACGAACGCGGCCGGCGAACGCATATACCCCGGCCTCGTCCCGGGCGGTGAGGGAACGCCCGGCTGGGACCGCTGGGTCAGCGGCGAGGCGCCGTTCACGAGCCTGCACTGGCTGGCGGCCGAGGGGTTCTTCCGCAACCTCGTGTTCGACGACCTGGACTGGGATTTCCGCACGTTCGACTACGACGAGGACCTGGCCTTCGCGCTCGAGAAGGTGGGCGCCGCGCTGGATGCCGTGGATCCGGACCTGCGGCCGCTGCGCGACAACGGCGGCAAGCTGCTCGTCTACCACGGCTGGAGCGACGCCGACATCTCCCCGCTGAGCTCGATCGATTACTACGAAGACGCGGTCTCGGTTGTCGGCGAGGGCCGCGAGCACGCGGCGGCGCTGGCGGATACGCGCGAGTTCTTCCGCCTGTTCATGGCGCCGGGGATGGGCCATTGCGCCGGCGGCCCCGGACCGGACCGCTTCGACGCGCTGACCGCGCTGGAGCAGTGGGTGGAAGAAGGCCGGCCTCCGGAACGGATCGTGGCGTCCCGGGTCAGAGACGGCGAGGTCGACCGCACGCGCCCGCTGTGTCCCTATCCGGAGGTCGCGCGCTGGAACGGCAGCGGTAGCACCGACGACGCGGCGAACTTCACGTGCGTCATGCCGTGAGGCGTCACGGCCGCCGTCAGGGAACCGCGGTGTCGGCCACCGCGCGGTCGGCGCGCTCCTGCACCGTGCCGGGCACGCCCAGCCGCGTGTTCGCGCCGAGCTCGGCCAGCAGCACCGCCGTCTCGGGGAACGCCTGGAACTGGAACGACTGCTTCGATCCCTCCGCCAGCCGGTACGGCGTGCGGCCCCGGTAGTCGCGCGCGTCGATGTCGGCGCCGTTCGCCACGAGGTATTCCACAACTTCGTTCAGGCCGCGGAATGCCGCGCCGTGCAGCGCGGTGAAGTCGGCCTCGTTGGTCGCGTTGATCTCGGCGCCCGCCTCCAGCAGCACCCGCGTCGCCGCCTCGGCGCCGCGCGAGCGCTGGCCGCGCGTCCAGTTCGGCCGGAACGTCGAGCGGCCCAGGCCGGCGGCCGCCATGAACGGGGTCGTACCGTCGTCGGTCGCCAGCGACTGGTCGGCGCCGGCCGCCAGCAGCACGCCCACGATGTCGGCGCTGCTCTCGACGCGGTAGTTCTCCGAACCGGCCGCGCTGCTCCGGTAGGCCCCTTCGGAAGCCGCGCCGAACGCCGCCACCCACAGCGCGGTGGCGCCGCGCAGGTCGCCCGTGCCGCAGACGAACGGCTCGAACGCCCCCTTCTTCGGATAGCCGATGTAGTTCATCAGCATGGCCGAGGTCGTTATGCGGCCGTTGGGGTCGGCGCCGGCCGCCAGCAGGGCCCTCACGAGCGGGAGGCGCTGCGCGGCGTTCAGGTAGATCCGGCCGCCCCGGGCGCGGTAGCGGCTCACGTAGCGCGCGTCGCCGTGCCGCAGGTCCCAGCCGGCGAGCCAGGTGTCGACGTTGCCGGCGGCGCCGGCCAGCGCGGGGATGCCGTCGATGCGGGTGTTGGGGTCGGCGCCCTCTTCGAGCAGGAACAGGGCGAAATCGTCGTGACCATCGATGATGGCGAACGGCAGCGGATAGGTGCCGTCGGCGCCCGGCTGGTTGACGTCCGCGCCGGCCGCGATCAGCAGCCGCGCCGTCTCGATGTCACCGTGCTGGGCCGCGGTCAGCAGCGGCGTCATCCCCTTGGCGGTGGATACCTCCACATCGGCGCCGGCCTCCAGCAACACCTCCACGATCGGCCGGTGCGGCGCGGCTACCGCCCACATCAACGCCGTGGCGCCCAGCTCCGTGGTAGCCGCGTTCACCCCGGCGCCGTGCTTCAGGAGCGCGCGCACGATGTCGAGGTTGCCGGTGCGCGCCGCCACCATCAACGGAGTGAGGCCGTTGCCCTGGGCGAGGTCCGCGGCGGCGCCCGCGGCGAGCAGCCTCTGAACCAGTGCCAGGCTCGCGTTCTCCGACGCGCGAATGAGCGGCGTCACGCCGTGGTCGTCGGCAGAATCCGGATCGGCGCCCGCCGCCAGCAGCAGCCCGGCGGTGGCGACGTCGTCGCGGTGAGCCGCCCACAGCAGGGCCGTGACGCCGTCGGAGCGGCGGGCGTCGACGTCGACACCCTCGTCGATCAGCGCCCGCACCGCGGCGGCGTCCTGCCGGGCCGCCGCCGCCACCAGCCGGAGGTCGGGCTCGACTGCGGTAGTGGCTATGGCGGCCGCGGCCAGCACGCCTGCGAGAACGCCGGTTGCGGCTGTCCGCCGGATAGCTGTGGACCCCATCAAGTGCCTCCCTGCGACGCCAAACACCCTACCAGCGCTTCAACCGGAACGCTTCGGCGGCTGCCGGATCGGGCTCGCGGTAGGTAGCATGGCACGCTTGGCATGCCGCGTCGACCGTCGCCAGGGCCTCGCCGACCGCGGCCGGATCGATGGCCAGCTCCGACAGCTCCGCATCGAGATCGTCGAGGCTCCGGGTCGCGGCGCGCACCATGCCGATGGCGTCCTCGCGCGCGTTCTTGCGCCAGAAGACAATCGTCGGCGCGAGCTGCTCCCGCGCGCGCGTCACCCTGACCTTGGCCTCCTCGAAGTCGCCCGCATCGACCATCCTGGTCAGCAGCGAGAACTGCCGGCCGACGCCCTTCATCGCCTCGTCGAGATTGTCTGCGGTGAACAGCGGGTAGTCGGTGTCACCGGACTGCCCCCCGGCCGGCGCCGCGCCGCCCATGCATGCTGCAACCGCCGCCGCAACAACCAGATATCGCATCACCATCAGGGTACCTGCTCGTCCGCCACTGCACGGTCGGCGCGCTCCTGCACCGTGCCGGGCACACCGAGCCTCGTATTCGCGCCCAGTTCCGCCAGGAGCTCTGCCGTCTCGGGGAACGCCTGGAACTGGAACGACTGCTTGGACCCCTCCGCGAGCCGGTACGCCGTGCGCCCCCGATAGTCGCGCGCGTCGATGTCGGCGCCGTTGGCCACGAGATACTCCACCACTTCGTTGAGTCCGCGGTAGGCCGCGCCGTGCAGGGCGTTGAAGTCCGCCTCGTTTACCGCGTTGATGTCAGCCCCTGCCTCCAGCAACACCCGCACGGCCGCCTCCGCGCCGTGCGAGCGCAGGCCGCGCCTGAGGTTCGGCCGGAACGTGCACTGCCCCAATCCGGCCGCCGCCATGAAGGGCGTCGTACCGTCGTCGATCGTCAGAGACTGATCGGCGCCGGCCTCCAGCAACCGCTCGATGATGGCGGCCTGAAGCTCGGCGTTCATGCGGTCGATCGCGTCGGGCACGGGGACGTAGCCCTGGCCGTTGGCGTAGTGCGCGGCCACCCACAGCGGCGTCGCGCCGCGCAGGTCGCCGGTGCCGCACGAAAACGACTCGAAGGCGCCCTTGGTGGGATGTCCGATGTAGTTCATCAGCATGGCCGACGTCCCGATGCGCGCGTCGGGGTCGGCGCCGGCCGCGAGCAACGCCTCCACGATCGGCAGACGCTGCGCGGGCGTGAGATAGATGCGGCCGCCGCCGGCCCGCTCCCGCACGGCGTACTGCGCGCCGCCATGCTCGCGGTCCCAGTGGAACGACCAGGCATCGGTGTCGCCGGCCGCGGCGGCCAGGGCGGGGATGCCGCCGATCGTCGCGTTCGGGTCGGCGCCCTGTGCGATCAGGAACAGCGCGAAGTCGTCGTGCCCGTCGACGATGGCGAACGGCAGCGGATAGGTGCCGTCCGCACCCGGCTGGTTGACGTCCGCCCCGGCGGAAATGAGCAGCCGCGCGGTCTCGATATCGCCCTGCTGGGCGGCGGTGAGCAGTGGCGTCATGCCCTTGGTGGTGGATACGCCGACGTCGGCGCCGCCCTCCAGCAGCCGCTCCACGATGATGCGGTGCGGCGCCGCAACGGCCCACATCAGCGCCGTCGCCGCGGTCTCGTTGGTCGCCGCGTTGACGTCCGCGCCGTACGTCATCAGCGCCCGGACCACCTCGACGTTGCCGGTGCGCGCGGCAATCATCAGCGCCGTCAGCCCGCTGGCCTGGGTGGCGTTGGGATAGGCGCCGGCGTCGAGCAGCATGTCGACCGTGGCGGCGCTGGCGTTCTCGCTCGCCCGCATCAGCGGCGTCACGCCGTAGTCGTCCGCCGCGTTGACGTCGGCGCCGGCGTCGAGCAGCAGCCGGACCGTCTCCCGGTCGTCCCAATGGGCGGCCCAGAGCAGCGCCGTCGCGCCGTCGGCCCGGCGGGTGTCCGCATCGGCGCCGGCAGCGAGTAGTTGCCTCACGGTCGCCGCGTCCTGCCGCGCGGCGGCGTCCACGAGCCGCAAGTCCGGGCCGGCGCCCGGCAGGCCGACGGTCAGCGCCAGCGACCAGACGATGCCGGCTCCCGCCAGCCTCACAAATCTGTTGCCCAAAATATGCTCCACGGTTGATATTATATGTAACCGTTTCCGGGGTAGATCGCCATGTCAAGACCATCCGTCGTCACACTCGGCCTTGTATTCGCGCTGGCGCTTGTAGCCGTCCCGCAGGCCGTCCGGGCGCAGGCTCCGGCAGGCGAGCTCTCGCGGGCCCTGCTCGACCGCTACTGCGTCACCTGTCACAACGATCGGCTGCAAACTGCCGGCCTGGCGCTCGACACGGTGGACTTCGAGCGGGTGGCGGAGCACGCGCCGGTGCTGGAGAAGGTCGTGCGCAAGCTGCGCAGCGGCCAGATGCCTCCGGAAGGCCGGCCGCGTCCCGACGCCGCGGACGTCGAAACATTTCTCAGCGCGCTCGAAGGGGCCCTGGACCGCGAAAGCGAGGCCACGCCCAACCCCGGCCGGGTCGCGTCCCGGCGCCTGAACCGCGTCGAGTACGTCAACGCCGTCAAGGACCTGCTGGATCTCGAGGTCAACGGCGCCGAGCTGCTGCCGAGCGACATGGCGGGCTTCGGGTTCGACAACAACGCGGACGTGCTGGCGATGACGCCGTCGCTGATGACGCGCTACATCGCGGCCGCCACCAAGGTCAGCCGCGCGGCCATCGGCAGCCCCGACAACCGGCCGGTGATGCAGGTGTACGACGTCGGCTTCGAGGAACGGGACGTGCGCGCCGGCGAGGACATGCCGTTCTCGACCCTCGGCGGCCTGTCCCAGCGGCACATGTTCCCGCTCGACGGCGAGTACATCTTCGCCGTCCGCCTGAAGCGCAACGCTACCGTGGAAACCATCGAGGGGATCGAGGAAGACGAGCACGAAATCGAGCTGCGCGTCGACCACAAGCTGATCACGCGCTGGGAGATCGGCGGACAGTTTCCGGGACCGGACCCCGGCGTCCTGATCGCGGTGCCCGAGGACGATGTCGAGGGCCAGCGGCTGCACGAGTACCGCATGACGGCCGACGACGCGCTGGAGATCCAGGTCCCGATTGAAGCCGGGCAGCGGCTCGTCTCGGTGGCGTTCACCGACTCGGCGCCGTCGCCGCACGGCCTGCGCGGCCAGCCGGGCATCGACAAGCTGTTCATCTCCGGACCGTTCAACGGCTCGGTTCCGGACGACACGCCCAGCCGGCAGAAGATCTTCACCTGCCGTCCCGCAGACGGCGCCGCGGTGGACGAGAAGGAAACCTGCGCGCGCGACATCATCTCCACGCTTGCGCGGCGGGCCTACCGGCGGCCTGTCACCGCTGCCGACGTCGACCCGCTCGTCGCCGTTTACCGGGACGGCAACGCCGAGCGCGACTTCGACTTCGGCATCGAGCTCGCCCTGGAGGCGCTGCTGTCGATGCCCGAGTTCCTGATGCGCATCTACGAGGAACCGGTCGACCTCGAGCCCGCCGAGCCGTACCGGCTGAGCGACCTGGAGCTCGCGTCCCGCCTGTCGTTCTTCCTGTGGCGCTCGATCCCGGACGACGAGTTGATCGAGGTCGCCGCGGCGGAGCGGCTGAGCGATCCGGACGTGCTGTCCGGTCAGATCCGGCGCATGCTCGAAGACGAGCGCGCCACGCGGTTCATGAACGACTTCGTGGGCCAGTGGCTGCAGATCCGCAACATCAACGAGCAGGCGCCCGACGGCGCGCTGTTCGCGCAGTTCAACGACACGCTGCGCAGGGCCATGGTGGAAGAGACGCAGCTCTTCTTCGAAAGCCAGGTGCGCGCCGACCGGCCGATTCAGGAGTTGCTGACCGCGGACTACAGCTTCCTCAACGAGCAGCTTGCCCGCCACTACGGCGTGGAGGGCATCTACGGCAGCCGGTTCCGCCAGGTCGAGTGGGACGACGACCGGCGGCACGGCCTGCTCGGCCACGCCAGCCTGCTGACGGTGACCTCCTATGCGAACCGTACGTCGGTGGTGCTGCGCGGCAAGTGGGTGCTCGAGACGCTGCTCGGCGCGCCGCCGCCGCCGCCGCCGCCGAACGTGCCGCCGCTCGAGGAAGACGAGGCCGGCGCCGCGCCGACGTCGCTGCGCGAGAAGATGGAGCAGCACCGCCGGAATCCGGTCTGCGCCACCTGCCACACCGAGATGGACCAGCTCGGCTTCGCGATGGAGCATTTCGACGCCATCGGCCAGTGGCGCGAGACGGACCGCGGCGCCGAAATCGATGCGACGATCGAGTGGGCGGGGCGTACAATAGACAGCCCGCGGACGTTTCGCGAAGCGCTGGTCGCCAAGGGCGAGGAGTTCGAGCGGACCGTGGTCGAGAAGCTGCTGACCTACGCGCTCGGCCGCGGCGTCGACTATTACGACGCGCCGATCGTGCGCGGCATCGTGCGGGATCTGGCCGACTCCGACTTCCGCTGGTCGGCTATCATCGAGGGCGTCGTCACGAGCTCTCCGTTCCAGATGCGGCGTGCGGCGGATCCGGCCGACGCGCCGGCGCCCACGGCGGCGGCGGACGCGGGACAGTAGATTCGAAGCTGAACACGACGTGAACTAGGGAGGACATCACCCATGGTCATCACGAAGATGCAACTGCCACGGCGCACCGTGTTGCGCGGGCTTGGTGTCACCATGGCGCTGCCGCTGCTCGACAGCATGGTGCCGGCGCTCACCGCGCTCAGCAAGACCGCCGCCGCGCCGGTGCGCCGGTTCGGCGTTTTCTATATCCCGAACGGGATGTCGATGCCGTACTGGTCCCCGAAGGCCGAGGGACCGCTCACCGAGCTGCCGCCGACGCTGCGCTCGCTGGCCGGCTTCGAAGACCGCGTACTCATGTGCGGCGGCCTGGCGGACGAGGCGGCCAACCTCGTGAAGGGCGGCGGCGACCACGCCCGCTCGGCCGGGACGTTCCTCACCTGCCTTCCGTTCAAGATCACGGCCGGCGCGGACGTCTACGCCGCGGTCTCGGTGGACCAGATGGCGGCGCGTGAGCTGTCGAAGGAAACACAGCTCGCCTCGCTCGAGCTGGGCATCGAGTCGAACGCCATGCTGGGATCTTGCGACGGCGGCGCCAGTTGCGCCTACACGAACACGATCGCGTGGCGCACGCCGACCACGCCGCTGCCGATCGAGAACGACCCGCGCGCCGTGTTCGAGCGGCTGTTCGGGACGAGCGGCAGCACGGATCCGCAGGCGCGGCTGGCGCGGCTGCGCCGCGACCGCACCATCCTCGACCTGGTCGGTGACGAGCTCGACGACCTCGAGCGCGTCCTCGGCCAGGGCGACCGGGTGAAGCTGGACGAGTACCTGGAGTCGGTGCGCGACATCGAGCGGCGCATCGAGATGGCCGAGCGCCAGAACACCCGCGAGCTGCCGGTGGTCGACCAGCCGGTCGGCGTGCCGAACGACTACAGCGAGCACGCCAGGCTGATGATGGACCTGCTGGCGCTCGCGTACCAGACCGACCTGACGCGGATCAGCACGTTCATGCTGGCGCGCGAGGTTTCAGGCCGCGCCTATCCGGAAATCGGCGTGCCCGACTCGCACCACCCGCTGTCGCACCACCAGGACGAGCCGGCCAAGCTGGAGCGGCTGCACAAGATCAACGAGTACCACTTCCAGCAGTTCGCCCACCTGGTCAAGACACTGTCGGAAACGCCGGATGGCGACGGCAGTCTGATGGACTCCACGCTGTTCCTGTACGGGACCGGCATCAGCGACAGCAACACGCACTTCCACGACGATCTGCCGATTGCGCTGATCGCCGGGAAGGACACCGGGATCCACGGCGGGCGCTACGTCAGGTACGCCGACGGCACGCCGCTGGCGAACCTGCACCTGTCGATCCTGGAAAGCATGGGCACGCCGGAAGAGGAATTCGGCGACAGCACCGGCAAGCTGAAGCGGCTCAGCCTGTAACGGGGCGGCCGGCTTGGAGCCGGCCGTCCGGAACTCCCGCGCCGCCCCTACTCCCCCGGATATTCGGCCGGTATGCCCGGCGGGATCTCGCCGAACATCACGTGCGCGGCCGACGTGCCGGCCCACATCAGCCAGGGGCCTTCGAGCCGCTCCTCGGTCGGCAGCCCGGTCGACGCCCCGGTCGCGTGCGGCAGGTTGATCGAAATGTGCAGCTCCGCTTCCTCGAGAGTCGGTCCGACCAGCGCGTACTGCATGGCGCCGGTGCTCACGTCGGCATCGGGCCCGCCGCCGGCGAACAGCTCGGTGAAGCTGCGGGCGCCCTCGGCCATGCGCCGGCGCATCCAGTCCATGACGTCCTGGAAGCTGGCGTGGTAGCACTCCACGGCGAATCCCCGCGCCGGGCCGTCCGGCTCGCACACGAGCTCGTTGGTGCCCTGCCGGAGGACCGACGGGGCGCCGT
Source organism: Vicinamibacteria bacterium (assembly GCA_022820825.1). Lineage (GTDB taxonomy): Bacteria > Acidobacteriota > Vicinamibacteria > Vicinamibacterales > UBA8438 > JAAXGX01. Next base: position 24,179 of record JAJEEU010000030.1, read on the forward strand.
CCGCGCCGCGCACGATCACCGTGGCGCCGGCGCGCAACGGCTCGGGCGCCGCCAGCACCGCCTGCGCGATCTGCTCCTCGACCGACTGCGCCGCCGCAACGGCCGCGACCGCCAGCAGCGCGGCAGCGATGACAAGACTCCTCATGACGGTGGTCCCCCTCCTGCCCGCCAGCCGGCAGGCCGGCAAGACTACGTAGCATAATCGACGAAATGTAAGTTATAAACACAACCTGTGAACCACCGAGGGGACGGCGGCGCGGGGCGCAGGGGTACCCGCTAGCAGCCGCCGGGGGGCTTGGGGGCGCAGCCCCCATCTGGAAGAGATGCCGCGGAGCCCCGAGAGGAAAATAGATGCCACGTCGCTATCTCGTCGCGTTGCTGGCCGTGCTCGCCGTTGGCGGGCTGCTTCCCGCGCCCGCCGCGGGACAGTCCGGCGGCGGTGCGGACGCCGGGCGCACGGCCTGGGGCGACCCGGACCTGCAGGGTCTCTGGTCGTACGCCACGATCACGCCGCTGCAGCGGCCTGCCGAGGCGCAAGGCCGGCGGTTCTTCACGCCGGAGGAAGTCGCCGCGCGGACCCTGCAGGCCACGTCCGACCGCCCGGATCGCCCGGGCGTGGACCCCGGCTCCTACAACGCGTTGTGGTGGGACCGCGGGGAGATGCTGCAGGACAGGCGCACGTCGCAGATCGTCGATCCGCCCGACGGCCGCCTGCCGCTCAACGCCGCAGGCCAGCGGCGGGTGGACGCAAAGCGGGAGCACCGGCGCATGCACCCGGCCGACTCGTGGCTGGACCGGCCCCTCTGGGACCGCTGCATCACCTACCACGGCGTGCCTCCGGTCGGCACCAACTACAACAACACCTACCACATCCTGCAGACGCCCGAGCTCGTCGCGATCCACGTCGAGAACATCCACGACGTCCGCATCATCCCGCTGACCGGCCGGCCGCATCTCGACGAACAGATACGACAGTGGAACGGCGACTCCCGCGGCTACTGGGACGGCGACACGCTGGTTGTGGAGACGCGCGGTTACAGCGCCAAGTCCGAGATGCGTTTCCCGACGACGCCCAACACGCGCGCCGTGGAGCGCTTCACGCGCAGGGGCGACGTGATCGACTACGAGTTCACTATCGAGGATCCCGAGATCTACACCCGGCCCTTTACCGTCAACCGGCCGTTCCAGGCGGCGCCGGACTACGTCATCTTCGAATACGCCTGTCACGAGGGCAACTACGCGCTGCCGAACATCATGGCCGGTGAGCGCGCTGCCGAGGCCGCCGCGGCGCAAGGCTCGAAGTAGGGAATACGCGGGCGCGGGCCGGCGTGGTCAGCTCAGGTGGATCAGGCCGCGGCGCACGGCGACGGCCAGGACGGCGGTACGGTCGTTCACGTCCAGCTTCAGGTAGATGTTCCGCAGGTGCACCTGCACCGTCTCTTCGCTGATCCCGAGCAATGCCGCGATCTCCTTGTTGCGCATGCCCTGGGACAGCAGCTCAATCACCTGCAGCTCCCGCGGCGTGATGTGCTTGTGCCGATTGCGCTCGGCCAGCAGCGACTGCACGTCCGCACTGGCGATCGGCTGCTTGCCGTGATGCACGTCGCGGATGGCGCTGATCAGCTCGTCGGAGAGCGTGTCCTTCAGGACGTACGCGGCCGCCCCGGCCTCCAATGAGCGATAGACGTCTTCCTCGCCGTGGTACATGGTCAGCACGATGACGCGGGCGTCGGGCGACTCCCGCCGAATCTCCCGGATCGCGTCCAGGCCGCTCATGCCCGGCAACTGCAGGTCCATCAACGTCACGTCCGGCCGATGCCGCCGGAACTGGACGATGCCTTCCTCGCCCGTCGCCGCGGAAGTCACCACGCGCATGTCGGGCTGCTGGCTCAGCAGCGAGGCGATCCCCTCCCGCACGAGACGGTGATCCTCCACGCAGAGGATGCGAATCGTCGCGGTCGCCGCGCGTTCGTTTTTCACGGACAGGACTTTCTCCACCCACCGTGTGCCGTCACGGCGGGCGTCAGTGAACCGGTAGGCGCACCCGCACCTCGGTGCCCGTCTCGGCGCTGCTCGTGACCTCCACGCGGCCGCCGACGGATTCGGCGCGCTCCCGCATGCTCACCAGACCCAGGTGGCCGCCCGCGTCGTCCGCGGGCCGGCTGGCGTCGAACCCGCTGCCGTCGTCGGCGACGTGCAGCAGGATCGCATCGCCGTCGTATTGCAGCGCGACCTCGACGCGACCGGCCGCCGCGTGCTGGAGGGCGTTGGTGACAGCTTCCCTGCAGATCCTGACAAGCTGCTCTTCGGCTACCGTGGACACCTGCTGCGGCGCGCCGGCGACGCGGAAGTCGAGCGCCAGCGCGGTGTCCCGCGTGACATGCTCGCACGTCTCGCGGAGGGCGGTCGCCAGACTGCGCCCCGAAGGCCTCGACCGCAGGCTCCATATCGATTCCCGCGCCTCGCGGATGTACTCCTCGACGTCCTTGCGGATGCTGCGCAGGCGCTGCTTCGCCTGCTCCGGCGCACCGTCCAGGCTGCCCGCGAGCACGTCGAACTGCAGCGCCACGCCGACCAGGCTCTGCAGCAGCGTGTCATGGATCTCGCGGCTCAACCGCGCGCGCTCCGCCAGTATCAGCGAGTAGCGCCGGTGAATCCGCACCTCCCTGGCTTTCCACGCCCCAAGCAGCAGCGAGACCAGCGCGATGCCCCCGGCCGCGTAGAACCAGGCGGCCTGGTAGAACGGCGGCGGCACGGACAATTCGAGGACCGCGCCCTCGCGATTCCAGATGCCGCGGTTGTTGCGGGCAATCACCTGGAACCGGTAGTCCCCGGCCGGCAGATTGGCGTACAACGCCTCCCGGCGCGTCCCCGGCTCGACCCAATTCGGGTCGAATCCCTCCAACCGGTAGCGGAACTGGGTCCTGGCCGGCGCGGCATACGTCAAGGCCGTGTAGTCGACGCGCAACTGGGAGCTGCCCGACGGCAGCTCCAGCGGCGACGCGTGGTCGACACGCTGCCCATCGACGTGTACGGCCTCGATCCGCACCGGCGGCGGCGTCTGCTGGTCCGGCAGCCGGCCGGGATCGATCACCACGGCGCCACCGCCCGTGGCGAACCACAGGCGCCCGTCCGCGCCGCGCGTGCCGACCGGATGACCCAGCCGCATCGGCATGTTCACCACTCCATCGAACCGGTCGTACAGCCGAAACTCGACCTGGTGTGCGGGATCACGCTGCAGCTCGTCGAATTCCTCCGGCCGGAAGGTCAGGATGCCGGAACGGGTGCCGATCCACAGATTGCCGTCGCCACCCTCCACCACCGATGAGACCGAATCGACCGGCAGGCCGTTGGCCCGCTGCGTCGCGGTCGTGAAGCGCTCGCCGTCGAAGCGGCTGAGCCCGTCGCCCGCACCCACCCATAGTGCGCCGGCGCTGTCCTCGTACAGGACGTTCACGGCGCCGCCGAGCCCGGGTATCGAGTCGTAGAGGCGAAACGTGTGATCCTGGCGGATGGCGCCCAGCTTGCCGTCGGTGAAGCCAATCCAGACGTTGCCGGCAGCGTCCGTATGGGCCGTGTAGACGGTGTCGCGATTCTCCACGGGCAACGCCTCGTAGCGGTCGAGGCGTCCCCGGCTCCAGCGGAATACTCCGCCGTGCATGTCGCAGATCCACAGGTCGCCCCGCGGATCCGTCGTCAGGGCCGAGACCCATGAGAACGGGGTCGCTCCCGGTTGCGTCACCGCCGTGAAACGCCCGTCGGCATACCTGTTGATGCTGTCGAGCGTGGCGATCCACAACTGTCCGTGCTTGTCGCCGTGCAGGGCGGTTACCGTACCGAATCTTCCCTCCGCCGGGAGGGGCGCGTGCCCCACCGGTTCCGAGAGCAGCACGATCCCGTCGTACGTCCCGCCCCAGATGCCGCCGTCGGGCGTTGCCTCGACCGTCCGCACGAGTCCGCCCGGCACCGCCACCGGAGTGACGCTGCGGGGAGAGAACTGGTGCAGTCCCGACTGCGTCGCAACCCAGACGTGCCCTTCGCGGTCTTCGAACAGCGCCTGCACGACATCACTCGAAAGCCCGTCCTGCACCGTGACGTTGCTGACGACGGGGAGGTCCGCTGCGTCCGCCTCCTGGCCGACCCACAGGCCGCGACCCGCGGTGCCGACCCATACGGCGCCGCGCCTGTCCCGCAGGAAGGCGAAGCGGAACGGCGTGCTGCGCTCCGTGCTTGCCGACACGTCGAGCACGGCGCGCGCGAGCGCCGAGCCGAACGCGGAGGGCGCCGGGTCCGCGCGAAACGTGTCGCCCACCACCTGCCTGAACACACCGGCCGCGTGAGACACCCAGAAGTTGTGGTCCTCGTCGCGGTACGCCTCGACGGTCGGTCCTGCGGGCAGGCCGTTCCGCGGTTCGACCTGCGACCAGCGGTCGCCGTCGAAGCCGTGCAGCCCGTCCAGGCCGCCCGCCCATACGGTGCCGTGCTGATCCTCGATGATGAACGTCACGAAACCGGACGCGATGCCCTCCGCTTCGCTGTACACCACGACATCGCCGTCCCGTATCCTGGCGACGCCCCCGTGGATGCCGAAGCCGGCCCACAGGCTGCCGTCGCGCGCGCTGTGGAGCGCCGTGACCTCGCGCCGGGGCAACTGCTCGTCGTGGAGGTCGCGCCACGCCACGAAATCCACGCCGTCGAAACGCACCAGTCCGGCATCCGTGCCGAGCCAGATGTAGCCGTCTCGGTCCTGCTCGATGGCCCAGACGCGCGCGGCCGGCAGCCCTTCGTACTGCGTCCAGGAGGTCAGCGTGTAGTCGGTGACGGATGGAGATTCGGCCGCCGGCGCCCCGGGCAACAGGAGCAGACCGATGGCGATCAGTAGCACCTGCGGCGAACGACGTTCGGCCATACGGCTACCTCCGCGTCCCGCCGGTTCGGACGGGGCCGCGGCGCGGCGTCCTCCGCCTACGGTGCGGCCAGCGAGGCGGAGATGATCTCCTCGTCGTTGCGGGCGTAGATCCGCTTGTTGGCGTACGCCGGATGGGACCAGTTTACCGCGCGCAGCTCTCTTCTGTTGCCGGGCGGCGAAGTGGGGGTGATCAGTTGCGTCCGGCTCAGCTCGTGATAGCCGTCGGGCGCGAGGCGGGCGATGATCAGCTCGCCCCGGTCGTTGTTGATGAATACGCGGTCGTGGTTGCGAACGATCTGCGCGGACGCCCAGCGGACGCGTTCGCCCACCACCTGCTGCGTCTCCCAGATGCGCTCGCCGGTGGCGGCGTGCAGGCAGCGCATCTGGCCGTAGCTGCCGATGCCGTAGACGTAGTCGCCCAGGATGATCGGCGTCGTCACCAGCGCGTGGAGACCGTCCGTCTGGATCTCGTTGTCGCTCGCGCCACGCCACAGGACGCTCGCGCCGATGTTGTCGCGGTCCAGGCCGAGCATGACGGAGCCGTTGTAGAAGGCGGACACGAGCAGGCGCTCGCCGCTGTGGACCGGAGTCGCGACGGAGAGCGTGTTGGCGACGTCGAACGGCTGCTCCCAGTAGACCTCGCCCGTCACGGGGTCGAGCGCGCTCACCGCCGCCGGGTGCCAGACGACGAGTTGCCGCGCACCGCCCGCGCTGATGATGATCGGCTGGCTGTAGCCGGGCTCCAGCCCGGCCGACAGCGAGCGCCACAGCTCCTCGCCGGTCAGCTTGTCGAAGGCGACGACCAGGGCGTCCGGCTCGGCGCCGACCAGGCTGATCAACCGCTCGCCGTCGACCAGCGGGGCGCTGGCGAAGCCCCAGTCCCAGGCCCAGGCCAGCGGCTGCACGCCGTAGTCCTCGACGAAGTCCTTGCTCCAGTGCACCGCCCCGGTTTCGACGTCCAGGCAGTGGAGCGCCCCGCGGGCGCCCAGGACGTACACGCGGTCGCCGTCGACGGTGGGCGTTGCGCGCGGTCCGACCGCATAGCCCAGACCGGCGTAGTTCACCTCCCACTCGTGCATCCAGAGCACGCGCCCGGATTCCTCGTCCAGGCTCCAGACGCGTTCGACGCCCCGCAGGCCGCGCTGCTGCACGTAGTCCGTGACGAACACGCGGCCGCCGGCGACCGCCGGCCCGGCGTAGCCGCCCCCGATCGGCGTCCGCCACAGCACGTCCAGGCCGCCGTCGGGAAAGCGCTCCAGAATGCCGGTCTCGTTCCAGACCCCGAGCCGCCCGGGGCCGCGCCATTCCGGCCAGTCCTCCGCCTCGACGGCGGCCGCGCCGAGCAGCAGACATGCGGCTGCGCAGGCTGCGGACGTCCTCATTGCGGCGCCTCCCGCCGGGCGCGCAGCTCGTCGTAGATGATCCGCACGTTGGCCTCCGCCTGCTCCATGCCGTAGCCGGCGTAGCGCTCCGGCAGCCGCAGCGCCGCGGCGGCCTCGGCGGCGTCCAGGCCGGCGTCCATGGCCTCCCGCACCGCCGCCAGGAAATCCCGCGTGAAGGCCGCGTACTCCTCGACGTCCGCCCATGTCATCGTCTGCAGCATGCCGTGCACGCCGGGCACGGGCGGCATGGCGCCGTGGCCGGCGATCACGGTGTCGACGCCGTCGATCTCCGCGGCGAGCCTTGCCAGCGTCTCCGGGTAGGCCACGCCGCTGCCGCCGTGCGCCGCGTCGATGACCGGCGCCGCCTTGCCGTTGACGAGATCGCCCACGTGCGCCACGCCCTTCTCGGGGAAGACGACGACGATGTCGCCGCCGGTGTGGGCCGGACCGAAATGGTACAGCTCGATCCGGTTCGGGCCGTCGAGCAATGACAGCGTGTCGCGAAACGTTGTTACCGGCGGTCCCGAGGCGCCAGCCGCGTTCTCGTGGGCGATGATGCGGGTCGTCGGCGGGAGCTCGCCGTTGCCGCCGGCGTGGTCGGCGTGTCCGTGCGTATTGATGATGGTCGTCACCGGCAGCTCGGTCACCAGCGCGACGGCGTCCATCACGGTCTGCCCCCAGCCGGCGGACTTCGCGTCGACGAGCACGACCTCGCCGCGGTCCTCGTCGACTACCGCCAGCGAGTGGCCGCCGCCGTCCAGCAGGACATAGACCGTGTCCCCGGGGCTCAGCGAGTGCATCCTGACGGTCTTCGCCGCCGGCTGCCCTGCGGCAATCGCGACGCCGCCCGGGCCGCCGAGCGCCAATGCGCCGACCGCGACCAACGGACATGCTGCCGTGCCCCAGCGCATGGCCAGGCCCCCGTACCGGACTCCTAGAAGATGGCGATCGGGTTGATGGGCGAGCCGGTGCCACCCTTGATCGGCAACGGGGCGGCCACGACCAGGAATTCCCAGCGGTTCAGCTCGGCGGCCGTATCGGCCAGTTCGCCCAGGTGCAACTGATCGAAGATGTTCAGGCCGAGGAACACCATCGTGAAGTAGTGCACCGGGTGGGTCGGCAGCGGGTTGCCCGAGAACCCCGACGGCAGCGCGTCGAGCGACTCGTCGCTGCCGATTATCGCGACATCCCGCTCGGCCAGCCACGGGATGCACGCCGGCGCGAGGCCGGCGCTGCCGTCGAACGGTCCCAGCGCCTCGTGGCGGGCGAACCAGCCGGTGTGAATGAAGAGCGCGTCGCCGGCGGACACCGTGACTCCGGCCTGCTCCTCCCAGGCGTCGAGATCCTCCGGGTAGATCGGCTCACCGGGCTCAAGGTACGGCACGCCCTTCAGGCGCGGGATGTCCATCAGGATGCCCCGCGTGACGACGCCGTGGCGCAGGTTCTCGATGCCGCCGCGGATCGTCCCCTCCGCGGTGATGTCGGTGTACGGCAGGCCGTTGTACCACTGCCCGTTGTAGAAGTTGTGCGCCAGCGCGTCCAGGTGGCTGCGGCTGCCGTGCGCTCCCACCATGAGGCGCTCGGCGGGCGGCGCCGTCCACGGATTGGACGTCACGTACTCGTCGTAGTTCTCCCGAAAGGTGAACTCGAAGCGATAGGGCGGCGAGCGGCCCGGCTCCTCGACGTTCGGGATCTGCAGCTCGGCCATCGAAACGGTCACGCCTTCCGTGACCAGGGCGGCCGCCTGCACCCGCTTCTCGGGCGTAACCAACCGGATGGCGCCGAGATCGTCGTCCTCGCCCCAACGTCCCCAGTTGGAGTACTCGTCGATCCATGCGTCGAGCTGGGCCACGGTGAGCGGCTCGTCCCCGCGCCCCCCTTGCCCGGCACCGCCAGCGAGGAAATACGTCCCGGCGAGCCCCAGCACCAGCGCGGCGACCACGGCCGCCGCCGTCATGTAGGTTCGCTGTGTCATGACAACCTCCCGGTTCGTGGCCTGCCGCTCAGGCAGGCAATCCTCAGAGGCAGGCTCCGCGAACGACCGCCACAGTGCAATACCACAATTCAGTTAGACGGGGTTGCCAACACGGCCGGGTTTCTACCGGATTTCTGGTATTGCGTACGCCTTGCGGGTGAGTAATCTTGTCGACTGCGGGCGTGGGCGGCCACGCTCCCGGCGGCGCTCTCGGCGATTGTGCGATTCGTTCGGTGCTTCTTCCCCCGGAGGACGACCGATGGAACGACGGACGACGCGAGCAGGCTGGTTCCCCCTCTGTCCCGCGATGCTGGCGGGATTTCTGCTGCTGCCTGCAGCCGCCCTGGCGCAGGCGCCAAGCAGCATCGACGGACTCGTCACCGACGCTACCGGCGGCGTGCTGCCGGGCGTCACGGTTGAAGCCGCCAGTCCGGCGCTGATCGAGCAGTCCCGCGCGGTCGTCACCGACAGCCAGGGCCGCTACTCCATCATCGACCTGCGGCCCGGCGAGTACACGGTGACGTTCACACTGGTGGGCTTCAACACGGTCCTGCGCGAGGGCGTGCAGTTGACCTCGGGCTTCACGGCGACCATCAACGCCGAGCTGGCGGTCGGCAGCCTCGAGGAGACCGTGACCGTCACCGGCGAGAGTCCGGTCGTCGACGTGCAGAACACGCGGGCGCAGCAGGTGCTCACCAGCGAGGTGATCGACACGATCCCGAATTCTCGCGGGTTCAGCAGCTTCATCCAGTTGACGCCGGGGCTCACGGTGGCCAACCCGACGTTCCAGGACGTGGGCGGCAACCAGAACGAGAACGCGGCCTCCGGCGGCATCTGGGGCGGCCGTCAGGGAGAGTTCAAGATCTCGATGGACGGCATGCACGCCGGCAACCTGCTCGGGGCCGGCGGCGGGCGCTCGCGCGGCATCATGCTCAACATGGCCATCGCCGAGGAAGCCAACCTGAACCTGGGCGGCGCGGGGGCCGAGCACGAAGTCGCCGGGGTGCTCATCAACCTGATCCCCAAGGAGGGCGGCAACGACTTCTCGGGCTCGTTCCTGGGCAACTACACGAACGACAGCCTGCAGAGCGACAACCTGACGCAGAGCGTCATCGACCGCGGCCTCAACAGCGTCAACAAGATCGACCGCATCTGGGACATGAACGCCACGCTGGGCGGACCGATCTTCCGCAACCGGCTGTGGTTCTTCGGGTCGTGGCGGTACTGGGGCAAGGACAAGCAGATCGGCGACAACTACTGGAACGCCACGCAGGGGACGCCGGTCTACACGCCCGACACGAGCCGCCCCGTCGTGAAGGACGTCACCAACCGCGACATCAGCGCGCGTCTGACGTGGCAGGCGTCGGAGCGGAACAAGTTCAACTTCTACCACACGGACGAGAGCATCGACTTCCAGGAAGTCGTGGACATCATCGTCACCGCGCCGGAGGCGGCGAACCGCTACCGGTTCGATCCCGACAACATGTCCGGCGCCTCGTGGACGAGCCCCATCAGCAACCGGCTGCTGCTGGAAGCCGGCGTCCAGAGCATCGTCCACCACTACCACGTGATCGCGCAGCCGGGCGTCACCGGCGACGACATCGGCATCCTGGAGCAGTCGACGTTCTACCGCTACAACTCCACCACCGGCTACGCCCCGCGCGGCTACACGAGCGCCTACGGCCCGAACGTGGTCGACCACATCTCCACGCGCGCGTCGGTGTCGTACGTCACCGGCTCCCACGACTTCAAGGCCGGCTTCAACACGCGCTCGGGCAAGTTCTGGCGGCGGACCTACATCAACCAGGACATGTCCTACGAGTTCTTCCGGGGACTGCCGGATCGCGTCGTGCTGCATTCACCGGCGCGGATCGAGGACCGCCTCAAGCTGACGATGGGGCTTTACGCCCAGGACCAGTGGACCGTGGACCGCCTGACGCTCAACCTGGGCGTGCGCTACGACTACCACAACGGCTACATCCCGGAGCAGAACAACCCCGCGACCCGCTGGCTGCCGGCAACCAGCTTCGCGCGTGTGGACGGCGTGCCGATCTGGCATGACATCTCACCCCGCCTCGGCGGTGCGTACGACCTGTTCGGCGACGGCAAGACCGCCATCAAGGCCAGCCTGGGCCGCTACGTGCTCGGGGAGGGACTCGGGTTCACGGGCAGTCAGAACCCGCTCAATCTCCTCGTGCGCGACGTCTTCCGGACGTGGGACGACGCCAACGGCAACTTCTATCCGGACTGCGTGCTGACGGACCCGGTGGCGAACGGAGAATGCGGGGCGTACGCCAACAGCCTGTTCGGCCTGACGCGCGCCGGCACGGCGTACGCCGACGACATCGTGCAGGGCTTCGCGGTGCGGCCGTACAACTGGATGCTGATGGCCGAGGTGGACCAGGAGCTGACGTCGAACTTCTCGCTGCACGCCGGCTACATCCGCCGCTGGTACGGGAACTTCAGGGTCACCGACAACCTGCTGGTCGGCCCCGACGACTACGACCCGTACTCCTTCATGGCGCCGAGCGATCCCAAGCTGCCGGGCAACGGCGGGTTCATGGTGGATGGGGTGTACGACCTCAATCCGTCGAAGTTCGGACAGGTTTCCAACCTGGTGGCGGCGGCCTCCAACTATGGAGACCAGACCGAGGTCCACAACTTCATCAACGTCACCATCAACGCGCGCTTCCCGAACGGGTCCATGTTGTCGGGCGGCTTCGACACGGGGACGACCACGGAAGACGCGTGCTTCGTCGTCGATTCGCCGGAGGCCCTGCGGCACTGCCGCGTCACGAGAGGTTTCGGCGACCAGGTGCAGTTCAAGATGCTGGGCACGCTGCCGCTGCCGCTGGATTTCCAGATCAGCGCCAACTACCAGGACCTGTCGACGGTGCCGATCCAGGCGAACTACCGCGTCTCGAACGTCGACGCGATGGGTGCACTGGGCCGCAACCTGTCCGCCGGCTCCGCGACCGTGCCGTTGCTGGTCCCGTACTCCGAAATGCTCAACCGGGTGCGCCAGTTCGACTTCCGCCTGACGAAGCTGTTCCAGGTCGAAGGGGCGCGCGTCGAGCTGCAGTTCGACCTGTACAACGCGTTCAACGCGAACCCGACGCTGGCGTTCACCAACCGCTTCGGGCCGCGGTACCTCGTTCCGGTCACCATTCTGGACGGCCGGATCATCAAGTTCGGCGCGCAGTTGACGTTCTAATGCTAGATGGGGGCTGCGCCCCCAAGCCCCCCCGGCAACCGCTAGCGGGGACCCCGTAGCCCCGCGCCGCGGTTGCCGAGGCGCGCCGTGCGCGCCTTGGGGCCACACTCGGGTGCCCGTGTGGCCCCCCGTCCAGCAAGGTTGGTGAGAGAATGCGGGCTATGGTTGGGGTTCGAAGGGCGGCCGACCGGCACGATAACCGTCCAGCCGCTGTCTGATGCGGGCGGCCAACGCAGCGTCTTCGTCGGCCACGAGCGCGCGGGCATCCTCCGCCGTGCTGACGGCCTCATCGAAGCGGCCGGTGGCGGCGTAGGCGGTTGCCAGCGCATCCAGCAACAGCGCGTCGTCGCGGGGATTCGTCGCGAAGCGCTCGTCCGCCGCGCGCGCGTCGGCCAGCTCCACGGCGCGCGACGCCAGCCGCACCGCCTCCGGCGGATCGCGCAGGGCGGCGTCGGCATCCGTCGCCAGCAGCAGCGCGAGATCCCGCAGGGCCGCCGGCCAGTCCTCCTCGATCCGCAGCGCTGCCTGGAACGCTTCCACCGCGGCGCCCGACTCCCCGTTGCCGGAAAGGGCGTGGGCGAGGTTGTAGTGCGCCTCGCCGTACCCCGGCCGGAGCTCGATCGCCTGCCGCAGGGGCTGCATCGCCTCGCGCGGGCGGCCGGCCTGGAGCAGCGCGAGCCCCAGGTTGTTGTGCGCTTCGGCAACCCCCGGCCGCAACTGCATGGCCGTGCGCAGCGGCCCCACGGCCTCGCGCGCCAACCCTGCCGACAGCAGTCCGTAGCCGAGGCTGTTGTTGGCCTCGGCATTGCCGGGATCGGCCGCCACCGCCTCGCGGTAGCGCGAGAGGGCCTCGCCGAGCCGGCCGTCCGCCAGCAGGGCGTCGCCGCGCGCCAGCGCGACGCGCGTGCCGGTCTGGAGCTGCATGGCCGCGAACACCAGCGCCCACGCCGCCATGTACGCGAGGTGGCGCCGGCGCGGGGTCAGGCGCTGCCCGAGCGCCGCCGGATCGAGCCGGCTCAGGGCCGCGGAACGCGCCGCCCGGTCGATCGCCTGCACCAGCAGGTTGAGGATCGGAACCGCCAGCAGCTTGTCGTAGAACGTCGGTGCGCCGGTGCGCTCGAGAAATGCGAAGAGCAGGACGACGCTCAATCCGTACAGCACGCCGAAGATGATGCGGCCGAGCTCCGTGCGCGGCGACGTGGACGGGTCGTTGAACAGCAGGTGCATCCCCAGGAAGACCGCGATCGGAATGGACGGCACCAGGAAGAAGTACGTGCCGGTCGCAGCGTGGAACGCCACGGCGAACACGTAGCTGGTAACGACCGCGGCCAGCGTCATGGAAGCCACGCCGAACAGGAACTGCGCCGGCAGGCTCACCAGGAAGATGACGAGATAGATGTGCGGCGGATAGAGCTGCGTGGTCGCGATCTCCACGCCCCAGGTGAGGTGCGTGGAATCCGTCAGGAACAGCACCACGGCGAACAGGCTGAGGGGAAACGACGACGGGTTGAAGATGTGCACCCGGCGGCCGTCCCGGTTCCAGCGCACTAGCTCCTTGACGGCGAAGCCGAGCGCCACCATCACGAACTGCAGGTAGAACCAGTCGGGCCTGAACCACAGGAACAGGTTGATGCTGAAGATGATGGGAAAGGGACCGAAGCCGAGCGTGTAGGTGTCGCGCCGCGACCATGTCAGCAGCATGTCGAACGCGTAGGCGAAGACGAGCTGCGCCGCGATCAGGTGGGCGGAGTCGTAGACCTCCCGCCAGTACCATCCCCAGTACACGAGGATGGCGGACTGCGCGCAGGCCTGCAGGTAGTGCTGCCGCCGCACGACGACGTCCAGCGCCAGGGTGCGTCCCCGGCGGCGGGCCGCGGCCAGGAGTGCGACGTTCCAGGCGAGCAGTGCGCCGCCGGCGCCGGAGAACGACCAGAACAGCGCGGCGTTGCCGCGGGCAGCCGGCAGGAAGCCGGCCGCGGCCAGCAGCGCGGCGGCGATCAGCGGCAGGCTCAGCGCCCGGCCCGGCGGCAGGCC
>JAJEEU010000066.1 GCA_022820825.1 Vicinamibacteria bacterium
AGGAGCCAGGTCCGCCGTCGGCGCAGCGCGAGCTGCTGGCGGCGTTCCAGCGGAGGCATGAGGTCGCCGCGCCGCCGCCCGCGCCGGCCGCCGTCCGCGAACGGCGGGCCGCCGACGCCGTCCTGGAAGGTCTGGAGGAGCTGGCGCGCACGCACGGTGCGATCGACGACACGCCCGTGGGCTTCGACGACATCGCCGCGTCGGTGCGCCGCTGGATGGAGAGCCGCACCTTCAGGCCGCAGACCGGTTCCGCCGGCGTGCACCTCGTCGACACGCGGGCAGCCGTATACGGCCGGTTCCGGACCGTATTCGTCGTTGGTCTCGTGGAGGACGAGTGGCCCCCGCCGCCGCAGCGGGTCGTCTTCTATCCCCAGGCGCTGCTGAGAGGGCTCGGCTGGGCGGCGGAGCGCGACCGCCTGCAGGCGGCCCGCGCGAAATTCGGCGACCTGCTCCGCCTGGCCGCTGCGCGGGTCACGCTGTCGGCGTTCGCGCTCGAGGACGACGCGCCGGTCATCCCTTCGATGTTCATGGAAGACGTGGCGGATGCCGGGCTGGCGGTCGTGCGGGAGCCTCCGCAGGACGGGGCGCCCGTCGTGCCGGACGACGCGTTGCTGAACGCGCCGTCCCCGGACGACCTTTCCGAGCCGGCGGGCGGATGGCTCGCGCTCCGCCAACGGCGGCAGCGCGGCGAGCGCTACCGCGGCGCGACGGGGGCGAGCCGCCGCGATACGTACACGACGGGCGCGCTCGAACAGTACCTCGCTTGCCCGTTCAAGTACTTCGCCCGCTACGAGCTCGGCCTGGAAGAGGAGCCGGGCGGCGAGATCGTGCTCTCGCCCCTCTCGCGGGGCGCAATCCTGCGGCGCCTCACGGCGAGGTTCTGGGCCGCGTGGCAGGCGGACGGCGAGCGGGCGATCACGCCCGCCAACCTCGACAGGGCGATCGATCGCTTCCAGGCGCTGGCCGACGACGAGGTGCGCGCGGCCCCGGCCGCCGACCGCGCGATTCTCCGCACCTGGCTGTGCGGATCGGCGGCGGCGCCGGGACTGGCGGAGCAGTTGTGCCGGCTGGAGCTCGCACGGCCGGCCGATGTCGTCGAGTGCCTCGTCGATCTGCAGGTCGAGGATGCCTGCGAAGCGCCCCGCGGCGATGACGTCATCCCGGTCCGCGTGCGCGGCGCCATGGACCGGGTCGATCTGCTGTCGGACGGCACGTTTCGCGTGGTCGACTACAAGGCGGGCCGCGTGCCCCCAGCGGATCAGGCGGTGCAGTTGGCGGCGCATGCGCGGTGGGCCGAGCAGCGGCTCGACGGCTACCGCGGACGCACGTGGCGCGCCCGGGATGCCGCCTACGTGGCGCTCGGCGATGCCCGGCTGCGGGTGCCGCTGGCAAGCGGCTCCGTCGAGCCGCTGCTGGCGGAGGGCGTGACGCGCGCCGCGGGCGTGCTGGAGCGGATCGGGCGGGGCGCCTTTCCCGTGCGGCCGTCCGGACGGCATCTGTGCGCGCATTGCGCGTACGCCGCGGTCTGCCGCAAGGAGTACGCCGAAGAGCAATGAGTACGCCGGCCGACAGCGCGGCGCGCCGCTTCGCCACCGACCCGGCCCACAACGTGGTGTTGGAGGCATCGGCAGGCACCGGCAAGACGTCGGTGCTGGTCGAGCGCTACGTCAACCTGCTGCGGGCCGGCGTGGCGCCCGCCAACATTCTCGCCATTACCTTCACACGGCAGGCGGCGGCCGAGATGCGCGCGCGGATCGTGGGGGCGCTGCGCCGCGACGCGGCCGAGTCCGCCGCGGGCCGCGCGCGCTGGAACGAGTTGCGCGACCGGCTGGGCGACGTGGCGGTCAGCACCGTTGATGCCTTCTGCCTGTCGCTGCTGCGCGAGTTTCCGCTCGAGGCCGACCTTGACCCGGACTTCGGCATGGCCGACGAAACGGAGATTCCCGGCCTCGTCGACGAGTCGGTCCAACTGGTGCTGGATGCGGCCGCGCGGCGCGCCAATCGCGATCCCGCGCTGGCGATGCTGCTTTCCAGACTCGGCCCGCGCCGCTGCGGCGACGCGTTGCGGGGGCTGCTGGAGCGGCGGCTCACGGCCGGGGAGGCGCTGCGCAGGTCGCTGCACGGCGCGCCGCCGGATCCGACCGGCGAGCAGGCCTGCCGCCGCGCCGCCACGCGCATTGCGGACAGCCTCGCCGGGCTGCGCGCGGAAGTTGCGCCGCTGGTGGACCTGGAGGATTCCGATGCCGTGGAAGCGCAGATCCTGGCGTCGGACCTGCGGAGGGCGCCGGCCATGGTCAGCGCGTCGCCGCGGGTGGTCCGCGCCTGGCTGGAGCGTTTGCGGACGGCGTTCCTGACCCGCCAGGGAGCACCCCGCAAGCGGTTCACGCGCGCCGGTGCGGACGCCGCGGCGCGCCGCCGGTACAACGCTGCAGGCAACCGGGTGGCGCCGCGCGTGCACGAGGTGCTGCAGGCCTTCGACCGGGACATCAATCGCGTCTTGGCGCGCGCCGTGCGGACGCTCTTCGACATCGCCGTCGCGCAGTACGAGCAGGTGCTGCGCTCCCGCGCCCTGCTCGACTTCTCCGGCGTGCTGCAGCGGGCGGTGGAGCTGCTGCGCCGCATGGACGAGTTCGCCCGCTCCCGGTTCCGGCTGGAATCGCGCTATCACCACGTCCTGGTGGACGAGTTCCAGGACACGAGCCGGATGCAGTGGGAGCTGGTGTCCCTGCTGGTGCGCTCCTGGGGCGAAGGGAGCGGCCTCGTGGAGGAGGCGCCGATCAAGCCGAGCATCTTCGTGGTGGGCGACCGCAAGCAGTCCATATACCGCTTCCGCGATGCGGACGTAGCGACGTTCAGGGAGGCGACCGCGGCAATTGCGGGGTTGCGCCCCGCGGGCGACGTGCGCCGTTCCATCGCCCACAGCTTCAGGGCCGTACCGGAGCTGCTCGGCTTCGTCAACGATCTGTTCGCCGAGATTGGCGACGCCGCGCAGGGAAGCGACCCGTTCAGCTACGAAGAGCACGACCGGTTTCCCGTCGCCGGGCCGCCTGCGGGCGGCGACGCCCTGGGCCTCGTGGTCGCCACCGGCATCGAGGCATGCGCGAACGCCGTGGCCGCGGAGATCGCCACGCTGCTCGACGGCGTGCAGGTGCGGCCCGGGGACGGCGGCGATCCGCGCGGCGTGCGGCCGGAGGACGTGGCCATCCTGTTTCGCACGCGCGAGAGCCACCGGGAGTTCGAACGCGCGCTCACCGCGAGGGGCGTGCGGACGTACGTCTACAAGGGCCTCGGGTTCGCGGACGCCGAGGAGATCAAGGACGTCCGGGCGCTCATCCGGTTTCTGGCCCAACCGTCGTCCGAGCTGCGCGCGGCGGCGCTGCTCCGCTCGCGCATCGCCCGCGTGTCGGACGCGGGCCTGCTGGCGCTGGCAGGCGGCATGTCGGCGGCGCTCGTCGATCCCGACCCGCCGCCCGCGGCGGAGTCGCTGGACGAGGAAGATCGACGCGTGCTGGATCTGGCGCGCGCCGGCCTGCGCGATTGGCTGGCGTTGGTGGACAGGATTCCGCCGGCCGAGCTACTCGACCGCGTGCTGCAGAGCACGGCCTATGCATGCGAGCTGCGCGGCCCCAACGCCGCGCAGGCGCAGGCCAATCTACGGCGCGTCCGCGGCCTGGTCCGCCGCATCCAGAACCGCGGCTACGCGACCATGGCGCGCGTGTCCGACCAGATCGAGCGGCTGTCCGCCGGCATGTCGAACGCTGTCGTGGAGACGGTCGACGCCGTGAGCCTGATGACGGTGCACGCCGCCAAGGGGCTGGAGTTTCCGATCGTGTTTCTCGTCGATCTTGGCCGCGGTACGCGGCTTCAGGAGTCTCCGGTGCGCATCGTGCCCGACCTCGGCGACGGCGAGTCGCTGGTCACCGTATGGCCGCATCGCAGCGCGGCTGACGAGGAGGAGCGGCGCCGCGACGGCGAGGAAACCAAGCGCCTGCTGTACGTGGCCGCCACGCGCGCCCGGGAACGCCTGTACCTGTCGACGATCGTCAAGGACGGCGCGGCGGCGTTCAACCGCGGCAGCTTCGGCGGCGTGCTGCCGGTCACGTTCGCCGAGGTGTTCGGCCGGGCCGCGGCGACGCCGGCGGGCGGCTGCGTGACCTGGCGGGGCCGGAGCGGCGCCGAGCACCGCCTGCGGGTTCGCTAGCCGCGCTGGAGGCGCGGTTCCGCGTCAAGACTGTCGGCCCAGCGCCGCGCGTTGGCCTCCGCCTCCTCGCGGGTCTGGCCCACCAGGATGGCCGCGCCGGCGGGCTTCGTCTCGCCTTCGGCCATGAGCCAGGCGACCCAGTGTCCGCCGCTCGGCTCGCTCTTGATCTCGTACTGCATGTCCGCTGATCCCATGGGTGCAAGGCGTGTCCTGACGCCCCGGCGCCCGCCTTGACAACCACCAGGGACGAACTTATCGTAGCACTTCCATGCTCGATCGGCGTACGACCGTCGCACGGATGCGTCAGGAGCCGCACGACTGGCTGTGCGACGACATCGTCGTCGACTTTCCGTCGATGGCCGGCGTGGTCGCCGGCATGCGGCGGTCGTTCTTCGACGCCGGTGACGACGCCGAGGGCTGCGCCACCCATACGGCGGAGGTCCGCCTCACGCCGAAAGAGGCCGGAGAAGGGGTCCACGTTCCGATCGATCTTCCCGTGCGGCAGACCTGCCCGATGTGCGGCGGCCGGGGAGAGGTGTGGAGCGAGAGCTGCGGTGTCTGCGCGGGAACCGGCGCCGGCCTGCTGCCGCACCGCCTCGACCTGCGCGTGCCGGCGGGCGTGCACGACGGAGCCCGCCTGCGCTTCAGCGTGTGTCCGCCGTTCGCCCCCGAAACGCACGTCGAGTTGCACATCGCCATACCCTGACGGCGCCCTTGCCTGCCATCACCGAACAGGACGTGCTCGAGGCGCTGAAGGTCGTCAGCGATCCCGATCTGCGCCGTGACATCGTGAGCCTGGGGTTCGTCAAGGACCTGAAGATCGCGGGCGGCGACGTTGCGTTCACCATCGAGCTGACCACGCCGGCGTGTCCCGTGAAGGACCAGATGCGCGACGAGGCGCAGGCTGCCGTGGCCGCGCTGCCCGGCGTGACGGACGTGGCCGTCGAGATGACCGCCAGCGTGCGCTCCGCCGTACCGGCCGAGACGGCGCGCGCACCGATCCCGGGCGTCCGGAACGTGATTGCGGTCGGCGCCGGCAAGGGCGGTGTGGGCAAGACCACGGTGGCGGTCAACGTGGCCGTGGCATTGGCCCGCTACGGAGGGCGGGTCGGCATGATCGACGGCGACGTATACGGCCCCAACGTACCGATCATGCTCGGACTCGACGCGCGGCTGTCCACCGACGGCAAGAAGATCGTACCCGCCCGCAAACACGGGATCAGCGTGGTGTCGATGGGTTTTCTCGCCGACCGCTCGGCGCCGATCATCTGGCGCGGCCCGATGCTCCACGGCGTCGTGCGGCAGTTCTTCCAGGACGTGGCCTGGGGCGAGCTGGACTACCTGGTCGTCGACATGCCGCCGGGGACGGGTGACGTGGCGTTGAGCCTGACGCAGACCGTGCCGGTCTCCGGCGCGATCGTCGTGACGACGCCGCAGACGGTGTCGGTGGCCGACGCGCGGCGCGCCGTCGGCATGTACCGCAAGCTGGAAGTCCCGACGCTCGGCGTGATCGAGAACATGTCGTACTACGCTTGCCCCGACTGCGGACACGAGAGCGACATCTTCGGCCGCGGCGGGGGTGACAGCGTGGCCAGCGAGCTGGGCGTGCCGTTCCTGGGTCAGATCCCGCTCTACGCGCCAATCCGCGCCGGCAGCGACGAGGGCGTCCCGATCGTGATGGCGGAGCCCGACTCACCGGCGGCGCGCGCGTTCTGCCAAGTGGCGGAGCGGACCGCCGCGCAGGTTTCCATCGCCAGTTACGAACGCGCCCCCACCGGCGCTGCGGCGCAGTAGACGTCCATCCCGGCCTTTCCCGCGCACCGCGGGGTGATCTTTCAGCGCTGCTCGGCCTCGCCCGTCATCGGCACGAAACGGACCGGGATGGTCGTTTCGGTGACCGACCCGTCGGCCGTCCGCGTCACGATTCGCATGTCCTGCGAATAACGGCCCACCGGGATGACCAGCCGGCCGCCCACCGCGAGTTGCTCCACGAGCGCCGGCGGCACGTGATCGGGCGCGGCGGTTACCATGATGCCGTCGAACGGGGCCGCATCCGGCCAGCCGCGGTAACCGTCGCCCGTGCGCAGATGGATATTGTCGTACCCCAGCTCGGCCAGCACCTGCGCGGAGCGCTCGGCCAGCTCGGGCACGATTTCGATGCTGTAGACCTCGCGGGCCACCTGCGCCAGCACCGCCGCCTGGTAACCGGAGCCCGTGCCGATCTCGAGCACGGCCGCGGCGGGCGGGAGTTGCAGCGCCTCGGTCATGTAGGCCACGATGAACGGCTGCGAAATGGTCTGACTGGACCCGATTGGAAGCGGCGTGTCCGCGTACGCCTGGTCCTGCAGCGCCGGCGGCACGAACCGGTGGCGGGGCACCGTGCGCATCGCTGCCAGCACCCGCGGATCGCGGATGCCGCGCGCTTCGATCTGCGTATCCACCATACGTTCGCGTTCGCCCGATCGACCTGTTTCCTGCGCTTCCGCAGGGCCGCCCGCGCGCGACGGCCCGGTTGCGGCGACCCCGCTGCACGCGAACAGAAGACCGCTGCCGGCCAGGAACGCCAGTACCGTCCGCGCGCTACGCGTCATCTTCGTCCGCCATAACCTCGGCGGCGGCGGCGGCAGCGCCCAGCAGGGCGGCGTCCGGCTCGACGATGACCGCCACGGGCATCTCCGTGACCAGGCGGCTCATGGGCGCCTTGTCGCGGAAGGCGTCGAGGAACGTCGCCGTCCGCAACGCCGGCAGGATCTTCGCCGGGATGCCTCCGCCCAGGAACACCCCGGCGGTCGCGGTCGAGCGGAGGCCGAGGTTGCCGGCCTCCGCGCCCAGCACGCCGGCGAACAGCTCCACCGTCTCCACGCAGGCGGGGCAGTCTCCCCCGAGGCCCGACCGCGAAATCAGCGCCGGCCGGTCCGCCGCCGGAGCGCCGTTCGCAACGGCCGGACAGCTCGCCGCGGCGTGTGCGAATGCATGTATGTTGACGAGCCCGGGTCCCGAGATGACCCGCTCGTACGATGCCCGCCCGAAGCGGTCGGCCAGCGCTCGCTGCAGCTCCGCTTCGCGGCTCGTGCGGGCTGCGAAATCCGCGTGCCCCGCCTCCGACGCCACCGGCATGAAGCGTTTGCCGACCCGGTGCAGCAAGGCCTCGCCCAGGCCTGTGCCCGCCGCGATCAGCGCCGCGTTGCCATGCGGGTCCGGATTGCCGCGCTGGAGCACGGCAAGCTGATCGCCGCCCAATGCAGGCACCGCGTGCGCGGTTGCTTCCACGTCGTTCAGCAGGCGCACCCGGTCGATTGCGAAGCGCCGGGCGACGTCGTCGGCATCGACGCGCCACGGGACATTGGTCAGCCGGGAGGTGCGTCCCTGCACCGGACCGGCGACGCCGATGCCCGCGGCGTCGAGCGGATCGTCCCACCCGCTGGAGTCGAGGAACTCGCGGATCATCTCGACCAGGCCGTCGAACTCCAGCGTCGCGTAGCGCCGTGCGCACCGCTTCACCGGTCTCCCGGCAACCGCGGAGTACAGACCCAGTTGCGTCTTCGTGCCGCCGACGTCACCGGCCAGGATCATCGTCCCCATTCCTGATGCGTGTTGACTTTACAGCCTGTGGCAAGACCCCGCGTCGCACCGAGAGCGGTGAGGCGCGTGGCTGGCAAGGCGTGAAGAGCGAGCATATTCGAAGATATGTGAGCGATGAACAACGCAGTCCAGGCGCGATGCATCGCCGCTCGAATGCAGTGGGGTCTTGCCACAGGCTGTTTATACTGTTCGCGCCATGACGCTGGCGTCTCCGCCCGAGGATAGCGTTCCGCAGGGACCAGGGTTCGCCGGTCAGACCGTGACCTTCACGGGAATGCTGGCCACGATCGGCCGCCAGGAGGCGCAGGCGCTCGTCCGCCGCCTGGGCGGCGAAGTGGCCGGCGAGGTGACCAGCCGGACCACTGTGCTCGTCGTCGGAACGGAGCGGGCGGCGGACGGCAAGAGCGCCAAGCTGCGGCGGGCCGAGGAGCTCAACGCCGCCGAGGCGGGGCGCATCCGGATCCTGAGCGAGGACGAGTTCTGCCGGCTGGGCGGGCTGCGGACCAGCACCGCGCTGCGCGAGCGGTACTACAGCCAGCGGCGGTTGCGCGACCTGTACCCGCTCGTGCACGAGCCGCGCCTGCGCGCCTTGCATACGTGCGGGCTGATCCGCGCCGCGGAACGCACCAACGCCGACGCCTACTACGCGCTGGCGGACGTCGGTGTCGTCAAGCAGATCAACGACGAGCTCCGTCAGGGGCGTTCCTTCCGTGCGGCCGTCCGCGAGCGGCTTGCGGCGCGCGCCGGGCAGCTCGCGCTCGATTTCAGCGCGGCGCGGGGTGACGCCCGGCCGGCGAAGGTCGTGGCGCTGCACCGCCGCGCAACGAGCAAGATCACGTCCCGCGCCGGACAGCCGGTGCGCCTGCGCGCCGACAGTCCCCAGGCGTCCGAGGCAGCGCGCTACTTCCTGGAGGGCGCCGAGTACGACGAAGGCAGCGAGGCGGACCTGCAACGCGCGCGCGAAGCGTACCGCAAGGCGTTGCTGATCGATCCCACGATGGTTCCAGCCATCGTGAACCTCGCCAACATCCACTACGCGGAGGACGAGCTGGTCGAGGCGCAGGCGCTCTATCTGTGGGCGCTCAGCCTCGACGCCGACTGCTTCGAGGCGCACTTCAATCTCGGCAACATTCACCACGACCTGGCGCGCTTCGAGGAGGCGGTGGCCTGGTACCGGGACGCGTTGCGGCTGAATCCCTCATACGCGGACGCCCACTTCTACCTCGCCGTAACCCTGGAGAAGATGGATCGGCCCGACGAGTCGAAGACGCACTGGCGGGCCTACCGGCGTCTGGCGC
The DNA here is from genome assembly GCA_022820825.1 of Vicinamibacteria bacterium. Lineage (GTDB taxonomy): Bacteria > Acidobacteriota > Vicinamibacteria > Vicinamibacterales > UBA8438 > JAAXGX01. The sequence continues at coordinate 9,082 of JAJEEU010000066.1, forward strand.
CCGACGGCGAGTGGGCAGACCTCGTGAAGCTGTTCAGCGACTAGGCATTTTCAGAGGTCGTCGGCCCGGAAGCGGGCCTCCTTCCGGGCGCCGCGGCGCATCTTGAAGAACGTGCAGTCGGGGCACCAGGCCTCGGGGTTGAAGCCGTTCATGCCCGCGTAGGGCAGCACGTCCCGGTGAGTGCAGTAGGGAGACCCGCCGTTGTCCGGATTCGTGCGCCAGCGGCAGGTTGCAAACCGGTTGCCCGTCGCATCGGCAGGGGCCGGCTGTTGCAGTGATTGCCGTTCCCTTCCGTACTCCATCGTGGTCTGGTGTTGCGCCGGTCGTTTCCTTCTCGGGGCTGCACCCGAGCGCCCGGCGGCTGCTACCGCGCGCGAAATGTGATGATGCCGCGCGTGGGGTCGTACGGCGAGACGCCGACAGTGACGCGGTCGCCGGGGACGACCTTGATCCGGAATCGGCGCATCCGGCCGCTGAGCTGCGCAAGCACCTCGTGGCCGGGATCGCACTGCACGCGATACAGCCCGCCGCTGTGAACGGCGGTGACCGTGCCCTGCACGTCGATCAGATCATCCTTCGCCAAACGTACTCCCGGAGGCGGATTATATCAGTTGCCGCAGGCCGCGAATCACGCAGTCGGTCAGAGCTCCCGAACGGCATTCTCGACCTGCCGCGCCAGATCGTCGTAAGGTCCGTCGCCAAGCAGGAGCGGCGCTCCGAACGCCACCCGGACGCGGCCCGGAACCGCCATGCGCCACGACTTGTGGAGCACGCGGTCGAGCCCTTCCAGGCGGACCGGCACCACCGGCACCTGCAGGCGGGCCGCGAGCATGCCGATGCCGGGCTGGAAGCGGCCTATCTCGCCCTTGTCCGTGCGGCGCCCCTCGGGAAAGATCAGGACGGAGGCGCCCGCCTCCAGCAGCGCACCGAGATAGCGGATGGCGCTGCGCGCGCCCGTCTCGCGCTGGGGCAGCGGAAAGATGTTGAACAGCAGGCTGGCCAGGTAGTAGTTCAGGCTGTTGGTCAGCCGCTGGCGCACGGTGTGCCGCTCCGGGTGGAAGTGCGCCGCGAAGAACTCCTTCGACGCGGCGGTCGCCACGTCGTAGCGGCGGCGAGCCGGGAGCGCGGCAAGGATTACCGGGGCGTCCATGTGGCTCTGATGGTTGGCCGCGTATATGATCGGCCCGGCCGCTTCGTCCAGGCGCCCGCGTCCCTCGACCTTGATCCAGGCGAACGCACGGGCCAGCGGCAGCAGCCACAGGCCCAGGTTGACGCGCCGCACCAGGCGCGCCGGCCGACTCCGGTTCCAGGCGGGAAACGCGAACGGCTCCTCGGTTGGCTGCGCTGCGTCCGCGTCGGGGCGGGTTGCCATGGCGTCCGCCGCGAGTTGCTGCAGGTCCGCGACGGTCGCCGCCGCCGCGAACGCAGCCTCGTCGAGCGTGCAATCGAACGCCCGCTCGACCGCCATCAGCAGCTCGATCCGCTCGATGGAGCTGAGCCCGAGCTCTTCCAGCGCCGTGGAGCCCGCCACCGCGCGGTCGGGCGCGAACCGCTGCACGACGTCGGCAACGTCCGCGGGCCGCGCTTCCTCCGCCGCGGACCCGCCCCCGTCCGCCGCGCCGCCGGCTTCCACCCACCGCCGCAACTCCCGGCGCTTCAGCTTCCGCGTGCCCTCCGTGCGGGGCAGGGCGTCGCCCGGCCAGATCGAGCGCCCGCGGACCTTCTGGTGCTCCTCCAGTTGGGCGTTCGCGGCGCCCAGCGCAGCGGCAGGGTCCGCACCGTCCTCCAGCACCAGCACGGCGTGGACGTGCTCGCGGCCTTCGTGCGCAATGCCGACGACGCCTGCTTCGCACACGCCGGGCACGGATTCCAGCACCCGCTCGACGTCGTCCGGAAAGACGTTGAGCCCCTCCGGCGTCACGATCACCTCCTTCTTCCGGCCGCGGACGGTAAGGCGCCCCGTCTCGTCCAGCGCGCCGATGTCGCCGGTGTGGAACCAGTCCCCGTCGAACGCCGCGGCGGTCTCGCCCTCGGCCTTGTAGTAGCCGCCGGTGACGTTGTCGCCGCGGACCAGGATTTCGCCGTCGCCGGCAATCCTGACCTCCACGCCCCCGAGCGGCTTCCCCACCGTCCCGCGCCGGGAGCGGAACGGATGGTTGAGCGTCACGATCGGCGCCGTCTCCGTCAGGCCGTAGCCCTGGACGACGAGGAATCCCAGCCGTGACCAGAACGCCTCGAGCTCGGGATCGAGCGGTGCGGCGCCCACGACGAACGCCCAGAACTTGAATCCCAGCAGCCGGTGGACCTGCCGGTAGCGCCACCAGCGGAGCGCCGCGTGCGGGCCGGGCCGGCGCGTGTCGATGTCGCCCAGATCCGGGAAGGTGCGCACGAGATGGTCGCGCAGGACCTCCAGGATCTTCGGCACGCAGACGACGACCGAGACGCGCCGGTCACGCACCTGCCTGACGATGTCCGCCGGGTTGTAGCCCTGCATGAATACGGTCGTGCCGGACAGCATGGGCGGGATGAAGGTGGCCATGGCCTGCCCGAACATGTGGCTGAGCGGCAGCAGGTTCAGGAACCGCAGCGGCGCGAACGGCCGCGCGTAGCGGCGGTACTTCAGCACCTCCTTCTCGACCGGGACGACGTTCGCCAGGATGTTGCGGTGGGTGAGTTGCACGCCCTTCGGGTCGGCCGTGGCGCCGGAGGTGAAGATGATCTCGGCCAGGTCGCGCGGCGCGCCCCGCTCGAATGGGCCGCCGGCCGCGGCGGCGCCGTGCCCTGCCAGGTTCCGCAGCGGCCATACCTCGACGTTGCCGTCCAGGGCCGGGGCGGTCAGGCTGTCGCCGACGAGCAGCACGCGCGGGTTCACCACGGCCGCCACGCGCGCCACGAGCGCCGCGGACGCCCGGTAGTCGACCGGCACCAGCACCGCCCGGGCGAGCAGGCAGCCCCACAGCGCCACTATCCAGTCCGGGCAGTTCTCACCCCAGACGACAACCTTGCCGCCGGGCCCGACGCCGGCCCCGGCCAGCCTGCGGGCGAAGCCGAACGACGCCGCGCGGATTTCGTCGTAGGTGTGCGTGCGGGCGCGGTACCCGTCGTCGTGGGTGACGAAGGCTGCCGCCGAGCGGATACGATCGTCGAAGAAATCGGTCAGCGTATCCCGGCGCATGAGAGCATTATCGCAGGCGGGCGGCGGGTCCGGCGCTAGCGGAACGAGGCGCCGATGTTCACCGTTACCAGCGTCATGCGCGGCGAGCTGGGGTGCTCGTCCATCGGCGGCAGGGGACTGATGGCGTAGAACCGGAGGTCGAGCGAGAAGGCCAGCCGCTCCGAGAGAAACCAGCGCGCCCCGCCGCCGTAGTTCAGCGTGTTGGAGCGCCGCTGCGGCAGCGGGTCGTCGTCGTCGGCAGCGCGCAACGTGAGCCGCGACGTGCCGAGGCCGCCGCTCAGGTAGCTCCATCCGTCGCGCCCGCCGAAGTTGAACGATACCTGCGGCGATATGGCGGTGAACGCCGTCCGGAGGGGTGGGCCGCCCACGAACTCCGGGTCCGGAACGCTGCTGCCGCGGGAGGTGTGGAAGCTGGCGCCGACACCGAACGTGACGATGCTCCAGCGGAACACGTAGGCGTGGGCGCCGGCCTCGAAGCCGACACCCAGCGACGGCGTTGCAAACGTGTTGAAGCCAAGGGGGCCGGCCAACTCTTCGTTCTGGCCGTACGGCGCGGCGGAGCCGCGCAGGTCAACGACGAACCCGCCCACCGGCTGTTCCGGCTGGGCCGCCGCCACGTGCGCGATGGAAACCAGGAGGCCGGCCGTCGCGACGCACGTGCACACCCTGCTGGTGTTGGAACCGGCCCGCATCCACCAGAGTATAGGAGTTATATGAGCACCATCTCCGCCGCCGCCATCGCTGCCGCGGCAGCCCGCATCCAGGGATCCGCCGTCCGCACGCCGCTGCTCGACGTATCGCGCCAGGCAGACCGGCCCCTGAGGCTGAAGTGCGAGAACCTGCAGGTCACCGGCTCGTTCAAGTACCGCGGCGCGACCAGCATGATTACCAGCCTCGGTTCCGGAGAGACCGGCAACGGCGTGATCACCTACTCCTCCGGCAACCACGCGCAGGCGGTCGCCCGTGCGGCCCGTGCGCGCGGCATTCCGGCCGTCGTGGTGATGCCGCGCACGGCGCCGGCGGTAAAGGTCGAAGGTGCGCGGGCCCACGGCGCGGAGGTGCTGTTCGAGGGGACGACCTCCACGGAGCGCCGTGTCCGGGCCGAGCAGGAGGCGGCGCGGCGCGGCCTGACCATCGTCCCGCCGTTCGACCACCCGGCCATCATTGCGGGGCAGGCGACCGTCGGCCGCGAGATCATGGAGGATGCGCCCGCCGCCGCGCGCGTCTACGTGCCGATCGGCGGCGGCGGCCTGCTGGCCGGCGTCGCCTCCGCCGTCAAGCAGGCGCGCCCCGCTGCGCGCGTCGTCGGGGTGGAGCCCGTCGGAGCGGCGTGCATGGCGGCGTCGCTTGCCGCCGGGCGCCCGGTGACGCTGGAGTCGACCGCCAGCATTGCCGACGGCCTGCTGCCGGTGCGGCCCGGCGACCTGACGTTCGCCGTCGTGCAGGCGCTCGTCGACGAGGTCGTGACCGTGGAGGACGACGCCATCGTGCACGCCCTCGTCTGGCTGTGCCGCCACGCGAAGGTGGTTGTGGAACCGAGCGGAGCGGCCGCCTGCGCGGCGGCGCTCGCCGCGGGGCCCGCTCCCGGAAACGGAGAAACGGTTGCGGTGCTGAGCGGCGGCAACATCGCCCTGCCGGCGCTGGCGGAGCTGCTCGGCAGCGGCGCGGGACCTACTTCCGATCGTCCGCGATGAGCGTCCGGGCCGCCTCGATCGCCGCGCTCGTGGTAGTGACGTCGCCTTCCAGTTGCCGCTCGTAGACCTGCCGCAGGATCCGGCCGATGCGCGGGCCGGGCGGGAGGCCGAGCTGCAGGAGGTGGCGTCCAAGCAGCAGGGGCGCCGGCGGCTCATGCTCGACGCCCAGGCTCCGCGCGCGCTTCAGGAACCAGTCCATCGCCGAGCAGTCGAAGTCGCCGGTGCGGCCCAGGCAGTCGGCCTTGGCCAGACGGGCCAGCAGCTCGAGATCCACCTTGCGCGCGAGCCGCCGGAACGCCCCGTCGCCGACGCCGTCGCGGGCGGTGCGCCACATCCCCGGCTTCAGGTGGTGCGCGACGAGGCCGAGCACCTGGCGGCGGACGTCGTAGCCGTCGAACGTATGCACCTTCAGCCGGTCCAGAAACGCCGTCGCCGGCTTCACGCCCTGCTCTTCATGGTCGCGCGATCTAATGCGGCCGTCGATGTATGCCGTGGTCGCCGGCTTGCCGAAGTCGTGGCAGACGGCGCCGAGCATCACCGCTATCTGCTGCGGCCGGGGCAGGTCGTCGATCCGCCGCCGGGCCTCGTCGACCACCATCAGCGTGTGGACCCAGACGTCCCCCTCCGGATGCCATTCCGGTTCCTGCGGGCAGTCGATCAGCGCCTCGAGCTCGGGGAACAGCCGTTCGACGACGCCGAGGTCGCGCGCCAGATCCAGGCCGATAGACGGCCGCGCGGCGAGCAGGAGCAGTTTCTCGATCTCGCCCCAGACCCGCTCCGCGGGCAGATCGTCGAGACCGATCGTGCGGCACACCGCCCGGGTCGGCTCGTCGACGTCGAACTCGAGGCGCGCGGCGAGCTGCACGGCGCGCAGCACGCGCAGGCTGTCGTCGCCGAACGTGTCGGGGTCGACCATGCGCAGGCGCCTGGCCTCGAGGTCGGCGCGGCCGCCGTGGGGGTCGAGATGCTCCTTCCGCAGGGGGTCGAAGGCCATGGCGTTGACCGTGAAGTCGCGCCTCCGTGCGGCCTCTGCGAGCGGTAGCGACGGATCGCCGGTGACGGTGAATCCCCGGTGGCCCCGGCCGGACTTCGACTCGGTGCGGGGCAGCGAGATGTCCAGCGGGCCGAGCTTGAAGACCGCGAAGCTGGCGCCGACGGCGTTCACGGTTCCAAGCCGCGCCAGCGCGCCGCGCAGGGTTTCGGCGGGTAGGCCATAGACCTCGATATCTATCTCCTGGGAGTCGACCCCGAGCAGCCTGTCACGCACCCAGCCGCCGACGATGAGCGCGCGCCCGCCGGCGTCCCGCACCGCGCGGGCCACGCGGTGCGCCAGGTCCAACTGTTCAGACATCGCGGGCCACGCGAAAGCCGTAGTCGGTGTAGCCGAACGACGGGTCGAGCTTGCTGCGGGCGGAGTTCCGGCTGATGGTGACCGCGTGCCTCCAGGATCCGCCGCGGGAGGCGCGGCGCGCGCCCGCGTCCGGTCCGCGCGGATTCCGCCGGGGGGAACGCGCGTAGTAGTCGGCCGCGTGCCAGTCGGCGCACCATTCGTGGACGTTGGCGGCAATGCCGCGTACGCCGTAGGCGTTGTGCGGGCCGAGCGCGACCGGCCAGGGGCCGTCCAGCGGACCCTTGCCGCCGTTCGGGACCCAGGCGGGAACGCCGCCGCCGCCCGGATACGCGTCGCCCTCGCGGCCGGCGCGCGCGGTGCGCTCCCATTCCGCCTCGGTCGGCAGCCGCACCGCCTCGCCGTCCCGGTACGAGCGCCACAGGCAGTAGACGACGGCGTCATTCCAGCTCACGCCCACCACCGGCAGCTCGCCGGCGGCGAAGCGCGGGTTGTCCCACCCGCGCGGGGCCGGCCGGCCGGTTCCCGCCAGGAAGCGGGCGTACTCGGCGCGCGTGACGGGGTCGACCGCCATCTCGAAGGCATCGACCCAGACCCGGTGCGGGGGCCCTTCATCCCGCTGTCCGTCGCTGCTGCCCATGACGAACCAACCTGCCGGAATGCGGGCGAACGCGCTCATCCGCCGGCTCCGGTCGTTGCCATTCGTCGATATTACCCCGCATGTCTCACCGGCCTTCTGCTGCGGCCGTCGATCCGCAGGGGGCCTCGCGACGAACGCCGGTGAGAAATGCGGGCTGGTATGATCCACTGGTTTGACCAAGGGCGGCATGATGGAGTTTGCGACGGTCATCAAGCGGTCGGCGGTTGCGCTGCTCGCGGTCGCGGCGCTGACCGGCTGCTCGCTGCGCTCGATGGCGGTCAACGCCGTGATGCCGGCGCTGGCCAACCCGGCCGTCTACCTCTCGGAGGAAGACCCGGAGGTCGTGCGCGACGCGCTGCCGTTCCTGCTGAAGACCATCGAGTCGATACTCGACTCCGATCCGGAGCGGCAGGACGCCCTGCTGTTCGCGAACACCGGCTTCCTGCTGTACGCCAGCGCGTTCCTGCAGGCGGATGCCGAGATCGCCGAGTGGGACGACTACGAGCTGGCCGCCGAGTTGAACGGGCGCGCGCAGCGCATGTTTCTGCGGGCGCGCGACTACGGCCTGCGCAACGTGGAGCTCGACCATCCCGGCATCGCCGCGCGCCTGCGGGACGATCCCGCGACAGCAGCGGCGGTCTTCGACGAGGAGGACGTCGAGAGCCTGTACTATCTCGGTGGCGCCTGGCTGCTGGCCATCTCGCTCGGGCTCGACCGGCCGGCGCTGGTCGCCGACCTGCCGGCGGCGCGCGCGCTGCTCGACCGCGCGTTGACGCTCGACGAGGACTACGAGCGGGGCGCGCTGCACTCCGCCTTCGTCACGCTCGAGTCGGTCGGGGAGGCGATGGGCGGGTCGAACGCGCGCGCGCGGGAGCATTTCGCCCGCGCGGTCGAGCTGTCCGAGGGGTTGGACGCGGGCCCGTACGTGGCGCTGGCGACCGGGGTCGCCATTGCCGAAGAGAACCGCGAGGAGTTCCGGGAGCTGCTGGAGACGGCCATCGCCATCGATCCGGACGAGGAGCCGAGCAACCGGTTGCTGAATCTCATCGCCCAGAAGCGCGCGCAGGTGCTGCTCGACCATGTCGACGACCTGTTCTTCGAGCCGCTGGCCGCGCTCGACGACGATGCGGAGAACCGACCATGAAAGCGTTGCGTCTAGCCGTCGTTGCCCTGCTGCTGCTGAGTCCGGCGTTGCTGGTCGCCCAGCGCGCCAACCTGCGGCTGGGCACGATTCTGCCGGCCAACTCGGTGTGGGATCGGTCGCTCAAGCAGATGGCGTCGGAGTGGCAGCGGGCGACCGACGGCCGCGTCCGGCTGCAGGTGCGCGGCACGACCGGCGACGAGGCGACCATCATCCGCCGCATGCGGCTGAACAATCCGCAGGTGGCCGCGCTCACGCTGCCCGGCCTGACGGCGCTCGACGATGCCTTCAATGTCTTCGGCATCCCGTTCTTCTTCGAGTCGGACGAGGAGGCGCTGCACGTGCTGCAGGCGCTCACGCCGCGCCTGCGCGAGGCGCTCGCCACCCACGGCCTCGTGCTGCTCGACTGGGGACATGGGGGCTGGGTGCACGTGTTCTCCGCGCGGCCGGTGAACGGCATCGACGACCTGCGCGGCACGAAGCTGTTCACGGCGGCCGGCGACGAGGGCATGGTGCAGTGGTACCGGCAAAACGGTTTCCAGCCGGTGCCGCTGGAGCTGACCGACGTGCTGATGGGGCTGAACACCGGCTTGATCGACGCGTACCTGAGCCCGCCGTACGGCGCGCTGGTGTTCCAGTGGTACCGGCAGACGTCGCACATGCTCGACGTGCCGATGGGCCCGCTGTTCGGCGCGACCGTCATGACGGAACGCGCGTGGGCACGCATCGACGAAGCTGACCGCGAGTCGCTGCTGGCCGCCGCCGCGGCGATGCGGGAGTCGCTGTTCGCGGACGTGCCGCGCCAGGACCGCGAGGCGGTCGAGGAGATGCGCAAGCGCGGACTGACCGTCACCGCCGTCGATCCGGCCGCGGCCGGCGTGCTGCGCGCGCAGGTCGCGGAGCTGATTGCCACGTGGCGCGGCGACCGCGTGCCGGCCGACATCTTCGATGCGGCCGTCGCCGCCCGCGACGCCTTCCGGGCCAACTGACGGGGTTCGGGCCGTCATTTCGCCATGAGCCCACCGCCCCCGGGCCGCACCCGCCGCGTGCTGGGCCTGCTGCACGCGGCCGAGGACGTTGGCGCCGCGCTGCCGCTGGCGGCGATGGTCCTGCTGCCCCTGGCCGAGATCGTGGTCCGGCCGATCCTCACGGGCGGCATTCCCGGATCCATCCCGTTCGTCCAACACCTCACGCTGTGGGTCGGCTTTCTCGGCGCCGCGCTCGCGGCGCGCGAGAACAAGCTCATCGCGCTGGCCACGGCCAGCTTCATTCCCGAGGGGGCCGTCCAGCGCGTGACGCAGGCGTTCGCGGCCACGGTCGGGGCCACGGTTGCCGCGTTGCTGGCCTGGTCGGCCATCGACGTGGTCGCCATCGAGATGGAGGTCGGCCGCGACATCGCGCTCGGCATTCCGTCCTGGGTATTCCAGCTCGTGCTGCCGGGCGCGTTCGCCGTCATCGCCGTGCGGCTGGCGTGGCGCTCCGGCGGCTGGTGGGCGCGGGCGGCGGCCGCGGCAGGGCTCGCGGCCGGCGTCTG
>JAJEEU010000001.1 GCA_022820825.1 Vicinamibacteria bacterium
CGCGGCGCCGCCCCGAGCGCCGCCAGCAGCGCGCAGCCGCTGCCGGCGCCGCTGCTGCCACGCGGCAGCACGACCGCGTCGTGCGGATCCTCGCGCGGCAGCACGGCGCCGATGACCAGGCCGGGCGGCAGCTCCGCCGGAAGATCCTTGGCGCTGTGCACGGCGAGATGGATGCCGCCATCCAGCAGCGCTTCTTCGATCTCCTTGACGAACAGCCGCTTGCCGCCGATGGCGGACAACTCGCGGGTGGCCAGGCGGTCGCCGGTGGTGCGGATGACGACCAGCTCGCAGGGCGGACCGTCCGCCGCCCGAATCGCCCGTTCCACCGCGCGCGCCTGCCACAGCGCGAGCGGACTGCCGCGCGTCCCGATCCGCAGGCTCAACGCGTCCGGTCCCTGGAGAACGCCGCCAGCGCCTCGGCCGCGGCTTCGGGCTCGGTCTCGCGGTCGTCCTGCGGCCGTTCCGAAAGCTTGAACAGGTGGTTCAGCATCTCCGCGTACGCCGCCACGTCCTCTTCGTCCGCGGTCGCCTTGAGCCGCTCCGTGGGCGAGGAGAGCAGCTTCTCGACCAGCAGCCGCGTCACCTCCTCGACACGGGCGCGGGCGGCGGGGGACAGCCCCGCGAGCTTCGGCTGCAGCCGCGCCAGCTCCGCCTGCCGCACCGCCTCGAACCGCTCCCGGAGCGCGATCACGGTCGGCACGGCGGCGCGCGAGCGCAGCCAGGCCATGAAGCGGTTGACCTCGTCGTCGATCATCAACTCGGCGCGGTCCAGGCGCGACTGCCGGCGCGCCAGGTTCTCCTGCACGATGGAGCGCAGGTCGTCGATGTTGTACAGGAACACCTGCTCGATGTCGCCCGCTGCGGGGTCCACGTCGCGGGGTACGCCGATGTCGATGATGAACAGCGGCCGGTCGAGCCGCGGCCGCAGCGCGGCGTCCACGTCGGCGCGCGTGATGATCGGCGACGCCGAGCCGGTGGCCGCCACGACGATGTCGCAGGCGCCGAGCTCGTTGGCCACGCGCTCCCACGGGACGGCGGTGCCCCCGACCCGCCCGGCCAGCGCCTCCGCGTGGGACGAGGTGCGGTTGGCCACGCCGATCTCGCGCACCTGCTGGGCGCGCAGATGCGTTGCCGTCAGCTCGGCCATCTCGCCCGCACCGACCAGCAGCACGTGCAGGTTTTCCAGCTTGCCGAAGATCTTGCGCGCCAGCGCTATCGCGGCGTAGCTGACCGAGACCGCCCCTTCGCCCAGGCCGGTAGCTGTCCGCACGCGCTTGCCGGCGGTGAACGACCAGGGAAACAGCCGGTTAAGGACGGTTCCGGTGTGGCCCTGCCGGGCCGCGTCCGTGAACGCATCCTTGACCTGGCCCAGAATCTGCGGTTCTCCCACCACCAGCGAATCGAGGCCGGCCGCCACCCGGAACAGGTGGCGCACCACGTCGGCGTCGTGGCGCGCGTAGAGGTGGGGCGCGAGCTCGGATTCGGGCACGTCGTGGAAGCCGCTCATGAACGCCGTGAGCGTCTGGCCCGCGTGGCGCGGGTTGTCGCAGACCGTGTAGATCTCCGAGCGGTTGCAGGTCGACAGCACGACCGCCTCGTGGACCGCGGTGCGCCGGCCGATCTCTCCGAGCGCTTCGGGTACGCCGCGGCGCGTGAAATCGATCCGCTCGCGCAGATCGATCGGCGCGCTGTGATGGCTGGCGCCGAGGAGAAACAGGTTCATCAGTAGAAGTTGTGGCTGCGCGTGGCGAAGTAGCCGATCGGCACGAAGTTGAGCAGCACGATCGTGAAACCGACGGCCGACAGCAGCGCCGCGCGGCGTCCGCTCCAGCCCAGCGAACGGCGGGCGTACAGCTCGAACGTGTAGACCAGCCAGATCAGCAGCACCACGGAGATCTTCGGATCGAACAGCGACATTGCCTGCACGCGCGGATCTACGGCTCCCGGCTGCACCTGCGCCAGCCAGATCGCGCCGACGACGAGCCCCAGCGTGAGGAACAGCCAGCCGATCGCCACGGCGCGGCCGTTCATGACGTCCAGCACCCGCAGCGACGGCAGCCGCGAGTAGAAGAAGCCCAGGTGCTTGGCCTTCAACTCCTTGAACAGCAGGACGTACGTCACGCCGACCACGCAGGCCAGCGCGAAGCTGGCGTAGGCGAACAGCAGCGAGAGCACGTGGACGGCGAGCCACTGGCTCTCCAGTACCGGCGGGCGCGACGCGACCGCGTTGGTGGCCGTGGGGATGGCCTGCAGGACGGCCATCGCCGGCACGATGAACACGCCCATGGATCGCTCGCTGGTCATCATCTCCGTATAGAGGTAGGCGAGTGCGAGCAGCACGACGAAGCCCGAGATGGCCCCGCTGGTGCCCACGACGGGCAGGTGGCCGCTCTCCATGGTCTGCATGCCGATGACGAATACGTGGGTCAGCGCGGCCGCGGCGAGCACCAGGGTCGCGCAGCGGCCGGCGAGATCGCTGCGGCGGCCGAAGTGCACGGCGTAGGCCGCGGAGGCGGCAACGTACAGCAGGAGCGGGATGGCGCTCATGTCGGTCGTGCCGCGGGACGCTCAGGACCCTGTCGGCGCATAGTATCCCTGCTTGGTGCGCGCCGTGGTCCGCTCCCGGTCCACGCGGACTACAGTCTGCCGCCACTGACCGTTGCGCAGCGGGTTCGCCGAGATGTACCCGACGCTGTACTGGCTCGAGATCTCGTCCGAAATCTGCTGGTAGATTGCGGGGAGATCGTTCACGTCCTCGGGAAAGAACGCGCGCCCGCCGGTCTCGTACGCCAGTTGCCGCAGCACGAAGTCGGCTTCGCGGAATCCGGACCGCTCATCCTCCTCTTCCTGCAGGCCGATGGTGTAGATGCCGGTTTCCGAGCGCTTCGCCAGCTCCAGAACCTCGTCGAACGTGATGAGACTGGACGTATCCTCGCCGTCGGAGAGCATCACGATTGCCTGCCGCCGCACTTCCGACGGGCGCAACGGCGCCTTGCTCAAATCCTTGAGCGCGACGTAGAGGGCATTGTAGAGGGAGGTCGATCCGCCCGCGGACGTCCGGCGGATGGCATCGCCCAGCAACTCCAGGTCGTTCGTGAAATTCTGGAGGATCTCGACCCGCCCGTCGAAGTCGATGATCTCCGCCAGGTCGTCCGGCCCGAGACTGCGCGAGAAGCCGATTGCCGCTTCCTGGGCGGTACGCATCCGCTTGTCCATGCTGGCGCTCGTGTCGATCAGCACCGAGAGCGCGATCGGCAGGCGGGCGCGGCTGAAGAACGTGATCTCCTGCAGCACGCCGTCTTCGAAGATCTGGAAGTGCTCCCGGTCGAGGTCCGTGATGAACCGGTTGTCGGCGTCGGTCACCGTCACGTTGAGCGACACGACGTCCACGCCGGCCCGGAAGGACGGCAGCGCCTCGTCGGCGTCGTTCTGCTGCGCGGCGGCAGTCAGAGCCGCCACTGCGATGAGCACCGCCAGGATCACGGCAGCGGATCGCATCGGCTCAATCATCCCCGGCGCCGACAGGGACGCCGCGGGCCGAAAACCCGTCCCGCGCCATCCGCACCTCGACCTCGTCCGGCGGTACGAGCGCGCGCGGCGCCGCATAGACGACGAGGTAACGGCTCTTGATCTCGGCCGCGACGTCGCGCATGGTGTGTTCCACGCCGCTGTGCGCAACCAGGTCGCGGCGCCGCCCGCCGGTCAGCAGGGGGCTGCGCTGCAGTGTCATGTCGCGGTCGATGCGCCACTGGGCCAGCGCGCTGTCGAACGCGCCGCGGCTCTCGGTCAGTGGATTGAAAGCGCCCGGCCGCCCGCCGAAGCCGCGGACGGGATTGCTGCCGAAGCCGCGTCCGGTCAGCACGACCGTGTGCACCGTGACGCCGGCGTCCTGCAGCGTGCGCAGCAGACTTGTCGCGTCGGTGTAGCTGTGGTCGAGGCCCTCGGTGGCCAGCACCACCATGATCGGGCGCGCCGCTTCGCGCTTGACGAAGCCCTCCGCGGTTTCGGACATCGCGTCGAGCACGTAGGCGGCAGTGCCCGCGCTGGAGAAGATGCCGTCGGCGGCCTCCAGCAGGGACGCGCGCTCGAGCGTGGAGGCGGCCAGGATCCGCGGCGCGCCGCCGAAGCCGATGATGGACACGCGGTCGCCGGCGTCCATGGCGGCGATGAATGCGCCGAGTCCCTTGCGGAAGTCGACCACCGCGCGCGCGGCGGCCTCGCTGGTGTCGACGAGCAGGGCGATCTGGAGCGGCGCCGTGTCGCGCTCGACGCGCAGCACCTCGCGGCGCACGCCATCCTCGCGGACGACGAAGTCGGTGGGGCCCAGATCGGGTACAGGGGAGCCGTCACCGTCGAGCACGGTGACCGCCAGGCTGCGTTCGACGGACTGTCCGGCCGCCGGCCCGGCGGCCAGGAGCAGAACGCCGAGCGCAACCATCAGCGCCATGCGGCCGTCTGCCATCTCCCTCCGTCTCCCTTTCGAAGTATACCAGCCCGCGAACGTCCGACCACCGCGTTGCCGCCGCCGTCCGGCGTGCCGCGGAAACGCGTTGTAAGTATAAGAAAAAAGGCAAGTTTTGGATGCGCGCCAGCATTTTTTCGGGCGCCGCGATCCTTGACACCCCCCGGGGCGCATGCTATAAACACCGCGGTTTTCGGCCCGCATTTCGCGCCCTCACGTCAACGGCCTGCCTGCTTGGCGCGAGTGGGAAATTCAGGCGAGCCAGGACGAGGAACTCTGGGTTAATATTGCCCCGCCTGCACGAGGGGCGGAAGGTGTCGAGCCCGCGCTGAGCATGCTGGAAGCATACATCCCGATCTTCCTGTTCATCCTGGTGGCCGTCGGCTTCGCGATCTTCACGTTGATCGTGGCCGGACTGGTGCATCCCAGCCGCTACAACCGGGTCAAGCTGCAGCCGTACGAGTGCGGCATAGAGCCGCTCACCGACGCCCGCGACCGCTACAGCGTGCGCTACTACCTCGTGGCGATGCTGTTCGTGATCTTCGACGTCGAGACCGTGTTCATGTTCCCGTGGGCGGTGGTCATGGACGAACTGTTGTTGTTCGGCCTGATCGAGATGCTGATCTTCCTGTTCATCCTGATAGTCGGATACGCGTACGCATGGCGCAAGGGCGCCCTCGAGTGGACCTGATGGCGGACGACGCAAACCAGCCGGCGGAAAAGCCGTCCCGACCTGCGGTCCCCCCGCGCCCCGGACCGGCAGCCGGCGCCGCGCCGCGGAAGCCGAAGCCCAAGGCGCCGCCCGAGCCGCCCAAGGGACCGCCCGATCCGCCGCCGCCCGAAGGCATGGACCCGCCGGGGTTCGTCGCCGCCCTGCAGGCCGGGGTGCCCGGCGCGGTTGCCCAACTCACGTACTGGGTAGGCGACTGGTCCGTCATCGTGCCGGCCGAGCGGCTGCTGGAGGTTGCCCGCTTCCTGCGCGACGACAGCGCGTGCGGCTTCGACTACTGCGCCGACGTCACCGCGACCGACTGGCCGCCGCGCGCCCAGCGGTTCGACGTCATCTACTGCCTCTATTCGACGCTCAACCGGCACCGGCTGCGCATAAAGGTGCGCGCCGCCGAGGGCGACCCGGTGCCGTCCGTAGCCGGCCTGTGGCCGGCGGCGAACTGGCTCGAGCGCGAGGTCTACGATCAGTTCGGCGTCAACATCGTCAACCATCCGGATCTGCGCCGGATCCTGATGCCGGACGAGTGGCAGGGGCATCCGCAGCGCAAGGACTATCCGCTGGAGGGTCCCGGCGAGTACCTGATGGAGGATCCGCAGGACTGGCTGCAGGTGTGGAAGCTCCCGGACGAATCCGGGAGCGAGATCGAGTAGGCGGGCTGCGGACCGCGGCGCCACGTATAAGGGGCGCCACGTATGAAGAATGATGACCGACGCAACTGAGGCGCCCCGGCGCATCGGACAGGCGTTCGACACCGACGAGCTGGTCCTGAACATGGGACCGCAGCACCCGAGCACGCACGGCGTGCTGCGCGTCGTGCTGCGCCTGGACGGCGAGCGCGTGGTCGACGCCGACTGCGTCATCGGCTACATCCACCGCGGCGTCGAGAAGCTGTGCGAGAACCGCGACTGGACGCAGATCGTGTTGCTCACCGACCGCATGGACTACGTCGCCGCGGCCACCAGCAACCTCGGCTACGTCGAGGCGGTCGAGAAGCTGATGCAGGTCGAGGTGCCGCGGCGGGCGCGCTACATCCGGACCATCCTGGCCGAGCTGCAGCGGATCGCGAGCCACTGCCTGTGGCTCGGCACGCACGCCATGGACATCGGCGCGATGACCGTGCTCCTCTACTCGTTCCGCGAGCGCGAGCACGTGCTCGACCTGTTCGAGGAGTACTGCGGCGCGCGGCTCACCTACAACTCGATGCGCATAGGCGGGCTGCCGCTCGACATACCGACCGGCTGGGACAAGCGGGTGAGCGCCTTCTGCGACGTCATGGAGACCAAGCTCGACGAGTACGAGGAGCTCCTGACGAACAACCGCATCTGGGTCGGACGCACGCGCGACATCGGCGTCATCTCGGGCGAGGAGGCCACCGCGCTGGGCCTGTGCGGGCCGCCGCTGCGCGGCTCGGGCGTGTCGCGCGACGTCCGCAAGGACGAGCCGAACGCCGCGTACGACGAGTTCGAGTTCGACATTCCGCTGGGGACGCGCGGCGATACGTACGACCGCTACCTGATCCGGCTGGAAGAGTTCAAGCAGTCGATCCGCATCATCCGGCAGGCCGTGGAGGGACTGCCGGAAGGTCCCGTGATGGGCAAGGTGCCGCGCCTGATCAAGCCGCCGGCCGGCGAGACCTACCACGCCGTCGAATCGCCGAAGGGGGAAATCGGGTTCTTCGTGGTCAGCGACGGCCGCTCCACCAACCCGTACCGCTTCCGCGTCCGGCCGCCGTCGTTCTGCAACCTGCAGGCGCTGAGCCGGCTGTGCAAGGGGCACCTTGTGGCGGACGTGGTGGCGCTCATCGGCACCATCGACATCGTGCTCGGCGAGGTGGACCGCTAGCTCATGCTGGATACGTTCGTCATTCCGCTGCTCCAGATCGCGGTGCTGGTGAACGCGCTGCTCGTCACGGTGACGTTCCTGGTGCTGATGGAGCGCAAGGTGATGGGCTGGGCGCAGGCGCGGCTGGGCCCGATGCGGGTGGGCCCGTACGGCATCCTGCAGGCGATTGTCGATCCGATCAAGCTGATCCTGAAGGAAGACATCACGCCGGCGAACGCCGACAGGTTCGTGTTCACGCTGGCGCCGATCATGAGCCTGGTGCCGGCGCTGGTGGTGTTCTCGGTCATACCGTTCGGTCCCGAGCAGCCGTACTACATCGCGGACATCAACGTCGGCCTGCTGTTCATCATCTCGGTGACGTCCATCGGCGTGTACGGCATCATCCTCGGCGGCTGGTCCTCGAACAGCAAGTACCCGCTGCTGGCCAGCCTGCGCGCCTCGGCGCAGCTCATCAGCTACGAGATCGCCGTGGTGATGACGCTCGTCAGCGTCGTCCTGACCGCCGGCACGCTGAACATGATCGGCATCGTCGAGGCGCAGCGCGAGGCGGGGCTCTGGTTCGCCTTCGTCCAGCCGGTGGCCTGCGTGCTGGTGTTCATCGGCGGGCTGGCCGAGACGAACCGCCTGCCGTTCGACCTGCCGGAGGCCGAGACGGAGTTGACGGGCGGCTTCCACACCGAGTACAGCGGCATGCGGTTCTCGCTGTTCTTCCTGGCCGAGTACGCCAACATCATCGTCATCTCGGCGATCGTGGCGCTGATGTTCTTCGGCGGCTGGATGCGGCCGTTCCCGAACGTCGAGGCCCTCGCGTTTCTGGACCTGATTCCCGGCTGGGTATGGTTCTGCGGCAAGATCTTCTTCTTCCTCTACCTGTTCGTCTGGATCCGCGCCACGTTCCCGCGCTACCGCTACGACCAGTTGATGGCTATCGGCTGGAAGGTGCTCATTCCCATCGCCATCGGCAACCTCGTGCTGACCGGCATTGCGAAGGTGGTCCTGTAGCCGATGGAAGCGTTCGTGTTCTACCTGCTGGCGACCTTGATCCTCGGATTGGGGATCATGGTGATCACGGCGCGCAGCGCGGTGCACAGCGTGCTGTTCCTGGTGCTCAACTTCCTGCTGGTCGCCATCCTCTACGTGACCTTGAGCGCGCAGTTCGTGGCCGTGATCCAGGTGCTCGTGTACGCCGGCGGCATCGTCGTGCTGTACCTGTTCGTGGTGATGCTCGTCAGCCTGAAGAAGGCGCCCGAACTGCGTAGCGACAGCCGCCGGGTGGCCCGGACCGGGCTGCTGCTGGCCGGCGCCGTCCTCGCCGAGCTGATCGCGATCGTGTGGTACACGTCGGCCAACGGCAGCGCGCCGCCGGCTCAGGCGGCATCGGACTTTCCGCCGCGGCTGGCCGGCGATGCGATGCTCAATACGGAGCGGCTGGGGTGGGTGCTCTACACGGAGTACCTGATTCCGTTCGAGGTGGCGTCGATGCTGCTGCTGGTGGCGATGATCGGCGCCATCGTGCTGGCCAAGAAGAACCTGTAGGTATCAAGTGCTGGAGATAACACCGCTTCACTACAGCGTGCTCTCGGCGGCGCTGTTCATGATCGGCGTGATAGGCGTGCTCGTGCGGCGCAACATCATCATCATCTTCATGTCGATCGAGTTGATCCTCAACGCGGTCAACATCAACCTGGTCGCGCTCTCGGATCAGCTGCAGAACCTGATTGGACAAGTATTCGTGGTGTTCGTCATCGCGGTGGCCGCGGCGGAGGCGGCGGTCGGGCTCGGCATCATCATTGCCTTCTACCGCAACAAAGAGACCGTGAACATCGACGAGATGAGCCTGATGCGGTGGTAGCGATGGATTTCATCTGGCTCATACCTCTCATCCCGGGCATCGGCGCCGCCCTCAACGGCCTCGTGGGCGTACGCTCGTTCAGCAAGCGCACGGCGGGGCTGGTGGCGACCGGCGCGATGGCCGCCGCGTTCCTGCTGAGCGTCGTCGCGTTCGTGCAGTTGCTCGGCTCGGCGGAGCGCTACCACAAGGTGACCGTGGCGAGCTGGATCCCGCCCATCCCGCTCGAGACGGCCAACGGCATCGGCTCGTTCGAGGTGCCGTGGGCGTTCACGCTCGACCCGCTGTCGGGCATGATGCTGCTGGTCGTCACCGGCATCGGCCTGCTCATCCACATCTACTCGATCGGCTACATCGACCACGAGCCGCGCGGCGGCGTGGCGCGCTTCTTCTGCTACCTGAACCTGTTCTGCTTCTTCATGCTGATCCTCGTGCTGGGGAGCAGCTTCCTGGTGATGTTCGTCGGCTGGGAGGGCGTGGGCCTCTGCTCCTACCTGCTGATCGGCTACTGGTACAAGAAGAAGAGCGCGTCGGACGCCGGCAAGAAGGCGTTCATCGTCAACCGCATCGGCGACTGGGGTTTCATCCTCGGCATCTTCCTCGTCTTCTTCACGTTCGGCACGCTCGACTTCCGCGAGGTGGCCGTGGCGGCGGCGGCGCTGCCCGTGGAGACCGCGGCCGTCGGATTCGGCGTGATCTCGCTCATCTGCCTGCTGCTGTTCATCGGCGCGACGGGCAAGAGCGCGCAGATACCGCTCTACGTCTGGCTGCCGGACGCCATGGAAGGGCCGACGCCGGTCTCGGCGCTGATTCACGCCGCGACGATGGTCACGGCCGGCGTCTACATGGTCTGCCGCAACGCGGTGCTGTTCACGCACGCGCCGATGGTGATGGAGGTCGTGGCGGCAATCGGCGTGGTCACGGCGCTGATGGCGGCCACCATCGGGCTGGTGCAGACCGACATCAAGCGCGTGCTCGCCTACTCCACGGTGTCGCAGCTCGGCTACATGTTCCTCGCCACGGGGGTCGGAGCGTTCGCCGCCGCCGCGTTCCACCTGATGACGCACGCGTTCTTCAAGGCGCTGCTGTTCCTCGGCAGCGGCTCGGTCATCCACGCGATGAACGAGGAGCAGGACATGCGGCGGATGGGCGGGCTGCGCCGGCACATGCCGCTGACGTTCGCCACGATGTGCATCGGCGCGGTGGCCATCGCCGGCATCCCGCCGCTGTCCGGGTTCTTCAGCAAGGACGAGATCCTGTACCGCACCTTCCTGCACAGCCCGCTGCTGTGGGGCCTCGGCGCGGTGACCGCGGCCATGACCGCGTTCTACATGTTCCGCCTGATCTACATGACGTTCTTCGGCGAGTACCGCGGCCCGGCGCCCGACGCGGAGGGCCACGGCGACGGTCACGGGCATGCCTGGCACGGGCCGCACGAGTCGCCGCGGCTGATGACCTGGCCGCTCGTGGCGCTGGCGGTCGGCGCGGTGTTCGCGGGTTTCGTCGGCGTACCGGCGGCGCTCGGCGGCAGCAACATGATCGAGCATTTCCTGGAGCCCAGCTTCACCGTGCCGGGCGCCGCGCACGCGGCCGAGGCGGCTCACCACTACGAGGTGGAGTGGGCGCTGATGGCGTTCTCGGTGCTGCTCGCCGCCGGCGGCATCCTGTTCGCGTACCGGAACTACGTGCAGCGGCCGGAAGCGGCCGACGAGCTCGCAACGCGGCTTGCCGGCACGCACCGCCTGCTCACCAACAAGTACTACGTCGACGAGCTGTACGACGCGACGGTCGTGAGCGGTTCGATGTCGAGCGCGCGCGGCCTGTGGCGCTTCGATGGCGGCGTCGTAGACGGCGCGGTCAACGGCACGGGTTGGGCCACCCGGGCGTCCGCGATGATTTCCCATGTGCTCGACAAGTACGTGGTCGACGGACTCGTAAACCTTGTCGGCTGGATTTGCCGGGAGGGGAGCTACGGCTTCCGCCGGGCGCAGACCGGCCTCATTCAGAACTATGCGTTCGCCACGTTGGTTGGCGTGTTCGCGTTCGTGACCTGGTTCCTAGTCGGGCGCTGACCCCGCATCAATAGCCATGAGCAACGCCGCCGAATTCCCGCTGCTGTCGCTGATCCTGTTCACCCCGCTCGCGGGCGTGCTGGTGCTGCTGTTCGTCAACCGCCAGAGCGAGCACCTGATCCGATTGATCTCCAATGTCACCGTCGGGGTCGGGTTCCTTGTCTCGCTGCCGCTCTGGTTCATGTACGACACGCAGGACGCCGGCTGGCAGTTCGTGGAGCGCCACGCCTGGATCCCGTCTATCGGCGCGGACTACTTCCTGGGGGTGGACGGGTTCAGCGTGCTGCTGATCCTGCTGACGACCCTGATGGGCGTCATCGCGGTGCTGTCGTCGTGGACCGCCATCACCGTGCGGGTGAAGGAGTACTACGTCTTCCTGCTGGCGCTCCAGACCGGGATGCTCGGGGCGTTCATGGCGCTCGACTTCCTGCTGTTCTTCCTGTTCTGGGAAGTGATGCTGGTGCCGATGTACTTCCTGATCGGCATCTGGGGCAGCGACAACCGGCTCTACTCGGCCATCAAGTTCTTCCTGTTCACGCTGGTCGGCAGCGTCGTCATGCTGCTCGGCATCCTGGCGGTCTACTTCTACCACCACAGCGTGACCGGCGTGTACACGTTCGACGTCACGCAGTTCCACGAGCTGGGCATTCCGTACGACCTGCAGTGGTGGATTTTCCTGGCATTCTTCCTCGGCTTCGCCGTCAAGGTGCCGATGTTCCCGTTCCACACGTGGCTGCCGGACGCCCATACGGACGCCCCGACCGCCGGATCGGTCATCCTGGCGGCCGTGCTGCTGAAGATGGGCACGTACGGCTTCATCCGTTTCAGCCTGCCGATCCTGCCCGAGGCGACGGTGGCCTTCGTGCCGGTGGTGGCCGCGTTGTCGATCGTCGGCATCGTGTACGGCGCGCTCGTGGCGATGGCGCAGAAGGACTGGAAGCGGCTGGTGGCGTACTCCAGCGTCAGCCACATGGGCATGGTGATGCTGGGCATGTTCGCCCTGACGCCGGTCGGCATCACGGGCAGCATCGTGCAGCAGCTCAACCACGGCATCTCCACCGGGGCGCTGTTCCTGATCGTCGGCATCGTCTACGAGCGGCGCCATACGCGCGCCATCGCGGAGTACGGCGGGTTGTCGAAGGTCATGCCGGTCTACGCGGCGATCTTCCTGGTGATGACGATGTCCTCGATCGGACTGCCGACGCTCAACGGCTTCATCGGCGAGGTGCTGATCCTGCAGGGCATCTTCGTCGTCAGCAAGTTCTGGGCGTTCGTTGCCGCCAGCGGCATTGTCCTGGGCGCCGCCTACATGCTCTGGCTGTACCAGCGCACGATGTTCGGCAACGTAGACAATCCCAAGAACGAGAGCCTGCCCGACCTCAGCCTGCGCGAGATCTGGACGTTCGTGCCGCTGCTCATCCTGGCCGTCTGGATCGGCCTCTATCCCAAGCCGTTCCTGGATCGGCTGGAGACGTCGGTCGACAACGTCATGGAGCGGGTGAACAACGACTACACGCCGCGGCTGGCGGCGGTGGCAGGCGACGGCGCCGACGATCCAGCGGTCGCGCTCGACACCGCGGCGCAGGCTGACGGCGGTCCGGTCCGCGGAGGCGCCAGGTAATGGAGGCGCTCGGCTACTCGGCCGCCGACTTCTACTATCTCCTGCCCGAGCTGATCCTCACGGGCGGCGCGCTGCTGGTCCTGCTGGTCAACATCATCGTGCCGCGCCGCGGCGACCTGCTGTTCGGCATCTCGCTGGGAACGCTGGTCGTGAGCGGGCTCGTGCTGGCGTCGTTCGCCGGGGTCGACACGACCGTGTCGCGCGGACTGCTGGCGATCGACGGCTTCGCCCTGTTCTTCAAGGCGATCTTCCTGGTTTCCGCGGCGCTTACGCTGCTGATGTCCGCGCCCTACCTGCGCGTCGAAGGCGTGCCGGCCGCGGAGTACTACTTCCTCATCCTGTGCGCCGCGCTCGGGATGATGTTCATGGCCAGCGGGGTCGACCTGATCACCCTGTTCATCGGCCTGGAGACGATGGCAATCGCGTTCTACGTGCTGGCCGGCTACCTCAAGCCGAGCCACAAGTCGAACGAGGCCGCCGTCAAGTATTTCCTGCTCGGCGCTTTTTCGCTGGGCATCCTGCTGTACGGCATGTCGCTGCTGTACGGCGTCACGGGCACGACCCGGCTCGACGGCATAGCCGAGGCGCTCGCCGGGCAGGATCGCAGCCTGCTGCTGGCGGCGGCGCTGATCCTGCTGGCGGCCGGCATGGGCTTCAAGATCGCGGCAGTGCCGTTCCACATGTGGGCGCCGGACGTGTACGAGGGCGCGCCGACGCCGGTGACAGCGTTCCTGTCCGTGGGTTCGAAGGCGGCCTCGTTCGCGATGCTGCTGCGCATCTTCGTCGAAGGGATGGGCGCGCTCACGCCGGACTGGCAGGTGATATTCGCGTTCCTGGCCGTGGTCACGATGACGGTGGGCAACATCGCGGCCATCACGCAGAGCAACATGAAGCGGATGCTCGCCTATTCGTCGATCGCCCACGCCGGCTACATATTGATCGGCGTGGTGGCGGCGACCGAGCGGGGCGTGGTGGCGGCGCTGGTCTACCTGTGGGTCTACCTGTTCATGCAGCTCGGCGCGTTTGCCGTCGTGACGATGCTGCGCCGGCATGACGTGGTGGGCGACGAGCTCAAGGACATGAGCGGCCTGTTCGCGCGCGCCCCGGCGGCGGCAGTTGCGATGCTGCTGTTCATGTTGTCGCTGGGCGGAATCCCGCCCACCGCCGGCTTCATGGGCAAGGTCTGGGTGTTCGGCGCGGCGATCGATCAGGGCTTCATCTGGCTGGCCGTGGTGGGCGTGATCAACAGCGCCATCTCGCTCTACTACTACCTCCGCGTGGTCGTGTTCATGTTCTTCAAGGAGGAGGCGGCCGGGTCGGAGATCGCCATGGGGCCGGCCATGGTGACGACGCTGACCGTCGCCGTGGTGGGCACGATCCTCTTCGGCATCTATCCGCAACTGCTGTTCGAGCAGGCCCAGGCCGTCGCCGGATCTCTCGGCGCCTCCGTTACGTCAGCGGCGCTGCAGTAGCTGTCCCCACCTCGCTCGTCGCTGTGGTGCCGGCGGGACCCGTCACCGGGCGGGCCGGCGGCGCTCGGGGCGCACCCCGTGGTCTTCGTCATTCGGGCTCCGGCCATCAAGTACCGGCCCAGCAACTGCCAGGCGCGCTCCGACGTTTGGCCGTGGATTGCTGACTCACGTTTACGTCGCCCTTCCACGTGCCGGCAAGGACTTTCTTGGACCGACGGTGCCGTGTTCGGAAGCCTGTACCGTGCCTGTGCGCGCTCGCCCCGCCGGACCGCCCGGCGCCACCCGCCGGAGCATTGACCTGCGTGGCGCCCCGCGTGAAGATCCGGATAGTAGGAGGGTAGGCGCCGGAACCGAGCGTGGGTTGCAAAATCACGCCCTACGCTCTCTCGTTGTGTTTGATAGCAAATATTGCTAGCATGCGTTGGCCGCTTGGGCCGAAATGCCGTCCGGCGCGGACGGTCGCCACGATGAGCACTACCATCACCATTCGCGATATAGAGCCGCGAGACAAGTCGTGGCTGAAGCGCGAGGCGCGGCACGTCGGCGTCTCGATGGAAGAGTTCGTCCGTCGTCTCATTCGCGAGAAGCGCGTGAAGACCGAGCTCCGGCCGAAGCCGTCCGAGGTCTTCGGACGGCATTTCGGACCGGAGCACGGGATCGAGTTGCCGCGACGGAGTTACGGCTACAAGCCGGTCGAGCTCGTCGACGGGACCGGGACGTGACCTCACCAGTCGCCTGGCTGCTCGACGCGAACGTGGTTTCGGAGATGATGCGGCCGACTCCGGAGCCGCGCGTCGCAGCCTTTCTCGATTCGATCGCCGGCGAGGGTATCGGCCTCGCGTCCATCACCGTCTGGGAGATCCTCGACGGCATCGGCCGCTTGTCGCCCGGCCGGCGCCGGCGCGACCTCGAGGCACGTTTCCGGGATCTGCTCGACGAGCTGTTCGAGGATCGGATTGTCGAATCGACCCTGGCCGACGCCGAGGCGTGCGCTCGAATCATGGAGGAGAAGCGCCGCCGGGGAGAGCCGCTCGACGATCATGTGCCGGACGCGTTTCTCGCGGCGGCGGCCGCCTGCCGCGGACTCGGGGTCGTTACGCGAAACGCCCGCGAGTTTCGCAATACGGGTATCGAAATCGTCGACCCCTGGACGGCCGGGTCGCGATAAAACTCGTTTCCGACACCGTCGCCATCGTCTCCTCGCCGGGTCTCCCGAAGGCACATGTATGAAGGCCATAACCATCCACCACCCTGGCCGACCTGTACCTGTTCTCGGTAGTGAAACCGTTGGGCAGCGACGACGACCTGCTGGAAGAGATGCTCGACGCCGGAGTGGCGTCACCCTCATCGTGACCTCCAACGTGCGCAATTGCATACAGACAGCAACAGCTTCATAATGACAGCATGGCTGTTCAAATCACGGTGCGCAACGTTCCGGAAGCAGTGCGTGACGAGCTCGCCGCCCGGGCCGCCCTGGCCCACAAGTCGATGCAGGAGTACTTGCGCGGCGAGCTCGAACGATTGGCGTCGAGGCCGTCCATCGATCGATGGCTCGAACGGGTGGGCGAGCGCCAGAGCATCACGGGGACGCGCTTGGCGGCCGGCGCGATTCTCCGTCATCTCGATGCCGGCCGGCGTTGAGATGCCATGGCGCCGGTCGTTGTCGATGCCTCGGTGCTCGTTGCAGCGGTGATCGACACCGGACCCGACGGCGACTGGGCCCGCAGGGTGATCGCCGACAAACACCTGATCGCGCCGCAGTTGGTACCGGTCGAAGTCGGCAACGTGCTGCGGCGGGCCGAACTGGCGGGCGAGATTTCCAGCCTGGAGGCGACGGCCGGCTATCGGGACGTCGTCGACCTTCAGATCGAGTTGTTGAGCTTCGAACCGTTCGCTCCGCGGATCTGGGAGCTGCGTTCCAACCTGACCACCTACGATGCCTGGTACGTTGCGTGTGCCGAGGTGCTCGCCGTACCCCTGGCGACGCTCGACGCCCGCATTGGCCGGGCGCCGGGTCTGTCGTGCGAATTCCTGCTGCCCGGCGATGGCCCGGTGGCGGCCGGGTAATCATGGTGACCAGACGATGAGGCAGCGGCCGCTGGGAGATCGCGATGGGACCGGCCGTGGCGGCGTATTTGGTCGAGCTGCAGTGCGTTGGCAGTTTGAGGATCGAAATGCTTCACGGTGTTTCGGCGGTCAGTGAGACGTCCGGGCTGGACCGCGCGCCGCCACCCGCCGGAGCACTGCCGGTAAGTGCCCTCGTTCCGCGACCAACGCATGCGATGGAATGTAGCGTAATCGTTCGATGGATAGTAGTGTAGATTCCCGATGTATGGTAGTGTTTCCGGGTCATGAACGACGACACGGCAACGCAGCGTTACCTGCCCCGAATCGTCGACGGGGAGTTGAGCGCGCTCCTCGCGGATCTACCTGCGGTCAGCATCGAGGGCGCCAAGGGGGTGGGCAAGACGGAAACCGCCCGCCGCCGGGCGGCGACCTACCGCGAGCTCGATCGGCCGGGCGCGGTAGAAGTGATTCAGGCGGAACCGGATCGGCTCGTGCGAGGCGTGGAGCCTGTTCTCATCGACGAATGGCAACGCTATCCGCCGTCCTGGGATCTGGTCCGCCGTGCGGTGGACGCTGCCCGTCGGCCCGGGCGGTTCATTCTCACCGGATCCGCCTCGGACGACATGACCGGCACCCACTCGGGAGCCGGACGCATCGTTACGGTCAGGATGCGGCCGTTATCGCTCGCCGAGCGCGGGGTGGACACGCCGTCGGCGAGTCTGGCGGCCCTGCTCACCGGCGCCCGGCCCGTGATCGCCGGCCACACCAGGGTCGGCCTGGAGCGCTACGTGGAGGAAATCCTGGCCGGCGGGTTTCCCGGCATGCGCGGCAGTTCGGGTCGCGCCCGACGTGCGGAGCTCGACGGCTACATCGACCGGATCGTCGACCGCGAGCTTCCCGAACAAGGCGTCCGCACCCGCAACCCGGCCATGCTGCGGCGCTGGCTGCGGGCATACTCCGCTGCCACGGCCACCAGCACGAGCTACGACAGGATCCGCGACGCCTCGACTGCCGGCGAGGGAGACAAGCCGGCGCGCTCCACCATGCGCCCGTACCGGGATACGTTGGAGCGGCTCCGTATTCTCGACCCTGTTCTCCCCTGGCTGCCGGGCGGCGGACAGCTTTCCAGGCTCAACGTCGCCTCCAAGCACCACCTGGCGGACCCGGCGCTGGCGGCGCGGGTGCTGGGCGTGGATGCTGGCGCCCTGTTGGAGCCGGCGCCAGTCGTTCCTGCGATACCCCGTGCCGGGACCCTGCTCGGCGCCTTGTTCGAATCGCTCGTCACCCAGAGCCTGCGGGTGTACGCCCAGGCGGCGGAAGCCACCGTGAATCACCTGCGGACGTGGGGCGGTGAGCTCGAAGTGGATCTCGTCGTGGTGCGCGGCGACCAGCGGGTTGTGGCCGTCGAGGTGAAGCTGGCGGCCGCGGTCGGCGACCGCGACGTGCGTGCGCTGTGCCGTCTGGGCGACCGTATCGGTCCCCAACTGCTCGATGCCGCAATTGTCACGACCGGTGCCGACGCCTATCGCCGGCGCGACGGCATCGCGGTAATCCCCGCCAGTCTGCTGGGTCCGTAGCGGCAACCCGGCAAGCCCGCATTTCTCACCTGCGTTCGTCGCGAGGGCGTCGAGGCGCCGGTGTGGTGGGTCGCACGGACTGAACGACGCTGCAGGCGTAGCCGTGACTACGTCGAAGCGGCATGAGGGAGTACTGCCCGCCACAGCGAGCGGATCGGCGGCCGCAGCAGAAGGTTGGTGAGAAATGCGGGCTAGACCGAGCCGCCCGTGGCCGTGGTGCCGGCGGGAGCCGTCGCCGGGCGGTCCGGTGCCACCCGCCGGAGCATTGCCGTGCGGCAGGCGCGTCAGTTCCCGGCGGGCGGCTGGACCTGTTTGAGCGCTTCGTCGATCAGGGCGGCGTTGTCTTCGGCGGTGAGGTTACGGCGGATCAGCTTGGAGGCGATCATCAGCGACAGGTCCACCGCCTCCTGGCGTATCTGCTGCAGCGCCCGATCCCGCTCCTGCTGGATCTGACGCTCGGCGTTCTGCACGATCGACTGCGCCTCTGCCTGCGCCTGCCGGCGCAGGTCATCGCGCAGCGTCGCCGCGCCCGCACGCGCATCCGAGACGATGGCGTCCGCCTCGGCGCGCGCCTTGCCGACGATCGCCTCCGATTCCTGCTGAACCTGCTCAAGTTCCTTGCGCGCCCGGTCGGCGTCGTCGAGCGACTTGCGGATGCCGGCCTGGCGCTCGTCGAGCGCCGCGAGCAGCGGTCCCCAGGCGAACCGCTTCAACAGGTACAGCAGCACCAGGAAGACCGCGATGGTCCAGAAGAACAGCCCGGGATCGGGCTGGACGAGCGGATTGTCCATGATTGTTCCCTACCTGAGCAGGACGATCAGCAGCACGAAGACCTCGGCCAGAATCGCAACGCCCTCGAGCAGGAAGAGCGGCAGGTTGACGGCGCCCGTGATCTGCGCAGCCGCATTCGGCTGGCGGGCGATGCCCTCGGCGGCAGCGGCGGCGAACCGTCCGATGCCCAATCCCGCGCCGATGACGATCAGCCCGAGTCCAATCGCGGCGCCGAAGTAGTGCAGGACTTCCATGCGGATAACCTCCGTTTGCTGGGTGTCTAGTGGTGCACGTTGATGGCCATGCCGATGAACACGGCCGAGAGCAGGGTGAAGACGTACGCCTGGACGAGGACGACAATGATCTCCAGGGCGTAGATGCCGACCGACAGCGGCACCGAGACCAGCACGCCGACGCCGATGCCGGCCAGGGCGCTGGAAAATATCTCGTTGAACAGGAACACGAACGACAGGATCGCCAGGATGGCGATGTGCCCGCCGGTCATGTTGGCCGCCAGCCGCATCGTCAGCGCGAACGGCTTGACGAACATGCCCATCACCTCGATCGGGATCAACAGGATGTAGAGCGGCCACGCGAGCCCGTGGGGCACCAGGTTGATCCAGTGCTGGATGAAACCGTGCGCCAGGGTGCCCGCGACGATGATCGCGATGAACGTGATGGTGGCCAGCGCCGCCGTCACGTTGAAGTTGGCGGTGGCGGTCGGACCGCCGTGGATCATGTTCTTGATCACCGAATGCTCGCCGGTGTGCAGCACGTAGTGGTCGATCAGGCCGACCACCTCGAACATCGGAATCAGCCCGGCGACGTTGGCGGCCAGGATGAAGCAGAAGAACGTGAGCACCAGCGGCGCCCACGTCCGCACGTACTTCGCGCCCACGTTCGGCAGCACTATCGAATCCCGGATGAACTCGACGACGAACTCCAGGGCGTTCATGAAGCCGGCCGGCACGAGCCGATCCTGCCGCAGGTAGCGCCTTACGGTCAGCGTTACGCCCAGGAAGACGACGGTCGCGACGAGCAGCAGCATGAAGACATGCTTCGTGATGGAGAAGTCAATGCCGAAGACTACCGGCAGGTGCAGAATCGGATGCTCGAACGAGCTGTTCGCCACGTGCCCGATGATCGTTTCGCCGGCGTCGAAGCCGCCCTCGGCGTGATCGGCTCCGTGCGCCGTCGGTTCTGCGTGGTCCGGTTGCAGCATGTTCATGTAAGCGGGGTCAGCCGGTGTACAGCCCTTGGAGATGCAGTGCTTCAGCCAGGTGCAGCGCGACGAACGAGACGGTGAAGCTGCCGGCGAACCAGGCGACGTCGAGCGACAGCATGCTGACGGTCACGGTCATGTAGAGGCCGAAGAAAACCAGCTTCGCCAGGAACGCGCGCACCAGCAGGCGCGTCAGCCGCTCCGGGCTGCGTTTGTACGTGCGGTCCATCAGCGCCAGCGAACCCACAGCCACCACCAGCGGCCCCGCCACACCCAGCCCCACCTCGAGGGCCGCCCCGGGCGCGAGCGCCGCAACGCCGCCGCCGGCCGCGACCACGAGTGCGGCGGCCAGCCATAACACCCGCATCGGTCACGGCCTCCAGACTGCCTTCGCCAGCTCGTAGAAGCCGACGACCAGCCCGATGAGCAGCCCCGCCAGCAGGCCCCACGGGTCCGTTCCCTGCCAGCGGTCCACCAGGTGCCCGGCTCCGCCCAGCAGAACGATTGCGCCGATCAGCGAATAGCTGGCCGTCGCCGCGGGCCCTGCCTGGCGCAGATTTGCTTGCAGAAACTGCAGTGAGCGCGCCAGAAACGGGTCTCGCTCGTCGGGCACTGCGAACACTCGCCACGGCGCATGTTCGACCACCGGCCGCTTTCCCCGGAAGCGCCCTGACAATGCGGCGCTTCCAGAGCCGAAACAAAACGACCAATGATACCAGACGCCCCTCCGGCCGGCAACCGCCGCCGTCCTGTACACTGCCTCACTCGGCGTCCCGCCGGAGCGCATGATCATCACGCAGGTCGACGCTTTCACGGATACCGTCTTCGCCGGCAACCCGGCCGCCGTATGCCTGCTGCCGGAGCCCCGCGGCGAGGTCTGGATGCAGCGCGTCGCGGGCGAGATGAACCTGTCGGAGACGGCGTTCCTGCAGCGCCGCGCGGACGGCGGGTTCGATCTGCGCTGGTTCACGCCCGCGGTGGAGGTGGACCTGTGCGGACACGCCACGCTGGCGTCCGCGCACGTGCTGTGGGAACGGGGCGAGTGCGTGCCGGGGGCGGAGATCCGCTTCCATACGCGATCCGGCGTGTTGGCCGCCCGCGTGCACGAGGGCTGGATTGAGCTGGACTTCCCGGCGCTTTCGGAGGAGCCGGCCGAGCCGCCGCCGGGCCTGATCGAGGCGCTCGGCGCGGAGCCGCGCTATCTTGGACGGAACCGCTTCGATTTTCTGGCGGAGCTGGATTCCGAGGCCGCGGTGCGCGGATTGCGTCCCGACATGCACCGCTTGCGCGCCGTCGACGCGCGCGGCGTGATCGTCACCGCCCGCAGCGCCGAGCCCGATTTCGATTTCGTCTCCCGCTTCTTCGCCCCGGCGGCCGGCATCGACGAGGATCCCGTGACCGGATCCGCGCACTGTTGCCTTGGCCCGTACTGGCAGGCCCGGCTGCGAAAGGCCGCGCTCGCCGCGCGCCAGGTGTCGCCGCGCGGCGGCGTGGTGCGAGTAGAGGTGGAAGGCAGCCGCGTGAAGCTGCTCGGCAAGGCGGTGACGGTGTTCGTCGCCGAGCTGAGCTCGTCCGGCGCCGTCAGCGGACCGTGAATTCGTAACAACCGGGCGTTACGAGCAACCGGTCGCGGCCGGCGAACGCCAGGCTGGTCGGATTCAGGATCCCGGCGCCGCGGAGCAGCAGGGTGCGCACCTTGTCTCCCCGCGGGTCGTAGACGTACACGTACGGGACGGTGAGGGCGATCCACAGGTAGCCGTCCGGGTCGACGGCCGCCGCCCGCACCGTGGGCGGCACGATGGGCAGCGCCCGGCCGGTGGACCCCGGCCGCCGGGGCCAGACAGTGGGCAGCGCCGCTAGCTGCGGATCGAGCTCGGGGCCTTCGATGTGCCGCTCGAACAGCAGCTTCCCGCCGCTGTCGTACCTCCGAAATAGCGGTACGCCCGCCTGGAAGACGAAGTAGTAGCCGCCGTCCGGAATCACCAGCGGCAGGCCGCTGTTGAGCGCCAGATGCACGTCGCGGTCCGCTTCGTGCCCGGTCCGGCGGAATACGCCGAGCGTGCGGTACGCATGCCCGGCGAGGTTGAACTCGGTGAACAGGCCGCCCAGCTCGGGCTGGCTCATGACGATCGTGCGGCCGGTGAACTGCAGCGAGGCGATGCCGGTCAGCACGAGCTCGCCCAGGGTGATCCGCGGCGCGGCGCGGCCGGGCAGGCGGAATCCTCCCAGGCGCGTCCCGTCGCCCTCGAAGATCTGCACCCGCTCGCGCCCGTCGGGTGCATCGGCGACGACGAAGCGGCCGTCCGGTCCGAGGTGAAATGCGCTGGCGCCGAGCAGCCGGCCGTCCTCGGGTCCAATCTGCACGAGCTCGACGGCCTCGCCGTCCGCACCTATCCGGAAGACACGGTGTGCACGGCGGTCGAAGACGTAGCGGTCGCCGGACGGCCCCTGCTGGAAGGCGACGGGTTCGCGGAACTGCCCGACCACGTGGGGCGGCAGCCCGCCGCTGGAGCGCAACTCCTCGGCCGGCCGTGACCATTGCGCCGCCGCCGCACCCGCCGTCAGCACGAGCGTGAGCAGCAGGCAGCGCATCACGGCGGGACCTCTAATACTCAGCGACCTCGCGGATTGCCTGGAGGATGTCCGACGACTGGGGGAGGATCGTCTGTTCCAGCACCGGGCTGTAGGCGACCGGGCAGTCGAGGGCTCCGACGCGCTTCACCGGCGCATCCAGATGCTCGAACAGCTCGCTGGCGATGCGCGCCGCGAGCTCCGCGCCGAAGCCGCACGTCAACTGGTCCTCGTGCGCTATGACCACGCGGCTGGTCGACTTGACCGCCGCGGCTATCCCGTCCCAGTCGACGGGGGCGATCGTCCGCAGGTCGACCACCCGTACGTCGATCCCGGCCTGCGCGGCCTGCTCGGCCGCGAGCAGCGTGCGCTGCACCAGCGCCCCCCACGTGACCACGGTGATGTCGTTGCCTTCGCGCCGGACAGCGGACCGGGCAAACGGCAACGTGTAGTCCGGTCCCGGATAGGCGGCCTTGTTGTAGGTCTGGCGGTACAGGTGCTTGTGCTCCAGGAACAGCACCGGATCGTCGCAGCGGATCGCCGTGCGCAGCAGGCCGGCGGCGTCCGCGGCGTTCGACGGGAACGCGATGCGCAACCCCGGGCAGTGGGCGAAGATGCTCTCGCCCGACTGGGAGTGGTACAGCGAACCGCCGCGCAGGTAGCCGCCGATCGGTGCGCGGATCACGACGGGGCACGAGTACGCGTTGTTCGACCGGTAGCGCAGCATCGTCAGCTCGTCGCGGATCTGCATCATCGCCGGCCAGATGTAGTCGAAGAACTGAATCTCGACCACCGGTTTCAAGCCCCGGACGGCCATGCCGATGGCCCGGCCGACGATGTTTGCCTCGGCCAGGGGCGAGTTGAAGACGCGGGTCTCGCCGTACGATCGCTGCAGGCCGAGCGTGGCCTTGAACACGCCGCCCTTGCCGGTAACCTCGGACAGCACCGCGCTCCGGCTGGCGTCCGCCACGTCCTCTCCGAAGATCACTATCCGCGCGTCGCGCGCCATCTCGTCCTTCAACGTACGGTTGATGGACGCGATCATCGTGACCGGCGCGGCGTCGCCGGCGGCATCCGCCGCGACCTCGAACTCGGACGACGCGGGGTCCACCGAGGGCGAATAGACGTAGCGCGTGGCGGTGGAGGGATCGGGCTGCTGCGCCTGGAGCGCGCGGTCGACCGCGTCGTCGATCTCGCGATCGACGTCGGTCGCGATAGCTGTCAACTCCTCGGGGGTGGCCAGTCCGCGGTCCGCAAGCACCGCCGCACAGCGGGTCAGCGGGTCGCGCGCCTCTTCGTCCTTGCGCTCCGCGGCGCTCCGGTACGCGCGCTCATCGTCCGACATCGAATGCGAGTACAGCCTCGTGACCGCGGCGCGGACCAGCACCGGCCCCCCACGCCCGCGCGCGTGCGCCGCGGCCTCGCGCATGGCGGCGAAGCTGGCGGCCACGTCGGTGCCATCGGTGCGGATCACGCGCAGGCCGGGAAACGACTCGACCACGTGCGCGATGTCTCCGCCGGGCGTCTGCACCTCGACCGGCACCGAGATCGCGTAGCCGTTGTCTTCGACGAGGTAGATGACCGGCAACCGCCTGGTGCACGCCGTGTTGAGCGATTCCCAGAACTCGCCCTCGCTCGTCGAGCCGTCGCCGAGCGCCACGAAGGCGACCTCGTCGCCGCGGTCGCCGATGATCTTGGCGAGCTCCGGGATGCTGCGGGCAATCTCGCTCGCTTCGGCCGCCCCGACGCTGTGCAGGCACTGGGTCGCGCAGCAGCTCGAGGGCGATACGATGTGCAGTTGCGGCGAGCTCCAGTGCGCCGGCATCTGGCGGCCGCCCGAGGACGGATCGGCCTCGGCCGCCATGCCGGCCAGCAGCATTTCGTACGGCGTGACGCCAAGCGTCAGGCACAGCGTGCGGTCGCGGTAGTAGGGGAAGAACCAGTCATGCCCCGCGCGCAGGGTCATGCCGGCCGCTATCTGAATCGCCTCGTGTCCGGCGCTGCTGATCTGGAAGAAAGTCCGGCTCTGGTTCTTGAGCTGGATTTCCTTGTCGTCGAGGCGCCGGGAGAGCAGCATCGTGCGGTATACGTGGTGCCACTCGGCGCGCGACAGTCCGCCCCAGGTATCCGTGGCCGACGAGGTGACGGCGGAGGCCGCGTTGGTGACCGGCGAAGCCTTCATGGTGCAGAATCCAGGGAGGCGTCGCGCGATGCTGTCCGGCCCGTTGCGAGGTGCATGTGCACGATCCGTAATTATACCATTGAGGCAAGCGCGGACCGGACCCCGACGACCGGCCTCGGGTCATGTACAAAAGCCGTAAGTCATAGATAAAAAAGGAGAAGTCAGTAAAGGTGACGGCGTCCGACAGCACCCTCCACTGCTGGAGCGATTTGCCGCTCGACAAGGTGACGGCGATGGTCTCCCGCAAGGTGGTCGCCGGCGAGCGGCAGACGCTGATCCAGGCGTATCTCAAGCGCGGCACGCACGTTCCGCTGCACGTCCACGAGGCGGAGCAGATGCTCTATGTCTTGAAAGGGGCGCTGCGCTGCCGCGTGGCCGGGCGGGACGTCACGGTGCGCGACGGCGAGGTGCTGCACGTGCCGTCCGGCCTGCCGCACCAGGCGGAAGCGGTGGAGGATACGTTCGAGCTCGTCGTCCTGGCGCAAGCGCCTAGTGGATCCGGTCGTCCGGGTCGCGGTCGAAACCGCCGGGGTGCAGCTCGAAACGCCGGCGGAGGCGATTCATCTTCCAGCGCACGTAGCGGTACCTGAGCTCGTCCACCAGCCCGCCGCCCCCCGCGGCGCCGCCGCGCAGCCGCCGCAGATAGAGATAGCCGGCGAGCAGCCCGCCGAGGTGGGTGATGTGTGCGACGCCGCTGCCGCGCGGCGCGGAGATGAAGGCGATCGCGCCGAGGATCATCACGAAGTACTTCGCCGGCACGGGGAACAGCAGGAACATCAGGATCGGCGTGTTCGGGTAGTACAGCGCAAACGCCATCAGCAGGCCGTAGATGGCGCCCGACGCGCCGATCGTGATGGTCGAGTACGTCGCGGCGCTGAACGAGAACGGCAGCAGCGATGCCAGCAGCGTGACGACGGCCGCGCCGATGCCGGCGACGAAGTAGTAGCGCACGAAGAACCGCGTGCCCCAGAGCCGTTCGAGCTGCACGCCGAACATCCACAGGATCAGCATGTTGATCAGGATGTGGCCGATCCCGCCGTGCATGAACAGATATGTGACCGGCTGCCACAACCGCAGGCCGGTCAGCGTCAGCTCGGGCGTCAGGCCGAGCAGCTCGCCGAGCCACAGGCGTACGCCCGCGGGCGCAAGCGCGGTGACGGCGAAGACCGCCACGTTCGTCCAGATCAGCGCCTTGACGGCGGGCGTCATGAGACCCGGGCCGAACGAGTAGCCGGGGTTGCTCCGGTAGTAGATGCGGCGCATGGGGTGAACGGGCCATCGTACCACACGGCGCTGGAGCAGCCGCCGCCGGCCCGCCTGGCTTCAGGCGTCGGCGTCGCGCCCGCGGAGGCGCCGGACTTGCGCGCCGATACGGCGCAGCGCGGCGTCCCAGTCCTCAATCCGGAGCACGCGTGCGGCAGCCGCCAGCACCGCCAGCCCCGCGCCGACGCTGGCCGTCAGTCGTGCGAGGGCGGGCAGCAGTCCGGTTCGCGGCCATGCGGTTTCCAGCCCGCCCTGCACCGCCACGACGGCGGCGCCCATCAAGCCGGCGGCAACCGCGATCTTCCAGAACGCGGACAGCAGCCTGCCGCCGCCGATCCCGCCGATCCGCCGGTTCAGCACGTAGCACAGCAGCGCGGCGTTGGCGATGGCGGCGATCGACGTGCCGAGCGCCAGCCCGCGATAACCCATCCACCGGACAAGCACGAGATTGAGCCCGAGATTCAGCGTCACCGCTGCCACGCTCACGAGGGTCGGCGTGACGCTGTCGCGCAGCGCGTAGAAGCACGGGACGACAATGCGCACGGCCGAATAGCCCAGCAGGCCGGGCGCGTAGAAGGCGAGCGCCGCCGCCGTAGCCGCCGTGTCGCCGGGCGCGAAGCTGCCACGCTCGAAGATGACGCGCACAATCGGATCCGCGAGCACGATCAACCCGACGAGCGCCGGGACGATCAGCATCAGCATCATGCGCAGCGCGTCCGCAATCGTCTGCCGCATCCCTGCCGGATCGTCGTTCGCCGCGTGCCGGGATACGGCGGGCAGCGTGGCGGTCGCGATCGACACGCCGAAGAGGCCGATGGGGACGTACATGAGCCGGAACGCGTAGCTGAGCCACGACACCGCCCCCGTGCCCTCGCCGGCCGCCAGGATCGTGTTGACGAGCAGGTTGATCTGCATGGCCGCGCCGGCCAGTGTGCCGGGGCCCATCAGACGGAGCATTTCCCGCAGTCCGGGGTCCGCCGGGTCGAGCCGCGGCCGGTAGCGGTAGCCTTCGCGGCGCAGCGGCGGGATCTGGAGCGCAATCTGTCCGAGCCCGCCGAGCAGCATGCCGACTGCGATGGCGACGATCGGATGCAGTCCGAGCGCCGGAGCGAACGGCACGAGGACGAACGCGCTCAGGATGACGCCGACGTTGAACATGGCCGGCGAGAGCGCGGGGACGAAGAAGCGGTTGAGGGAGTTGAGCATCCCCATCAACGCCGCGGCCACCGCCACCAGGCTCAGCAGCGGCAGCAGGATGCGGGTGAGCGTCGCGGTCAGCTCGAGCTTGCCTGGCACTGCCGCGTAGTCGCCCGCGATCAGCTCGGTCAGCGGCCGGGCATAGATGGCGCCGAGCACGACGAGCGCGCCCGTCACGACCAGTAGCGCGTTGATCAACTGGTTGCCGAGCTGCCAGGCGGCGGCCTTGCCGTGTCGCTTGAGGCGGCGCGTGAACGTGGGGACGAAAGCGGCGCTCATGGCCCCCTCGGCGAACAGGTCGCGGAGCAGGTTCGGAATGCGGTACGCCACGTAGAACGCGTCCATCGCGTTGCCGGCGCCGAACAGCCAGGCGAGCACCTGGTCGCGCACGAGTCCGAGGACGCGGCTGGTCAGCGTGGCCGTGCCGATGACGCCGGCCGAGCGTGCGAGGCGGGAAGTGGAGGATGCGGCGTCGGGCGGCCCCGATGCAGACCCCGCGGGCGCGGCGGGTTCGGACGGGGCGGACACGATCATCGAGCCTAGCACATCGGCGCCGGCGCCCCTGCCGCGCAGTGCCGCCCGCCGCCAGCCGCGCGGACGGTGAGCTAGCGGGGGCGTTCGCGGTTGCGGGGCCGCACGGGGTTGGGACCGTTGCGCGGCTCTTCCGCTTCGATGACCATGCCGGGCCGCGGCGCGGTTCCCAGCGGCGATCCGTCCGGTTGCATCCGGAAGGAGGGAGCGGCGGCCTCGTCGCCTTCGGCCGTGGCGGCCTGGTAACGTCGCCTGAGCGATTCGACCAGCTCCAGCTCGTCCAGATCGTCGAAGTCTTCGTCGTCGAGATCTGCGAACTCGCCCGGCCCGCCGGGATCCGCTGCCGCCGATGCTCCCGCGGGCGCGTCCATCAGCCCCGGCCGTTCGTCCGCGTCTGCCGCGGACTCGGGAACGCCGGCCCGGAGGCGGCTCGCAGCCGCGGGAACTCGCTCCGTCATGATCAGGACGCGGTCGTACGCCGAGGCACCCGTCGGGGTTGCCGCCTTGGGAAGCGCCACGTAGCCGGCCGCCGAACGCAGCAGCACGCGCAGGGCCTCACGCTCGGGCACATCGACGAGCTGCACGGAGACGGGCTGAACGGGCAGCCGGCCGGCGCCGACGAATTGCGAACCGCCGTGCCGCTCCCACGCGCCGAGTATCTCGGCGAGCGGCGCCTCTTGCGCCGTGATCGTCACCCGACCCGCAGCGAACGACACGTCGGCGGTCTGACCCGCCGCCGGGGAAGCGGCCAGCACCGTCGCGGCGATCAACAGCGTGCGTACCGCAGTGAGACTCGTCATGGTCGAGGTGTCCCAGTATAGGCGCTCGACGCAATCAGGTCGCGAACCGGAAATTGATGACGTCACCGTCGCGTACGACGTAATCCTTGCCTTCCAGGCGCACCTCGCCGTGGTTGCGGCAGGCGCCGAGCGAGCCGCGCCGCAGCAGGTCCGCATGGCCGACGACCTCCGCGCGGATGAATCCCCGCTGCATGTCCGTGTGCACGGCCCCCGCCGCTTCCGGTGCGAGGCTGCCGTTGGCAACCGACCAGGCGCGGCATTCGTCCTTCCCGACCGTGAAGAACGAGATGTAGCCGAGCAGCTCGTACGCCGCGCGCACAATCCGGTGCAGCCCGGGTTGCGGCAAGCCGAGGTCCGCAAGGAACAGCCGCGCATCTTCGGCATCGAGCTGCGCAATTTCCAGCTCGATCTTCGCGCAGACCGGGACGGCGCGGACGCGCGCCTGTGACAGCATGCCGGCCAGGCCGGCCCGTTCGACCGCGCCGTCCGCGTCGCCCACGTCGTCCTCGTCGAGGTTGACAACCAGCAGCAGCGGCTTTGCGGAGAGGAACTGGAATCCGCGCAGCAGGCGGGCGTCGTCCCGGTCCAGCTCGAGCGAGCGGATCGGCGCACCGCTCTCGAGCGCTTCCCGGCAGCGGCCCAGCACGCGGGCCTCGCGGTCGGGATTCGCGGCGGCCCCCTTCTTCCTGTCCCGCTTGATGCGCTCGATGCGGCGCTCGGTCACTTCCAGGTCCGCGAGGATCAGCTCTTCTTCCACCGCCTGCGCGTCGCGCGCCGCGTCGACGCTGCCGGCCGCGTGCGGCACGTCGCCCGCGCGGAACGCCCTCACGACGTGCAGCAGCGCGTGCGCCTCCCGGTAGGCTCCCACGTCGACGAGGTTGCGCGGCGTCGCGGCGCCGGCGAGGTCCGCGAAGGCGACCGTGGCGGCCACCTGCCGGCGCGGTTCGAACAGTGCCGACAGCCGCTCGAGCCTCTCGTCGGGCACCTCCGCGGTGCCGATGCGCGCCTCGTTGCGCCCGAATCGTCCGCTGACGGAGTCTTCGCCGGCGCGTGTCAGCAGATTGAAGAGCGTGGTCTTGCCCGTGGCGGGAAGACCGATCAGGCCGGCGCTGAGCATCTGTTAAATGGGGCTGCGCCCCAAACCCCCGGCGGCTGCTAGCGGGGACCCCATCGCCCCGCGCCGCTGCCTGCCGAGCCGCGCCGTGCGCGGCTTGGGGACGGCCGCTCAATGCTTGCCGTCCCCCTCCCTACTTCCGCCACTTGGCCGTTAGCCGGGGTACCGGACCCTGTGCTGCTTGGGTTCGCGCCCCGAACCCCCGGCAGGCGCTAGCGGGGACCCCATGGCCCCGCGCAGGTTCCGTCTTGTGTCACACCTTGCACGCGGGGCCGGCGGCGTCGTGCGCGGCGGCCACGCGGGCGCCAAGCGTCTCCAACTCTGCCGGCGCGCAGGCGGCCTGCATCTGCTCGAAAAGTTGGCGCTCTTCCTTGTGGATGTGCGCCTTGAGGACGTGGCCGAAGGCCGGCAGGCGTTCGTCGAGCTCGGAGACGGGATCGGCCTCGAAGCCGCGAATCATGGCCCGCATGGCGTCGTGGTCGGCGAGCAGCGCCCGCACCTGGCGGCCGCCGTCCGCGAGGTCGCGCCCGGCCGCCGGAAACACGTGCGCTTCCTCGATGTCGAAGTGGGCGCGCAAGTCGCTCTGGAAGAATGCGAGCAGCCGCGGCACCTGCTGCACCCGCTCGGTGGGCCAATCGGCGCGGGGATTGGTCGCGCGGCCCAGGATGAGTTGCTGCGCCATGATGAGGCCGAAGTGGTGGTCGCGCGACAGCGGCACGAGGCTCTCGTGGCGTTTCATCCCATCCCCTACGGATCGAGGCTGGCCGTGTAGGCGACGATGTCGACGATGTCCTCCTCGGTGAGGTTCTTCACCGCGGCATCCATCAGGTCGGACCACACGCCGTTGCGCACGCCCGTCTGCAGGTCGTAGAGCTGCCGGGCCATGTAGGTCGGCGAGCGGCCGGCCAGCGCGGGGATCGGGCCGATCCCGCGCAGATCGTCGCCGTGGCAAATCGTGCACGAGACCGAACGGGCGCCGCCGGTCGTCACGATTTCGCGGCCGCGTCCCACGGCGCCCCGCGGCACGTAGGCGATGAAGCCGGCCGTGTCGTCGCGCGCCTTGTTGCGCCTGATGTCTACTGGCGTCTCGACCACGCGTGTGCCGATCGGCTCCGTGCCGCCGCCTTCGACAACCTCGTGAATCCACCCGGCGTATTGCGTCACGGGTACCGTGTCCGTCTCGACGACCTCGACCCACGGCTTGAAGTCGATCGAAGAGAAATACTCCGCCGCGACGCGCGCCTGCTCGTCGCTGGTGGCCAGCCCGATCCGCTCCATGAGGGACGGTGGCCGCATGCGCGGCTCGCCCGGCTTGCGCAGGCCGTTCCGCCAGTCGGTCATCTGCTGCACGAGGTACTCGTACGGCTGGCCGGCGACGCCCGCGTTCTCCGGCTTGCCCTGACCGTTCGGAAGGTGGCAGTAGCCGCAGGCCATGACGTCACCGCCGCCGCCGCGCGCCACGACCTCCGGCATCGGCGGATGGCCGTCGGGGTGCCAGTAGGGCGGCCCGTTGGCAAGGGTGATGTCCCCGCGCCGCATGGACAGGCTGGAGCCGGGCACCGTGACGATCTCCTCGGGATCGGGAGTCTCGACGACAGCGTCGGGATCGTTGAGCACGTAGGCCCACGGCAGCACCGCGTTGGCTCCGGCAGTGTCCTGTTGCGCGCGTAGCTCCGTGCCGGCCGCGAGTCCGACCGCGGCCAGCGCCGCCATCCACGCACCGCTCGACAGTCGCATAGCGCCCTCCCGTACCCGCGCGTCCAGACGCGCGGCGCCGTGTCCTGCCGGAATCCAGCTCGGGCCATCATACACACGGCATGCGCCCGACAGGTACGTCACCCCACCGCCGGGGTTGCGGCTATGCTTGCGGCGCATGAACGAACCCGCCACATCGTTCGCCCGCCGCCTGCTCGCGTGGTGGGACGTTAACGGCCGCAAGCATTTTCCGTGGCAGCGGGAACGTACGCCCTATCGGGTCTGGATAGCGGAGATCATGCTCCAGCAGACCCAGGTGAGCACCGTCGAGCCATACTTCGAACGCTTCGTCGCCCGGTTTCCTGACGTTCGCACCCTGGCGGGCGCCGACCTCGACGAGGTATTGCACCTCTGGAGCGGCCTCGGCTACTACGCCCGGGGCCGCAACCTGCACCGCGCCGCCGGCATCGTCATGCGCGAGCACGGAGGCGTGTTCCCGGATACCGTCGAGGCGGTGCAGGCGCTGCCGGGTATCGGCCGCTCCACGGCGGCGGCCATCGTCGCGCAGGGCTACGGCCGGCGCGCGGCCATCCTGGACGCCAACGTCAAGCGCGTGCTGGCGCGGCGCCACAGTGTCGGTGGTTCGGTCGCGTCCACGGCCACGCTCGACGCGCTCTGGCGCCTGGCGGACGCCCACACGCCCGCGGAACGGGTGGCGGACTACACCCAGGCCATAATGGACCTGGGCGCGACGGTATGCGTGCGGCGCCGGCCGCGCTGCCAGCAATGCCCCGTGCACGCAGACTGCCAGGCGCGCGCCGCGCGCAGTCCCGAGCGGTACCCGGAGAGAGCGCCGCGCCGCACGCGCCGGGTCGAGCGCAGCCGCTTCTTCGTGGT
This sequence comes from Vicinamibacteria bacterium, assembly GCA_022820825.1. Classification (GTDB taxonomy): domain Bacteria; phylum Acidobacteriota; class Vicinamibacteria; order Vicinamibacterales; family UBA8438; genus JAAXGX01. Next base: position 31,936 of record JAJEEU010000001.1, read on the forward strand.
GGTCGATCCGCAGGGCGCCTGCCTCGTCGAGCAGCGGCCTCCACGCGGCATCTGGGGCGGCCTGTGGTCGCCGCCGCAGCGCGGCGCGGGAGAACCCGTCGACGCCTTCCTGGAAGCTGCCGGCATCGCGCCGGACCTCGTCGGGCAGGTGCGCGCCGCGGACGTGTTCCGGCACGGCTTCACGCATTTCGACCTCGACGTCGAGCCGGTCTACGTGCGCCTCACGTCGCGGCCGGCGCAGGTGCACGAGACGACCGCCCGCTGGATCCACCCGCGCGACCACCGGCTCGGGCTCTCGAAGGTGGCCGCCCGACTCGTGGCCGACAGCGGCGACCCCACCGGCTGACGCGGGCCGTCACCAGAGTCCGAGCAGGCGCCACCAGAGGCTGCCGGCGCCCACCCAGATCGCGAGGTTCACGACGCTGACGAGCAGGCCGAGCTTCCACCAGGCGCCGATGTCGACATTGCCCGATCCGAACAGGATCGGCGCCGCCGCCGTTCCGTAGTGCGTCAGCGACGCGTACAGGTTGCTGAAGAAGCCGAGCAGCAGCGCGGCGAGCAGCGCGGGCGTGCCGACGGCGATCGCAAGCGCCAGGAAGGGCGCGTACATGACGCTCACGTGGGCCGTGTTCGAGGCGAAGAAGTAGTGCACGTAGAAGTAGATCAGGCTCAGGCTGAGAAAGGCCGGGATCCAGTGCCCCACCGCCAGCACGCCGGATACCCGCTCGGTGAACCACGCCAGCAGGCCGAGCTCGCCAAGCTGGCTCGCCAGCATCACCAGCACGGCGAACCAGATCAGCGTGTCCCAGCCGCTCCGCTCGCGGAGGATGTCCTCCCACGCCAGCACGCCGGTCACCAGCATCGCCGCCACGCCCGCCAGCGCGGTCGTCGTGGCGCTGATGCCGAGCGCCGTGCCGGCGATCCACAGGCTCAGCAGCAGGACGAACACCGCCAGCAGAATCCGCTCGTGCCGCGTCATGGCGCCCAGCTCGGCGAGCCGCCGCCGGGCCAGCTCAGGCGCCGCGGGCGTATCCCTGATCTGCGGGGGATACAGGCGGTAGATCAGCAGCGGCACCGACAGCAGGCTCAGCAGTCCGGGGACGGACGCCGCGGCGGCCCACAGCCCCCAGGAGATCTCCACGCCCTGCTGCGCGGCCAGCTCGACCACGAGCGGGTTGGCCGCCATCGCGGTGAGGAACATGGCGCTGGTGACCACCACGCCCTGGTACACCGTGAACGTCAGGAACGCGGCGATCCGCCGCTCGGTGCCCTGCTCCACCGTGCTGTCGAGCGAGACGCAGAGCGACCTGAGAATGGGGTAGATAACGCCGCCGGCGCGCGCCGTGTTGCTGGGGATGGCGGGCGCGAGCACCAGGTCCGTGGCGACCAGGCCGTACGCCAGCCCCAGGCTGCGCCGGCCGAGCAGCCGCATGAAGTGGTACGCGATGCGCGTGCCGAGGCCGGTCTTGACGAAGGCGGTGGCGATGAAGAAGGCGGCCACGACCAGCCAGACCACCGTGTTGCCGAAGCCGGCCGTCGCCTCGGCAATCGACAGCGTTTCGGTGAGCACCGCCACGGCTACCGCGATCAGCGCCACCGCGCCCATCGGCAGCGGCCGCAGCACGATGCCGACTATGGTCGCGACGAAGATGGCCAGAAGCTGCCAGGCGCGCGGCTGAACCCCCTCCGGCTCCGGCACGAGCCAGATCGCGACGCCGATCAGCGCGGTCGCCGCGAGGCGAACCGCGTCGACATGCGTCGTCCGGCCGGCTTTCGCTGGAACGGTCGCGGCGGGCATCCGTGCTAGCGGTAGACCTCCCGGCGCTTGCCGATCCTGACGACCAGGACGCGCACGGCCGCGTCCTGAATGTCACAGATCATCCGGCAATCCCCGACCCGATAGCGCCACAGGCCGCCGAGCGGTCCGCTCAGCCTCCTCCCGGCGCGCCGTGGGTCGTCGGACGCCCCGACCCGCTCGTCCATATAGTCAAGAACACGACGAGCCGTTTGCCGGTCGAGCTTGCGAAGCTGGGTTCTGGCCGTGTCGGTGTACTCAATCGTCCAGGCCAAGATCCCTTCTCACGGCGGTGGCGGAGTGCACCGTCTCGCGTCCCTGGCGTATGCGCTCCAGCACCTCGGTCGCCAGATAGTAGTCCTCCATGTCATCGAGACCGCGTTCAATGATCTCGCGCAGGTAGAAGGCCTTGGTGCGACCGGTCCGAGACGCCAGGAAATCGAGTCGCTTCTCGATCTGCGGAGCAAGTCGAATGGAAGTGGCCATGGTGCTGAACGGCGCGTGGTGAATACGTGTACTCATCGTATCACACGCGCGGAGGCACATGATTTGACGCGGCGCAACCGGCGGCATATTCTCGATTGCATCCGGTTCCCGAGGAGGCCTGCCGTGAGCAGACAGCGGACCTTGTCCATCGCAGCGCTCGCAGCGTTCGTCACCGTCGCGTTTCTGGCCCCTGTTGCCGGCCAGGAAAGCGAGTACGCGCCGCCGCAAACGCCGTGGGGCGACCCCGACCTGCGGGGGCACTACATGCCCGGCCAGTCGCAACCGCTCGAGACCCCGCGCCTCGAGCCGTGGGGCGACGTGCAGTACACGGAGCACAACTACACGTTCAGCCGGTTCTTCCGGCCCGACCCCGATGCGCCGGCGCAGCGGCGCGAGCGCAACCGGACCCCGATGATCGTCGATCCGCCCGACGGCCGCGTCCCGCTGCAGGAATGGGCCGCGACAAGGCGCGACGAGATCATGGAGCGGCAGGAGGAGCTGGAGTTCCTCGATCCGCGCGTGAAGTGCCTGCCGGCGGCGATACCACGGGCGCATCTGCCGGTCGGCTACAACACGTACCAGATCCTGCAGGTGCCCGGCGCCGTGCTCATTCTCTACGAGTGGAACCACCACTCGCGCTACATCCCGCTCGACGGGCGCCCGCACCTGCCGGCGGCCATCAAGCTCGGCATGGGCGATCCCCGCGGACGGTGGGAGGGCAACACCCTGGTGGTCGAATCGACGAACTTCACGGACAACACGTGGCCCGTCGGTCACGGCGCTCCGCCCGAGGGCGCCCCGGGCAACTCGCTCAACAGCGGACACGGCGTCTTCCACAGCGGCGCCCTGCGCGTCGTGGAGCGGTTCACCCCGGTCGACGAGAACACGATCAACTACGAGGCGACCATCGAGGATCCGAACGTCTTCACGCAGCCGTGGACGCTGCGGTACGAGGGGCTCGTCCGCGCTCCCGAGGACCACATCCTGTACGAGTACGCCTGCCACGAAGGGAATGGCCGCAACCTCAAGCTGATGACCGGCACCGAGTTCCAATAGAGCCCGCGGAAGCATTAGCATGTTCCAAGACGTGTGGCCGAAGGCCAAGCCGCGCACGGCGCGGCCCGGCAAGTGCGGCGCGGGGCTAAGGGGTCCCCGCTAGCGCTTGCCGGGGGCTTGGGGCGCAGCCCCATCTATGGAAGATTCGACGGTCATTCTCGATCCGACCGACGAGCGGGAGCCAATACGCAGGCCGCTCGCGGAGCGTCCGGGGCGCCTGCGCGGGACGCTGGGCATCGTCGACATCTCCAAGGCGCGCGGCGACGTCTTCTGCGACGAGGTAGCGCGCCTCGCGGCCGGACGCCTGCCCGCAATCGACGTGGTGCGGCTGCGCAAGCCGACCTACACCAAGCCGGCGCCGGGCGCCCTGCGGGCCGAGGTGGCGGCGCGCTGCACGGCGGTTATCCAGGCGCTTGCCGATTGAGGGTCGTGCACGTCGTGCAGTGTGCACGACCTGGCCGAATACGAAGCGCAGGGCATCCCGGCGGTCATGGTGGCGTCGTCCGAGTTCGTGGACGCCGCCCGGCGGCAGTCCGCGGCGCTGGGGATGCCGGCCATCGCCGACCGCGCCGTCTACGTCGACCACCCGATCCAGGACGCCACCGACGAGGAACTCCGCGTGAAGGCCCGCGCGGCGATCGACGCCATCCTGGACGCCATCACGACCTGAACCGGAAGAACTCGTAACGCATGCCTGAATCCGTTGTCATCGATCGCCATGACGGCGTTGCCCTGCTGACCCTCGACAACCCCCCGGTCAACGGCCTGAGCTTCGCGATGCGCGCCGCGTTGGGCGACTGCGTCATGGAGGCGCTGGCGGACGAAGACGTGGCGGCCATAGTGGTCGCCGGTGCGGGACGCATGTTCTGCGGCGGCGCCGACATCCGCGAGTTCGACGCAGCCCCGCCGCCGGGCGCGGCTTCCCTGCCGGCGGTGCTCGACGAGCTCGAGGCGTCCCGCAAGCCGGTGGTCGCCGCCATCCACGGCGTCGCGGCCGGCGGCGGGCTGGAAGTGGCGCTGGCGTGCCACGTCCGGCTCGTCGCGCCCGGCACGCGGCTCGGCCTGCCCGAGGTGACGCTGGGCATCGTCCCCGGCGCCGGCGGCACGCAGCGCCTGCCCCGGCTCATCGGCGTGGAGGCCGCGCTCGACGTCATCGTCGGCGGGCAGCTCCTGCCGGCCGAGCGGGCCGTGTCCATCGGCATCGCCGACGAGCTCGTCCCGGGCGACCTCCTTGCGGCCGCCATCGCGCGGGCCCGGCAGCTCGCGGCCGACGGCGCCCCGTTGCGGCGCGCCTCCGCGCTTGAGGAGCGGATAGCTGCGGCGCGCGACAACCCCGAGGTATTCGACGCGTTCCGCAAGAAGATGGCGCGGCGGGCGCGCGGCTTCGACGCGCCGTACGCCTGCGTGCAGTGCGTCGAGACGGCCGTCGCGCTGCCGTTCGCCGCCGGGATGGCGCGCGAGCGGCAGATCTTCGAGCGGTTGCGCGCGTCCGACCAGTCGGCGGCGCAGCGGCACGCCTTCTTTGCCGAGCGCGAGGTGACGAAGATTCCGGACGTCCCCAAGGCAACCGAGCCGCTGAACATCCAGCGGGCGGCGGTGATCGGCTGCGGAACGATGGGCGGCGGCATCGCGATGACGTTCGCGAACGCCGGCATTCCGGTCACCGTCGTCGACGTCTCGGACGAGGCTCTCGACAAGGGACTCGGGGTCGTGGCGCGGAACTACGCGGCCACGGTCGCGAAGGGACGTCTCTCCCGGGAGCAGATGGACGAACGGCTGGCGCGCATCGGCCGCAGCGTGAGCTATGCCGACGTGCGGGATGCCGACATCGTGGTCGAGGCCGTCTTCGAGCGCATGGACCTCAAGCAGGAGGTCTTCCGGCGGCTCGACGCCGAGTGCAAGGCGGACGCCGTGCTGGCCACCAACACCTCCACGCTGGACGTGGACGAGCTCGCGGCGGCCACGTCCCGGCCAGAGTCGGTCATCGGCACCCACTTCTTCAGCCCGGCCAACGTGATGCGGCTGATGGAGAACGTGCGCGGCAAGCGCAGCTCCGCGCGCACGATTGCCACCGTCATGCAGCTTGCGAAGCGGCTCCGCAAGGTGGGCGTGCTCGTCGGCGTCTGCGACGGTTTCGTGGGCAACCGCATGCTGGCCCCGTACCTGCGCGAGGCGGAGTTCCTGCTCGAGGAAGGGGCGCTGCCGCAACAGGTGGACGGGGTCATCTACACGTTCGGCCTGCCCATGGGGCCGTTCCAGATGTCGGACCTCGCGGGCAACGACGTCAGTTGGTACATCCGCCAGCGGCAGGCGGCGACGCGGCCGCCCGACCTGCGCTACTCCCCCATCGCCGACCGCATCTGCGAGCTGGGCCGCTTCGGGCAGAAGACCGGCGCCGGCTGGTACCGCTACGAGCCGGGCAGCCGCACCCCCGTCCCCGACCCCGTGGTCGAGGAGATCATCGTCGCCGCGGCGGCCGAGGCCGGCATCGAGCGCCGCGCAATCGGCGACGACGAGATCGTGCCGCGCTGCCTGTATCCGCTCGTCAACGAGGGCGCGAAGATCCTCGAAGAGGGCATCGCCCTGCGCGCCAGCGACATCGACGTGGTCTGGATGCACGGCTACGGCTTCCCGCGCTATCGCGGCGGACCGATGTTCTGGGCCGACCTGGTCGGGCTGCGGACGATCTACGACGCCATGAGCCGCCTGTACGACGAGCACGGCGAGCGGCTGGCGCCCGCCCCGCTCCTCAAGCGGCTTGCCGGGCAGGGCAAGGGGTTCGGGGATGCCGCCGCATGAGCCGGCCGGGGACGCGCCGGAGCTGATCGACTATTACTTCGAGCAGGGTTGGACGGACGGCCTGCCGGTGGTGCCGCCGACGCCCGAGCTGGTGGCCGCCATGGTCGCCGCGCTGGGCGGCGCGCCCGCTCACCTTGAAGCGCGCATCCCGCCGCGCTGGGGCAACCTGACGCGCGAGGTGCTCGCGATCAACCTGGTGTTGGCCGGCTGCCGGCCGGAGTACGGCCCGGTGGCGCGGGCCGCGCTGCTGGCGCTCACGAGCAGCCACTTCAACCTGCACGGCGTGCAGGCCACCACGCACATGGCCGCGCCGCTGGTCGTGGTCAACGGCCCGATCCGGAAGGACATCGGCCTCAACGCCGGAGCCAACGTGTTCGGCTCCGGCTGCCGCGCCAACGCGACGATCGGCCGCGCCATCCGGCTCGTGCTCCTCAACGTCGGCGGCGCCTGGCCGGGCGACCTCGACAAGAGCACGCTCGGCCATCCCGGCAAGTACACCTTCTGCATCGCCGAGAACGAGGAGGCCAGCCCCTGGCCGCCGTACCACGTGGAGCACGGCTACGCCCGGGGCGACAGCACCGTCTTCTGCATCGCCGCGGAAGGGCCGCACAGCGTCACCAACCACGTCGCCAACGATGCCGAAGGCATACTCGACAGCATCGCCTCGGCCATGAGCACCATCGCGCACAACAACGCCGTGAGCAGCGGCTCATGCGCGGTGGTCATCGGACCGGAGCACGCGGCGACGATTGCCGGCAAGGGCTGGACGCGCGAGGACGTGCAACGCTACCTCTGGGAAAAGGCCGGCAACTCGTGGGATGCCGTGAGCTTCGGCGACCGCTACGGCAAGATCTACAACCGCAACCTGCCGGATTGGTACCCGCGCGAGGCGGGCGCGCGCATCCCGGTCGTCCCCGCCACCAACGACATCCACCTGTTCGTCGCCGGCGGCCCGGCCGGACGGTTCTCGGCCTTCCTGCCGGGCTGGGGGCACATGACGTCGCCGGTGCTGCGCGCCATCGACGGCCGCCCGCCGGCCAACGCGAAGGACTGCACCGACGGCACCTGCGAGCTGTGACGGGGATTGCAGGCCAGCCGGGCTCGGTTACCCGCCCGCCATGGCGCCGACGATGAGGTACGGCTCGTCGCCCGCGGCGACGGGCTCGGGCAGGGGCCGCGACTCACTCTTGACAACAGAACTGTTTGCAGACATTATTGATGGCAACAATATTGTTGGAGCTTAAAAAGTGACCGGATTAAAGAAAGCTGGATCGAACTGGGTCGATGGAGATCGCTTCTTCGACCGGCACGCTGAGCTCAACGTGCTCATGGAAAGAGTGCAGAACGGTACCCATACCTTGCTGACCGCACAACGACGGATGGGCAAGACGAGCTTGGTTCGTGAACTGTTACGCCGCCTGGAAGCCGAGGGGAGTTTCGAGACAGTCTTCGTCGATCTGGAGGACGTTCGCACGGCCGCGGATGCCGTCGTCGAGATCGGGGTCGAGTCACGCCACGTGCATGGTGCGTGGGACCGAATCAAAGCCGGGTTCGGCAACGTCTTGCGAACGGTCGAGGGTCGGGTGGATACGCTGGACATCGGCGAGGTGCGCGTGAAGCTGCGTGCAGGGATCGACCACGGAACCTGGCGGCAAAAGGGCGACGACGTCTGTGCGGCGCTGGCCAACAACGAGCGGCCGGTAGTGCTTGCACTCGATGAGCTTCCAATCCTCGTCAACCGGATGCTCAAGGACCATGACCATCAGATCATGTCTCAGGGAAAGCAGGATGTCGACGAGCTACTAAGCTGGCTGCGTAAGATCGGCCAGGAATACCGAGAGAAAATATGCCTGATTCTCTCAGGCAGCATAGGTCTGGAGCCGATCCTGCACCAGGCGGGACTCAGTGCACACGCCAACATCTTCTCACCCCTGGACCTGAAGCCTTGGGACGAAAAGACCGCGCTCGGCTGTCTCGCCGCGCTCGCGGAGACATGCGGCCTGGACCTACCCCTCGCCGCGCGCCAGCAGATGTGCCGCCGGCTGCGGTGCCTCGTTCCCCACCACGTGCAGCGGTTCTTCGACAGCCTCGACGAGGACCTGCGTTTGGACAGTCGGCGTCAAGCCTCGCTCGAAGACGTGGAGCGTGTGTACACCAGTGAGATGCTCGGCATTCGCGGGCAGGCTGATCTGGATCACTACGAGAGCCGGCTGAAGCTGGTTCTCGGACGCGATGGATATCGGGCCGCACTCTCGCTGCTGACCGAAGCTGCGGTCAATGACGGAGTGCTACCACGCGCCGCCATCGACCGGTATACCGAGCAGTTTCGGACTTGGGCGGTAACCGATCGTCCGGTGCCAATTGGCGAAGTACTTCGGGTGCTGGAACACGACGGGTATCTGGAGCCACGAGGAGACGGCTACCGTTTCGTCTCGGGCCTACTTGAGGATTGGTGGCGTGCCCGACATGGCCGACATTTCATACCTGTCGAGCGTCGCTCGGGCTTGCAGGGAGCATGACGCGATGGCCCCACCCGCGCGCAAGTTCAACCCGGGGTTTCTCACTGACGATGAGCTGGTGGCGTCGTACTGCGTGCGAACAACGGAGTTCGAGATGCTCGGCGAGATTCTGCGCGAGTGCACCGGACACTCGAACCCGCACCAACTCGTGATCGGCCCGAGAGGCAGCGGGAAAACGAGCCTGCTTCTGCGCGTCGCGGCTGAAGCAAGGCGGCACACTGCCCTATCAACGCGCTATTTCCCGGTCACATTTGCGGAGGAGAGCTACGAGGTTGGGACAGCCGGTGAGTTCTGGTTGGAGTGTCTCACCCATCTGGCGGCTCAGGCGTCGCGCGGGAACGACGGCCCAGACCTGGACGGCACGGTGCAGGAATTGCGAACAATCCGCGACGACCAAATTCTGTCCGATCGTTGTCTTGGCGCGCTGCTGGACTTCGCCGACCGGGAGGGCAAGCGGCTCGTGCTGTTGGTAGAGAACCTGAACATGTTGTTCGGGGATATGGCCGATCCGGACGCGGGTTGGCGGTTGCGGAAGGTCCTTCAGACCGAGCCGCGGATCATCGTGTTCGCGAGCGCTACCAGCCGATTCGACGAGATCGACCATCCGGACCGCGCCCTGTACGACCTCTTCCGGATCCGTACGCTGCACCCCCTTGACACGAAACAATGTGCCGTGCTGTGGGAAACGGTTTCCGGCCGCCCGCCAGAATCAGCAGCTGTTCGTTCGCTGGAAATTCTCACCGGCGGGAGCCCTCGCTTGATCTCGATCGTGGCCAGTTTCGGCGCCGGATTGTCGTTCCGCGACCTGATGGCCCATCTACTAGATCTCGTCGACGACCACACAGAGTACTTCAAGGGACACCTCGAATCGCTTCCGCCACAGGAACGGCGTGTCTATCTCGCGCTCGCCGCGCTGTGGAAGCCGGCGACGACCCGGGAGATCGCAGACCAGGCCCGGCTCGAAACCAGCACGTGCAGCGCCCAGCTTGCGCGCCTCGGCGAGCGCGGGGTCGTCCGAGTTGCGGGCGGCAGCGCGCGACGCAAGCAGTACTACCTGACCGAGCGCCTGTACAACATCTACTACTTGCTGCGGCGCCGGCGTGGGCCGGACCGGTTCGTGGATGGACTAATCCACTTCATGGAGGCGTGTTATTCGCCGCCCGAGCTGAAGGACATCAGCGCTCGGATGGTCCGTGACGCGGCCGGACTCGCTGCGGAGCTGCGGTCGCTGCACCGGATCGTACTTAAGGGATTGATGGAATCGCCGAGCCTAGCAGCGTACCGCGACGAGTTATTGGAGATGATGCCCGCGGGTTTCGTAGCGGTTTCCGGTCGGGGCTCGACACCAGCGGAAGTAGCGCAAACGACTGCGGAAATGGCGGTGGGAATCGATCGCGCGGAGCCGTCTCAAGGAGGTACAGGCGAGTCGGCCGCGAGGGCGGCGAGGGAACTCTTCGAAAACGCTCTGAATGTCCGGAACGGTGCGGAAGATACCGTGGCGGCCTACGAAGAGGTGATCTGTCGCTTCGGAGAGAGTGAGAACCACGCTGTTCTGAGGTGGGTCGCCAAGGCTCTTGTGAACAAAGGGGCCGCGCTCGGTGCGCTAGACCGTCCGCAGGACGCACTGGAGGTCTGTGACGAGGTAGTCCGTCGTTTCGGAGAGAGTGACATCCCGAGCCTTCGCGAGTCGGTTGCGAGCGCCCTCTTGAACAGAGGGAAGCCCCTCGACGCGCTGAACCGTTTGCACGACGTCATTGAAACCTGCGACGAGGTCGTCCGTCGCTTCGGCGAAAGTGACACGCCTGCTCTCCTTGAATCGGTTGCGACCGCTCTCGTGAACAGAGGGATCGGCCTAAATGCGCTGAACCGACCGCAGGACGCGCTGGAGTCGTACGACCAGGTAATCCGCCGTTTCGGGAAAAGTGAGGGTCCCGCCGTTCTGGAGCAGGTCGCTACGGCTCTTGTGAACAAAGGAGCCACCCTCGGCATGCTGAACCAACGGCAGGACGCACTGGAGATGTATGACGAGGTAGTCCGTCGTTTTGGAGAGAGCGATTCCCCCGGACTCCAGGAGTCGGTTGCGACCGCCCTCGTGAACAGAGGGGCCACCCTAGGCACAATGAACCGGCCGCAGGATGTGCTGGAGGTCTGCGATGAAGTAGTCCGTCGTTTCGGAGAAAAAGAGACTCCCGCTCTTCTCGCGTCGGTTGCGACCGCTCTCGTGAATAGAGGCTTTGCCCTCGCCGCGCTGGACCGGCCGCAGGAGGCACTGGAGGGCTGCGACGAGGTGGTCCGTCGGTTCGGGAAGAACGATTCCCCGGAACTTCTGGAACCGGTTGCGACCGCTCTCGTGAACAGAGCAGGCGCTCTTGGCGCGCTGAACCGGCCGCAGGAGGCGTTGGAGGCCTGCGATGAGGTTGTCCGTCGGTTCGGGAAAAGCGATTCCCCGGGACTATTGAGGTCGGTCGCGACCGCCCTCGTGAACAAGGGAGGCGCTCTCAGCGCGCTGAACCGGCCGCAGGACGCGGTGAGCGCCTGCGACGAGGTGGTCCGACGCTTCGGGGAAAGTGAAATTCCCGCCGTTCTGGAGAGAGTCGCGCAGGCTCTTGTCGACAAAGGGGCTGCTCTCGGCGCGCTGAACCGACCACAGGATGTGCTGGAGACCTTCGACGAAGTGGTCCGCCGCTTTGGAGAGAGTGAGAATCCCGCCGTTCTGGAGTGGGTCGCGAAGGCTCTCCTGAACAGAGCAGGCGCTCTTGGCGCGTTGAATCGGCCGCAGGGGGAGCTGGAGTCTTGCGACGAGGTCGTGCGTCGTTTCGAGAAGAGTGAGACGCCTGCTCTTCTGGAGTCCGTTGCGACTGCCCTCACGAACAAAGGGGTTGCTCTAGCCGCGCTGAACCGGCCGCAGGAGGCATTGGAGGCCTGCGACGAGGTGGTTCGCCTCTTCGGAGAGAGCGACACTCCGGCTCTCCTGCGCTCGGTTGCGACTGCCCTCGTGAATAGAGCAGGCGCTCTTAGCGCGCTGAACCGGCCGCAGGATGCGTTGGAGGCCTGCGATGAGGTGGTCCGTCGTTTCGGCGAAAATGAGAATCCCATCGTTCTGGAGAGGGTAGCGACCGCCCTCGCCAACAAAGGATACGTCCTCGGCGCGCTGAGTCGGCCACAGGATGCACTCAACGCCTACAATGAAGTGGTCCGCCGCTTCGTTGATAGCGAGATTGCTGCACTACGCATGAGTGCGAGCGCAGCACTGCTCGGGCGAGCAGACATCGAGATAAAGAGCCGTCAACACGAGAGGGCATCCGAGACGGCCACACGGGTTATCGAACAGCCCGGGGGCGTGCCGGAACAGCTCTTCCAGGGCCACGCTATCCGGGCCAGGGCAATCCTCGCAAGTGGCGGCGACCCGTCCGCGAGCGAGCAGGACATCGAAGCGGTTCTTGCGCTTCTCCGGGAGTTGGGTCCTATCCCCCGGGAGGCCATAATGGCCCTGCTGGAGTTCAGCGTCGCTCTTGGGCCACAGCGCATGTGCGAGCTCATCCAAGCATCGCCGTCACCGCATCTTCTGTTGCCGTTGAAGACGGCACTGGAACGGGAGCTTGGACTTGAGCCCCGAGTGGCACGCGAGGTTGCTGAAGTTGCTCAGGACATCCAGGAGATGTTGGCAACGCTGAGAGCGAACCGAAGGGGCGAGTCGTCGGCCTGACCGCAAAAGGACATCGGCGGATCGCAAACTCGGCGGCTTGTCTTGCGAACCGGATGCTCGCCGACTGCTCAACCGTGTGCGACGGAGTCCAGCTCGGTGACCGTGTCACGCAGGGCCATCAAGGCGACCTGCTTGGGGTTTGTCTCGCCGGTTTCGACCCGTCGCTCGGTGATGCCAACGTCCTCCAGCCGTACGTGATTGCCTGTGGACACGTCTCGATTGGCGACGGCATGCGTGAACTGTAGGATGCACCTTGACGGTGACTTCAGAGAATCCTGAGGAATGAAATGAAGATTTCGTTCCAAGACCAGCTAGCCAGAATTCGCACACGCATGGGGCAACGATCGGCTGAATTGTCTGCCACACCTGAACAAAATGAAGCCAAACGGAAATTCGGCAGGATATTTCAGTTTGCACACACTTCACGCAGGCTCGCCGAAAGGGAGTTAGAAATTGATCGGGAAGCGATTCGACCATACCTGCTCCAACTAACTGGTGACCGTGCGAGTTTGTTCGACAACAAGAGGAATATCTACATCCCCATTGTCAGAAAGAAGAAGAAGAACCGTGCCGATGATTGGTACTGCGTTACCGCATACAAAGTACACGACGAAGCAGAGGCTCGACGGAAGGCCACCAAGGAAAATTGTCAGTTAATCGTATTCAACACGGAATCCTAGCCGCCTGCCATGGCGCCGACGATGAGGTACGGCTCGTCGCCCGCGGCGACGGGCGCGGGCAGGGGCGCGTCGGGCGCCTCGTGCGACAGGTCCTGCTCGCAGGCGAAGAACCTTATGAAAGGCCGGCGGCGCTGCGTCGCGTAATCGCGGATGGTGCCGCGCAGCGCCGGGTAGTCCGCTTCCAGCGCGTCGATCACGGCGCGCTGCGTGACGTCCCCCTCGACGTCGAGCGTTATCTCGCGCTCGACGCGGGCCAGGGTGCACAGCGGCGCCGGCAGCACCACGCGGATCATGGCAACGTCTGCACTTCGACGGAGAGGACTGCCGGCAGGTCCCGCACGATGGGCGCCCACGTGTCGCCCGCGTCCGGCGAGACGTACACCTGCCCGCCGGTGGTTCCGAAGTAGACGCCGCACGCATCGAGCGCGTCGACGGCCATCGCGTCGCGCAGCACGTTGACGTAGCAGTCGCGCTGCGGGAGGCCGTCGGTCAGCGCTTCCCACTCATCGCCGCCGCTGCGGCTGCGGTACACGCGCAACCGGGCGTCGGGCGGATAGTGCTCGGAGTCGCTCTTGATCGGCACGACGTAAATCGTCTCGGGCTCCGCCGGGTGCACCTCTATCGGAAATCCGAAGTCGCTGGGCAGGTTGCCGCTGATCTCCCGCCAGGACTCCCCCGCGTCGTCGCTGCGCATCACGTCCCAGTGCTTCTGCATGAACAGCACCCCGGGGCGGGCCGGGTGCATGGCGATGTGGTGCACGCAGTGACCCACCTCCGCGTCCTCGTCCGGAATGCCCTGGGAGCGCAGGCCGCGGTTGATGGGGCGCCACGTCTCGCCGTGGTCGTCGCTGCGGAACGCGCCGGCCGCCGAGATGGCGACGTACATGCGCCCCGCGGTCTGCGGATCGAGCAGGATGGTGTGCAGGCACAGCCCGCCGGCGCCCGGCTGCCAGGACGGGCCGGTGCCGTGGCGGCGCAGGCCCGGCAGCTCGCGCCAGGACTTCCCGCCGTCGGTCGAGCGGAACAGGGCGGCGTCCTCGACGCCGGCATATACGGTGTCGGGATCCAGAGAGTCCGGCTCCAGGTGCCAGACGCGCGCGAACTCCCAGGGGTGGGGCGTGCCGTCGTACCACTGGTGGGTGCCGGCCTCGCCTTCGTACTTGAACTCGTTGCCCACCGCGTTCCAGGTCCTGCCGCCGTCTTCGGAGCGCTGGATGACCTGTCCGAACCAGCCGCCGCCCGGCGCCGCGTAGATGCGGTCGGGTTCCGCGGGCGACCCCTTCATGTGGAACACTTCCCACCCGGCGAAGTGCGGGCCCTCCACGCTCCACTGCCTGCGCGCGCCGTCCGAGGTGAGCACGAACGCGCCCTTCCGCGTGCCCACGAGTACCCGTACCTTGCTCATTGCACGTTGCCCTTTCGCGCCAGTTGCCGGCGGCCTCGCCGCAGCCGCGACGGACGGCGGCCGGGCGTTAACCCATCTCGCAGGTTAGCAGAAAGCCGCCTTGCGTATAGTGCGGGCGCCAGCCCGCGCCGGCGTTGCACCGGCGGCGCGCATGCTGCACACTGAACCGGATACATGGCTGGTCCAAGCGAACGGCGGCTGCCGGACGGACGCATCGTCTACGACCCGCGGGGAACCGTCACGGCGGATCCGCTGCCGCCCGCGCCGCGTCCGGCTGCGCTGGACGGCCTCCGCCTGGGCGTACTCGACAACACGAAGTGGAACGCGTCGAAGCTGCTGCGGCAGGTCGTCGCCTGCCTGGAAGCCGACCTGACGTTCGCCGGCGTCAGCCACTATGCGAAGTCGAGCTTCTCGCGGCCGGCGCCCGCGGAGCTGCTGGACCGGATCGCGGCGGAGAGCACCGCCGTGATCACGGCGATCGGCGATTGAGGCTCCTGCACGTCGTGCAGTCTGCACGACGCGGTCGAGCTGGAACGGCGCGGCGTCCCCGCCGCCGTGATCGTGACGGATGCGTTCCTGCACGAAGCCGACCTGCAGCGCACCGCGCTCGGCGCGGAGCTGCTCGAGCCGGTCGTCATACCGCACCCGCTCAGCACCCTGACGTCCGGGGAGATTGCGGCCCGCGCCGCCGCAGCGGCCGCGGGAATCAGAAAGGTCCTCACCGGCGGCGCGTTATGATCTCGGCGTGAACGTGCAGCTTGCCTACGGCCGCGGGCGGCTCGCGGTCGACTTTCCCGACGGCCGCACGACAGTCCTGGAACCGGCTTACGTGCGGGGCCTGCGGGACGAGGCAACCGCCATCCGCGAGGCGCTGCGGGCGCCGCTCGGCGCGCCGCCGCTGGCGTCGCTCGTCCGCCCGGAGCAGACCGTCGCCATATCGGTCTGCGACATCACCCGGCCCATGCCCAGCCGCACGCTGCTGCCCGTGCTGCTCGGTGATCTCGCGCACGTGCCCGACGAGCGGATCGTCATCCTGATCGCCACCGGGACGCACCGTCCCAACGACCGCGCGGAACTGGTCGAGATGCTCGGCGAGGAGATCGTCGGCCGCTACCGCGTGGTCAACCACAGCGCGTTCGACGACGACGGCCTGACGTACCTGGGCGACGTGGAGCCGCGCGTACCGGTATGGCTGAACCGGCTGTGGGTGGAGGCCGACTTCCGGATCACCACCGGCTTCGTCGAACCGCACTTCTTCGCCGGCTTCAGCGGCGGCCCGAAGCTGGTCGCACCCGGCCTGGCCGGATTCAGGACGACGATGCGCCTGCACGACGCGGAGATGATCGCGAGCCCGAACGCGCGCTGGGGCGTCACCGAAGGCAACCCGATCCACGACGCCATCCGGCGCATCGCCGCGCACGTGGGCGTCCACTTCAGCGTCGACGTCGCCATCAACCGCGACCGGCAGATCACCAGCGTGGCGGCCGGCGAGCTGTTCGCGGTCCATGCGGCCATGGCGGAGCGGGTGAAGCGCAGCGCCATGCAGCCGTTCGACGCGCCGTTCGACGTGGTCGTGACCACCAACAGCGGTTATCCGCTGGACCAGAACCTGTATCAGGCCGTCAAGGGGCTGTCGGCCGCGGCGCAGGTGGTCAAGCCGGGCGGCGCCATAGTCTGCGCGGCGGAGTGCGCCGACGGGCTGCCGGACCACGGCGAATACGGCGCCATACTGAGCGCGCGCAACTCGCCGGACGCGCTGCTGGAGATGATCTGCGCGCCGGGCCACAACCGCCACGACCAGTGGGAAGTGCAGGTCCAGGCGCAGATTCAGCAACGCGCCGCCGTGTTCCTGAAGGCGGACGGCCTGTCGCCGGACGCCGTGCGCGCCGCGCACCTGACCCCGATCGACGACGTCGGCGCGACTACGCGCGAGCAGCTCGACCGCTGCGGACCGGCGGCGCGTCTCTGCGTCCTGCCCGAGGGCCCCCAGACCATCCCGTACCTGACCGCGGCGGCGTAACTGCATGGAATTCACGTTCAGCCCGCGCGTCGAGACGCTCCGGCGGCAGTTGCGGGAGTTCATGGACGAGGTCGTCTATCCGCACGAGCGGACGTACGCGGAGCAGCACGCGGCCCAGCCGAACCGCTGGCAGACGCCGCCGATCATGGACGAGATGAAGCGCCGGGCCCGTGAGGCCGGCCTCTGGAACCTGTTCCTGCCCGAGAGCGAAGAAGGCGGCGGCCTGACGAACCTGGAGTACGCCCCGCTGTGCGAGATCATGGGACGCTCGCCGATCGCGCCGGAGGTGTTCAACTGCGCCCCGCCCGACACCGGGAACATGGAAGTGCTGGAGCGCTACGGCACCGAGGCGCAGCGCGCCCGCTGGCTGGCGCCGCTGCTGGATGGCGCCATCCGCTCGGCCTACGCCATGACCGAGCCGGACGTGGCGTCGTCGGATGCCACCAACATCCGCTGCCGCATCGAGCGGGACGGCGACGAGTACGTCGTCAACGGCCGCAAGTGGTGGATCACCGGCGCCGGCAACAGCCGCTGCGAGATCTTCATCCTGATGGGCCGCACCGATCCCTCCGCCGAGCGGCACCGGCAGCAGTCGATGATCCTCGTTCCGCGGAATACGCCGGGCGTGACGCTGGTCCGTCCGCTGTCCGCCTTCGGTTACGACGACGCGCCGTTCGGGCACTGGGAGATCGGCTTCGAAGACGTCCGCGTGCCGCGCGAGAACATCCTGCTCGGCGAGGGGCGAGGCTTCGAGATCGCCCAGGGGCGCCTGGGCCCCGGACGCATCCACCACTGCATGCGCGTCATCGGCCTCGCGGAGCGCTCCCTGGAGGCGCTGTGCGCGCGGGCGCAGGCGCGGGTGGCGTTCGGCAAGCCGCTCGCGGAACAGGGCGTCGTCATGGAAGCGGTGGCGAGCTCGCGCATGGAGATCGAGCAGGCGCGGCTGCTGACCCTCAAGGCGGCCCACATGATGGACACGGTCGGGAACAAGACCGCGCGCGCGGAGATCGCGATGATCAAGGCGGTGGCGCCGTCGATGGCCCAGCGCGTCATCGACCGCGCGATCCAACTGCACGGCGGCGCCGGGGTATCCGAGGATTTCGGGCTCGCCCGGGCCTGGGCCCACAGCCGCACGCTGCGCATACTCGACGGCCCGGACGAGGTGCACCGCCGCACCGTCGCCCGGGTCGAGCTGCGGAAGCAGCACGACGGGACTCCGTCTCACTCGTAAACCAGGGTTACGAACTCCGCCACGCAGGCCGGCTTCTCCGCACCTTCGGCCGTGACGACGCACGCGCTGGTCAGGCGCAGCGCGTCCGGCGCCACCCGCTCCGCGGCCACGAGCGTCTCGGTGCCGCGCACGCGCTCCCCTACCGCCACCGGGCTGATGAACCGCACGCGGTTGAGGCCGTAGTTGATCGTGCGCGTCACGCCGCGCAGGTCCAGGATCTCGTTGCGGAACCGGACGACGAGCGACAGGGTCAGGAACCCCTGCACGATCGGCCTGCCGCCCGGCAGCTCCCGTGCGGCGCGCTCGGCGTCGAGGTGGATCCACTGGTGATCGCCGGTCACGTCGGAGAACCCGCTGACCATCTCCTGGGTGATCAGCACCCAGCCGCTCGTGCCGAGCTCGGTTCCGACAAGCTGCTCCAGGGCGTGCAGACCGTGGACTGTTCGCATGTGGCGTCCTCGCGGGAATGCGTCCGGCGGCACCGGGCGGCGCCCGTTGGCGGCGCCTATTATATGAGCCTGTGCGCCCGCCCCGAGCATCCGAGCTGATCGACGTCCGGCCCGACGAACAACTCGACGCGGCGCGCATCGCGCCGTGGCTCGACGCGCACCTGCCCGGCGCCGGCGGGCCGCTGGAGATCGTCGGACAGTTCGGCGGCGGCTATGCCAACCTCACCTACCTGCTGCGCCGCGGCGGGCGCGAGTACGTGCTGCGGCGGCCGCCGATGGGCCCGGTGGCGCCGACGGCCCACGACATGCAGCGGGAGCACCGCGTGCTGTCGCGGCTGGGCGCCGCATACCCGCTCGCGCCGCGCAGCTACGCGCTGTGCACGGACCCCGCCGTGCTCGGCGTCGACTTCCACGTGCTGGAACGCCGCCATGGTTTCGTCGTCCGCCAGCAGCTCCCGCCCGACGTCGCGGGCGACCCGCCCACCTCGCGGCGCCTGGGCGAGGCGCTGGCGGACGCGCTTGCCGCCCTGCACCGCGTGGACCCGCGGGCGGTCGGGCTCGGCGACCTCGGCCGGCCGGAAGGCTACGTCGAGCGGCAGCTTGCCGGCTGGACCCGGCGCTGGGCGGCGACCGGCCGCGCGCTGCCGGGCGTGGACCGGCTCGCGTCCTGGCTGCGCGACCACCGGCCGCCGCAACAGGCGGCGACGCTGCTGCACAACGATTTCCAGATCGAGAACATCCTGCTCGACGCCGCGGATCCCGCGACGATAGTGGCGGTGCTCGACTGGGACATGTGCACGCGGGGCGATCCGCTGATGGACCTGGGCTATCTGCTCAACTGCTGGACCGACCCGAGCGACGATCCGGCGTGGCGCGGCGTCAGCCCCAGCCCCGGCTGGGCGCCCGGACTTCCGTCGCGCGCCGCGCTGGTGGAGCGCTATGCCCGCGCCACCGGCTTCGACGTCGAGCACGCGCGCTGGTATCACGTGTTCGGCGCCTTCAAGCTCGCCGTCGTGCTGGAGCAGATCCACGTCCGGTTCCAGCGCGGTCAGACGCACGACGCGCGCTTCGGCGCCTTGGGCGCCCGCGTGGAGGGGTTGGCCGCGAAGGGACTGGCGCTGATATAGGAACCGGTGGCGCGCCGTCAGAACGGCTTGAGCACCGCCATGCCGACCGCCAGCAGCACCGCCACCACGACGATGATAGTCAGCGGCCGCGCCTGCTGCGGGCGGCGGAACGCGATGCCGGCGACGGCCGCCAGCGCCAGCCAGGCCGCCAGCTTGACGAACACCCACCCCGGGAAGCCGAAGCGGCCGATGGCAAGCATGCCGAACCCGCTCACCAATGCGGCGAGCGCGGCCACGCCGGACCAGATGAGGATGGTGCGCCGCCGCTCGGGAAGCGGATTGGCCAGCGCGGCGAACGCGACCCCGGCCAGGATGATGGCCGAGAACAGATGCAGCACCTGATAGAACTGAAACGACATGCGGCGATCTCCGAACGGTCAGCGCGTGCTGGCCGGAATGGCGGAATAGCTCAACTCGGCGTCGTAGCGCAGCACCGTCCGCTCGATGGACAGGAGCACGCCGGCGAGGCGCGCGGTCAGGGCGCCGGCTTCCTCGCCGAAGGCGCGCGCCACGAGCGAGGGCTGCTCGAGCTGCGCGAAGCTGGAGTAGTTCTCGACGATCAGCCAGGCTGCCGGACCCGGCCCGAAGACGCGCTCGTACACGCCGAAGACGAGGTTCGCATCGCTGAACTTCGGCAGGCTGGAGCGCAGGAAGTCCTCCCAGTCGGACGTGCGGCCGGGCGCCACCTGCAATGTCGTGACGCGCGCGAGCGAAAGGCCGCCCACGTCGTCCGCCTCGACGCTCATGTCCGGCCGGTAGCGCATGGCGTAGCGCTTCCGCGATACGGTCATCCGCCGCAGCCGGTCGACCAGCCGCAGCCGCCGGTCGGGCTGCAGCACGCGCGCCAGGGGACCGCCGGTATCGTATTGCGCCAGGCTGCTCATCGGCGTCACGAGCTGCAGCTCGTAGCTGTTGCCGAACTCGGCGACCCGCCATACCGAGCGCCACGGCACGCCGGCGCGCTGGAGCGTGGGGTTCACCTCCTCCAACTGCAGCTCGACGTAGTCCTCGACGCGGTTGGGCACGACGTTCACGATGTCGACCTGCATCCATTCGACTTCCTGCGCGTGGGCCGCCGGCAGCGGCGCCAGGCACAGCAGAATCAGCAGGCAACAGCCGGTCTGTACGGTGACGTTCACGGCCCTCATGGTGTTCCCTCCTGATATCCCGAGCACGCCGTCTGCCATTACTCTAGCAGGCTGCCAGGCGGAGCGGCGGGTGCGCTTGCCACCGCCGGCTGATTCTGACATAGAATGCCGCAACCCGCCGGTAACGGTTGAACAGCCAGGGGACAGTGAACATCGACGCGGCTGTCCCAGGCCGCGCACGGCGCGGCCCGGCGGCAGCGGCGCGGGGCGACGGGGTCCCCGCTAGCAGCCGCCGGGGGTTTGGGGCGTAGCCCCATCTAACTAAGAAGGCGGAAAACAATGCCCTGGTTCGCCCTGATCGCCCGCGACCGTCCTGACGGTCTCGAGCACCGCAAGCTGCACCGCCCCGCACACCTGGAGCACATGGCGCGGCTGGACGCCGCCGGCCGGCTGCGCTACGGCGGCCCGCTGCTGAGCGAGGGCGGGGAAATGAAGGGCAGCCTCATCGTGCTGGAGGCGGACGACCTCGACGCGGCCAGGCAGGCCTACGCCGAGGACCCCTACATCGTGCACGCCGTGTTCGATTCCTACGACATCGTCGAGACCAGACCGATCTTCCCCCGCGGCAACTGACGATGCTGCTTTACCGCAGCCCGTTTCCCGACGTTGATATTCCCGAAGTCCCGCTCCCCGATTACGTCTTCGAGCACGTGGACCGCTGGCCCGACAAGGCGGCGCTGATCGACGGGCCGTCGGGGCGCACGCTAACTTACGCGCAGTTGCACGGCGCCGCGCGCGCCACCGCCGCCGGGCTCGCGGCGCGCGGATTCGGCAAGGGCGACGTCTTCGCCATCTACAGCCCCAACCTGCCGGAGTACGCCGTCGCCTTCTTCGGCACGGCCATCGCCGGCGGTACAGTCACCACGATCAACCCGCTGTACACCCCAGGGGAGCTCAACCGCCAACTGCGCGACGCCGGGGCCCTGTTCCTGGTGACGATTCCGCAGTTCGTCGACAAGGCGCGCGAGGCGCTCGACGGAACGGGCGTCCGGGAGCTGTTCGTGTTCGGCGAGGCCGAGGGGGCCACGCCGTTCGCCGCGCTGCCGTCGGCGGGGCCGCCGCCCGCGGTGACCATCGACTCCCGCGAGGACATCGTGGCGCTGCCCTATTCGAGCGGCACGACCGGCATGCCCAAGGGCGTGATGCTGACCCACCGCAACCTGGTGGCCAACGTGGTGCAGACCGACGCCGTGGAGCGGCTGACGCCGCGCGAGACCATGGTCGGCATCCTGCCCTTCTACCACATCTACGGCATGGTGGTGCTCATGAGCGGCGCGCTCCGCGTCGGCGCCACGGTCGTCACCATGCCGCGCTTCGATTTCGAGCAGTTCCTCGGCCTGGTGCAGCAGCACCGGGTGACCATGAGCTACATCGTGCCCCCCATCGTGCTGGCGCTGGCCAAGCATCCGGCAGTGGACAGCTACGACCTGTCCTCGCTGACCGACCTGCTGTCGGGAGCGGCGCCGCTGCCGGAGCCGGTATCGAAGGCGTGCGGCGCCCGCATCGGCGTGGCGGTGCGCCAGGGCTACGGCCTGACCGAGACCAGCCCGGTGACGCACTTCACCCCCCGCGACGGCGTCAACAAGCCGACCTCGGTCGGCCCCGCAGCGCCGGGCACGGCCTTCCGGGTGGTGGATGTCGCCACGGGCGAGGATGCGCCGACAGGCGGCCTCGGCGAGGTCTGGGTGCGCGGCCCGCAGGTGATGAAGGGATATCTGAACAACCCCGACGCCACCCGCGCGATGATCGACGAGGATGGCTGGCTGCACACCGGCGACATCGGCCGCGCGGACGAGGACGGCTACCTGTACGTCGTCGACCGCGTGAAGGAGCTGATCAAGTACAAGGGCTTCCAGGTGGCGCCGGCCGAGCTCGAAGCGGTGGTGCAGTCGCACCCCGCGGTAGCCGATGCGGCCGTCATTCCAAGCCCGGACATCGAGGCGGGCGAGGTTCCGAAGGCCTTCGTCGTGCTCAAGCCGGGCTCGGCCGTGACCGCGGACGAGATCATGGCCCACGTCGCCGGGCGCGTGTCGCCGCAGAAGAAGGTGCGCCGCGTCGAGTTCATCGACGCGATTCCGAAGGTGCCGTCCGGCAAGATCCTGCGCCGCGCCCTCGTCGAGCGCGAGCGGGCGGCGCGCGGCGACTGAGCGCGCAGCGGGTGTTGACGATGCGTCCGGTAGGCACCTCCCCGCGCTGCCGCCTGCTGCTGCCGGTCGCGCTCTCGCTGCTGCTCGCAGCCGGCGGCGCGGCGGCGCAGCCCGGAACGCCCGAGCTCGCGTCGACCGTGGACGTCCCGGCGGACGTGGTCGCGCTGGCGGGCGCCTACGCCTACGCCGCGTCAGGGGACACGTTGCGCATCGTCGATCTGGCGGATCCGTCCCGGCCGGCGGTCCGCGGCGCCCTCGCCGCGCCCGGACGCATCTGGAGCGCCCACGCCAGCGGCGACACGGTGTACCTGGCTGGCGGGCTCGACGGCCTCCACATCGTCGACGTCGCCGACCCGGACGCGCCCACGTTGGCGGCTACGCACCAGACCGCCGGCCAGGCACTGGGCGTCACGACCTCGGGCGGATCCGCGCTGGTGATCAATTTGATGACCGGCCTGGAGGTCGTGGACGTGACCGACAGCGCGGCGCCCGCGCTGATCCATACCGAGGAGACGTTCGGCTACCAGTGGGGCATCGGCGGCGGCGGCGCACTGGTCATGGTTGCCGACCAGCCGGAAGGCGTGCACCTCTTCGACGTCAGCGCGCCGGCGACACCGGTGCTGCAGGGCGTCTATGCCGCCGCGCAACCGGTGCGGGCGGTAACCGCCGGCGACGACGGCCGCGCCTACGTGGTCCTGGCCGGCAGCGGCATGATCGAGATACTCGACATCACGGACCCGTCGAACCCCCGCCTCGCGGGATCGCACCGGCCATCCCGGCCCGGCGGCCGCACGCAGCGCGTGGCCGTGCGCGCGGGCGCCATGGCGGTGCCGGTCGCCGAGGACGGCCTCGAATGGGTGGACGTCTCGGACCCGGCCGCGCCCGCGCTCACGGCAACCCTCGACACCCCCGGCAACGCCCGGGACGCGACCATCGCCGGCGACATCCTCGCCGTAGCCGACGGCGCCGCGCTGCTCATCTACCGCATCCGCTGACCGCCCGGTCCCGCACGCGACCCGGCAGGCAACGCGGCCCGACCGCTACTGCTCGACGAGCGGCAGGAACAGCGAGATGCGGTCCTCGCTGCCGATGGCGCGCGATATATGGCCCTGACCGGTCGTGTCCTCGGCCAGCAGGATGTGCCCCGGGTGCAGGCGGATACGCGTGCCGTCGCCGATCTCCACCTCGCTCTCCCCCGCCAGCGTGATGACGTACTGGCGGCGCGGCGCGGTGTGCCAGTCGATGTAGTAGGCCGGCGAGTTGCGCCGGAACTGCACGCTCGTCACCGGCACCGCCTCCGACAGCTCGGTCGTCGGCCGGTTGCCCGGACTCAACGGCACCTCCAGCTCCTCGGCGTGCGTCTTCCCGTCGTCGCCGGTATAGATCCGCGTGACCTTGATCGGCGTGCGTTCCTGCGCCCCGACGGTTTCGGGTCCGAGCCAGCGCATGCCGCCGACGACCAGCAGCGTCGGTATCCATCCCAGTGCGAGCAGGCCGTATGCCCATCTCTTCATCGCCGTCCCCCCTGTGTTAGCGCTCCGCAGACCCCGCCATGATTACACGCCGGAGCTCCAGGCGTAGTTGATCCGCACGTAGTAGAACACGCCGTTGACGCCGAACGGCGTGTACGCGCTGAAGCGGTTGCCTTTCTCGAGGGCAATCGGGTTCTCTTCCGGGTCGTTGCCGAACACGTTCTGTCCGCCGACCGTGAGCGTGACGGACTCGCCGAGCGGATGCGCCGCTTCGAGGTCGACCACCGCGTCGCCGTGGTACAGGTACAGGTCGCGCGAGTCGAACCAGTCGGCGTAGTAGCTCACCCGGGCGAGGAGGCTCCAGGGCCCGACAGCCTGCCGCACGCTGGCGTTCCAGCGCGTGCCCGGAATCGCCTCCTGGAGCTCGCGGACCCGCAGCGCGTCGAGCACCTCGGCATCGAAGTGCGTGACCCGGGTCGCCGTGCGGTTGAACAGGGCGCCGAACACGGTCCGGCCGCCGAGGCGCGGCGGCGCGTACGACGCCACGACGTCGAGCCCCTGCGTCAGCGTCTCGAAGTGGTTGGTGAAGAACCGGAAGTTCTGCAGGTTGCGCGCGCTGGTCACGCCCTCGGCGAGCAGGCCGTCGACCTCCGCCGGCGTGAGCGAGAAGAGCTGCGTCAGTGCGAGCCGGTCCTGCAGGCGGATACGGAAGTAGTCCGCCGTTAGATGGAACGGCCCGCTGTCGACCACGGCGCCGGCCGCGTAGCTTGCCGAGCGTTCAGGTTGCAGCGCCGCCCCGCCCCGCAGCCGGGCCACGCGCGACGTGGACGGGATGGTGCCGTTGTTGACCAGGTCCATCAACTCGTGGTCGTACTCCGTCGAGACGTTGAACGCGTGCTGCTGGCCCGGCGTCGGCGCGCGGAAGCCCGTGCTGGCGCTGGCGCGCAGCGCGACGGCGCCGGCCAGGCGGTAGCGGCCCGCCAGCTTGCCGTTCGTGGTCGCGCCGAAATCCTCGAAGTCCTCCAGCCGCAGCGCGCCGCCGACGGTCCAGGCCTCGTCCGCGCCGCGCACCTCCACGTCGCCGTACAGCGCCGTGTTGGCGCGGCTCCAGGCGCCCGCGGCGATCGGGCTGAAGCCGGGAAAGCCGTTGGATCCGGCGCTGAAGCCCTGCGCGGCGTACGGGCCGATGCGCCACGAGGCCTCTTCGCCGAGACCGATCTCGAACCGTTCGCGCCGCCACTCGGCGCCGCCGGCGAAGTGCACGCGGTCATTGACGGGATAGCGAAAGTCAACGTTGAGGCCCACCTCGTCCTGCCCGTACAGACCCGGATCGAACGCCGTGGGCGTCGCCGGACCGAGCGACGCGTTCACGGTGTCGTGGATGAAGAAGTCGACCGTGCTCGAGCCCACGCCTGCGCTCACGTCCCAGAGGATGCCGCCCGGGAGCTCGCCGCGGGCGCCGGCAACCGCCGACGTGTCGTGCACCTCACCCCCGAACTGCGGCGTGAAACCGCCCGGGAACAACTCCTGGAAGGAGAAGCAGCGCGGGTCGTCGAACACCCGCGCCAGCGCCGCCGGGTCGGGGCGATCGGCGGTGACCGGCACCGCGGGGCAGCCCGCGGACCCGTCGGCCACGCCGTCCCGTGCGTCGAGCGCGTCGGCGATCAGCAGGGTGCGGCCCGCGTCTGCGCTGAAGACGGCGTTGCGCGTATTGGGATTGCGGAAGAAGAAGCCGCCGGTCACCCGCCGGCTGGCGTAGTTCGCATGGCCGTACGCCTGCACGCCGCCGAACAGGCGGCCGAAATTGCCCCAGAGCTTGAGGTTGTCGTCGATGCCCGGCGCCCCCCAGACCTGCGCCGGCTCGGCGACCGCGTCGTTGCCAGCCGCGATCAGCCGCGCCGCGTCCGCGCGCTGCACGCTGCGGCTGGTCCGGCCGGTGTTGCCGTACTCGATGCTGAGGTTGGCGAAGCCGGCGCGCCCCAGCGGCAGACCCGCGTTGGCGGCGACGGTGTACGTGCCGCCGTCGCCGGCGCCGTGGCCGCCCGTGTGCAGCTCGACGCTCCCGCCGGACCGATCGTCCTTGAGCAGGAAGTTGAGCACCCCGGCGATGGCGTCCGAGCCGTACTGCGCGGAGGCCCCGTCGCGCAAGACCTCGACCTGCCGCAGCGCGATCGCCGGGATGGTCGAGATGTCAGGTCCCTGCGCGCCGTCCGAGACGCCGTTGCCGAGCCAGGTGATGATCGCGCCGCGGTGGCGGCGCTTGCCGTTGACCAGCACCAGGGTGTGATCCGGCGCCAGGCCGCGCATGTTGGCCGGCCGGATGATGCGCGCCGCATCGCCGACCGGTTGCGGACTCACGTTGTAGGAAGGCACCAGGGTGCGGATCCGGTCTCCGACGTCCGTTTGGCCCAGGCCGGCGAACTCCGCGGCGGGAATGGCGTCGATCGGCACCATCGACGCGGTGACCGAGCGCGGCTGCGCGCGGCTGCCGACCACGACCACCTGCTCCGCGAGCTGCACCGACAGCGCGACCTCGAGCGTGACCATGCTTCCCGCAGTGGTCATCACGCCGCGCCGCACGGCCGTCTCGAAACCGGGCAGCGTGAAGGTGACGTCGTACGTGCCGGGCTGGAGCGCGGCGATCACGAAACGGCCCGCGCCGTCGGTGACCGCGTTCGCCGGCGGTGCGCCGGCCGCCGTGTCGCGCGCCTCGACGGTGACGCCCGGCAGCACGAGGCCGGTGGCGTCCCGGACCACGCCCTCGATGCCCGCGTCCTGCGCGGCGGCGGGCGCCGCCGCGAGCGCGGCCAGAAACAACGCGACAGCAGCCCCGGGCGCGCGCATCCGGCCGCTATACGACCTTGCGGTAGACGTCGACGGCCCGCTCCGCCATCACCTCGGCCGTGTAGTGCTCGCGCACGCCGGCCGCGCCCTGCCTGCCCAGCTCCTCGCGGTGCTCGCGGTCGGCCGCCAGCCGCTCCAGCGCCGCTTCCAATGCTCCAACGTCGTCCGGCTGCACGAGCACGCCGCCTCCGGTCCGCTCGACGAACTCGGTGTAGGTGCCCCGCCGCGGCACGATCACCGGCACGCCGCAGGCCATCGCCTCGAGCAGCGGCAACCCCTTCGGATCGTCGTAGACGGCCGGGACGGCGAGCATGTCGAGCGAGCCCAGGAAGGCCAGCTTCTGCGCCCGGTCCAGCTTGCCGTGATACGACACCTCGCCGTCCAGCCCCCACTCGCGGGCCTGGTCCATGATGGAGTCGAGGTAGGACCGATGCCCCGGCGACAGGTAGCCGGCCACCTTGATCGAACCCTGCTCTATGCGCCCCGACTCGCGCAGCCGCCGGTACGCCTCGCACAGCACGTGCAGCCCCTTCTCCGGCGCCACCCGGCCGAAGTGGCCGATGGTCAGGCCGTTGCGCTCGGGTCTGGCGGAATTCTCCAGACCATCCACGCTGATGCCGAGCGGGGTGACGTCGATCTTCGCTCCGGGGATGCCCAGGAAGCGGCACATGCGCTCGGCGCAGTAGTCGCTGACCGCCACGAAGCGGTCCACGTACTGCGCGTGTTTCGCGATCAACTCGACGCAGCGGTCGCGGTGCGCCTTGCCGAGACGGCTCAGGAAGATGTCCTCGCCCTGCAGCGTGCAGCAGACCGGCGCGCCGAGCGCCTCCTTCAGCGGCCGCGCCAGCGCGATCAGCATCGAGTTCGAGATGTCCACGACGTCCGGCCGGGGCTGCCCCCGGAGCCAGTGCACGAGCTTGTCGATCTCCTTCGACTGCCGCCCGTTGGTACCCTCCAGCACGGAGACGGTCAGGTCGCCGAGGGTCTCCGGCTCCGTCTGCACCGCGCGGCCGGCAACGGCGCGGATGAGCTGCGGCGACTCCCAGAGGCGGTCGAGCAGCCACGGCGTGTGGCGGAACAGCGGCACCCACTCCTCCAGGTACACGCTGATGCCGTCGTAGAAGATGCGCTCGGAGCTGACGTTGTCCTCGTCCGTCAGCAAGGGGGTGTAGAGCGGCAGCAGCAGCACCTCGTGGCCCGCGGCGGTCAGCCGCGCGGCCAGCGCGTTGTCGCGGATGCAGCTTCCACAGTACATCCCGCCGGCGCCGGCCGTTATGTAGGTGATGCGCATGCGTACAAGTCCCCTAATCTACCCCAAGTCCGGTAGTGATACCATAACCGCCATGATGAAGCTGACCAGCATGCAACTGCTCCAAGTACTTCCGCTCTTCCTGCTGCTCGCCGCCGGCGGCGCGGCAATTGCATACGCCGCGCAACTCCCGGCGCCGCCGGACGTAGGCGCGGTGCCGTCCGACGCCGAGACGACCTCTTCGGGCCTCGCCAGCAAGGTGATCGAGGCCGGCAGCGGCGCCAATCACCCCACGGCGACCAGCAACGTGACGGTCCACTACACGGGCTGGACCACCGACGGCCAGATGTTCGACAGCTCCGTCACGCGCGGCCAGCCGTCCACGTTTCCGCTGAACGGCGTCATCCGCGGCTGGACCGAAGGGGTGCAGTTGATGGTCGTCGGGGAGAAGCGGCGCTTCTGGATTCCCGAAGAGCTGGCGTACGGCGGCCGCCGCGCGCCGTTCGGCATGCTCGTCTTCGACGTCGAGCTGATCGCCATCCAGTAGCGCATCGCCCGCCGCTATTGGGTGGCGATGGCGCGCCGGCCGCCGCGCAGCACGTACTTCTGGATCTTCCCCGTCGCGGTCTTCGGCAACTGCTCCACGAACGTGAAGCTGCGCGGCGTCTTGAAGTGCGCCATCTGCTCGCGGGCGAACGCCGTCAGCTCGGCGGCGGTGGCCGACGCGCCGGCGGACAGCACGACGAAGGCGTGCGGGCTCTCCCCCCACTTCTCGTCGGGCATGCCCACGACCGCGATCTCCTGCACCGCGGGGTGCCGCATCATCACGCCTTCGACCTCGATGGATGAGATGTTCTCGCCGCCGCTGATGATGACGTCCTTGAAGCGGTCGCGGATCTCGACGTAGCCGTCGGGCTGCACGACGGCGGCGTCGCCGCTGCGGAACCAGCCGCCGCGCATGGCCCGCGCTGTCGCCTCGGGATCTTCGTAGTACCCGTCCATCACGACGTTGCCGCGCACCACGATCTCGCCCAGCGTCTCACCGTCGGCCGGTACCTCGTCGTCGTTGTCGTCGACCACGCGCAGCTCGCCGGATGTGATCAATTCCACGCCCTGGCGGGCCTTTACCTTCGCCAGCGCCTCCGGCCCCAGGCCGTCGTGCTCGGGCCGCGGCTCGCAGACCGTGATGAACGGCGCGGTCTCCGTCAGGCCGTAGACGTGCAGCAGCTCCCAGCCGAGCTCGACCTCCAGGCGCTGAATGGTCGCGGCCGCGGGCGGCGCGCCGGCCGTCATGACGCGCACCCCGCGCGGCACGTCGCCGCGCACTGCCGGCGACGCGTTGGCCAGGGTGATCAGGACCGTCGGCGCGGCGCACAGCGCCGTGCACGACTCGTCGCGGATCAGGCCGAACGCCCGGGCGGGATCCACCTGCCGGAGGCAGACGTGCCCGCCGCCGACCGCGGTCACGACCCACACGAACGTCCAGCCGTTGGCGTGGAACATGGGCAGGGTCCACAGATACCGGTCGCGGCAAGTCAGCGGGAAGTGCAGCAACGTGCCCACGACGTTCATGTAGGCGTTGCGATGGGTGATCATCACGCCCTTCGGCCGCGACGTGGTCCCGCTCGTGTAGTTGATCGTCAGCAGGTCCTGCTCGGCTATCTCCGGGCGATCGACAGCAGCAGGATCCGCGGCCGCCAGCAATGTCTCGTAGTCCCGCCAGCCGTCGCGCGCCCCCTCCAGCGCCACGACGTGTCTCAGGGCCGGGCAGTCGCCGCGTATGCCGTCCACCATCTCCAGGTAGTCGGCGTGCGCGCACACCACGGAGGCGCCGCTGTGCTGCAGGATGTACTGCACCTCCGCGGCGTTGAGCCGGTAGTTGATCGGCACCAGCACGGCGCCGATCTGCGGCACGCCGTAGAACGACTCCAGGTTGGCGGTCGTGTTCGGCGAGATGTACGCCACCCGGTCGCCGGGGCGCACGCCGAGCCGCTGCAGCGCGGCCGACCAGCGGTCGCAGCGCTCGAAGAACTGTTCGTAGGTGAGCCGGCGGCCGCCGTCGACGACGGCTTCGCGCCCGCCGTACAGGCGGCGCGCGCGCCGCATGAATTCGAGAGGGGTAAGGGGTGTCTCCATGGGTTACTGCTGGTCGGTCGGCCGGGCCCCCTTGCGGCCGATCGTGTTGCGCAGCACGCCGACGCCCTCGAGCTCGATCTCCACGACGTCCCCGGGCTGCATGGCGCTGGTCGTGCCGGGCGTGCCGGTGAAGATCATGTCGCCCGGTTCCAGCGTGACGTAGCGGCTGACATAGCTGACGATGGCGGCGGTGTCGAAGATCAGGTCGCTGGTCCGCTGCGACTGCTTCACCTCGCCGTTCAGCCGCGTCTCGAGCAGCAGGTCGTCGTAGTCGACCCCGGCGGCCATCACCGGCCCGACCGGCCCGAACGTGTCGGCGCCCTTGGCGCGGAACCACTGCAGGTCGTTCTGCTGCCAGACGCGCTCGCTCACGTCGTTGCCCGGCGCCACGGCAAAGATGTGATCCCGCGCGTCGGCCTCGGAGACGTTGCGCGCGGTCTTGCCGATGATGAGGACCATCTCGCCTTCGTAGTGCAGATTCGAGGCGTCGTCGTAGTACGTGATGACGTCCCCGTGCGGGATGAGCGAGGTGGGAAACTTCGAGAAGATGCCGGGGTACTCCGCTTCCGGCGTGTCGCCGAGGTGGCTCTTGTAGTTGAAGCCGACCGCGATCACCTTCTCCGGCGCCGTCGGCGGGAGCAGGCTCACGGAGCTCAACTGCCGCGTGACGCCGGTCCGGCGCACCGCTTCGAACGGCGCGCCTTCCAGCTCGTGGATCGTCTCACCTTCAAGGATGCCGTACGCCACGTCGCCCTGGTGCTCGTAGCGGACGTACAGCGTCGCCCCCTGGGCCAGAGCTCCGGTCGCGCCGAGCACCACAATCGCCGCCGCGAGCAGGCTGATGCACTTCATGATGTTCCCCCCAACTGCGAACAGGCGCTGCAATATAGCACGTAGCCCGAGGCAGTCAGGGGAACGACGAGCATGGACTGCTAACATGGTTTCAGGCACATGACAGTCACGAATCTCACGAATGCAGAGTTGATCGCGCGCGACCAGGCGCACCTGGTGCACCCCCTTCACGAGCCCGCGCTGCACGACGGCGGGCGCGTCTGGGTGAAGGGCGACGGCGCGCTGCTGACCGACGCCGACGGGCGCGAATGCATCGACGCGCTGGCGGGGTTGTGGAACGTCACGGCCGGGCACGGCCGGCGCGAGCTGGCGGAAGCGATGCGCGAGCAGGCGTCCACGCTGCCCTACTGCTCCGGCTACAGCGGCAACTCGAACCCGCGCGCCATCGAGCTGGCGGAGCGCCTGGCGGCGCTGTGCTACCCCTCGATCAATCACTTCTTCTTCACCAGCGGGGGCGGCGAGGCGACGGAGAGCAGCATCAAGCTGTCCCGCGCCTACTGGAAGATGCGCGGGCGTCCCGGCAAGACGAAGGTGATCTCGCGCATCGACGGCTACCACGGCGTGACCCTGGCGGCGATGAGCGCCACCGGCATTGCGCCGTACTGGCCCCTGTTCGAGCCGCGGGTGCCCGGCTTCGCGCACATCCCGTCGCCGTATCCGTACCGCTACGAGGCGCCGGCAGGCGTCAGCCAGGGGCTCGCGGCGGCCAACGAGCTGGAGCAGGCGATCCTGCGGGAAGGCCCCGACAGCGTCGCCATGTTCATCGCCGAGCCCGTGCAGGGCGCCGGCGGGGTCATCGTGCCGCAGGACGACTACTTTCCGCGCATTCGGGAGATCTGCGACGAGTACGACGTGCTGCTGGTGGCCGACGAGGTGATCACCGGGTTCGGCCGCACGGGTGCGATGTTCGCGCTGAACCACTGGGGCGTGGAGCCCGACATCATGCAGTTCGCCAAGGCCATCACGTCGGGCTACTTCCCGTTCGGCGGGATCGGCATCAGCGACCGCATCGCCGGCACGCTGCGGGAGCACGGCGGACCCTGGATGCACGCCTACACCTACAGCGCGCACCCGGTCGGCTGCGCCGTTGCGCTGCGCACCCTGCGGATCATCGAGGACGAGCGCTTCCCGGAGCAGGCCGCGGCCAAGGGACGCTACCTGCTGGATGCGCTGCGCGGGGCGCTCGGGGATCACCCCCACGTGGGCGACGTCCGCGGCAAGGGGCTGATGTGCGGCGTGGAGCTGGTGGAGGACAAGGCGACGAAGCAGCCGTTTCCGGCCGGCCGCAAGATCGGCCCGCAGGTGCTGATGCAAGCCCGGGAGCACGGCGTGTTGAGCCGGGTGAAGGGCGACAGCTACCTGCTGGCGCCGCCCATCGTCATCACGCACGCGCAGCTCGACCGCTGCGTGGAGATCCTGAGCCGGTCGATCAACGAAACGTTGGCGGCCGGCGGCGGTTAGCTGTCCCATTTCGAGGAAGCCGCGCACGGCGCGGCTCGGCGGCAGCGGCGCGGGGCGAAGGGGTCCCCGCTAGCGTCCGCCGGGGGTTTGGGGCGCAGCCCCAAGTAGATAACGCCCCTTATAATGTGCGCCGTGCCGACCGATCTGAGTACTTCGACCTCCTCCGACACCGACCTTGCCGCCGAGGAGCGCGCGCTCGCGAGCGAGTACGCCGCCCTGCAGGAGCGCGGCCTCAAGCTGGATCTCACCCGCGGCAAGCCGAGCCCGGAGCAGCTCGACCTGTCGAACGGGTTGGAAAAGGCGCTGGACGGCGCCGACCTCGCGTCCGGCGGCGCCGACGCACGCAACTACGGCGGGCTGGACGGCCTGCCCGCCGCACGGCGCCTGGGCGCGGACCTGCTCGGCGTGGATGCGGCGGAGGTGATTGCCGGCGGCAACGCCAGCCTCACCTTCATGTACCAGTACCTGCTGAACGCGTGGCTCAACGGGCCGCTGGGTCCGGAGACCGCTTGGCGGCGCGAGACGGCGCAGCCGCGTTTCCTCTGCGTCGTGCCCGGCTACGACCGGCACTTCACGATCACCGAGTCGCTCGGCTTCGAGATGCTCAACGTGCGCATGCTCGACAGCGGGCCGGACATGGACGAGGTCGAGCGGCTGGTCGCGGGCGATTCGTCCATCAAGGGCATCTGGTGCGTGCCCAAGTACCAGAACCCGACCGGGCACACGTTCACGGACGACACGGTGCGGCGCCTGGCCCGGCTGGGCTCCATCGCGGGTCCGAACTTCCGCATCATGTGGGACAACGCCTACGCCGTGCACGACCTGTACGACGACCCGCCGGTGCTGCTCGATCTCATGGAGTGCTGCCGGGCGGAGGGCACGGCCGACAGCGCGGTCATGTTCGCCTCCACCTCGAAGATCACCCGCGCCGGGGCGGGCGTCGCCTTCATGGCCGCCTCGCCGGGCAACCTGGCGCAGTTCAGGAAGCATCTCGGCGTGCAGACGATAGGACCCGACAAGGTCAACCAGCTCCGGCACGTCAACTTCCTGCGCGACATCGACGGCATCCGTGCACTGATGCGCCGGCACGCCGCCATCATGCGCCCCAAGTTCGAGCGGGTGCTGAGCTTCCTCGACGCGGGACTGGCGGGCAGGGCGCAATGGACGCGGCCGCGGGGCGGCTACTTCATCTCGGTGGACGTGGCGCCCGGGACGGCGCGCGAGGTGGTGCGGCTGGCGGCCGGGGCGGGCGTCAAGCTGACGCCGGCCGGCGCGACGTTCCCGTACGGCCGCGACCCCGACGACGCCAACATCCGGCTGGCGCCCAGCTACGCCACCCTGGACGAGATCGACCAGGCCATGCCGGTGTTCGTGATCGCTGTGCGGCTGGCCGCGGTCCGCCGGCGGCAGCATCGTTAGCTTGGGGCTGCGCCCCAAACCCCCGCCGGCCACTCGCGGGGACCCCTTCGCCCCACTCCGTGGCCGGCGGGCCGCGCCGTGCGCGGCCTGGGGACGGCCGCACAATGCTCGCCGCCCCCTTCCAAATTCAACCGTTGAATGCGGCTGTGCTGCATCCGTGCCTGGGGCTGGGCCCCATCTAACGGACGCAGCGCCGGATGAATGCGGCGACCCGCTCGAAGTCGGATTCCACCGGGATGCCGTCCGGCAGCTCCGGGATCTCCTCGCGTGACCGCAGGTACGCCACGCCCGGGCGGCCGTAGCGCAGCGCCAGCCGCGCCTCGCTCGCCGTGCCGGGTCCGCCCGGCAGAAAGATGATGGCGGTCGACGTCAGCACGTTGAGGTGGTTCCGCGACGAGCGCGCGTCCCCCGCGTCTCCGCCGGTATCCAGGTGCGTACGGATCGGAATCTCCACCCAGGGATTGGGGTAACCCGGCAGCGGCGTCGCGTCCGGGTCGCCGGGAATGCACGGCACGACGGCCAGCGCGGCGCCGAGCCGCCCTTTCGTGCCGACGAACGCCTCGGTCACGGCGCCCATCACACCGGAGCCCCCGCCGGTGAGCAGGTGGTAGCCCTGCGCGGCAATCCAGCGCCCCACTTCGCGAGCGCGTTCCGTGTGGGGCTCGACGCTCGAGCCCATCACGCCCACGATGGGGCGCCGCACGATCCCGTCTGCAGGTAGCGGCATCGGCGCATTCTACAGGCGGGATCTATAATCCGTGCCGGCATGGACGCTGCATCCCGGTGGCGGGCAGCCACGACCCTTTTCGCGGCCTGCGCCCTCGCTGGTTGCGCCGCGACCAGCGCGCCTCCGGACGAAGAACCGGTCGAGCTGACGGTTCGGCACCGCTCCGAGTGGCGCGTGCTCTGGCTGGAAGGCGAGACGAACCTGCCCGACGGGGCGCACCTCAACTACCGCGTGGTCCACGAGGCGGCCAACACCATTCCCGTCGGGGAGTGGCCGGCCACGAACCTCATGGAAGCCGGCCGGAGCGCGGTGACGGACGGCACGTACTGGGCCAGGATCAACACCTTCAACTGGCCCCGCGGCAACGTGCGGGTCGTCGTGCAGTTCCCCCTGCCGCCGCAGCCCCCGGACGTGGTGGCGCGCTACGGCGCGAACGGCGAGCGCTTGGCCGGCGAGCACGTCACCGACGTCGGCGGGACGCGGGCGATCCAGGTGGAGCACGTCTTCGAGCACCGCCGCTGACGGTCGGGGCTCAGCGACTGGCCGCCTGTTCCTGCTCCCGCGCCCGCGCGCCGCTC
The DNA here is from genome assembly GCA_022820825.1 of Vicinamibacteria bacterium. Classification (GTDB taxonomy): domain Bacteria; phylum Acidobacteriota; class Vicinamibacteria; order Vicinamibacterales; family UBA8438; genus JAAXGX01. The sequence continues at coordinate 67,242 of JAJEEU010000001.1, forward strand.
AGCATGTTGACGATGGCGTAGTTGCCTTCGTGACAGGCGTACTCGTAGATCGGCTCCGCCAGCGTCTCCATCGGGGTGGCGGCCGTCCACGGGCGCCGGAACGTCGTCGGATCGTTCACCGTGAAGCGGTAGTCGATCGTGTCGGCGTCCACGCGCGTGAACCGCTCCACCAGGTGCATGTGCTCGCCGGTGCCGTACACCGTGTTGGAGAACCGCCGTTCCCACAGCTTGTCGGTGAGGTTGCGCGTCTCGACCACCAGCGTGTCGCCGTCCCACCAGCCGCGCGAGTCGCCCAGCCACTGCCGGATCGACGGGTCGATGTGCGGGCGGTCGTCGAGCGGGATGACGCGCGTGTCGTGGACCATCTCGGCGCGGATGACCACCTGGCCGGGCGTCTGCAGGATCAGGTAGTTGTGGTTGTAGAAGCCGGGCATCATGGTGCCGGGCATGCCGCGCGAGATGCAGCGCTCGTAGATGTTCACGTCCTCCCAGTGGGTGGGATACTCGTCGGAATTGCGCACCACCGCCATCTCCGCCATCCGCGTGCGTTCCTTCTCGGTGATTGCCGGCAGCCGCCCGTCGGGCGGGTCCACCACCCAGGCGGTCTGCTCGCTGCGCACGCCGCGCTCGAACCAGAAGTCGTTGTACGCCCCGGTGCTGCCGGGCGGCGGCGGCCGGTCCGCGTTGCGAATCGCTTCGGCGTCGAGCTCGGCCCGTTCCTCCGCGGTCAGCGTGTCGCGGCCGGCCAGCTCCTCCGGACGCTCCATGGGCGTGGTGGTGGTGTTGGTCCAGGTCCCTTGCAGGTCGGGGTCGCCCCACGGCGTGCGGAACGTGTCCTGGGCCTGCGCCGCGACGGGCGCAAGCGCCAGCACCGCAACCCCGGCCGCCGCCGCGGACGACGCGAGCCAGCGGTAGCGCATGTCAATCCCTCCCGTCCGCCGCCGCCGGCCGCGCATCATACGGGCTGATACGCGAGCCAGCGGCGCGAGTTGTCGACCAGGATCTTGTGGATCGTCTCGTCCGGTACGCCGAAGTAGCGCAGCTTGGGCACGAACTGCACCAGCACGGTGGAGAACCCGTTGCCCCAGTTGGCCTTGATCTGGGTCGTGTTGGCGAAATCGGACGCCAGCAGCACGTGATCCTCCAGCCCGGCGTCGATCATGTTCAGCACCATGTCGACCTTCTGCCGCTCGGGGATGAACGACGACGCCATGCGGTGCCCGACGGTGTCGAAGCCGACGTACGCGCCGCGGCGGGCGATCTCCTTGTGCGTCTCCCAGGTCGGGTCGTCCTCGCGCTTGACGGTCGACATGTGCCCGATGCACAGGTGCGCCATGTCGACGCCTTCCCGCTCGTAGATGTCGAGCTGGTCGATCGCGCAGGTCGGACAGCTCTCGTGCGGGACGTGGGTGAATATCGGGAGTCCGGTCTGCACGTGCACCTGCGCGTGGGCCGCGATCACCTTGCGCTCGATGTCGTGCATCTCCGGGAACGAGCTGCCCACCTCGCCCAGCGCGCCCCAGCGCTCGCGCTGCGCCTGCTCGACCATGCCGGCCGTGATCTCCTCCTGCGGCATGTCGTTGAGCTCGTCCGGGTAGCGCGGCGCCAGGAAGTAGCTGCCGCCGAGCACGATGTGCACGTCCGAGCGGGTCGCCATCGCGTTCAGGTTGGCGAGTTGCTGCTCCGTCCGCGGGCCGATGGACGAGTCGATGATGCAGCTCACCCCGTCGAAGGCGGCCATCTGCAGCTCCTCCACCATGAGGTCGACCATCTCGTCGTTCGTCGGGGGCGCCGGCGGGTCGGTCCCGGGCGCCCGCGGCTCCGCCGGCGGGCTGGCGAAGTTGAAGGCCAGGTGCTCGTGGAACAGCGTCGCCCCGTTGCCGATGACGTCGGGCGAGATGTCGTCGAGCATGGTGCGTACGATCGCACCCTCCGGGAACGTCACCGCCGGCATCGCCGGGGCGGCTTCCTCCGCCATCTCCGGTTCGGGCGCAGGGGCGGAGCCGCAGCCGGCGGCAAGGCCGGCGCCGGCGCCCGCGGCGCCGATTCCCAGCAGCCGCAGCGCGTCGCGGCGGCTCGGACGGGCAAGACGGTCATCGTGCTTGGGCATGCATTCCTCCAGTGGATTTGCATGATACACGCAACGTTTCCGGCGTGGAAGCGGGTTATCCGGCATTCAACTTTCCGAAGGAAATCCAAAAATCCGAACCGCGCAGTCGACGCGCCTGCACCAAAATGACGTAAAATCCGCGGGATTGTTGCGCGTTGGCAAGCTGGTGTCATGTTTGCATGCAACAATCTGGCGGTTGTGCGCCCAAGAGTGCGCGACTGCATCATCAACCGGGAGGAGACCCAGATGAAGAGAGCGCTAGTCCTGGCCATGCTGTTGCTCATACCGGGCGTTGCCGGTGCGCAGCAGATTGGCGGCACGGTTACAGACACCACGGGCGGCGTGCTGCCCGGCGTCACGGTGGAGGCCCGCAGCGACGCGCTGATCGAAGGCGTGCGCAGCGCCGTCACCGACGGCAACGGCCAATACCTCATCGTCGCTCTGGAGGTCGGCAGCTACGACATCACGTTCTCGCTGCCGGGCTTCGGCACGGTCCTGCGCGAAGGGGTCGAGCTGAGCAGCGGCTTCACCGCCAACATCGACATCCAGCTCGGCGTCGGCGACATCGCGGAGACGATCACCGTCTCCGGGGCCACGCCGGTGGTCGACATCCAGAACGTCGAGCAGCGGCAGGTGATGGACCGCGAGGTCATCGACAGCATTCCCACCGGCAAGTCGTTCCAGTCTTACGCGCTGCTGGTGCCGGGCATGGGCGGCTACGACAGCTACCTGTCGAGCCTGTCGCAGGACCAGGGCGGCATCACCGGCCAGACCCTGCAGCGGCTGGCCATCCACGGCGGCAACCAGGAAGACCAGCAGCTCGAGATCAACGGCATGGACGTGGGCGACTCGCTGACGCAGGGCGCCAACTACTCCGTGTTTCCGGATTCCAACTTCGAAGAGCTGGCGTTCAACTACTCCGGCAGCCCGGCGGAGATCGAGTCGGGCGGCGTGCGCATCAACATGATCCCCCGCGAGGGGCGCAACGACTGGAGCGGCCACTTCTTCACCACGTTCGCCTTCCAGGCGCTCAACGCGGACAACGTCACCGGCGACACCGATCTGCTGGCCCGCAACCCCAACCTCACGCCGACGCTGATTGACGAGGTGTGGACGATCAACCCGGTGGTCGGCGGCCCGCTGGTGCGCGACCGCATCTGGTTCTTCGCCACGCACACGTCGCAACAGGCCGACACCCTCGCGGGCGGCGTCTTCTACCAGACTCCTGAAGCCGTTGCGGATCCGAACAACTGGGGCGTGGTGCCTGACACGACCAACCCGGCCATCGACGCCACGACCATTCGCGAGCAGTCGATCAACTTCACGATCCAGGCCAGCGACCGCGACAAGTTCAAGCTGTACTGGACCAACAGCAGCACCGACCAGCCGCACCTGCTGCAGGGCCGCACGCTGGCGTCCATCGCCGTCTCGCCCGAGGCATCCATCGGCGGCGAGATCCGCACCAATACCTACCAGGCCACCTGGACCCGGCCGCACACCAACCGCCTGCTGTTCGAGGCCGGGGTTTCTCACCTGCCGGTCCGCTACGTCCTGAACGACGTGCCCGAGGCGAACCTCGCCGTGCCGGGTATCATCGCCGTGCCCGGACCGTGGGCCACGCGCAACATGTCGGGCTGGTTCTCCGGGGCCATGCACCGCAACAGCCCCAAGCACACCAACATGGTCCGCGCGTCGGTGTCGTACGTCACCGGCAGCCACAACCTGAAGTTCGGCACGAGCGGCCTGTGGCTGGGCGAGAACACCATCAACTCCAACTTCCACCAGTGGTACGGCGGCCTGGCGGTCGGGCCGCGTCCGGTTCGCGCGTCGTTCTTCACCCCGCGCTGGCAGATCAACCGCGCGCGCAACATGGGCATCTACGCCCAGGAGCAGTGGACGCTCGACCGGCTGACCATCAACGCCGGCGTCCGCTACGACTACGAGGAGTCGAGCTGGCCCGACCAGACCATTCCCGGCGCGGGCACCTGGTACCCGGACGAGCGGGACCTGGTCCTGGCAGGCGAGAAGGCCAACGGCTGGCACGACCTGCAGCCGCGCCTCGGCCTGGCGTGGGACGTGCGCGGCGACGGCCGCACGGCCGTCAAGTTCGGCGCGCACCGCTACGGCAAGCGCAACTCCACCGACATCGCCAACCTGCTGAACCCGGGCCTGAACAACACCCGAATGGACCGAACCTGGCTGGACGGCGCGCTCGGCTGCATTCCGAGCGATGGACCGGGCCCGAATAACGGGGGCCTGACGGGCTGGGACGGCTCCACGTGCATCCCCGGCGACGGCCTCGTGCAGGGCAATCCGCTGATCAACGCGCCGAACGGCGAGCTGGTCTCGCCCAGTGCGGTCCCGTTCTTCGGCAGCCCCATTCCGACCACGTTCTTCGACGAGGACTGGCGCTACGGCTGGGGCAACCGGCAGGCCAACTGGGAAATCACGGCCAGCATCCAGCAGGAGCTGACGGCCGGCCTCTCCCTTGACGTCGGCTACTTCCGCCGCTCGTGGATCAACTTCTACGTCGAGGACGACCGCGCCCTCAGCCCCGGAGATTTCGAGACGTTCAGCGTGGACATTCCGGCGGGGTTGCGGGCCATGAACCCGGATCTGCCGGAATCGGTCATGTTCTACGACCAGCGGCCGGAGACCATCCAGCGGCCGGACACCCTCTTCCAGGCGGCGGATAACTTCGGCGGCCAGAGCCAGAACTGGCAGGGCTTCGACATCACGATTGACGGCCGGCTGGAGAACCTGCTGGTCCAGGGCGGCATCAGCACCGGCGCCACCAGCACCAACAACTGCGACATCCTCAGCGCGCTGCCGGAGATCCAGTTCAACGCGCGGGCCTTCACGGGCGCCGGGACGTCGCAGAGCTACTGCGACAACCAGCACAACTGGCTGACACAGGTCAAGTTCCTGGGGACGTACACGCTGCCCTACGACGTGCAGATCGCGGCCACGCTGCAGAACCAGCCGGGGCCGGAGCGCCTCGCCGAGGTGGCGTATACCGGAAACACGCTGGTGAACGGGCGGCCGTTTACGCAGGGCGGAACCCTCGAAGCGAACGTCGTCCCGCCGGGATCGTGGTTCGGCGAACGCTTCAGCCAACTCGACCTGCGGTTCACCAAGATCTTCCGCATGGCGGGGGGCACGCAGTTCCGGGCCATGTTCGACCTGTTCAACCTGTTCAACGCCAACGCGGTCACGCGCGAGGCGCCGGGTTGGGGCGGAGCCACCGGCACGGGCGCCGGCTACCTGGTGCCGCAGGTGACCATGGCCGGCCGGCTGGCCAAGTTCGCCTTCCAGCTCGACTTCTAGACCGCGCGAAACGGGCGCCGGGCCGCACTGGCCCGGCGCCGCCGCGGCTCTGCTCTTACGGGAAAGAGAGTAGAATGGGATAGACACGAACAGGAGGAGGACGCGTGTCAGAGGACACTGACCGCAAGCCGTCCGGCGCAGCGGCGAACACCGCTCCACCCGAGAAACCTGCGAAGGTGTACATCACCGACAGAGGCGGGCGCTACGTAGACACCCGCGAACTACTCGGCAGCAAGGCGGTGCAGGAAGAACTGAAGAGAATGTCCGAACTGTTCAACACCGACTGACAGGAGATCGCCCGTGGGCCTCGGGCCCCTGCTCGTTCCCGCCGTCGGCGGATACCTTCTGCTGACCCGTCTCTACTGGACGCGTTTCCACGCGTCGCGCGCCTCCGGCTACCATCTTTTTTTTCAGGTCCTGGTCGCCGGAAGCGGACTGCTTGCGCTCGCATATGTACTTGCCTCAGTTCTCGAAGGCTCGTGCCCTCAGGTAGCCCTCGTGTGGACGACGTGGGTCCCCTTCGACTATTCGGGCACCTTCGCCATCAGCGCCGTGCTCGGCCTAGCTCTCCCGCCGATCCTGAACCTCTGCTACGACAAGGAACGAGCATCGAGAAACGCCGCCGCCCGCTACGGCAACCTCATGGAGCTGCTGATCGCCGATTCCATGAAACGGCGGGCGATCCTAGAATTCTCGATGCGGAGCGGAAAGTCGTACATCGGATACGCCACCAAGAACGAGATCATTGCAGGCGGCGAGATCGACGTGGAACTGCTCCCGATATGGAGCGGCTACCGGGATGAAAAAACACACAAGCTGACGATCACGACCAACTACGCGCCGGTGATGAATGAATCCATCAAGCAGGACCCGGTATCAGGATCGGGGGCGCGACTCTACAACGACTTTCGCATAGCCTTCCCGATGCGCGAAGTCGTATCGGTACGGTTTTTCTCCCCAGAAATCTACAAGCGCTTCCAGGCAGTCAAGGCGCCCACATCGTGACCCACAGTCTGACGGTCGTGCGACTCCGGCGCCGGGGTGCGATTTACGGCTGCTGCTGGTCGGCTACTTCAACGGCTTGGACTCGGCGGCCCGTGCTGCAAGCCGACACCTGGAGCCAAACACTACGTCGGACCGTGGCGACAGATGGCCTATAACCTCGGTCCTTCTCTGGCGTTTTCTGGTTGGAGCCTTGTCATGAGGTATCCGTGTAGCGACAACGGAGCACAGAACGGAGGCTGCCAGATGAGTACTGATACCGTCGTACGCGCTCGGATCGATAGCCATACCGAGGCACGCGCGATTGCAGCGCCTCGCGCTATGGGTTTGTCGGTGTCCGATCGAGGCTCCACGCGTCTGACGTGCTGACCCCAGTGCGGTCCTCACAGTTCAAGCGCGAAGTTAAAAAGGCCAAGAAACGAGGCGAGGACCTGGATAAGCTCCGGACGCCGCTCGTGCCGTTACTCCAACGGTTGCCAATCGATGCCAGTTGATAGACTCGTGTTCGGACAAAAGTGTCGGCGGGTTCGGGAGACGATTCTGGACCTGACCCTAGAACAGGCGTCCGAGCGTACTGGTATCAAAAAGACTCGGCTTGAAGGTCTGGAGCGCGGTGACGTCGACCCAAGTGGCGACGAAGTGCTCATCATCGCGGACGTCTACCGCGAACCAGTCGAATTCTTTATCACGAACGAGCGATCTCCTAGCATCGAGAAGGCTTCAGACCTCTACCGGATGTACGGTGACCAGTTTTCGTCCGCAGATCGCCAGCACATTCAAGAGTTTCTTACCCTGTGCCGTATCGAACATGAAATCGAACACCTGCTAGGAAGTCGGCCGAGGGTTGTCACCTTCAGCCCAGGCCCCGTGAACATGCACTTCAAAACCGACGGGAGGCAGATTGCTGAGAAGCTCCGTCATGAAATGCGACTCGGAGATGGCCCCATCAAAGATCCATTCCAATTAGCTCGCAAATTTAATTGTCACGTTTTCAGGCGAAAACTACACAACTCTGGTGTTTCTGGGGTGATGCTTCGCCATGATGACATCGGAACATGCATTCTCGTAAACTACTTGGACGGGTATTTTCGGCAAAACTTTTCGGTCGCCCACGAACTTTGTCACGCACTCGTCGATGACGACCACGCCGTCACAGTCTCCTTCGATAGGCCAAACGACGAAACACGGGAAGAACTTCGAAGACGTGAGTGGCGAGCGAACGCGTTTGCCGCCCACCTGCTGTTTCCGCATAGCGTCCGGAAAAATCTCACTTTGGGCGATTCGGAAGAGGAGCGCGTGCGTGCGGTGAAGCGTGCGGCGGAGTTGTACCACGTGAACCCGGTCGTCGTTTTGTACGCCCTGCAGGAGGCACGTCGCTTGTCGCAACGGCAGGTCGAACACCTAAAGTCCAAATTAACGATCCCAAGGCACACGCAGGACGACGCCGATATGGCGGTGGAGCCAACGAAAGTAAGGCAGCGGATGACTAGGCTCTTGGAAGCAGGTTTGGCGCCAGAGTACGTGAAGACCTGTCACCGAGCGTACCGTGAAGGGGAGATATCATACGGGAGGTTAGCAGACGCCTTACTCGTATCATCTGTCGACCTCCCGAAAGTCCTCACTGACTTTGGTTACGATACCATGTGGAACTCGGAATCCCAATGATACCTGATTCCTTTACGCGCGTGAATGTTACTGATACGTGCGCCATCTGGCACTTGGTCGGAGCGCCCACTCTCTTCGATGCAGCACGTAGAACGAACGTTTCGTTTGTCATTACGAACACCGTCTTCTACGAGTGCTTCATTAAGTCAAGGGGACAAGCACCATCGGTACAACATCGGAACCTGCGCGACCGCCTCAGGACACACATTAGCCGGGGTAGAATCGAGCGGATCGACCTACCGATAGATGACCTGCAAGACCTGTTTACTCTTGCTCGGCAGTTCGGTCTTGATAAGCGCCTTGGTCAGGGCGAGATTTCTTGTGCCGCGCTCGCACGGCGCTGGGGCGTAGCAGTGCTCACGGATAACCGAAGAGATTTTAGGGCCATTTATCGACTTGTTGACGGCCACCTTCAAACAACGCCTCGTCTTCTCGGGTGGTTGTATCTTAATGAACATTTCACGGATCCCGATGTAAACGATGTCCTTTCAGAGCATCTCGAGTGCGGCGGCCAGATGTCAGATGTATACAGGCGAGCGCACTTTGAGGCGTGCGGAAGGCGTCTCCAACGGCACACGTCGACAAGCGAAGCGCACCCCTCATAAGTGGAGAGCCTTCCATAGGTTGTTCGCTCTGCGGGCGATGTCTGCCAGAATCTCATCGGCAGTTCTGGTCCAGACGAAGGGTATGTATGCACTGAGCGTTATGCGCGGCCATGAACTCATCGATGACCTCTTCGAGGGCTTCGAGAACGCGCACGCTGCGACACACCCCGCACCACAGTCGCATCGTCGTCAGTTCTACGCAGACCGATCAGTAGCCGCGGCAGGCCTGTGCCAGGTCGACCGGGGAGCGCTCAATGTCGTCACGAGCTAGCCCCGGCGACGGCTGGGAAGATCCCGCCATCTTCGCTCGTCAGGATCTCGCTAAAGAGCCGCGACGGCCGGCAACCACCGAACGCTGCACTCTCGTACTCTTGATGACACGATCGGCGACAGCCTTCCCAAGCGCGGAAGGATCGCTTGATTCAAACCGGCGACGTTCAGTCTCGTTTGGAAAGACCCTGGCACGGTACTCTTCAAACGACCGCATCGTGCCAAGTTCGCCGGATTCAGTCTTGCGTTTGTTCGCCATCAGCGTTACTTCCTCGGATCGAAGTAGTTGTTGAAGAACTGGTGGTTTAGTTCGGCCCGAAAGTAGTGCTTGCGCTTTATCCAGATAAACCCATCTCCTCTGGAAATTATGGCAACGTCCACCGGACCGCCCACGGTTTCGGCGTCGGGCGACACCCGCTGGCGAAATGAAGTCAGGCTCACTAGAACCTATCTCAAAATCGTTTGAACAATATCAGCAATGAGGCGAGCTGCACGAATCCCAGAAAGTTCGCCGGGTAGTACTCCCAGCGCGTCACAATGCGACGCTGCCATTGCAGCCACGCAAAGAAACGCTCCACC
>JAJEEU010000004.1 GCA_022820825.1 Vicinamibacteria bacterium
CGCGCAATCGCCGCACCTGCGCGTCCGTGACCAACCCGTCCTCCACAAGGAAAACGGGCAGTCTCACACGGCTCGGGGCGGGGAAACGAAGCGGCCGACCGCGGCCTCGCCGACCGGCAAAAATAATTGTCGCTGATCAGATGACCGACGAGAGGCAAGTCTCGACCGCGCGGCCCCGGTTGGGAAGCGAGCTCGGGGCCGGAACGTCCGCCCTTTCCCGGATTGTCTCGCAGACCCTGCGGCACGTGGCGCGGGCCGTGCACGGCGGCCCAGAGTAGAGCCCCGCAGCGGCATCCCCGCCCGGCGCCGCGTCGGGACCAGGATCACGGCAGGTCGAAGCGATCCAGGGTCATCACCTTGGTCCATGCCGCGACGAAGTCGTGCACGAAGTCGTCCTGCGCGTCGTCGGACGCGTAGTACTCGGCAACCGCGCGCAACTCGGAGTGGGAACCGAAGATCAGATCAACCGGCGTAGCGGTCCACCTGGGCTGCCCGGCGCCGCGATCACGACCTTCGTAGACGCCTTCCGTGGATGACCTGGTCCACTGCGTCGACATGTCGATCAGATTGACGAAGAAGTCGTTGCTCAGCGTGCCGGGACGGTCCGTGAACACGCCGTGCGCGGAGCCGCCCGCGTTGGCGTTCAGCGCTCGCATGCCGCCGACCAGCACCGTCATCTCCGGGATGGTCAGGTGCAGCAGCGCCGCCTTTTCCACCAGCATCTCCACCGGGGGACGGGGGTTGCCGGCGGCGAAGTAGTTGCGGAAGCCGTCCGCGGTGGGTTCGAGCAGGGTGAACGACTGCGCGTCGGTCTGCTCCGCGGAGGCGTCCGTGCGACCGGGCTGGAAGCGCACGGTCACGTCATGGCCGCCGCTTGCCGCCGCGCGCTCGATGGCCGCGGCGCCGCCGAGCACGATCACGTCCGCCAGGGACACCCGCTTGCCGCCCGTCTGTCCGGCGTTGAATCGACTCTGAACGCCCGCCAGCGTCTCGAGCACGCGCCCCAGCTCCGCCGGGTCGTTCGCGGCCCATTCCCGCTGCGGCGCGAGACGAACGCGCGCCCCGTTGGCGCCGCCGCGCATGTCCGTGCCGCGGAACGTGGATGCCGAGGCCCACGCCGCCCGGACCAGCTCGGCCGTGGACAGGCCCGTGTCCAGAATCCGGGATTTCAGCATGGCCGCGTCGCGGTCATCGATCAGGGGGTGATCGACTTCCGGAAGCGGGTCCTGCCAGACGAATTCGCGGTCCGGCGCCAGGTCGCCGAGGTAGCGCGAGGTCGGACCCATGTCGCGGTGGGTCAGCTTGAACCACGCCCGGGCGAACGCATCCTCGAACTCGGCCGGGTCCTCCAGCCAGCGCGAGGTGATCTCGCGGTAGGCCGGGTCGACCTTCAGCGCGAGGTCGGTGGTGAGCATCATCGGCGCGTGCCGCAACGACGGATCGTGCGCGTCCGGCACCAGGTCCGCCGCGGCGCCGCCGGCCGGCCGCCACTGGATGGCGCCGCCGGGGCTCCGGGTCTGCTCCCACTCGTAGCCGTACAGGTTCTCGAGGAAGTTGTGCGTCCAGGCGGCGGGGTTGAACGTCCACGCGCCTTCCAGGCCGCTGGTGATGGTGTCGGCGGCGTCGCCGCTGCCGTAGCTGTTCTTCCAGCCGAAGCCCTGCGCTTCGATCTCGCCGCCTTCGGGCTCCACGCCCACGTAGCGGGAGGCATCCGCGGCGCCGTGCGCCTTGCCGAAGGTGTGACCGCCGGCGATGAGCGCCGCCGTCTCTTCGTCGTTCATGCCCATGCGGCCGAACGCCTCGCGGATGGCGTGGGCGGCGGCCTGGGGATCGGGGTTGCCGCCCGGCCCCTGCGGGTTCACGTAGATCAGGCCCATCTGCGTGGCGCCGAACGGGTGGTGCAGCTCGCCGTCCCCGTCGCGCCGGTCGAAGGCCAGCCACTCGCCTTCGGGCCCCCAGTTCACGTCTTCGGGTTGCCAGGCGTCGGTGCGGCCGCCGGCGAAGCCCAGGGTCTCGAAGCCCATCGAATCCATGGCGACCGTACCCGCCAGAATCAACAGGTCGGCCCACGAGATGTTGCGGCCGTACTTCTGCTTGAGCGGCCAGAGCAGCCGCGTCGCCTTCTCCAGGTTCGCGTTGTCGGGCCAACTGTTGAGCGGAGCGAAGCGTTGCAGCCCGCCGTCGCTGCCGCCGCGGCCGTCGATGCTGCGATAGGTGCCCGCGCTGTGCCACGCCATGCGAATGAACAACGGCCCGTAGTGACCGTAGTCCGCCGGCCACCAGTCCTGGGAAGTGGTCATCAACTCCTCGAGATCGGCCACTACCGCATCCAGGTCGAGACTCTCGAACGCTTCCGCATAGTCGAAGTCCGCGCCCAGGGGATTCGATGCCGGCGAGGTCTGGCGCAGCGGCTCCAGGCTCAACCGGTTGGGCCACCAGTAGTCGTTGGTCGGGGCGCCGTCCTGTGCCAGCGCCGGGTTGACTGGCAGGACCAGGAAGATCCCGATCGCCGCCAGGGCAATAAATGCAGTCTTTCGCTCGAGCATTGCAGTCGTCTCCTTCGGGTAGAGGCTGTTCGCCGCCTCCATTATAGGAGCCGACTTGCCAGCCGCCGCACGGTGTGGAATAGTTACACACCTGCGGCGTAGCGGGAGCGAGACAGCGTGTCCAGACGGGTCAACATCATGATGGACGACGACGCCTGGCGTGTCATTCAGCAACTGCCTCGGGGCGCTCGAAGCCGGGCCGTCAACACGGCAATCCGCGAGTGGTCCGGCGCTTCCGCGCGCCGGAACGCTGCCGCCCGCATGGATTCTCTGCGCGCCCGGTTGCCGGCGATCTCCACGGATGACATCGTCCGCTGGGTACGCGAGCAGCGGGAGCGACGCACGTCGTGATCGTGACGCCCGACGCGTCGGTTCTCCTCAAGTGGGTGCTTTCCGGTGATGACGAGCTGGATGGCCACGCGGCACTCTCGCTCCGCGATGAGGCCGTGGCCGGCGCCGTTGAGCTGGTCGTCCCCCAGCTCTGGATCTACGAAGTAGGCAACACTCTGGCGAGACGGTTTCCCGATCAGGCTGGCGAGCTGCTCTCGTCACTGGCCGACTTCGGTCTGACGGAGGCACGGCTGGACGTGGAATGGAGAGCGCAGGCCGTATCCCTCGCCCTCACGTACGACGTCGCATTCTACGATGCGGCGTACCACGCCGTGGCCCTCGTCCACGGCGGCGTGTTCGTCACCGCCGATGAGCGCTACATCCGCCGCGCCTCGAAGGCCGGGGGCATCTCGTCGCTCCGCGCTTGGCGAACTCCGTAGCCAAACTGATTGCATGCAAGCGTGGGCACTCTCTCGAGAGTTCCTACCCCTCGATTTACCCCTCACTACCCCTCGGCTACCCCAACGTGGCCACATGGCCAAGGCGCCTGCCGCAGGTAGTTACGGTTACCAGCAACACAACTGGTATCACCTGAGCCTCGCATCCAGGCGGCCGAGATCGTCTTCCGCCGTCGCGGTTAACTCAACCTCAAAGGTCACCGCGAAGACTGAAGCCTCTCAGCGGCATCGGCAAGGCTCGTCGTCTTTCCGCCAGCGTCGACCTCCGCGAGCGAACGCCGTAGCTCTTCGGCGAAATCGTCGCGAAGGCTCAGTCCCTCGTCGGGACCGCCGAGCACGGCGGCCATGGACTGGGCCACCGATTCCCGTACGAGTTGCTTGAACTCGGTCACCGTCAGGTCGGCGATCCTGGGACTAGTCATCGTTCTCCGCTCCGTAAAGTGTGCAGTTTTCAGTTGCCGTTGACAACACGAACTGGACGACGTGACTATCAACCACTCCGAGAAGCACTCCAATCAGGGTGCGAGGTCTCCCTCGAGCTTCCGAAAGGAACCAGGAACCAGCCAAGCAGCGAGTCAGTCATTCCCATCCGGAATGACTCCTGACCGAACGCCATCGCAAGCCGCCGGCGCTCTATGTCCGGATGCCGCTCCTGCGGCTAACGTGATTGACTCGGTGCTCGAAGTAACGACGGAACACCTCGTTTTCGGGATACGCCGTCGGATCGGCCCAAATCGCCCCCAACCGTCCCACCAGTCCGGCGATCCAGTCGGCCGCCTGAAGTGTCTGATACCGGTGGCTCTCGACGTGGAACGGCGGCTCTATGAGATGGCGCCGCGGTTCGGCCGTCCCGTACATGCTTCGCCCGGCCGCAGTGACCAGCGCAGAGCGTTGATCATGCTCGTCAAGAATGACGATGAAGTTGTCTCGCCGACCGCGATCTTCCACACAAAAATCGTTGATTCGCTTGATCGCCTCGAGGAACACTCTCTCGTAGAGTTGGTTCGGACTGTGCGCGTCGGGTGCAGCAGTCTTCCGAATCCCGACGTAGAAGACGAAACCGCGTAGTGTCTCGATCTTGTCTTCTCCCATACGGCCGGGTGTTCGCCGGAACGCTTGATCTCGAAGTCAAGCAACTCGCACTTGCGCTGGAAGAACCAGGTTCCGAACCCGCGCACTTCGGCTGCTGGCAGAACATATCCGGCGAGTCCGAACACCGGGCTGTCCTTGTATCGTGGGTCCGTGTGGCTGACGTAGGGACCGATATGCCCGAATTCGTCAAGGTAGGCGAAATAGGTCACCCACAGGCCTCTAGAAACACGAAAGCCCGCGCCGGAGCGCGGGCCTCGGAAAGAGAGCAAGACTTGCCTGCGTCTCGAAATGTAAGATACCGCCCCTACCAGGCGAAGTCAAGCCAGCGCTGCCGGCGTCCTCGCGGGACCGCGGGCGCGGAGTTCACCGCGGCGCCGGAGGCCTGTCCGGATCGAGCTCGAAAGGTGGTTCCCGGTCGCCCGGCCGCCTGCCGGGGATCGGCTCCCCCAGCGGCGGCAACTGCGACAGATCCACCTGGCTGACCGCGTGCAGCCCGTTGCCTGCCGGCCGGATGCGGTAGGTTGCGTCCGGCGTCTGCACCGTGCCGGCCACGACATCGCCGTTCACCACCAGCGTCAGCGTGCCCATCTCGATGCCCGCCAGCCGGCCGGACAGCGCCTGACCACCAGAAAACGTCGGGGCCGTCCGCTCCACCAGGCCGGTGAACACCGCGTCGTCGAACAGGTTCAGCGTCAGCACGCCGCTCGGCGCGACTTCGATACCTGCCGCTGCTCTGCCGGCCGCGGAGTCCGTCGCCGGCACGAGCTGCCCGAGGTCGATCGTGACCAGACGCCGCCGCATCGTCAGCGTATCCGGCGCGGCAAGAGCAACATCGATGTCCGCGTTGGACGCCGCGACAGCCGTGAAGAGCCCGCCGGGCTGCGCGGCCGCCTCTTCCGCGGGCCATCCCGACAGCAACAGGACCGCCAGCGCCGCAAGCCGGAGCAACCGCTGCCGCGACGCGGCCTGTCCCCGCGATACACGTCCGCGATGCGCTATTGCCATGTGCCTCGTCTGCCCGTCCGGACCCCGTCCGCGCGGCCGGAACCCGCTCTCGCTATTCTAGCGCCACCACCGCGGAGCGCAGCTCCGTCAGGTGCACTGCCCGGATCGGCGTAGTCCCTCGCGCCGGAGCCGGATCCGTCCAGCGCGGGACCGATCGTCCCGCAGCCCTGTACGCCGCGGCCAGGGCCGTCCGCAGCTCCGTCAGGTGCACGAGCCTGATCGGCGTCACCCCCGCCCGCAGCGCCGGGTCGGTCCAGCGGAACCGACCCAGTCCCGCCGCTTCCCGGAGGGCGTCGATCCGGCTCCGCAACTCCGTGAAGTGCACCGCCCGGACCGGTGTCACGCCGCGGCGGAGCGGGTCATCAGTGAACCCCCTGCCGCTCCCAGCGCGCCCGACCGACGCCCTGAACGACTGCGTGGCGCTCAGCCCGCCGGGATCGGTTGCCGTCACACGGATTGTCGCGGTGCCTTCCGCATGGGGACGCACCATGACCCGGCTTCCCGACACCGACACGGTCGCCACCTGCGCTGCCGATGACGTTGCCCCGTATGCGAGTGCGTCGCCGTCCGGGTCCCGGAACGCCCCGGACACATCCACCGTCACCGCTGCCGCGCCCAACCCGACCTGCAGCGGCGACAGCGTGCCCACGGGTTCCGGCGGTGAGTTCGCGCCCGGCGGATCTCGCCACAACGCCACCGCGGGTCCCGTGGCGTTGAGGACTGCGACAGCATCGGCGGGGCCGTCGACACCTGATTTGCCAGGCTGCTGGGGAACGCCCAACGGATCGCCGTCGTACTGCTGCCTCGGATTGGAGAAACGGAACAATTTATTGCAGCGCAAGGCGGCGTCATCACACTGTGTGAAGTAAGCCATGATCGTTTGCCAACGGCTGGACACCGGGGCGCCAGCCTCAAACGCTCGCTGGTTCACGTAGCCGTATGCCGGATGTGCAAACAACCGCTTAACGCCTTCTTCCTTCGAGTGTTCGGACTCCTGGTATCGGTCATGGTAGAGCGCCATGTTGTGCCCCAGCTCATGAGCGAAGCAACTGCTGGTGGGGTAGTTGGCGCTGCAATAGCTGAATGCGCCAGGCTGTTCGCCCCTGCCGCCGCCATAGGGCTCACCCATAATCAGGTGCACGAGATCGGCTCCAGCCCGATCCCGGAGACGATGCACTTCGTCCATGTGGCCATCCGCGGGATCACTGAGACGTCTCAGGTCGACCTGGTCGTCGCCCGACTCCACATAATTCACCTCCTCTCGCGCTGCCAATGCGACGCGGTGCTGCACCCCACTCGCGTCGTATGCCCCGTTGGTTTCGGCGATCCAGAGGTCGATGAGCGCCCCGATCGCGGCGGTGCCGCCGGCCGCCTCCCGAGCCGCCGGTGTGTAGACCACGGCGACATCGATGGTGACGTTTCCGGCTCCGCAGAGCCGCCCGTCGAATTCGATGTTCTGCAACCACTCCCGCCACGCGGCCGGGGCACACGTCTGGGTGAACCAAATGTCCAACTCTTCGAGGTTTTCCGCCTGCAGACTGCGCGGGAGCGTACCCGTTACCCCCCAGTTGGCGCTGAGATTCAGCGTCTCCAGGTTGGTCAGATTCGCCAGCCAAGCTGTCGAGCCCGTCAAATCGTTCCGCTGGAGCCACAGGCTCTTGAGATTCCTCAAGTTGCCCAGTTCCGTCGGGATTGGACCCGTCAACTCGTTCCCCTGGAGGTGCAGGTGCTCCAGGTTCGTCAAATTACCGAGTTCCGTCGGGATTGGACCCGTCAGCTCGTTAATCGCGAGGTACAGGATCTGGAGGTTCCTCAGGTTGCCCAGTTCCGTCGGGATTGGGCCTGTCAGCTCGTTCCCCCAAAGGGTCAGCGACGAGAGGTTCCTCAAGTCGCCCAGTTCCGTCGGGATTGTGCCCGTCAATGCGTTCGACGAAAGGTGCAGCCACCGGATGTTGGTCAAGCTGCCCAGGTCGCTCGGAATCGCACCCGCCAACGCATTCTCGTGGAGGTCAACTCCCCAGACGCGCCCTTCGTGCATCCTCACGCCGTGCCACTGGTCCAGCGGTGCGTCGGTCTTCCAGTTGGTGCTGTTCGTCCAGTTCGGCCCGTCCGTCGCGTCATAGAGCGCCTCCAACGCCGCCCGATCCAAGGCAGCACTGCCCTGCGCGACCGCGTCGCGCGTGGATGACCCCCAGAACACGGCGAATGCCAAGGCCGCAACGCACAACCGCCGCACGATGCGGGTCGGCCGCACCCGCGTCACGTGAGACACGGCATCACGCAACATGCCCGCCAACCGGCCTATTGATAGACGGCCCCGACGGTGCCGCCCACGATGTCGCCTGCCAGGTAGATGCGGTTGTGCACGCCCTCGGTCCCGATCCGGATGACCCCCTCTTCGTCGCGCGTGCCGGCGTTGCCGATATACACGTTGTTGCTGCCCGAAATGCTGTTTCTGCCTGCCCCGTAGCCGATGGCGATGTTGCCCGAGCCCTCTTCGTTCCGCCGCAGGGCGCTGCGGCCGATGCCCACGTTCTGGTTGCCCAGGCTGAAGAGCAGCGCGCCTGTGCCGATGGCGACGTTGTCCTCACCCGACTCGGTGGCCTTGAGCGTGTCGCTGCCGATTGCCGTATTGGACGACGCGTCGATCGCGCGCACCATCGAGGCGGTGCCGATGGCCAGGTTGGAGCGCCCGGTCGTCAGGCTGCGCAGGGTCTGCCAGCCGTAGCCGGCGTTCTGTTCGCCGGTCGTCGCCGCGCGCAGCGTATCCGAGCCCACCGCGGTATTGCCCCTGCCCGTCGTGACCGCCTCCAGCGTGCGCCCCCCGAGGTGGGTGTTGTTGTTGCTGCCGTGGTCCTGCGGCGTGTAGGCGCCTTCGGCAGCGTCACGCGCGGCGGCGGGGTTGCCCGCCGCCATGGCGGAGGAGGACTCCGGCGTCGAGGAGAGGAACACCCCGGAGCCACCCTGCGGCCCCTGGGGACCGGGCGGTCCCGCCGGGCCGGCGGCGCCCACGGTCAGGAAGAACACGGCGCCCACGCCCTCGGGCCACGTGGCTGCCAGCAGGTAGGTGCCGGGCAGCAGCTCGGGCAACCCCGCCAGCACGGCCGAATCCGACGCCGACACCACCGCCAGCTCGTTCATGCCGAGCGTGACCTCGGGAATGCTCGCCGGGAAGTCGTAGCCGTTGACCGTCAAGGCCGCCGTCTCGACGTTGATGAGCGCTTCCGTGATGAGGGGTTGCGGTACCGCGGGCGCCTGCGCGTTGGCCTGCACGTAGACGACGCCCGCCGCGACCGACAGCGCCAGACCGGCAAGCGACCAGAAACTCCACTTTCTCGTCATCGGAACACTCCCATGTTGGAAATGGTGAAAAACGCACCGGATCATACAGCATCCGCCAAATTATTATCAATTGAGTGCGATTAAATAGCGATTAACGCCGTCTATTTGGTGATATTCATGCGATAACCGGGAGGAGGCGGCCCGAGATGCACCTTCAACGTCGCAAGTAATTGCAAAGCCCCCAAATAATCACTATATTTACCGTTCTAATCTCCCAAACATCACACAACATCTGCAATCCTCTCTGGTGTGTGATGAGAGCGCCCTGCCCACGGCATTACTGGCCCGTGCCTGGGCGGCCGCCGCAGCATCCAGCGGGAGATTCATGGTTGCCAGCAACACCTGCAGACACTTGGTGGCTACCGCTGCACTCACGATCCTCGCGACATCGGTTGCCGCCCAGGAGGTGTGGACGGACGATCCGCTCGTACCGGACCGGACACCGATCAAAGCCGTGCACTTCACTGAGTTACGGGCGGAGATCAACGACCTGCTGACCAGGTGCGGCGCCGCGGCCTTCTCGTTCACCGACCCCATGCTCACCATTGGGGTGACACCGGTTCGCGCCCTCCATGTCACCGAGCTGCGAGCGGCCCTGGACACCGCCTACGCAGCGTGTGGAAGCCGGCCGCCGACCTATTCCGACTCAACGCTGCAGGCCGGCACGACGGCAATCCGGGCGGTTCACATCGCCGAGCTGCGAGCTGCCGTAATGGCGCTCCGAGACCCCGGTGCGAGATCGTTCACGCTTGTGCCGTCCGCACCTCGCTTCGGTCCGACCGAGACTGGCAAGCAATCACGGGATCGAATCGTCGTCACCGTCACCGGCGCGTCCGGCGGACCAGTCGCCGGCGCGACTTGGCATATGAGCACCGACGACAGATCCGGCTGGGTGTATCCGGCGCAAGGGACGACTGCAGCGAACGGTCGGATCTCCGTATCCTGGGTTGCCGGCTCGCCAGGATCCGGCGTTGTGACCTTGACGGTCAGGTACGCCGGATCGACCATGCGGGCGGAACTCGCGACCGAGAGCGTCGCGTCGCAGCGCCCCCCACACAGCGCAGTCACCATCTGGATGGACCACTCGGGTCGTGCCTCCGGATATTCGATCGACCTGACGCCCCTCGCCGAACCGATCGGCACGTATTACGCGGCCATCAATTGGGACGGGGGCTACGCCGGGTTGCAGCGCGGCGGCTCGCGATACGACCGCCAGCTCCAGTTCTCTGTCTGGGACGCTCCGGGCGGAGGAGACGTACGGCTCATCGAGCGAGGGGAAGGGGTCATCTGCCGGACGTTTGGGGGCGAAGGCACTGGACAAGCGTGCGAGTTGAACTACCCGTGGCGCGTCGGCTCCACGTACAGGTTCGAGGTGACGGAAGAGGATCTCAACGGCGGCAGCGCGATGACGCTGCACGTCACCGACCTGTCGACGGGCGGGCGGCAGTTCGTCGGCACGCTCCGCTACGCGACCCGAGCAAATCTGCGTAGAACCTATCTCAAAATCGTTTGAACAATATCAGCAATGAGGCGAGCTGCACGAATCCCAGAAAGTTCGCCGGGTAGTACTCCCAGCGCGTCACAATGCGACGCTGCCATTGCAGCCACGCAAAGAAACGCTCCACCTT
>JAJEEU010000069.1 GCA_022820825.1 Vicinamibacteria bacterium
GGGAGCGGAAGAAAATACAAGAAGTGCCACGGGGCCTGACCATGGAGACACGAGCCGCAATACCGCAGGACCGCCTGACGGGCGCCGACATCGAGACGGCGCTCACCTTCGACGACGTACTGCTGGTGCCCCGCCACTCGCGCGTGGTGCCCAGCGAAGTGGACGTCTCCACCCGCTTCACCCGCAACATGTCGCTGCGGGTGCCCCTGGCCAGCGCGGCCATGGATACCGTCACCGAGTCCGGCATGGCGATCGCCATGGCCCAGCTCGGCGGCATCGGCATCATCCACAAGAACCTCGACGTCGCCGAGCAGGCGTCCGAAGTGGACCGCGTCAAGCGGTCCGAGAGCGGGATGATCGTGAATCCCATCACCCTCGCGCCCGACAGCACGGTCTACGAGGCGCTGGAGCTGATGAAGAAGTACCGCATCTCCGGTGTCCCGATCACCGCGGACGGCCGCGCCGAGGGGCGGCTCGTCGGGATCCTGACCAACCGCGATCTGCGCTTTCTCGACGACGTCCACCGGCCGGTGTCGGAGGTGATGACGCACGGCGAGCTGTTCACGGTGCCGGTGGGGACGACCCTGGATCAGGCGAAGGAGATCCTGCACCGCCACCGCGTGGAGAAGCTGCTGGTCGTCGACGACGACTTCAACCTGCGCGGTCTGATCGCGGTCAAGGACATCCAGAAGATGATCAAGTACCCGGCCGCCAGCAAGGACGGGCTGGGGCGCTTGAGAGTCGGCGCCGCCGTCGGGATCGGCGGCGACACGCTGGAGCGCGCGGAGGCGCTCGTGGCGGCGCATGTCGACGTGCTCGTGCTCGACAGCGCGCATGGCCATTCGCAGAACGTCATCGACATGGCGCGCAGGCTGCGGGAGGCATACCCGTCGACGGACCTGATTGCCGGCAACGTGGCTACCGCGGCCGGGTGCGAGGCGTTGATTGCAGCCGGCGTGGATGCCGTGAAGGTCGGGATCGGCTCCGGTTCGATCTGCACCACGCGCATCGTGGCGGGCATCGGCGTGCCGATGGTCGCCGCCGTCGCGGACTGCGCGCGGGTGGCGGCCCGCCACGGCGTGCCGATCATCGCGGACGGCGGCATACGCTACTCGGGCGACATCACCAAGGCGCTGGCCGTGGGCGCCGGCAGCGTCATGATCGGCAGCCTGTTCGCCGGCACGGACGAGAGCCCCGGGGAGCTGATCCTGTATCAGGGCCGCAGCTTCAAGGAGTACCGCGGCATGGGGTCGATCGGCGCGATGCGCCGCGGCAGCCGCGACCGCTACTTCCAGGAAGAGTTCGACCTCGCGCCGCTGCAGCACGAGGACGGCGGCGGCAAGCTCGTGCCGGAGGGGATCGAGGGCCGCGTGCCGCACAAGGGCAGCGTCGGCTCCATGATTCACCAGCTCGTGGGCGGGGTGCGCGCGGGCATGGGGTACTGCGGGGCGCCGACGATTGCCGACCTGCAGCAGGACTGCCAGCTCATCCGGATCACGCCGGCGGGAGTCCGCGAGAGCCACGTCCACGACGTGGTGATCACGAAGGAAGCGCCGAACTACCGCAGCGAGTAGCTCGCCTACGCGCGCTCGATGCGAATCGAGCGCGTATCGGCGCCGTCGTCCTCTATGTGCACCTGCACGGCGCCCGTCATCGGGCGCACCAGCCGATCGGCCCACTCGATGGCCACGATGCCCCCGCCGGCCACGATCTCGTCGAGGCCGAGATCGTCCGCCTCTAGCGCCGACAGGCGATAGAGATCCACGTGCGTCACCGGCAGGCGGCCCGCGTACTGCTGAATCAGGGTGAACGTCGGACTGGTGACCTCGTCGGCGTCCCCGCCGGCGCCCGCGAGCAGGCCGCGGACGAAGGCGGTCTTGCCCGCACCGAGCTCGCCGAACAGCAGCACGGTTCCGCCGCGCGGCAGGTCGGCCGCGAGCTCACGCGCTATCCGTATCGTGTCCGTTTCCGAGTGGCTCCGGATCAAGCGTTCCACTGGCGGCCTTTCCCAGCGCGGCGGCGACGTCGGACGCGATCAGCCCCGTCTGGCCATGTTCGCGGGCGGCAAGGTCGGCGGCCAGGCCGTGCAGATATACGGCCGCCTTGCAGGCGTCCGCCGTGTGCGCGAGCTGGGCCATCCAGGCCGCGGTGACGCCGGTCAGGACGTCGCCAGCGCCGCCCGTCGCCAGCCCGGGATTGCCGGTGAGGTTCACGGCCGCACTGCCGTCCGGCGCCGCGACAAGCGTCCGCGCGCCCTTGAGCACCACGTGCACGCCGTGCTCGGCGGCCATGCCGCGCGCCGTCGCGAGCCGCTCGTCCTGGACTTCCTGCGCGGTGCAGCCGCGCAGCCGGGCCATCTCGCCCGGATGCGGCGTCAGCACCACGTCGCCGGCCGCGGCGGGCCGGGCATCCAGCCATTCCGGGTGGTCGCTGCAGACGTTCAGGGCGTCCGCGTCCAGCACCAGCGGGACGCGCGCCCGCGCCAGCAGGCCGCGCACCAGGCCCGCGGCGCCCGGCCCGGTGCCGAGTCCGGGACCCGCCGCAATCACGTCGCACGGCGCCGCCAGCACCGCGTCGAGCGCGCCGGCCCCCACCACGCCCTCCTGCTCCTCCTCCAGCGGCAGCGTCATGTACTCGGGAGCCGCGGCCGCCACTGCCGGCACGCAGGACCGCGGCACGGCAACCGTGACCAGTCCGGCGCCGGACCTGAGCGCCCCGATGCCGGCCAGGCTGGCCGCGCCGGTGCGGCCCAGCGAGCCCGCTACTATCAGCACGTGTCCGAACGTGCCCTTGTGCGCGTCCTCGGCCCGATCCGGAACGAGGGCGCGTACCGTGACGGGCGTCACGAGCTCGAGGCGCGGTCCGGCCACGCCGTCGATCACCCGCTCCGGTATCCCGATCTCGGCGACGTACACGTCGCCGGCGAACGTGCTGCCCGGCGTGAAGACCAGTGGTATCTTGGGCGCCGCCAGCGTCACCGTCAGGTCGGCGTCGATGGCCGGCCCGATCAGGCGGTGGGTATCCGCCGCAAGTCCGGTGGGCAGATCCACCGCCACGACCGGAACCCGCGCGGCATTGACGTCGTCCACCACGGCGGGCAGCATGCCTTCGAGCGGCCGATTCAACCCGGTCCCGAAGATGGCGTCGACAATCACGTCGCACGCCGCGATGTCCAGCCGGCGTCCGGCCCAGGCGGCGGCGTCGGGCACCTCCGTGACACTGACGTCGAGGCTCCCGAGCGCATCGAGATTCGTCCTGGCGTCGCCATGGACGTCCGCGGTCTGCCCCAGCAGGAACACCGCGACGTTGGCGCCGCGCCGGCGCAACGCGCGCGCCGCGACGAAGCCGTCTCCTCCATTGCTGCCGCGGCCGCACAACACGGCGACGCTGGATTCGGCGAGGTCGTCGAACGTGGACGCCATCACGTCAGCAACGCGGCGTCCCGCGTTCTCCATCAACGCGATCGACGGAATGCCGATCTCTTCAATCGTGCGGCGGTCGGCCTCGCGCATCTGCGCCGTATCGAGCACACGCATGGCAAATCGGCATGTACACTAGCATGGCGGCCGCGGCGCGGGGCTCAGCCCCGAACAGGAATGCTGCGGAGCCCCATCCAACGATGTCTCCAGATACCGCTGTAAATGTGAATGGACGCATCGGCAACGCCGAGACGGCGGTGGTGCCGGTATTCGATCACGGATTTCTGTACGGCGAGGGCGTGTACGAGACGCTGCGCACGTACAACCGGCGCCCGTTCCTGCTCGATCGGCATTTCGACCGACTGCGCGCCTCTGCCGCCGCCATCGGGCTGGAGGTACCGCTCACCGACGAGCAGCTCGCGGAACGTATCGACAAGACCGCCGCCGCCGCGGTCATCGACGGGGAGCGCTATATCCGCCTGCTCGTGACCCGCGGCGTCGGCGGGCTCAGCTATGACCCGCGGGAGTGCGGCGAGCCGACGGTCGTCATCATCGTCAAGGCGCATGCCGATACGCCGCCGGAGGTCCAGGCGCGGGGTGTCGCGATTGTCGTGTCCAGCGTCATGCGGAACCACCCCTCGGCCGTCGACCCCCGCATCAAGTCGAACAACCTGCTGAACAACGCGCTCGCCATGCAGGAGGCGCTGCGCCGCGGCGCCGAGGAAGCGTTGATGCGCAACCACCGCGGCGAGCTCTCGGAATGCTCGCAGTCGAACTTCTTCCTGGTTCGTGAGGGCGAGGCGCTGACGCCCCCGCTGGAGTCCGGCCTGCTCGAGGGCGTGACGCGCAACTTCCTGTTCGAGGTGGCGGGCGACGTCGGCGTGCGCGCCCGCTATGCGGTCCTCCGCGACGCCGACCTGGCGGCCGCCGACGAGATGTTCATCACCAGCACGACCCGCGAGGTGCTGCCGGTTACGTCAATCGACGGCAGGCCGGTCGGAACCGGCGCGCCGGGTCCCGTCACGCGTGCGCTGGCCGATGGATTCCGCGCGCGCGCACAGGCGCTCAGCCGAGGCTAGACGCTGTCCTCAACAGGTGGACAGGAGCAGATCAGGTTCCGGTCGCCGAGCGCGTCGTTGATCCGGCTCACGGGCGGCCAGTACTTGTGCAACCGGACGAACGGCAACGGAAACGCGGCCGCTTCCCGTGAATACGGATGCGGCCAGTCGCCGCGGATCAGCTCCTCGACGGTGTGCGGGGCATTCTTCAGCACGTTGTCCGCGCGGTCGGCCGTGCCGTCGATGATCGCCTGGATCTCGCCGCGGATCGCGATCATGGCGTCGCAGAAGCGGTCCAGCTCCTCGCGCGGCTCGCTCTCCGTCGGCTCCACCATCAGCGTCCCGGCCACGGGAAACGACACGGTCGGGGCGTGGAACCCGTAGTCGATCAGGCGCTTGGCCACGTCGTGCTCGGTAACGCCGGCCGCGGACCGGAACGGACGCAGGTCGAAGATGAGCTCATGCGCCACGCGTCCGTTCGGCCGCGCGTACAGCACGTCGAAATGCGGCTCCAGGCGGCGCTTGATGTAGTTGGCGTTCAGGATGGCGACGCGGGTCGCCGCGGCAACGCCCTCGCGGCCGAGCATGCACACGTAGGCGTGCGAGATCAGGATGATGCTCGCGCTGCCCCACGGGGCGGCGGATACGGCGGAAATCGCTACCGGGCCGCCGGCAGCGACCACCGGATGCCCGGGCAGGTAGGGCGCCAGGTGCCCGGCCACCGCGATCGGCCCCATGCCGGGGCCGCCGCCGCCGTGCGGAATCGCGAATGTCTTGTGCAGGTTGAGATGGCATACGTCGGCGCCGATGGCCGCCGGACTGGTCAATCCGACCTGGGCGTTCATGTTGGCGCCGTCCATGTATACCTGGCCGCCCGCGGCGTGCACGATGTCGCAGATGTCGCGCACGCGGTCCTCGAACACGCCGTGCGTGGAGGGATAGGTGATCATCAGGGCGTTCAATCGGCCGGCATGCTCCGCCGCCCTGGCCCGCAGATCGTCCACGTCGACGTTGCCGCGGTCGTCGCAGGCCACGATGACCACCCGCATGCCCGCCATGGCCGCGCTCGCCGGGTTGGTGCCGTGCGCCGAGGCGGGGATCAGCACGACGTCGCGATCGTCCTCGCCGCGCGCCCGCCGCCAGGCGCGGATCACCATCAAGCCGGCCAGCTCGCCCTGGGCCCCGGAGTTCGGCTGCAGCGACACCGCGTCCAGGCCGGTGACGGCGCGCAGCGCCGTTTCGAGCTCGGCGAACACCGCGTGGTAGCCGGCCGCCTGGTCCGGCGGCGCGAACGGGTGCACGGCCGAGAACTCGGGCCACGTGACGGGGCGCATCTCGGTCGCCGCGTTCAACTTCATCGTGCACGATCCGAGCGGAATCATCGACCGGTCCAGGCCGATGTCCTTCTGCTCCAGTTGGCGCAGGTAGCGCATCATCTGCGTCTCGGACCGGTGGCGGCCGAACACGGGATGCGTCAGGAATGGGCTCGTGCGGCGGAGCTGCGCCGGCCAGTCGGCCGCTGCCGCGGCGCCAGACCGCTGCCCCGACGGCCCCTGCAGCACGCGCGCGAAGATGCGCACGATCCGCTCGACGTCCGCCTCGCTCGCGGTTTCGTCCAGCGCGATGCCGATGTCGGCTTCGCCGGCATAGCGGAAGTTGACGCCGTCCGCCTCCGCCGCGCTCCGGATCCGGTCGCGCGCGCCGGCAGTTCCCACACCCACGCGCAGCGTGTCGAAGTAGCAGCCGTGCCGCAGCCGGGCCCCGGCCTGCGCCAGCTCCCCCGCGAGCCGCCGGGTGAGCGCGTGCACCCGCCGCGCGATGGCCGTCAGGCCTTCCGCCCCGTGGTACACGGCGTAGAAGCCGGCGATGTTCGCCAGCAGCGCCTGCGCCGTGCAGATGTTCGACGTGGCGCGTTCGCGGCGGATATGTTGCTCGCGCGTCTGGAGCGCCATGCGGTACGCGGCGCGCCCGTGCGCGTCCTGCGACACGCCGATCAGGCGGCCGGGGATCTGGCGCGCGTACTCCTGCCGGGTGGCAAAGAAGGCCGGGTGCGGCCCGCCGTAGCCGAGCGGCACGCCGAAGCGCTGGGCGCTGCCGACCGCCACGTCGGCGCCCCACTCCCCCGGCGGCGTCAGCAGCGTGAGCGCGAGCAGGTCGGTTGCGGCCGCGAGCAGCGCACCCGCCTCGCGCGCGCGGGCCACCACCGGGGCGGCATCCTCGACGGCGCCGTCCGCGTCCGGGTACTGGATGAGCACGCCGAACGTCCGCTCGTCGATCGGCACGGTGGCCGGATCCCCGACTTCAAGCTCGATGCCGAGCGGTGCGGCCCGGCCGCGCACCACGTCGATGGTCTGCGGCAGGCAGCGGTCGGAGACGACGAACCGGTTCGCGCCGCCGGACCGGCGCGACCGTATGCGGTGGAGCATCGTCATCGCCTCTGCGGCGGCGGTGGCCTCGTCGAGCAGGGAGGCGTTCGCCACCTCCATGCCGGTCAGATCCTCGACCATCGTCTGGAAGTTCAGCAACGCCTCCAGGCGCCCCTGCGCCACCTCCGCCTGGTACGGCGTGTAGGGCGTGTACCAGCCCGGGTTCTCCAGGACGTTGCGCAGGATGACGCTCGGCGTGACGCAACCGTGGTAGCCGAGGCCGATGAATGACCGGACCGGCCGGTTGCGGGCCGCCAGCACGCGCAGGCGTTCGAGATAGCCGGCCTCGGTTTCAGGCGGCGGCAGGTCGGGTAGCTGCGCCAGGCGGTTCGGCGCCGGAATGGTCTCGTCGATCAGGGTATCGAGAGACGGCGCGCCCACGACCTCCAGCATGCCGTCGAGGTCGGCGGGGCGCGGGCCGAGGTGGCGGTGCTGAAAGCTCTGTGTCGGGTCCACCGGCGCCTACTTCACGATCTCGCCGTAGCCGGCGGCGTCGAGCAGGGACGACAGCTCGTCCGGATTGCTCAGCCGGACCACGATCAGCCACGTTCCGTAGGGATCCTCGTTCACCTTCTCGGGCTGCGCGGCGGCGTCGCCGTTCACCTCCACCACCTCTCCCGAAACCGGGGAGTAGAGATCCGACACCGCCTTCACCGATTCGATGGAGCCGAACTGCTCGCCCTGGCTGACGGCCCCGCCCGCCTGCGGCAGGTCGACGAACACCACGTCGCCGAGCTGTTCCTGCGCGTAGGCCGTGATGCCGATGCGGCCCCGGTCGCCGTCGACGTGGATCCACTCGTGGTCTTTCGTATAGCGCAACTCGGGGGGAATCATGCCTGGTCAGCTCCGGGGTCGCTTGTAGAACGGCATCCGCACGCGCCGGGCGCGCAGACGCCGCCCGCGGACGTCGATTTCAATCTCGCGGTCGACGTCGACCGCGCCTGCCGGCACGTACGCCATGCCGACGGCCTTGTTCAGGAACGGGGTCTGCGTGCCGCTCGTGACGCGGCCCGCCGCCGCGCCGTCGACGTACACATCGTAGCCGTGCCGGGCGATGCCGCGCTCCAGCATCTCGAAGCCCACGAGCCTGCGCGGGGCGCCGGCGCGCTTCTGCTCCACCAGCGCCTGCCTGCCGTTGAAGTCAGGCTTGTCCCAGCCGACAATCCAGCCGAGGCCGGCTTCGAGCACCGTCGTCGTCTCGTCGATGTCGCTGCCGTGCAGCCGCATGGCCGCTTCGAGCCGCAGCGTGTCGCGCGCGCCCAGCCCGGCCGGCTGGATTCCGGCCGCGGAGCCCGCATCGAGCAGCGCCGTCCACAACCGATCGGCCATCTGCGGCGGGGCGAACAGCTCGAAGCCGTCCTCGCCCGTGTAGCCGGTGCGGGAAATCGTGACGCGGATGCCCGCCACCTCGCCGCTGACGAAGTGGTAGTAGCGGAGGTCCGCCAGCGGCTCGGCCGTCAGCGGCTGCAGGATGTCCTGCGCGCGCGGCCCCTGCAGGGCGAGCAGGGCGTAGCGGCTGCTGGTGTTGACGGCGAAGGCGTCGTCGACCGCCGCGATCTCCTTGCGGATCCAGGCGACGTCGCGGTCCGTGTTGGCGGCGTTGGTGACGAGCAGGTAATGATCGTCCGCGAGCCGATAGACGAGCAGATCGTCGATGAAGGTGCCCGCGTCGCTCGTGAGGGCCGAGTACTGCGCCTGGCCGATCTCCAGCCGCGCCGCATCGTTGCAACTGATCCGCTGCACCGCCGCCAGCGCCCCGGAACCGGCGATCTCCACCTCGCCCATGTGGCTCACGTCGAACAACCCCGCAGCCGTGCGCACGGCCATGTGCTCCGCCGCGATGCCGGCGTACTGCACCGGCATGTCCCACCCGCCGAACGGCACCATGCGTGCCCCGTGGGCCTGGTGGCGGGCGTGGAGCGGAGTCCGTTTCAATCCGGTGGCTGCGGTCGCGGGCATCCAGGCAGGAACCGAACGAAGGCGGTTCGGTGACCTGATGGAAAAGTACTATGCGGCTCGCGGAGCGGTCAAGAACCGCCGGCAAGCGGCCATGCGCCGGCGCGGATCACTCCTCCGGCGCGCGGTCCTCGTAGGCGAGGTACGACTGCAGCGTGTGGTAGCTGATGCCCAGCACCTGGCAGGCCTGGCGTTTGTTGCGGTCGCAGCGGTCGAGCACCAGTCGCGCGTAACGGCTGCCCCATGCGCGCATGGTGTCATCCCTGCCCAGTGACGGCCCGAGCACTTCTTCGTAATCTTCCTTCACGAGCAGCGGCAGATCCCCGGGTGCAATCTCATTCGATCGCGACAAGGCGATTGCATGCTCGATGACGCGTTCCAGCTCCCGGACATTTCCGGGCCAGTCGTATGTGAGCAGGGCGTCAATGGCCTGCCGCGACAGACGCACCTCCCGGAGGTCGTAGTGGCGTTCCAGAAAATGGTCGACCAGCAGCGGGATATCGCCCCGCCGGGCCCGCAACGGCGGAACCTGGATTTCGAGCCCACCGAGGCGGTAGTACAGATCGGCCCTGAAACGTCCCTCGGCGACGAGCGCGCGGAGACTCCGGTTCGTGGCAACGATGATGCGGACATCGAGACGTCGTGTAGTATGGCCGCCCACGCGTTCTACCGACATTTCCTGAATTGCCCTGAGCAACTTTGCTTGTGCTGCCGGAGACAGATCCGCAACTTCATCCAGGAAGATCGTGCCTCCATCCGCCAGCTCGAATTTCCCGCGCCGGCCGCGGACACCCGTTGCCGTGCGCTCCTCGATGCCGAACAGCTCCGCCTCCAGCAGTGTCTCGACGAGCGCTGCGCAATTCACGCCGACGAACCGACCTGCGCATCGGGTGCTCTGGTTGTGTATGCGGCGGGCCACCAACTCCTTTCCCGAACCGCTCTCGCCTTCGATGAGCACCGTGAACGACGTGGCGGCGATACGCGCTATTTCGTGCCGCAGCCGCGTCATGACCGCGCTGGCGCCGATCAGCGGGGGCGACTGGACAACAGCCGGCGCGTCGGGACAGCCGGCCGTGCCGGGTCCAGGCGCCCCATTCAGCACCAGAGCCGCAACACGCGCCATGTCCATCAGGCATTGGCGACCCTGGGCGTCGATGCCGTCCTCACCGCTCAGCGTCGCTTCGAGACATAGCGGCGGGCCGCCGCTGGTGGGCAGTGCGACCCGGATCCGTTCCGCCTCCAATCCGGGCCTGCTCCCCTCATCGCGCATGGTCCCGTTCAGAATTTTCACGGACCGCGCCTTCATCGCCTGACGGATCTCGTCCTCGACCAGCGACCTCCGACGCTGCCAGCTCGACGGACGGCCCAGAGCGCCGGCCAGACGGGCGAGCAGGCCTGACAGTGCCCGCCGGTGGTCGATCGTGCGATCCCGCGGGCGCTGTTTCGGATCTACCGTCGGAGCGGCGGGGTCGAATGCCGCCTCGGTTCCGTTGCCGGACATCCCGCGAGGCTTAAACAATTCCAATGCCACAACTTGAATTCCAGAAACCGCCAGTGTTTTCGGTGCGATCTGCGCTGCATGCGATCGGCTGACCGAACCGTATGCTCAGTTGGTTGTCGACCCCGTCGCGGCAGCAACCCCGAGATGTATACCGCATGCGCAGCAGCCACGCAGCGGATGTATGTTGAATGCCAGAAACAGGCGCCCGATCTATCTCTCCCTCCATTCACCGTCACCTGCGTGATAGCAGAGCGTGCGGATCCTTCCCGTCGTTCCGAGCACACGCAAGGCGCATTGCAGGCCCGATCGGCCCCGGAGATAGAGAGTTCCGCTTGTCGCCGTTCCCACCGGACTGAACGAGAGCGTATCGCCGGATCCGAATCGAATCGGGTCCGTATTGCCGCCGCCATGGGACGTTCCCGTCAGTGACGGCAGGGCCGGGTCCAGCTCGAACCGTACCGACGGATAAGCCTCGTGCAGGCGCCGCGGCGGCTCGAGCGCGCGGTCGACCCCACTGGCTACGTCCGCTTTTCGTATCCCGTCACCGTCGCCGTCAATGTATGACCCGTACAGATAGCCGCCCTCATCTTGCTCGAACCTCAGTCCGACTGCTGCCCCATACCGCACGGCCTGGGAACGGCCCAGCATTGCTTGCGCCGCCAGATAGCGTGCGGCAGCCATGACTTGTGACTCCTCCCGCGCGGTTGCGAGAAACGGCACGGCGAGGCTCGCCAGCACCGCGACAACACCCAGGCTGACGATGCTGTCCACCAGCGTCATTCCTGCGCAATCGCGAGGCGGCTTCAAACGGCGCATCGTCGCGGTACGGATGGGGCCCGCATCGCGGGCCCCATCCCGACCGCCGCTACTGCTGGCCGACACTCGCGTCGATCCGCACGAGGTCCCGCAGGCGCAGGAACGTTCGTTCGCCGATGCCGCGGATGTTCATGAGGTCCTCGACTTTCTCGAAGCCTCCGTTCTCGGTCCGGTATTCGATGATCCGTTCCGCGGTGCGGGGTCCAATCCCGGGGAGCGTTTCAAGGGCCGCCTTGTCCGCCGTGTTCAACTCCACCCGCTCCTCCCCTTCGGCTGCGGGTGCGGGGCTCTCGGCCTCGTTCGACTGCGGCCCCGGCACCGCGGCCGGATGTGCCGCCACGCAGAAGATGAGGAACAAGGCGATAGAAATGGTGGTGCGCATGGATGCTCTCCCTTGGCATACGAGCCGATGTCCGGTGTGGCCTCATGTACCCGACCCTGAGTCGGCCCCGCCTCGATCAGCGGTTGGCAGTGGAGGTCGGGTACAGCCATCGGAGCTCGCGACGGGGCCACAACGACTGTGAGCAATAGCCGCGCCACCGCGGCCCGGCGCGCACGTGTCGTCCCAACCAACTCGAAATACTGGACTTCCGGCGCTCGGCCAAACGCACCGACGGAACCGCTCTCCCTTCACTGCGTCAATTCGACACCTGTGGTTGACAAAGGCCGTTGCGGAGGCGCAACCGCTGCTGGATGCCGCGCGCGGGGATATACTCCCTGCACTGCTCATGAACATCGTGCCCGCCGAAACGCGCGCGGCCCGGCTCGCGGGTTGCCTGCCGGCATGTTGGCTGCTCGTTCTGGCTCTCGCGGGCCACGCCCCTGGCCAGCCCGCCAGACCGTCCCTCGACATCTACTGGGTCGACGTCGAAGGCGGCGCGGCCACGCTCATCGTCACGCCGGCCGGCCAGTCGATCCTGATGGATGCCGGCTGGAACCGCGACGATGCGCGCGACGCCGAGCGCATCCAGGCCGCGCTGCGCGACGCGGGTATCGACCGGATCGACTTCTTCATCGCCTCACACTTCCACGGAGACCATGTAGGCGGCCTCCGGGCGCTTGCCGAGCGCGTGCCGATCGGCCAGTTCGTCGACCACGGGGACAGCGTGGATCAGTCGAGCGAGCGCGGGCGCACGACCTGGGAGGCGTACCTGCAGGCGGTCGGCGATCGGCGGCGCAGCATCCGGCCGGGCGACAAGCTGCCGTTGCGGGGTCTGGAGTTCTCGTTCGTCACCGCGCACGGGGACACGCTGGAACGCCCGCTGATGCCGCTCGGTCCCAACCCGCACTGCGGCGGCTCGTGGCCCGCGCCGGTCGAATCCGGCGAGAACGCCGTGAGCCTCGGCTACCTCCTCTCGCTCGGCGCGTTCCAGTTCCTCGATCTCGGAGACGCCACGGTCGGCCTGCAGTTGAAGCTTGCCTGCCCGGTGAACAAGCTGGGCAACGTAGACATCTACCAGGTGCCGCACCACGGCAACGGCGTGGCGCCGCAGTTGACGTGGGCACTGGAGCCGACGGTCGCCGTCATCAACAACGGGCCACACAAGGGCGGCGGCGCCGAGGGATTCCAGGTAGTGGCCGACAGCCCGCGGCTGGAAGACGTGTGGCAGGGGCACCGCCCTCTGGACACGGATCCGGCCTACCGCACGTCAGATGAACTGACCGCCAACCTCACCGATGAAGATGACTGCCACGGGCACTGGATCAAGGCCATCGTCAACCCGGACGGGCGCAGCTATTCCATCACCAACGCGCGCACCGGCGCGAGCCGCGCGTACCTCTCCCGGTAGCCGACCAGTTTTGCGGGGGCGTCGGCCGGCCATACGGTAGAATGGCGCCGGCCATGACTACCGCTACCCTGTCGGTTCTGTCGCTGCTGCCGATCATCACGGTGGCCGTCTTCCTCGTGGCGCTGCGCTGGCCCGCCAGCCGCGCCATGCCGCTGTCGTACGCGGTTGCTGTCGTGCTGGCGCTGGCGGTCTGGCAGGTGCCGTTCGTGCAGGTGGCCGCGGCGTCCATCAACGGCCTCATCGTCACGCTGACGCTGCTGTACATCATCTTCGGCGCCATCCTGCTGCTGAACACCCTGCAGGAAGGCGGCGCCCTGAAGACCATCCGCGAGGGGTTCACGAGCATCACGCCCGACCGCCGGGTGCAGGTGATTGTGATCGCCTGGCTCTTCGGGTCGTTCATCGAGGGCTCGGCCGGCTTCGGCACGCCCGCCGCGGTCGCGGTGCCGTTGCTGGTGGGCCTCGGCTTCCCCGGCATGGCCGCGGTCATGGCCGGCATGATCATCCAGAGCACCCCCGTCAGCTTCGGCGCGGCCGGGACGCCGATTCTCGTGGGCGTCAACACCGGCCTCTCCGCGGATCCGGCGGTCGCCGCGTACGCCGCGCAGATCGGCTTCGGCGAGTGGACCGACTTCCTCGCCCTCATCGGCCTGCGCGTGGCGATCCTGCACGCGCTGGCCGGCACCCTCGTGCCGCTCATCCTGGTCTCGTTCATGACGCGCTTCTTCGGCGCGAGCCGCTCCTTCGCGGAAGGGCTGCAGGTCTGGAAGTTCGCGTTGTTCGCGGCGCTCTCGATGACCATTCCCTACATGGCCGCGGCCTACCTGCTGGGCCCCGAGTTTCCGGCGCTGCTGGGCAGCCTGGTCGGGCTGGGCGTGGTCGTCACGGCCGCGCGGCGCGGGTTCCTCGTTCCGGCGCCGGACCAGTGCTGGGACTTCGACCGCAAGGAGCGCTGGCCGGCCGACTGGACCGGGTCGATCCAGCCGCGGGACGTGACCCACCACAGCGGCTCGATGAGCCTGATCCGGGCGTGGTCGCCGTACGTGCTGGTGGCGCTGCTGCTGCTGCTCACGCGCCTGCGCGCGCTGCCGTTCGGGGGCTGGCTGCAGTCGTGGACCGTGAGCTGGCCGGAAATCTTCGGCACCGGCGTCTCCGCGAGCGTGCAGCCGCTGTTCCTGCCGGGGACCATCTTCATCGTCGCCTCGCTGGCGGCCTGGTGGATGCACAGTATCCCCGGCCCGGCGTACCGCCAGTCATGGACGACGTCGCTGCGCGTCACCGCCGCGGCCTCGGTCGCGCTCGTGTTCACCGTGCCGATGGTACAGGTGTTCATCAACAGCGACGGCGGCGCGGCCGGTTTCGACCGCATGCCCATCGCCCTGGCCGACGGCGTGGCCGCCCTGGCCGGCTCGGCGTGGCCGATCTTCGCGCCGTTCATCGGCGGCATCGGCGCCGCGGTGGCCGGCAGCAACACGGTCAGCAACATGATGTTCTCCCTGTTCCAGTTCGACATGGGCCAGCGGATCGCCGTCGATCCCACGTGGATCGTCGCGCTGCAGGCGGTCGGCGGCGCGGCCGGCAACATGATCTGCGTGCACAACGTCGTGGCGGCTTCGGCCGTGGTGGGCCTGCTCGGCCGCGAGGGCGCCGTCATCCGCATGACGGTGCTGCCGTTCGTCTACTACGCGCTGCTGCCGGGCGCCGCCGGCTACGCCGCCGTCTCGTACGCGACCAGCGGCGTGCTCAACGCGGGCGCCCTCATCGTCCTGGCGATCGCCGTGGGAGCGGCGGTGACGATAGCGCGCTACGGCGCGCGTCCCGCGCGCGCGGCATAGCCGGCCGCCACCCGGCGCCGGTCGCTATGACATTCAACGGCTACGACACCGGCGGCTTCTACGACGAGATGTTCCTGCCCGACGGCACGCCGCGGCCGGAGGCCCGCCTGCTGGTCGACCGCATCAACGGCCTGCCCGAGGGGGAGGTCCTCCGCCGGCACCAGGCCGCCGAACGCGCCCTGCTGAACACCGGGATTACGTTCGCCGTATACGGCGACGACCAGGGCGCCGAGCGCATCTTCCCCTTCGACATCGTGCCCCGCATCATCCCGGGCGCCGCCTGGGACCCGATAGAGCGCGGCCTGCGCCAGCGCGTCGAGGCGCTCAACCGCTTCGTCGACGACGTGTACAACGACCGCAACATCCTCCGCGACGGTGTCGTCCCGGCCGACCTCGTCGAATCGTCGGCGGGCTACCGGCCCGAGTGCGTCGGGCTGCGGCCGCCGCGCGGCATCTGGTGCCACATCACCGGCACCGACCTCGTGCGCGACAGGGACGGCACGATTTACGTGCTCGAAGACAACCTGCGGTGTCCCTCGGGCGTTTCCTACGTGCTCGAGAACCGCGGCGTCATGACCGAGACGTTCCCGGTCGTGTTCGAGGGCCTGGGGGTGCGGCCGGTGGCGGATTATCCGAGCCGCCTGCTGTCGATGCTCGAGTACGTGGCGCCGGCGGCCATGAAACGTCCGGTCGTCGCCGTGCTGACGCCCGGCATGTTCAACTCCGCCTACTTCGAGCACTCCTTCCTGGCGCAGCAGATGGGCATCCAGCTCGTCGAGGGCCGCGACCTGGTGGTCGCCGACGACCGCCTCCAGATGCGCACGACCAGCGGCTTCGAGCAGGTCGACGTGCTGTACCGCCGGATCGACGACAACTTCCTGGACCCGACCTGCTTCCGGTCCGATTCGATGCTCGGCGTGCCGGGGCTCATGGACCTCTATCGCCGGGGCCGCGTGGCCCTCGTCAACGCGCCGGGGACCGGCGTGGCCGACGACAAGGTGGTGTACGCCTACGTCCCGAAGATGATCAGGTACTACCTGGACCAGGATCCGATCCTGCCGAACGTGCCGACCTTCCTCTGCTGGCACGACAAGGACCGGCGCCACGTGCTCGACCACCTGGCCGAGCTGGTCGTCAAGCCGGCCAACGAGTCGGGCGGCTACGGCATGCTGATCGGGCCGGCCTCGACGGCGGCCGAGCGGCGCCGGTTCGCCGGACTGATCGAGGCCGAGCCCCGCAACTACATCGCCCAGCCGACGCTGGCGTTGTCGCGCGTCCCGACGCGCGTCGAGGACCGCTTCGAAGGCCGCCACGTCGACCTGCGCCCCTACATCCTGTACGGCGGCGAGATATACGTGCTGCCGGGTGGCCTCACGCGCGTTGCGCTCGAGAAGGGCTCGCTGGTGGTCAATTCCTCCCAGGGCGGGGGCAGCAAGGACACCTGGGTGCTGTCGTGCTGAGCCGCGTCGCGGAGTCGGTCTACTGGATGAGCCGCTACATCGAGCGCGCCGAGAACGTCGCGCGCGTGCTGGGCGTCAACAACCAGTTGCAGCACCATCTGTCGGGCCTGACCGAGGAGCAGTGGGACCCGATGGTGAAGGTCGGCGGCGACGAGGTCCCGTTTCGCGCGCGCTATGGAGCGGCCACGCGGGAAAACGTCATCGAGTTCCTGACGTTCGACGCCGGCAATCCCAACTCCATCATCGCGTGCCTGACCCGCGCGCGCGAGAACGCCCGCTCGGTGCGCGAGATCATCTCCTCGGAAATGTGGGAGGAAGTGAACCGCTTCTACCTGTTCCTGCGCGAGCCCGACGCCCGGCGCCGGGCGGTCGAGGACCCGCATCCGTTCTTCGAGCACGTGCGCCGGTCCAGCCACCTGATCGAAGGCACGAAGAACGAGACGATGGAGCATGCGGAAGCGTGGCACTTCAGCCGCCTGGGCCGCTACGTCGAGCGCGCCGACCAGACCACGCGGATTCTCGACGTGAAGTACTTCCTGCTGCTGCCGTCGGCGGACGACGTCGGCAGGCCCATCGACGACCTGCAATGGAGCGCCCTGCTGCGGTCGGCCAGCGCATTCGAGGCGTACCGGCGCGCGCACGGGCGCGTCGCCGCGGCGCAGGTGGCGCGCTTCCTGCTGTTCGAGAGGGACTTTCCGCGCTCGGTGCAGCACTGCATCAGCGCCGCCCAGTTGTCGCTCCACGCCATAACCGGGACGCCGCTGCGGCGCTTCGCCAACACCGCCGAGCAGGCGCTCGGCAGGCTCGTCGCCGAAATCGACTATACTGACTCCGCTCAGGTCGTTCGGGGCGGTCTGCACGACTTCCTCGATGCCATCCAGAACAAACTCAACGGCGTGGGCGACGCGATAACGCGCACCTTCTTCGCCCCCCACGCCGGCGCCGAGCCGGGAAAATGACCTACTGCGTCGGAATGAACGTCGAGGAGGGCCTCGTCGGGCTGGCCGATACGCTCATCACCTCGGGCCGCGAGGTGACCACCCAGCGCAAGGTGACCGTCTACCACATGCCGCGCGGTGCGTTCTTCGTCATGACCTCCGGACTGCGGTCGCTGCGCGACAAGACGATTACCTATTTCGAGAACGCGCTTGAAGACCGGCAGGATCACGAAGCCCCGTTCGAGCGTCTGTACCAGGTGGTCAACCTGCTCGCCGAGCAGGTGCGCCAGGTGGCGCGCGAGGACAGGGCCGCCCTCGTCGAGAGCAAGATGACGTTCAACATCCACGCGCTGGTCGGGGGGCAGATCGAGAAGGACGGCCGGCACAAGCTGTACCTCCTCTACCCGGAGGGCAACTGGGTCGATACCGGCCCCCTCACGCCGTATCACGTCATCGGCTCCACCGGCTACGGCAAGCCCATCATCGACCGCACGCTCAAGGTGGAGGATTCGATGCGGCATGCCTTCAAGGTGGCCTGCCTCTCGTTCGACTCCACCCGCATCAGCGCGGCCGACGTCGACTTCCCGATCGACATCGTGCTGTGCTGGCGCGACTCGTTCCGCATCATCCACCGCCGTTTCGAGCAGCACGACCTGGAGCACCTCTCGGAGTGGTGGGACGAGCGCATCCGGCGCGCGGTCGAGGGAACGCCCGGCGACTGGTTCGACCGCGCCTTCGACGATCTCGAATCCGAACCGCGCAGCGAGTTGAAAACGGCACCGTGAGATTCCTCCTGGAGCACCGCACCTCGTACGCGTTCGACGCGCCGGTCTACCTGGAGCCGCAGACCATCCGGCTGCGCCCGCGGCCCGACACGGCCACGCGGGTCGTCGACTTCGACATGGAGATCGACCCGCTGCCCGCGGTGCGGGCCGACAACCTCGACCTGGAAGGCAATCTGGTCGTGATGGCCTGGTTCAAGGGCGCGACGACGCGGCTCGGCATCCGCACCCGGGCTACCGTCGACACGCTGCTCGCGGATCCCTTCCGGTTCCTCGTGGCCGACCCCGACCGCGCCCTGCCGTACGCCTACCCCACGGACATCGGCGAACGGCTGCGCAGCTACCGCCGCGCGCCCGACGCCGCGCACCCGACCGTGCGCGCCGTGGCCATCGAGGCGGCCCGGACGTCGGACCGCGACCAGGCCGGCTTCCCGTTCACGCTCGCCCGCCAGATCCATCGTGACTTCAGGCTGGAGAACCGTCCGGAAGGGACGCCGCTCGCCGCGGAGGACACCGTGGCGGCGGGGGGCGGCGCCTGCCGCGACCTCGCCGTGCTGTTCGTCGAATGCTGTCGGGCCATGGGCCTGGCGGCGCGGTTCGTCAGCGGCTACGCCTACACCGACGATGCGGCGCGGGCCGAGTTGCACGCCTGGGGCGAGGTGTACCTCTCCGGCGGCGGCTGGCGCGGATACGATCCGAGCCGCGGCCTGGCCGCGGGCGACCAGCACGTCACGCTGGCGGCCGCCGCCGACCCGGCCGACGCCGCACCCGTATCGGGCACGTTCCGCGCCGACGGCGTCAAGTCCCGGCTCGAAACCGAGTTGACGATGCGCGCGGCGTCCACGCCATCGCCGGCGACGCCCGGCGACGACTGATCGGCACGGCGATGAAGCTGTTCCCCCTGTCGCGGCACGCGCCGCAGCCTGCCGATCCGGCTAACTTCACCGGCGCCGCCACCCTGACCCGCATGGACGACGTATGCGGCCGGCCGCACGTCAATGCCTACCGCGTCAGCTTCGAGCCCGGCGCGCGCACGGCATGGCACACCCACTCCGGACCGCAACTGCTGCTGGTCGTCGAGGGGCGCTGCCGCCTGCAGAAAGCGGGAGAGCCGCCGCGGGAGGTCGAAACCGGCAGCGTGGTGTGCATCGAGCCGGGCGAGAAACACTGGCACGGCGCATCCGCCGACGCGCCGATGACGCACGTCGCGCTCAACCTCGATGCCGCCACCACGTGGCTGGAAAAAGTTTCCGACGACGAATACGCCGGAACGACCGACTCCTGACCCCGTCCCGGACGCTGTCCGCTACCAGCCGCAGGTGCGCTCCGCGTTCTGCTCTTCGAGCCAGGCCGCCAGCGGGGCGAAATAGTCGAGGATGGCCGTGGCGTCCATCTCCCGGGTCCCCGCTATCGTCTCCAGCGCCTCCGGCCAGGGCCGGCTGGCGCCCATCCGCAGCATCGTGCGCAGCCGGCGGCCCGCCTCCTCGCTCTCGAAGATCGAGCAGCGGTGCAACGGGCCGCTGAACCCGGACGCCTCGCACAGCGCCCGGTGGAACTGGAACTGCAGGATGTGGGCGATGAAGTAGCGGGTGTACGGCGTGTTCGCCGGCACGTGGTACTTGGCGCCGGGGTCGAATTGCCGCTCGTCGCGAGGCCGGGCGGGCCGCAACCCCTGGTAGCGCTCCCGCAGCTCCCACCAGGCGGTGTTGTAGCGGTCCGGCGGAATCGCGCCGGAGAACACCTGCCAGCGCCACTGATCGACCAGCAGCCCGAACGGCAGGAACGCCACCTTGTCGAGCGCCCGCTGCAGCAGCAGGCCGATGTCGCGGTCCGCGTCCGGCGCGCGGTCGAGCAGACCGACGCGCACCAGGTACTCCGGCGTGATCGACAGCGAGATCGTGTCGCCGATACCCTCGTGGAATCCGTCGTTGGCGCTGTCGCGGTACAGCGGATCCTGCCCGCTGTAGGCCCGCTGGTAGTAGTTGTGCCCCAGCTCGTGGTGAATCGTGACGAAGTCCTCGTCGTTGACGCCGATGCACATCTTGATGCGCACGTCCGACTCGAAGTCGAGGTTCCAGGCGCTCGCATGGCAAACGACGTCGCGGTCGGCGGGCCTGACGAACAGCGAGCGGTCCCAGAACGTCGCCGGCAGCGGCTCGAAGCCCAGGGAGCTGAAGAACCGCTCCCCGTAGCGGACCATCTCGACCTCGTCCACCCGCGCACGCTGCAGCAGGCGCGTCAGGTCGTAGCCGCGTCCACCGGAACGCGGGGCAACCGTCTCGTGGACGTTCGTCCAGCTCTGGCCCCACATGTTTCCGAGCAGGTGCGCGGGAATCGGCCCGTCGGGCGGAACCACGGCGGTGCCCAGCTCCGCACCCAGCTCCGCGCGCACGTGGCAGTGCAACGCCTCGTACAGGGGACGGACCTGCGACCACAGCCGTTCCAGCTCCGCCGCGAGCGCGCCGGGCGGCATCTCGTACCGCGCGCGCCACAGCGCGCCCAGGTCGTCGAAGCCGAGCTCGCGCGCGCCCGCGTTGGACAGCTCGACGAACCGCTCGTACAGCGGACGGATCGGCAGCGCCGCCTCGCGCCACCCTGTCCACGTCTCGAGCAGCTCGTCCGTGTCGCGCACGGACGCGAACAACCGCTCCATGGCGGTCAGATCGAGGCACTCGTCCGCGCCGGCGGGACAGTACGTGCCCCGGCCGTAGATCCCTTCCATCTCGGCGATGATTTCGGCCAGCTCGCGCTGCAGCGCCGGTTCGGACGGCGCGACCGCGGACAGCGAGGTCTTCAGCAGGTTCAGCTTGCGCGCGAGCTCGGGCGGCAGGTCCGGCCCGTCGAACCTGGCGGCCGCGGCGGACAGCTCCGTCGTCGCGGCCATCAGCTCGGCGTTCGCGGCGGCGGCCAGGGCGTTCGTGTCGCCAGTGATGTAGGTGCTGCGCACCCAGTCCGCCCGCCCCGCGGCAATCCACAGCTCGAGCAGGCGCGCCTCGGCGTCTGCAATGAACGCCCGCGCCTCGGCTTCGTCCACGCGCGGCTCGGCGA
This sequence comes from Vicinamibacteria bacterium, assembly GCA_022820825.1. Taxonomy (GTDB): domain Bacteria; phylum Acidobacteriota; class Vicinamibacteria; order Vicinamibacterales; family UBA8438; genus JAAXGX01. Next base: position 21,030 of record JAJEEU010000069.1, read on the forward strand.
GAGGCGCGCAGCCGCCCAGGCCGGCGGCCAGCAGCACCACGAGCCAGCAACGCGGGAAACGCACGACCGGGATTATAGCGATGAGGGACTTCACTGCCGGCTAGGAAAGCCAGCGGGCGACGGTGGAATCCGGGCGGATGATGGTGTCGTGCCGGTCCGACCCGGTCGATACGAGCGAGACCGTCTGGCCGGTCACTTCTTCAAGACGCGCGATGTAGCGCCGCGCCTCGACGGGCAGGTCCTCGAAACGCCGCTGTCCGGCCGTGGGGCTCGACCACCCGGGCAGGGTCTCGTACTGCGGCTCGCAGCGCGCCAGCGTCGCGCCGCCCGCCGGCATGTCGGTCAATTCCTGATCACCGCAACGGTAGTGCGTGCACACCTTGATCTCGGAAAGCCCGTCGAGCACGTCGAGCTTGGTAAGGGCCAGCGCGTCGAGGCCGTTCAGGCGCGCGGCATGGCGCACCACGACCGCGTCGAACCATCCCACGCGGCGCGGGCGTCCCGTGGAAGCGCCGTACTCGTCTCCGCTCTCGCGCAGGGCCTCGCCGAAGGCGCCGCCGAGCTCGGTCGGGAACGGCCCGCTGCCCACGCGCGTCGAATAGGCCTTGGCGACGCCCAGGACTTCGCCGACGGCGCGCGGCGGCACGCCCAGCCCCGCGCAGATACCGCCGGCCGTGCCGTTCGAGGAGCTCACGAACGGGTAGGTGCCGTGATCCACGTCGAGCATGGTGCCCTGGGCGCCCTCGAACAGGATGCGACGGTCGGCTTGCGCCGCCTCGTCGAGCAGCTTCGACACGTTGGCGACCAGCGGCTCGAGCCGCTGCCAGGCGGCAAGGAGATCCCGGCGCACGGTACGCCAGTCCAGCGCCTCTCCGCCCACGGTCGTATTCCGCGCGCAGACGTTGGCGCGAATGGTGTCGCCCAGGTGTCCGTCCGGCTCCTCGTCGGCAAGATCGGCCATGCGGATCCCGCGGCGTCCGCTCTTGTCCTCGTAGCTCGGCCCGATGCCCCGCGCGGTCGTGCCGATGCGGCGGTCGCCGCGCGCCCGCTCCGCCGCCTGCTCGACATCACGGTGATACGGCAGGATGACGTGCGCCCGCTCGCTGATGAACAGCCGGCCTTGCGGCTCGATCCCCTCGCGCCGCAGCTCGTCGATTTCGGCGAACAGCGCCTCGGGGTCGACGACCACCCCGTTGCCGATGACGCACGTCACGCCGGCGTGCAGGATGCCTGACGGGATCAGGTGGAGCACGAACTTGCGGCCGTTCACGAACACCGTGTGGCCGGCGTTGTGCCCGCCCTGATAGCGCGCGACAATCGAGAACGCGGGCGTCAGCAGGTCGACGACCTTGCCCTTGCCTTCATCGCCCCACTGCGTGCCGACGATCGCAACGTTTCCGGTAGCCATGCGTACCTACAGCCAAACGATTAATCATAGCAGACCGCACCGGTGCGCAGCCGCGTCGCGCCCGGCCCGAGACCGTCCTTGACAACCCGTTCGCGCATTCCATAAGGTCAGAAATCTTCAACAGCCTGCGGCGAAAGTCCCGCGTCGCACCGAGACCGGTCAGGCGCCCGGCTGACAAGGCGTGACGAGCGAGCATACTTGTGAGTATGTGAGCGAGGAACAACACAGTCAGGCGGGATGCATGGCCGGTCGAATGCAGCGCGACTTTCGCCGCGGGCTGTCCCGGGCGTCAGCCCGGTCCCGACCACTCTCAGCGGCAACCCAGCGGTTCGCGAAAGCGCACGTGAGTCCGGAACGTCCAGCGGTCGAGCGCAAAGTCCTGGATGCATGGAGCGCGGCGCCGCCCCGCATCCCCGTTCTCGTCGGAGGCTGCGGCAGCGGGCGCTCGACGCTGCTGCTGCGCCTTGCAGACCGCGTCGGCTCCGGACGCTGCCTGTACGTCGACGTCGAACGGGCGGCCTCCACGCCGGAAGCGTTCTGGACAACGGTCGAGGCGGCCACCCCGTACGCCGCTGCCGGCGAGCCGACGCCCGGCCCCGGGGGCCGTTCCGCGCGCACCGCTTTCGACAGCCTCCTGGCGCACTTCGAGCATGTGCGCGGCCACGACGGCGGAATTGCCACGTTCCTCCTCGACGAGGTGCTGGAGCTGCGGGCATTCGGCAGCTTTCCAGGTCTGCGCGACCCGCTGCCGGAGCTGGTCCGGGCGTTGGAGCGCAGCGCCAACCGCTTCGTGCTGTCCACGCGCTTCGCAACGCGCGCCGAACGGCTGTTCCGGGGACAAGGCGCGCGTTTCCTCCTGATCGACGTACCGCCGCTCTCGGTAAAGGAGGTGGCGGCGGCGCTGGTCGGGGCGGGAGTCAACCGCGACCGGACCGAATACGGCGAGCTGACGCGCCTGGTGCATGCCCTGACCAGCGGCCGTCCCGCGTACGTTGCCGTGCTCGCCACGGCGCTTGCGGCGTCGGGCGGAGGGGACCCCGTGGCGGCGCTGGCGGCGCAGCTCGCCGGCGGCGAAGGGTTGTACCAGACTTGCAGGCTGAGTTACGAGGTGCGCCTGGGGCGAGCCCGCGGACACGGCTCGCTGAAGGCGATCCTCCAGGTGCTGGCGGCCGAGGAACCGCTGACGCTGACGGCGATAGCGCGGCGGCTGGGCCGCACCGCCGGCTCGACCCGCGACTATCTTTCCTGGCTGAAGGACGTCGACCTGATCCGGGTGGAACGGAAGCGCTACAGCTTCCGCGACCCGCTGTTGCGGGCGTGGGTCCGGCTGCACACCCGGCCGGCGCCGCCGCGCAAGACGGACCTGGAGCGCGAGGGGCACGAATACGCCGTGGCGCGCCTGCCCTACATGGAGCCGGCTCCGGTGGTTCCCGAGCCGCCGCGCCGGCCGCGCCGGCCGCCCGTCCCCGCGCGGCCGAGGAACATCATCGAGATCGACTAGCCGCTCCTCTCGCCCGCCGCCGGCGGACCGGCCGCCTCCGCGGCAAGCTGCTCCAGCGCCTGCGCCGCCGCCCCTTGCTCGGCGGCTTTCTTGGTCGGCCCTTCCGCCCGCGCCACGGTTTCCTCCCCGACGCGCAGGTCGACCGCGAACGTCTTCCGGTGGTCCGGGCCGTAGGTCGCCGCGACCCGGTACTCCGGCAGCGGCCGGCCGCGCGCCTGGAGCCACTCCTGCAGCGCCGACTTGTGATCGCCGACGAGGCCGGCCACCGAGCGGCCGGCCCGCAGCTCGGCCAGCGCCCCGCGAAACTGGCGGTCGATGAACCCTTCCGCCGCCGGCAGGCCGCCGTCGAGATAGATGGCCGCCACTACGGCTTCGTACGCGTCCGCGATCAACGAGGGTTTCTGCCGGCCGCCGCTGCGCTCCTCGCCGCGTCCGAGCAGCAGATGCTGCCCCAGTCCCAGCGCGGCGCCCAGCTTCGCGAGCGACGGTGCAGCCACCAGCAGCGCCTTGGCCTTCGACTTGCGGCCCTCGTCGTAATCGGGAAACTCGTGGAACAGCCGGTCCGCGATGATCAGGTCGAGCACGGCGTCGCCGAGAAACTCCATCGACTCGTTGTCGGCCACGCCGCCGCTCGCATCCTCGTGGGCGCGCGAGCGGTGCGTCAGCGCGTGCTCCAGCAGCGCCTTGTCCCGGAACTCGTATCCGAGCCGCTGCTCCAGCGCCGCGCACGCCTCGTCCCAGCCGGCGGTTCCGTCGCCCGCGTCGGTCCGGAAGTCGTCGATGACCTGGCGCGCCAGGTCGGCCTGATCCGCGCGCACCGAAAGGCGCACCTCGCCGAGACCGTCGATGCCGAGCGGGAAGATCGCGTGCGACAGCGCCGAGGAAAGCAGCGACTGTATGCCGCGCGCCTCCAGCAGCCCGCGCACCACGTTCGCCTCGATGTCGGACTGCGTGCGGAAAACGACCGCGAGCGCCGCCGCCATCTTCAAACCCCCACCCCGTTCTGGACCTTCAACAGCACGAGGGTCATGTCGTCGTGCTGGCGCGCCGCGCCGGCGAAACGGCTCACGCCGCCGAGGATCTCCTGGCGGACCGCGGCGACGTCCGCGTCCCGGTGCTCCTCCAGCACCCGCGTCAGGCGCTGCTCGCCGAACTGCTCCTCGTCGGGGTTCATCGCCTCCGTGATGCCGTCCGTGAACAGCGCGATGAGATCTCCGGGCTCCATCGCGTGCGTCTCCTCGGCGATGATATCTTCGAACCGCTGCTCGAACCCGGCCAGCCCGGCGATGAGGCCATCCGGCGCCACCACGCGTCCGCCGCCCCCGGCGCCGGGGACATGGATGAGCGGACCGTGCCCGGCGCGGGCGCAGGTCAGCACGTTCCGGCCGGTATCGACGACGGCGTACATCATCGTGACGAAGCGGCCGCTCTCCATGTTGCCGGACAGGAGGCGGTTGAGCTCGATGAGCATCTGCCGCGGCGACTCGTGGACGCGGCTGAGCGACAGCACCAGGCCCTTCAGCTCGGCCATGTAGAACGCGGCCGGCGTCCCCTTGCCCGACACGTCCGCCACCAGCACGCCCAGCCGCCGCTCGCCCAGCCGGATGACGTCGTAGTAGTCGCCGCCCACCTCCCGCGCCGGAATGCAGGCGCCGGTGATGTCGAGCCCCGGAACGGTGACCGTATCGCGCGGCAGCAGGGACATCTGCACCTCGTGGGCGATGCGCAGCTCCTCCTCGAGCCGCTTCTTCTCGCCCACCTGCTGCAGCAGATCGCGGACGCTGGCGGTCATGCTGTTGAACGATTCGGCAAGATCGCCGAGCTGATCGCGTGTCTGCACCTTGATGCGGTGCGTGAAATCGCCCTGCTGCACGCGGCCGGTACCGATGAAGAGCTCATGCACCGCACCGGTGATCGACCGCGCCAGCGCCAGCCCCATCACCAGCGCAACAGCCTCGATGATCACGAACAACAGGACGACCACTACGAACACGACGAGATAGGCGTAGCCGAGGCTGAATTCGCCGATGCGGGCCTGGGCTCCGAAGACAGTCTGGTACAGGACCGCGGGCGAAACGCGCACGTTCAGGGCGAGGAGCTGCGCGCGGCCGCTGTCCCAGTCCGTATGCTCCAGCACCGTGAACCACGCCAGGCCGTCGCCCGACACGAACGCTCCCTGGTCGGCCGCGTCAGGCCGGAGCACCGGCTCGGCGTCGACCCGGCCATCCGTTGCCTCCTCATTGAACGACACGATCGTGACACCGCGCACCGTGGCCGCCGTTACGCGTTCGATCTGCGCCACTGCAGCGGGATCCAGTAATAGCTCGACCATCACGGCCCGTGCTTCGCCGGCGGTCGGGAGGGGCTGCACCGCACGGACGGCGAACCGCACGCCATCCGCCTCGCGCACGGCGGCGAGGCCGGCAAACGCGCGTCCTGCCAGCCAGCCGGGCATGGCAACCACCGGACCGTCGGGCGCCGACCCTTCGGAGCCGTCGCGCTGCCGCGGTTCAGCGAGCAGATTCACGGCGGCCGTAACGCCACGAGACGTCAGGGCGCGCTGGTGGCGCGCCAGCATGGCCGCCGGCTCCCCGCCGTCACCGGCCTCCAGCTCGCCCGCCGCGGCTGCGGCGACGGCGCGCGCCTCGCGGACGAGATCATCGACGCTCAACGTCACCATGTACGAGCTGAACGCGAGCAGGGTCAGCGTCCCGGCCACCAGAAAGAGGATGGCGATCAACACGATCGGCAGCAGGCCGGTCAGGATGTACGAGAGAATGAGCTTGCGCCGCACGCGCCAGAGCAGATGGCGCAACGATCTCACGAGCAGAATGAACGTTACCGAACCGACGGCGGCCGCGATTACGAGGTTCGCAATGACCTCGAGCACGCTCGCGACAACCGGGCCCGGCGCCGCGCTCCCCATGAACCGGAGCACCAGGTGCACGACGGCCGCACCGAGCAGCGCGAGCAGCGGCCACCACAGCCACCGGTCGCGGGCCATCCGCTTCAGGGCCTCCAAGCGTCACCACCTCCGGTCACGGGAACCGGGCGCCGCCCCGGCGCACGCATGACGGGGACGGCGTGCTGAAGCGGCTCCGTGCGGTTCCGCGCCGCCTGTACGACTGGACGCTCCAGTGGGCGGACACGCCCCACGCGCTGGCGGCGCTGGCGCTGGTGGCGCTTGCCGAAGCATCGTTCTTCCCCATTCCGCCGGATGTCCTGCTGATCGCCATCGTGGCGGCGCGCCCGGCAGCGTGGCTGCGCGCCGCGGCCGCCTGCTCGGCGGGCTCGTTCGCCGGCGCCGCCGTCGGCTACGGCATCGGCGCATTCCTCATGGCAGCCGTCGGCGAACCGATTATTGCCTTTTACGGCGCCGAGCACCATTGGGACCGTTTCGTGGAGCTCGCCGGTCAGTGGGGCATCTGGTTCCTCGCCGCGGCGGCGTTCACGCCGATCCCGTTCAAGGTCGCCACCATAGCCGCCGGCGCAACCATGATGCCGCTCGGACCGTTCCTCGCGACGACCCTGCTCGGGCGCGCGGCCCGTTTCTTTCTGGTTGCGGGCTTGCTGCGCATCTTCGGCGCGCCGATCCGGCGGGCGATCGAGAGCCACTTCGAGCTGGCGACGGCCGTCTTCCTGCTGCTCCTTGTCGGCAGCTACCTCGTGCTTGCCGGGGTGAATTGTTAGTTGGGGCTGCGCCCCAAACCCCCGCCGGCCACTCGCGGGGGCCCCTTCGCCCCACTCCGTGGCCGGCGGGCCGCGCCGTGCGCGGCCTGGGGACTCCTGCTCAAGTGCTCGTCGTCCCCTTCCTGTTCAACCGTTATCCGGCGGCGGTGGACGTGCGCACCCACTCGAGATACTCGGCGCCTCCACCGGCAACGGGCAACGTCAGCAGCTCGGGCACGTCGTAGGGGTGCAGCTCCCGGATGCGATCGCCCAGCGCACCCACGCGCTCCGCGGTGGTCTTGATCAGCACCTGCTGCTCGTTGTCCTCCTCGATCTTCTCCTTCCAACGGTAGACCGAGCGGACGCCGGGCAGGGTGCTCACGCAGGCGGCAAGCCGCTCTCCGACCAGCGTCCGCGCCAGATCCGCGCCGTCCATACCCGCGGGCAACGTCGTGCACACAATCACACAGTCTGTCCCATTCATTGCGCACCCTCCCCGCCGCAAGGCTACACGCCGCCGGTCATGCGGCCGAAAACGCTGGTCGTGACCCGGCCGTCAGATTCCCGCTCGCTGTGGATTCGCCGCTGGATGATGATGCTGGCGTGCGGCCTGCTTGGTGTCAACATCGTCATGGGAGACCGCGTGCCGCTCCATTCCCACAAGCTGCACCTGGAGGCGGGCAGCGAGCACCGGCGGCTGGAGCGCGAGATCGACCAGTTGCGGCGCGAAAACCGCCGCATGCGCAGCGAGGCCCGCAGGCTCCGCGAGGATCCCGCCGCGATCGAGGCCGTAGCGCGCCGCGAGCTCGGCCTGATCCGTCCCGGAGAGGTCGTGTTCCTGGTGACGGACGATCCCCCCACGCAGCGCCTGCGCACCCGTTGACCGCGCCCGAAAGCGCGTGCTACTATCGACCTTGGTTCATTGGCGCGGGGTGGAGCAGTCCGGTAGCTCGTTGGGCTCATAACCCAAAGGTCGGGGGTTCAAATCCCCCCCCCGCAACCATTTCCCCTCGGGGCTACGCCCCGAACCCCCGCCGGCCACTCGCGGGGGCCCCTTTGCCCCGCGCCGCTGCCGCCGGGCCGCGCCGTGCGCGGCCTGGGGACGGTCGCGTTGATGCTCGCCGTCCCCACCGCATTCCGTCGATGGGGTTGTTCGCTGAACCGCTGGGGAGCTAACCCGCGCTCCGCCGTCGCGCCTGCTCGGCCCGGTCCATCGTCTTGCTGTCGTTGCCGGACGCCTAACGGGTGTGGATCTTGACCAGTTCGCGGTCGATCAGGCCGATTGCCGGCCGGCCGGCCGCCGCCATGCTGCGGGCGAGCTCGTTGTGCAGGAGGAAGAGGACCGCTTCGACGCCGGCCGCGCCGTACGCCGCAAGTCCCCACATGATTGGACGCGCCAGCAGCACGGCGCGGGCGCCGAGCGCGAGCGCCTTGAGGATGTCGGTGCCGCGCCGGAATCCGCCGTCGACCAGCACCGCGAGACGGTCGCCGGCGGCCGCCGCAATATCCGGCAGGCGGTCGATCGGGGTGCCGGAAACGCGCCCGTCGACACCCCGGCCGTGGTCGGAGACCACGAGGCCCTGCATGCCGCGGCGCGCGGCGACAGCGGCATCCTCGGCGGTCATGATCCCCTTGACGATGACGGGCACGCCGGCGCCGTCGGCGATCCGACCGACGGCCTCCCAGTCCACGTGGTCCGGGCCGAAGGCCGCACCGGCCGGCGCGAGCGGGTCGTTGACCGTGATGCACACCGCCTTGACCCCGGCGTCCACCGCGCGCCGGATTGCCGAGCGCGCCGGCGGTCCGTCAGCCAGGTACACCTGGTACCAGAGCGCCGCGTCGGTCTCCGCCGCAATCGCGTCGATGCCGCGGCTGGAGCGGCTGCTGACCACCATCGTCGTGCTGGCGGCAGCGGCGCCGCGCGCGGTCTCCAGCTCGCCCTCGGGGTGGAAATCGTTCTGCGCCGCTACCGGGCCGATCACGGTCGGCGCGAACATGCGCTGCCCGAACAGCTCCGTGGACAGGTCGAGCCCCGTCGCGTCCACCATCAGTTTCTGGCGGAAGGTCATGCGCTCGAACGGCGCCCGGTTGCCACCGGCCAAGCGGGAGTGGACGCCGGCAGGCAGCACCGTCCGAGCTGCTGCCTCGAACTCCGGGACGTTGATCAGCTCTCCGCTCGGCGGCAGCCGCGGGCCTTCCTGGCTGCTCATGGAAAGTCCGTCCTGACGGCCGTCCGATCGAGCGCGGCAAGCGTCGGGCGCCCCAGCACCGCCATGGTCTGCACCAGCTCGGCCTGCACTATCTCGAGCACGCGCTGCGCGCCGGGGACGCCGTAGGCGCCGAGCCCCCAGCGCGGCACGCGGCCCAGACAGACGGCGTCGGCTCCGAGCGCCAGCGCCTTCACCACGTCGCGGCCGCGGCGGAAGCCGCTGTCGATCAACACGGGGACGCGGCCGGCCACCGCGTCGACCACCTCCGCCAGCACCTCGAGCGTCGACGGACCGTAGTCGATCGCCCGGCCGCCGTGGTTCGACACGACGAGGCCGTCGAAGCCGATATCGATGCACCGCAGCGCGCCTTCGGCCGTGAGTATGCCCTTGGCCAGCATCGGGACCGTTACCATCGGCCGGATGTCTTCGAGATACGACCAGTCGTACCAGAGGCGACCCGACGAGACGCCGTACGGGTTCCCGAGGTCTTCCGCCGACGGACGCTCGATGGTGCGCGGCTCACCGCCGAGATGGCGGTTGTGCAACGCGCGCTCGTAGGCCGACGCGGTCTGATCGATCGTGACGACCACGGTGCGGCAACCGGCTGCCTGCGCGTCGGCGAGTATCTGCCGGCTCAGCTCCCGGTCGGGCCGGGGATAGAACTGGAACCACAGCGGGCCGTCCGCGGCCCTGGCGATGCGATCGAATGGAAAGCTGGACGCGTGGCTGACGATCATCGCCGATTGCGCGGCGGTGGCGGCTTCGTACATGCCCAGCTCGCCGTCCGGGTGCAGCGGGCGCTGGCGCGCGGTGGGCGCCAGCATGATCGGCGTGGCCAGCCGCTCGCCGAACATCTCCAGCGACGTATCGACGGCGCCCGCGTCGATTGCCTTCCCGCCGGCCAGGTCGACCCAGTCGAACGCCTCGCGGTTGCGGCGCAGCGTGAACTCGGAATCGGTGCCGCGGGCCGTGTAGTCGTATACCGCGCGCGGCACGTTGGCCCGGAACACGGGCTCGAAGTCGTACGCGGTCGTCATCTCGTCGAACCCCGGCACGCGGCGGTGGCCCGCCAGCGGGAACGGATCCTGCTGCGCCCGCAATACGGGTGAACCGGCCAGGAAGGTCGCCAGCCCGGCGAGCGCCTGCCGCCGCGAGATGCCGTTGCTCCATTTGCGTTCGTTGTCGCTCACGTGACCTCCATCGTATCGCAAACCGGACGCTACCCCCCGTCGATTCCGTTGTCAACCCGTGGGGCCATGGGGTCCCCGCTGGCGCTGGCCGGGGGTTTGGGGCGCAGCCCCAAATGGATGACGCCGCGAAGCCCCATCTTGATGTTGTATAGTGCCAATTCGCCGCGTTGGGCAACAGCGCAGGACAGGGAGGAAAACAGGATGAAACTGATCACCGCAATCATCAAGCCGCACATGCTCGACGATGTCCGGGATACCCTGTCCAAAGTGGGGGTGACCGGGCTGACCGTCTCCGAGGTCAGGGGTTTCGGGCGCCAGAAAGGCCACACCGAAATCTACCGCGGCGCCGAGTACTCGGTCGACTTCGTTCCGAAAATCAAGATCGAGATCGTCGTGGCCGACGATCGCGCGGATGCCGTCGTCGACGGGATCAAGACATCCGCCCGGACCGGGCAGATCGGCGACGGCAAGATCTTCGTCAGTAACATGGAGCAGGCCATTCGCATTCGCACGAGCGAGGCCGGCGACGATGCGCTCTAGCGACGACACGCGAGGAGGAACGAAACCCATGCAACCAAGAAGCCGCTGGATCGCGCCGCTCGGTTTCCTCCTGTTCCTGCTGGCCGCGCCGTACGAGGCGTGGGCGCAGGAAGATACGCTCAACTCCGGCGACACGGCCTGGATGCTCACGGCCAGCGTCCTGGTGCTGTTCATGACCATTCCCGGCCTGTCGCTGTTCTACGCCGGCCTGGTGCGCGCCAAGAACGTGCTGTCGGTGATGATGCAATGCTTCGCCATCACCTGCATGGTGACCATCCTGTGGACGCTGTACGCCTACGGGCTGGCCTTCGGGGACGGCGGCGCGCTGAACGCGTTCGTCGGGATGGGCAACGTGATGCTCTCGAACATCGGCGTCGGCACGGTATCGGGGACCATTCCCGAAAGCGTGTTCCAGATGTTCCAGCTCACCTTCGCCATCATCACGCCGGCGCTGATTGTCGGCGCGTTCGCCGAACGGATGAAGTTCTCCGCGATGCTCTGGTTCATGGCAATCTGGCTGACCATCGTCTACGCGCCGGTCGCCCACTGGGTATGGGGCGGCGGCTGGCTCGGCGAGATGGGGGTCCTCGACTTCGCCGGAGGCACGGTCGTCCACATCAATGCCGGCATCGCGGCCCTGGTGCTGTGCATCGTGCTCGGCAAGCGCCGCGGCTATCCCGAGACGCCCATGGCGCCGAACAGCCTGGTGCTGACCGTGGTGGGCGCCTCGATGCTCTGGGTCGGCTGGTTCGGCTTCAACGCCGGGAGCCAGCTTGCGGCGGACGGCGTCGCGGGCATGGCGATGGCCGTCACGCACATCTGCACGGCGACCGCGGCGTTCACGTGGATGGTCGTGGAATGGGTCCGGCACGGCAAGCCGAGCGCCCTGGGCATCGCCACCGGCGCGGTTGCGGGGCTGGTCGCCATCACGCCGGCTTCCGGCACGGTCGGGCCGATCGGTGCGATCCTCATCGGCATCGCGTCGGGCGTGCTGTGCTTCTTCGCCGCCACCAGCCTCAAGCGCGCCATGGGCTACGACGATTCGCTGGACGTCTTCGGCGTGCACGGGGTCGGCGGCTTCGTCGGCGCCATCCTGACCGGCGTCTTCACCGCCGAGATGTTCGGCGGCGCGGGTCTCGACGGCGGCATCGGCAGCCAGGTGGTGCTGCAGTTCATCGGCGCTGCCGCCACCATCGTCTACAGCGGCGTGCTGACGTGGATCATCCTCAAGGTGCTGGATGGCGCGATCGGCCTGCGCGTCACGGCCGACGAGGAGGCGGAGGGACTCGACCTCGCGCTGCACGACGAGCGCGGATTCAGCCTGTAGCGGCGATAACGGTCAGCGGACTACGCCCGCCGCGCGGAGCGCGGCCACGTCGGCCGGTGCGTATCCGGCTTCGCGCAGCACGGCGTCCGTGTGCTGGCCGAGCAGCGGCGCGGGGCGTCCGGGCCGCGGCGGGGTTCGCGACATCTTCAGCGGAGAGCCGAGCGTGCGCAGGCGGCCCAGCGTGGGATGGTCCGTCTCCACCACCATCTCGCGGGCCGCGATCTGCTCGTCGTCGAAGACGTCCGCATAGCTGTTGATCGGTCCGCACGGCACGCCGTGGTCCTCGAACAGCGCCAGCCAGTGCGCCCGCGGCCGCAGTTTCGTCACCGCCTCAATCCGCTCGGCCAGCGCCTGGCGATTGGCCACGCGGGCCGTGTCGTTCGCGTATTCCGGATCGCTGCTCCACTCCGGATGCCCCAGCAGGCTGCACAGGCGCTCGAACAACCGATCGTTGGCTGCGCCGATCGTGATGTAGCCGTCCGCACACGCCAGCGCCTGGTACGGCGCGCTCATCCGGTGCGCGGAGCCCATCGGCTGCGGCGCCCGGCCGCTGGCGAAGAACTCGGTCGCTTCCCAGACCGATAACGCCACGCCGGCCTCGACGAGCGACGTGTCGACGTGCTGCCCCTCCCCCGTCCGCGCGCGGTGCTGCAGCGCCGCCAGGATGCCGATGGCGGCGAACAGGCCGGCCCCGAGATCGGTCAGTGGAATGCCGGCCTTCACCGGCGGGCCGCCCGACTCGCCGGTTACGGACATGATGCCCGCGACGCCCTGCGCGACCAGGTCGAATCCGCCCCGGCTGCCATGGGGGCCGGTCTGGCCGTAGCCGGAAATCGACGCGTAGACGAGACCGGGATTGACGCCGCGCAGATCGGAGTATCCCAGTCCCATCCGGCCCATCACGCCCGGCCGGGCGTTCTCCACGAAGACATCCGCGGCGCCCGCCAGCCGCACTACCACGTCGCGCCCGCGGTCTGTCTTCATGTCGACCACCAGGCCCCGCTTGCCGCGGTTGACGGCGTTGAACGCCGGACTGTCCGTGCCGCGCGCGCCCGCCATCCGCCGCGACGCATCGCCGTGCGGCGGCATTTCCACCTTGACGACGTCGGCGCCCAGGTCGCACAGCAGCATGGCGCAGTACGGTCCCGCCATGACCTGTGTGACGTCGAGCACTCGGATACCATTCAGTGCGTGCTGCATCGCCTGCTTTCACGCCGCCGCGGCGGCAGCGACCAAGGAGACGTCCCATCGTGCCGACGCCCCACGTGCTCTACGAATCCACCGGCGCCATCGCCCGCCTGACGTTCAACCGACCGGAGGCGCACAATGCGATGACCTGGGAAATGTATCAGGCGCTGGTCGACTGTTGCGACCGCGCAGAGGAAGATCCGGGCGTCCGCGTGCTCGTGCTGCGCGGCGCCGGCGGCAAGGCGTTCGTCGCCGGGACGGACATTGCCGGATTTCGCGACTTCGACTCGGCCGCGGACGGTATCGCCTACGAGCAGCGGCTCGACGCGGTCATCGACCGGCTGGAGCGGGCCGCAGTCGCGACCATCGCGCAGGTCGACGGCATTGCCGCCGGCGGCGGCTGCGCCATCGCCGCGGCCTGCGACCTGCGCGTCTGCACGCCGGGCTCGCGTTTCGGCGTGCCGATCGCCCGCACGCTGGGCAACTGCCTGTCCGCCGCGAACCATGCCCGCTTTCTCGACCTGATCGGGCCGACGCGCCTCAAGGAGCTGCTGTTCACGGGAAGGCTGATCGGCGCCGACGAGGCTCTGGCCGCCGGCCTGGTGAACCGCGTGGTCGATGCCGACGCGCTCGACGGCAGCGTGGGTGATCTGGCGGCGGCCATCGCCGCCAACGCGCCGCTGACCATCCGCGTTTCCAAGGAGATGATCCGCCGCGTCCAGGCGCACCGCCGGACCGCACCGGGCGCCTGCCACGACCTGATTGGCGCGTGTTACGGCAGCGCCGACTTCCGCGAGGGCGTCGACGCCTTCCTGTCGAAGCGCGCGCCGCGCTGGCGGGGCGTGTAACGGACCGGACAACTATTCCGTGCGGTGGTCGGCCACTACCCGCGCGAGCTTCCGCAGGGTCGCGGCTACGGCAGCCGGATGGCCACCGTCAATACTCGAGCTGCCGGCGTCCGCATTCGAGACGTCCCGCGCCGGCGTGGGGCGCGCCACCCGCTCCGATACGGCCATCCGGAACGCGAGCTCCTCGTCGTTGTCGTTCGCTCCCACGATGAACAGCACGCATTCGTTTCCGGGCAGCAGGCCGGTCGTCAGGGACAGGAAATGGTCTCCCGAATACGACCGGGCATACTTTTCGAACGCCTCTCCCCCTGTACGGCACACGACTTCCGCCGACATGAAAGCATCGCGCTTGTTGTAGTACATCGACATGCTGAACTCGTCGGCGGCCGCCGAGCTCGGTGCGACCTCGATATCCCAGTACAGCGGACCGTAGGTATACAGCCCGTATTCCGCATCCCATACGGCCTGGATGCGCCCCGCGACCGTTTGCGCTTCCCCCGCGGTGCCGTACAGCACCATGGCCAGCAGTACGCCGACAACAACACGCATATGGATGCCTACTCCTTCATCCGGCTTCTGCCGCGGTCGGCCACGGCGCGGGTGAACCTGCCCAGGGCCTCGACCAGGTCGGAGGACGGGATGCCGTAACCGGTGAACCTCCGGGTCTCTGCCGTGGCGGGCGCCTCCGCGACGATTGTCGGGCGCGTTACGCGCTTCGAGACCGCCATCCGATACGACAGCACTTCATCCCGGTCGCTGAAACCCTGGACGAAGAGCACACACGACTCTCCGGGGAACAACCCGGTCGTCAATGACAGGAAATGCTCTCCCGAAAACGACAGCGCATGGTCTTCCGGCTCCTCGCCGCGAGCCTGGCAGACCAGCCCCGCCGACATGACCGCGGCGCGCTTGTTGTAGTAGAGGTACAGGCTGAATTCATCCGAACGCGCCGATCTCGGGGCCACCTCGACATCCCAGTGCAGGGGGCCATACGTATACTGCTCGTTCTCCGCGTCCCAAACCGGCTCCATACGCCCCGTGACGGTCTGCGCCTGCGCCGTTCCGATCGAGATGACCGCAACGAAGAAGCTCACGACAATGATGCGCATGGGGCTGTCCTTCCCGCTCGCCTGACTATCCTGCAGCAGGTCGCCTGCGGCACATGGATGCCTGCATTCGCCGCCGGCAACCCATCAGCAGCAGCCAGCCCGCCAGCACCCCGAGGCCGCCGAGCGGAAGCGCCGGGACCGGTTCCGATTCGGCGTCGTCCAACTCCGTTGCCGCGATTTCAATGCTCGGCACGGCAGTCGCGCCGTCCTCCGCCGACCCGTCCCCGCCGTCCTGCGACTGCAGATCCTCCAGCGCCCGATCCGCCAGGTCCTGCGTGGCGGTGCCGGGGGTCCACCCTTCGTCCGCTCCCTCTATCTCGATGTCGCTGCGGTCGTACAAGCACGCCCTGAGCCTTACGTCACCGGTGTTTACCGTGCCGGACCGTCCTCGGTTCTCCGCGTCCGTGCAGCCCACGAAGAAGCCATCTTCACTTGTATCGCCCAGAAAGACGACCGAAATCAGAAACACCCTGTGCCACCCGTCCCGCTCCGGCAGCTCGAATTCCCATTTCGTGCTGACGTTGGTCCTTTCGACGTGGGTGCTTCGTACGCTTTCTCCAATCACGTCGTTTGCGGCGTCAACGAACAAGGCGAGCATCCGGTGCCGCTCGGTAGCCACATCCTGCCCGGCGCCGTTGTGCCAGGCGCGTCCGGTCACGACTCCCCGCGCTGCGTTGTACGCCACCTGGTCAACGGACGTCGTCCACTGGTCCGGGGTCGTGTCAGGGACAGTGGGGCCGAAGCCGGGATACGGCAGCCCGGGCCCCAGCTCGTACAGCAATTGCGCGTGGTCCACGAGATCCTGCGTGTAGCGCTGGTCCGGAAATGCCGACGCGTACATGATCGCCAACGTGTCCGCGACGTGATACAGCCCGAGCGCGTGACCGATCTCGTGCGCCATGGTCCTGCCCTGTGTATCCGTGCGGAAACCACAGTTGCCCTCGTCCGGATTGAAGAGGATCTCCGTGCGTGCCCAGAACGCAAAGGTGTCGTCAGGGAATACGTACGACCAGGTGCGCGCAAATGCGCAGGTGCGCAGATCGTCATCGTCGTCTTCGAAATCCTCTGCCGTGCCTATGCCGACGTGGACCTGTCCGTCGTCGAGCTCGCGCGCTTCGGTTCCCGTCGTGATCGTCCCCCTCCAGGGCTGTCCCGTGAACTGCCGGACGGCCTCCGGAATCGCGTCCCGCCACCAGGTCAGCATGGCCTCGGAGATCGGGTCGACGCCGTCCTCGGGCGCCGTTGTTCTTATGTAGATCTCCAGACCGCCAAGCTCGGATTCGGTGAGCGCGTGGGTGCGGCGTGCGGTGTAGTCCGGGCTTTCCAGGGCATCGAAGACCAGTTCGTCCCAGTACCGGTCGTCAACCCACGCCGGCCGCGGCATCCGTGACCGTTGCACCTCCGGGTCGCCGACGGCGGCGCCGGCCCGCTCGCGCTCCGGGAACGGCACAACTCCCGCGATGCGGTGCTCGACATCGCCTGCGTCGGCCGTCGCGGCGCAGGCCACCAGCAACACGCATAAGCTGCCTGCCGCGGCGCACCACCGACGCTTGCTCACGTGATTGCTACGACGTACAGGCGGGACCAACTGCCGGCGGCGCGACGCTCGCGGTCATCCGCCGGCCGTGCTGCAGAGGGAGTGCGAGGGCGACTGCCGGCACAACACCTCCTGCGCCGTCTGGCCACGCTGGTTCTCGACGTCGAGGTCCGCCCCGTGCGCGGCGAGCAGCTCGACGACCGAGGCGTAGCCGAGCACCGCGGCGCCGTGTGCGGCCGTGTTCCCGTTGTCGTTGGCGGCATTGACGTCGCCGCCGAGCTCCAGCACCAGCCGGGTCCCTTCCAGCGTGGGCTGCTCGTTCGCGGCCTTCAGGAGCCTGGCCGCATCGGGGCCGATCCCCTGGTTGCGCCGGTTCATCCCGATCGACCCCGGCCGGTAGCCGATGCCCGCGATCGACATCAGCGGCGTGGTCCCGTCGTCGGCCGCCAGGAGCGGGTCGGCGCCGCTGTCGACCAGCGCGCGCATGATGTCGACCTCCGCGAACTTCGCCGCGAGCCAGAACGGGGTGGCGCCGCGCCAGCGCTCGGACAGGGCGAACCAGTAGGCCTCGCGCCGCTGCTGGCTGCCCTCGGCCAGGCGCGCATTCGGATCGGCGCCGCGCGCGCACAGCGCCTCCACGAGCTCCAGATCGCCGCGCACGACGGCCGTGTGCAGCGGGGTGTACCCCGCGCCCTGGTCGTCGGGGTCGGCGCCCCGCTCTAGAAGCAACGCTGCGACCCGGCCCTGACCGCTGAAGCTGGCCACTACCAGCGCCGACTCGCCCGTGGGCGCCGCGTCGTCGACGTCCGCACCGGCGTCGAGCAGCAACCGCACGTTCTCGACGCGTCCGTGCCGCGCGGCGAACAGCAGCGGCGTGTAGCCGCGCTGGGGCACCATGACCGCTCCCCCGCCGACGTCGTCCAGGGGATTTCCGAGACTCACGGGCAGCAGGTACGTGGTCGACCGGGCGTGGATGTCGGCGCCGTGCGCCAGCAGGAGCCGCACGACCTCCGGGTCGGCGCCGGCCGCCGCGCGCATGAGGGCGGTCTGCCCGTAGGACGCTTCCCTGGCGTTCACGCTGGCGCCGCGGTCGAGGAGCATCGCCACCGCATCCGCCGCGCCGGTCCCCGTGCACGTCATCAGCAGCGTCTCGCCCAGGGACGTCGCCGCGTTCGGGTCCGCGCCCGCCGCCAGGAGCTGCCCGAGCATGGCCGCGTTGCGGTTGAGGCACGCCAGCGAGGCGGGAGTGACGCCGTAGTCGTTGGCGGCGGTCACGTCGGCGCCGGCGCGCAGGAGCGCGTCGGCCACCTCGGCGTCGTCGCGCTCCACCGCCCAGTGCAACGCAGTGGCGCCGTCTCCCTCGCGGGCGTTGACGTCGGCGCCCCGGTCGAGCAGCGCGCGCACCGAGCGCTGGTCGCGGGCCTTGACGGCCTCTATCAGTTGCAGGTCGGCGCCCGCGGCCAGGACGCTCCCGGCGGAGAGGCAGACGGCCGCCACCTGGGCCAGAGCCGCTGCGTGCCGGCGTAGGCGCATACCCTCCCCTTCCGTCCTTCGTCCCTCGCCGCAGGCTACGCGCGGTGCGACAATTCGTGGATCTCCTGCTCGCTGCCGGCGAAGGCTTCGACGGGAACGCCCAGCTTGGCCAGCATCGTGTACTGCAGGTCGGTCAGCGGCGTGTCCTCCGCAAACACGATGTGCTGTCCTCCGGCGATCTGGCCGCCGCCGCCGCCCACCACCAGGATCGGCAGGTCGTTCGTGTTGTGCCGGTTCGAGTTCCGGATCGCCGACCCGTAGAGGATCATGAGATGGTCCAGCAGCGAGCCGTCGCCGTCCTCCGTCGCCTTGAGCTTCAGCAGGAAGTCGGTGAAGAGCTGCATGTGATAGGCGTTGATCTTCGCCAGCTTCTCGATCTTCTCGGGCACGTCCTGGTGATGGCTGAGCGGGTGGTGCGGCTCCGAAATGCCGATCTGCGGATAGGTCGCACCGCTCTCCTCGCGCCCGACCATGAACGAGACCACGCGCGTCATGTCGGTCTGGTAGGCCAGCAGCATCAGGTCGAACATCAGCGTGGCGTGCTCTTCATACGAGATCGGGATCCCCGCCGGAGCCGCAATCGCGGGCAGCTCGCGGTCGGCCTGCTGCTCGACGATCTCGATGCGCCGCTCGATCTCGCGGGCGGCTTCCAGGTACTCGTCGATCTTGCGCCGGTCGTAGGGCGCCAGTCCCGACTTCAGACGGGCGACCTTGTCCATGACGACGTCGAGCACGCTGCGCTGTTGCTGCGCGCGAGCGCGGCGCACCTCGGCGCTCGTATTGCCGACGTCGCCGAACAGGCGTTCGAATACCGTGCGGGGATTCGTTTCCCGCGGCATCGGGGTCGTCGTATTCGCCCACGAGTTGTTCAGGTACGCGCAACTGAAGCCGCCGTCGCAGGTGGACACGCCATAGACGGTGTCCCCGCCCTCGAGCGAGAGCTCCAGCGAGGGCAGCGGCGTCTCGTGCCCCAGTCCCGGCGCATTGGCGGCGACCTGGTCCATCGAAATACCCAGTTGCAACGCCGACCCGGCCGTGCGCTTCGCCTTGGCGCCGGTCAGGAAGGCGGCGGCCGCCGCAGAGTGGCTGGTGCCCTGGCCGGGCCGCGCGGCGCCGACGCTGTACAGTCCCGTGAGCACCACGACCTGGTCGCGGACCGGCTCGAGCGCCTGCAGGGCCGGCGTCAACTCGAAGCCGGCGCCTGCCGCCTCCGGGGTCCAGTACTCGCGCGGCGCGCCGTTCGGCACGATCACGACGCCAAGACGCTTGGTCGGCATCGCCGCGGCCTTGCCGGCCGCGGTCAGGGCCGGCACCATGGCATCCAGGAAGGGCAGCGCGAGCGCCGTCCCCACCCCGCGCAGCACGGTGCGCCGCGGGATCGCCTGCTTGGCAATGAACATCAGCCTGCCCTCCTCGTCTGAAACGGTTTGCTCTTCACGATGCCGAGAATCACGGCGGACCAGCGCGACTCGTCCGCCGCGGCCTGCCGCAGGATCTGCCTGACCATGGGCATGTCGGACGCTTCCAGCGTCCGCCCGGTCGCGTAGGTCAGGAAACGCTCGATCACGGAGCCGACGAACTGCTCCTCCCGGCTCGCCAGGATCGCCCGCAGGCCGGCCGCGCCGTCGAAATCGCTGCCGTCCGGCGTCGTGCCGGAGGAATCGATGACCGGGCCGATCTCGCCCGGGATGCCCGTCTCCTCCGTCGTCCGCCAGCGGCCGATCGCGTCGAAGTTCTCCAGCGCGAACCCCAGCGGGTCCATCATCCGGTGACACGACGCGCAGACCGGGTTGGCCCGGTGCAGCGCCATGCGCTCGCGCAGCGAGGTCGGCGCCTCGCCGGGCTCGCGCTCGTCCAGGCCCGGCACGTCGGCCGGCGCTTCCGGCGGCGGCGTGCCCATCAGGCTCTCCAGCACCCACTTGCCCCGCGCGACCGGGGAGGTGCGGTTCGCGTACGAGGTGAGCGTCAGAATGCTCCCCAGCCCCAGCAGGCCGGCCCGCCGGTCATCCTGCCATTCCACGCGCCGGAAGTGGTTGCCGTGGATGTCCGCGATCCCGTAGTGACGCGCCAACCGCTCGTTGACGAAGGTGTAGTCGGCCGTCAGCAACTCGACCACGGGTCGATCGTCGCGAAGCTGGGCCTCCAGAAACAGTTGGGTCTCCCGATCCATCGCGTCACGCAGGTTCTCGTCGAACGACGGAAAGATCGTGGGGTCGGGCGCGGCGTTGCGGATCAGGCTCAGGCCGAGCCACTGGCCGAAGAACCGGTCGGCCAGCGTCGTTCGCGCGCGAGGCGTCGCCAGCATCCGGCGCACCTGCCGCTCGAGCTCCTCCGGCTCGCTCAGCCGGCCGCTGGCCGCCAGGTCCAGCAACTCGTCATCGGGGATGCTGGCCCAGAGAAAGAACGACAACCGCGAGGCCAGCTCGAGGTCGGTAACCGGGTAATCGACCCCGGGCTCGACGTCCCCGGGCGGCGCGCCTTCGACGCGGAACAGGAACTCCGGATCGGTGAGCAGGAACTCCAGGGCCCGCTGGATCCCGGTATCGAAGGTCCCGTCGCGCCGGCCAACGTCGTAGAAGCCGTGCAGCAGCGCCAGATCGTCCGGCGTCACGGGGCGGCGATAGGCGCGGCGCGCGAGCCCGCCGAGGATTTCACCGGCGCATTCCGCCTCGCCTGCGCCGTCGGCCGGGTGACAGACGAAGATCGCATCCCGCGCCGCCGTGGCCAGCGGCGCCTGCGCGCCGAACGGGCCGGTGATGTCCAGCGCAGAGACCGCCGGGTTCCCTTCCTGGCGCTCATCGGTGCTGTAGCCGTAGGCCGCAGGATTCGCGACCGGCTGCAGGATGCCCTCGTCCCAGGCCGGCTTCTTCACGAACGCCACGCTCACCAGCCGCTGCCCGGCGTCGACCGGCACCCGGAGCTCGAGGTCGTCATCCGCGTGCACCGAGTACCAATCCCATCCCGCGACGCCCGGGTCTCCCGCGCTGCGGCCGCAGAAGCTGGTCGGGCACCGCGGTCCGTCGTACGCGCCGCCGACCTCGAACGAACCGACCAGCACCTTGTCGACGCGGACGTCGAGCTGGTGCGGCGTGTTGCCGAGCCCCCGGATGTAGTTGTAGAAGTTGCGGCGCAGACCAATCTTGAACACGTACTCCCCGTCCACCGGGAAGTAGTGCTCCACGGCGAGACCGCCGCGCGTCCCCCAGGGCAGGTCTTCGCTCGTACGGTCGTCCTGCACCTCCGCCTGGGGAACGCGGTAGGTGTCGGTGCGCGACACGATGGCCGCGTCGCCGATGGCGAGTTGACTGATGCGCCGGGCCGCCGCCAGGTAGCGCTCCATCAGCGTCGTCGACGTCGAGAGCGTATCGGCGTTGTTGTCGAATCCCTCCGCGCTGACGTCGTCCGGCGGAAGCAGGGCTGCGACGTTGACGTCGAGACCGATGAGGTCGCGCACCGCGTTCCGATACTCCGTGCGGTTGAGCCGGTGTGCGGTCATCGGACGGCCCGCGGGCGGATTGGCCGCCGCGGCGCGGTCCAACTCCCCTTCCAGCCAGGCGGTCGCGGCGCGACGGATCGCTGGGTCGGGACCCCGTGCGCCCAGCGGGGGCATCAGCCCCGCCCCGACCCTGCGCGCCACCTCTTCCCACAGCTCGGCGTGCGCGCCGACGTCGTGCACATCGGCCCCCTCCAGCGAGATGGGGACCGCCCCGGCTTCCTGCCGCCTATCGGTGTGGCACCGCAGGCAATACTGCTGCAGAAAGCCCTGGAAGTCGTCGGCCGACTCCACCCCGGACGGCGCCTGGGCGTGACTCGTCGTCGAGAACGGGCCTCCGCCGAGCACGACCACGACTGCCGCTCCGACAGTCACCCCGAACAACCGCCTTCTCATCGAAGCCTTCCGATCCATGCGATTCCCGCATTTGATTTTAGCATTGAACGTTCTGCCGCACGAGGTCCGCCATGCGGTTCAGGCCCGCGGCAACGTCGCCGGTCAGGTGCAGCCGCAGCAGCCGCCGCCCGCGGTCCGACAGCACCCGGCAGTCGCCGCGCGCCTGCGCCGCCTTGACCACTCCGAAGCTGCAGCGGCGGCCGGGCACCGGCAGGTCGGCGACGTCGTCGCAGGTGATCTGAATGAACACGCCGTTGTTCGGGCCGCCCTTGTACGCCTGGCCCGTCGAGTGCAGGAAGCGGGGCCCGAAGCCGACCGCGGTCGCCGTGCCGCGGACGTTGCGGATGTGCTGGCGCATGCGCTGGAGCGGGCGCGCGTGGGCCTCGGTCATTTCCACGTACGCCAGCAGCGCCAGGTAGTCGCCCGGTCCGAGGCGGTCGAGGTGCGCCGCCAGCAACGCGGCGAGATCGCGCTCCCCCTTGCCGCCAGCCAGCTCCACGGCGTTGATGCCGTCCTCGTAGACGGCGATCCCGCCGTCCTGCAAAATCGGCTGCTCCGCCGGCAGCGCGCCGCCGGCTTCGTAGGCCGCGGTGATCCGCCGCGTCTCCGCCTTGCTCGCCTCGACGTCCGGCTGGTCGAACGGGTTGATGCCCATCGCCGCGCCCGCCACGGCCGTGGCGAACTCCCAGCGGTAGAACTCGGCTCCCAGATCGTACGCGTCGCGCAGCGCCAGGCGGATGACCGGCTGCCCGCTCTCCTCCAGCCTGACGACCGCAGCGTCCTGCTCGACGTCCGGCGCGCTCTGGTCCCGCACGTACACGAACAGCCGGTCGGCGCCGTATACATCCGGCGGCCCCACGTCCTCGCCGTCCACGGGAATCAGGGCGACCCCGTCCTTCCCGGTCGATTCGGCCAGCAACTGCTCGAGCCAGGCGCCGAGCGGGCCGTAGGCCGGCGAGATCACGAAGGTCACCTTGTCGCGGCCGGCCGCGGCGGCCGCGGCCAGCAGCAGGCCGAGCGTCGCGCCCGGATTCTCCCGCAGCGGCACGCCCGGCTCGCATGCCCGGCGCAGCGCCGCGGCCCGATCCAGAAGCAGCCGCACATCGAGCCCCATGAGCGCCGCCGGGACCAGGCCGAAGTTCGACAGCGCGGAAAACCGGCCGCCTATGGAGGGAACGCCATGGAACAGATGCCCGAAGCCCTCGGCACGGGCCAACTCCTCGAGTTGCGAGCCGGGATCCGTCACGGCGACGAACCGCGCGCCGGCCCGCGGGCCGAGCTCCTCTCGTGCGCGGGCCAGGAAGTAGCGCAGGAAGAGGTCCGGCTCCAGCGTGGTGCCGGACTTGCTGGCGACGATGAACAGCGTCCGGCGGACGTCGCTGCGCTCCTCCACCGACCTCACCTGTGCCGGATCGGTCGAGTCGAGCACGTACAGCGCCGGCGCTTCTCCGACGCGTCCGAAGCACTGCCGGAGCACGTCCGGACACAGGCTGGAACCACCCATGCCCATCAATACGACGTGCTCGACGCCCGCCGCCCGTACGTTGCGCAGCAGCGAGTCGAGCGACTCCAGCGCCGCGTCCGCTGGCGGCACGACCCGCAGCCAGCCGAGCCACCGTCCTTCGTCGGCGCCGGTCCAGAGCGTCGCGTCGCCGTCCCAGAGCCGGGCGATCCGATCACCGGATTGCCAATCAGCCGCCAGACTGTCGACCGCGCCCGTCAATGCGGAGGGCACGCGCAGGGTGGAGTGGTCCGCCACGGGAAGCAATCAGGATGCGCCCGCGCCGCGGGACGGCTATCAGTTGCCCGTCAGCGGGCTGGGACCACCGCGGAACGTCAGCAGGTAGTCGCGCACCGATTCGATCTGTTGCACCGCGTCCGTGTCGAACTGCGGATAGAAGGACCCCGGGTACTCCGTCCAGAACATCGGCATCCGGGTTCCGGGCTGAATCTCCAGCGGCGCCACCAGCCAGTCGATGATCCAGTCGGGTTGCAGGCGTTCCTGAGCCATGCGCAGGTCCGGCGCCAGGTTGTCGGTGGGCTGGTCTTCCGGAATGGTGTCCAGCACGTGGCACTGCTGGCAGCGCAGCAACTCGAACAGCTCCTCGCCCGTGCGAATCACCTCCGGCGACGGCACGGCCTCGTGGGTCCGGAACGGGCCGACAACGTCGGAGACCGCGGCGAAGTAGTCGAGCACGCCGTTCCAGTGCTCGTCGTCCAGCCCGAACGTCGGCATGCGCACGTCGAGCCACGGCCGGATGGTGATGGGACCGCGCAGGAACGCGTACATCCACTCCGGCTTCACCTTGGCGCCCTGCGGCGTCAGCAGCGGCGGCGCCAGGCCCGGATCGTCCACCAGTTGCGCGTAGTCCCCGCCGTCGGCTTCGATCTCGTGACACGCGACGCAGTTGCGGCGGCGGACCAGGTTGCGCCCCTCGCGCAGGGCGTCGTGGCGGGCCGAGCGCGGCGCCTGCGACGCCACCGGCTGCACCTCGCTCTGGAAGCTCATGATGGCCGTCGAGAGCAGGGTGATCTCCTCTTCGCTGAACCCGTAGTTCGGCATCCGCAGCTTCTCGAGCGGCTGCAGCACGCGGCTGCGGTCGAAGCTGCGCGGATCCCGCAGCTTCTGCCTGAACCACTCGACCTTGGTATGCGGAATCTCGTGCACGAAGGCGAAGTCGAGCCGCGGCAGCAGCTTGGTGCCTTCCTCCGAGAGCTCGATGCCGATCGGCTGCGTATCCTCGAACCCCTTGATGTCGTGGCAACTGTAGCAACCGTAGCGGCCGATCGCGCGCCGCCCCAGCTCCAGTTGCTGCTCCTCCGCCGACATGGCCGCCACGGTGGCGATCGCCTCGTCGGTGGGCACGATCGAGCGCAGGTAGTCGGTCAGGATCTCCGAGACGTCCGCCTCGCTGTAGCTGGCGCGGGGTCCGTCCCCGTCCGGGCCGCCCAGCGTCTCGAGATACGAGGCGACGTCGCCCACCTCCCGGTCGGTGAGACGCAGGTCCGGCATGTACGTCTCCGCGCTGAAATGCCGCGGATCGCGGACCCAGTCGTACAGCCATTCGTAAGAGGTCTTGTTGCCGATGTTCTGGAGCGGCTGACCGAACGTCCGCCGCGGCCCGGCCTCCAGACGGCCTTCGTCGCCGGTCACGTGGCACGCGAGGCAGCCGACCGACTCCACGATCTCGCGCCCGCGTTCGGGGTCGCCGCGGGAAGGCGAGGGCACGGTGAACTCGTGTTCGTCGGTATTCGCGAAAAGGTAGGCCACGACCGCATCGATCTCGGCCTCGTTCCGCACGGCGTCCTCGGGCGAGCTGGTATTGCTGTTGTACCAGATGCGCGGCATCCACGTGCTGGCCTTGATCGCCCGCGGCTCCCGAATCCAGCGCGCCACCCAGTCAGGCTCGAGCTTCGAGTCGATCCGGGTAAGGCTCGGTCCGGGGCGGCGCAGATCCTGGAAGCCGCGCGTCGTGTGGCAGGCATAGCACCCGGCCCGCTCGTACAGCCCGTACGCCAGGCTCAGCTTCGGCCCTTCGGGAACGAACACGGTCTCCCGGTGGCACTTGGCGCACGACGCCTCGGTCATCTCCGTGGGCAGCATCGGGAAGTCCCACAGGTGCGGCTCCTCCCAGTCGAAATCGTGCTCCCAGGCGAGCGTCTGCTCCGCGCCCTCCGGCGTATGCGAAGCGTGGCGGAAGGTCAGCGACTGCCCCATGCCCTCGTGGCATACCGTGCAGCCGAACTGCCCGACAGGATGCGGCGACGCGCTGCCGACGTACGCGGCGAGGTTCGAATGCGTGCGGAACGGCTGCGGATATTCTTCGTAGCCCTCGCGGTCGATCGCCAGGTGGCAGGTGGTGCAGCGGTCCATCTTGGCGACGCGCGTGAAGTTGACGTCGTCCACGATGCCCGGCGTGATGACCTGCCGCACCGTGATGGTCGGCGCCATGAAGTCGAGCAGCGGCGCGTTGAGAATCAGGTCGTTGACGAGGCTCGGCTGCAGATCCGCGACGCGCTCGTCGAGGCGGGTCGTCTCCGAGGTGAGCTCCCTGATCCGCGTGTCGATCTCGGTGACCCGCGCCGTGAAGGCGCCGATCTGGTCGCGGATGCCGTCGCGCTCGGCCGTGAGCCGCTCGACCTGCACGCCGAGATCGAGCCAGCGCTGGTACATCTCGTCGATCGGGCCGCGCTCGTCCGCCGCCTCCTCCGGATGCTCCTCCTGCAGTTCCTCGAACTCGTAGCGCTCGGCGTCGTAGACCGCCTTGGTCGACTGGAATTCCTGGTTGGTCAGGAACAGCTCGGCCACCACGCCTTCGAGCTCGCCCTCCAGCGCGTCGATCTGGTCCTGGTTCGCGGCCCTCTCCTGCTCCGCCTGCACCCGCTGCGCCTCGAGCTCCGCGACCTGCGCCTGGTCGACCTCGGCCTGCGCCGACGCGAGATTCGCGCGCGTCACCTCCAGCTCGAGCTCGACGAAGCGCCGCTGGTAGTCCTTCCATTCGCGGTCGTAGTCGTCCCAGACCATCAGGATGGTCGTCACGAACAGGAAGATGCTCGACGCCGCGAAGACGACGTTCAGGAAATCGATGTTGTACGCGTGCCCGACGGACTTCTTGTCAGCCATCTGTCAGATATTGAAGAAGTACTCCGGTATGGAGACCACGTACTTCAGGTTGAAGATCCACCGGGTCAGCATCTTTACCGGCAACGACAGCATCATGAGCAGGAGCATCGCGGTCACGTAGAAGCGCGTTGCTCCCAGCTTCTCGTAGTAGCGCCGGAACATCCTTGCCATCAGCGGCGGCAGCACGGCCACGTATCCCAGCGTGAGCACGATGCCGAACACCTCGCGCACGAACCAGTTCTCCGGCAGCGGCTGCCCGAGCATCCGCACCCAGATGAAGTCGGACAACTGGACGTTGGTGAGCGGCTCGAGCTTGTGGATGTCCCAGTACTCGAACGGTCCGAAGAAGTTCCAGTTCGGCCCGCGCAGGAACGTGCCCAGCACGATCAGCGAGGACCACAGCACGAGGAAGCCGAACAGGAAGATGGTGATCTCGACGCGGCGCTCGCGGAACGTGTAGTAGCCGTTCCCCTTCGGATTCGTGTCGATGTAGGGGATGGCCATCAGGCCCACGATGATCAGGCTCGGCAGCACCACGCCGGCCAGCCACGGATCGAAGTACACCAGCATTTCCTGCAGCCCCAGGAAGTACCAGGGCGCCTTCGACGGATTCGGCGTGTTGGCCGGATTGGCCGGCTGCTCCAGCGGCGCTTCCAGGCCGACCGACCAGACTATGAGCACCGCCGTGCACAGGATGAGCGAGATGAGCTCCGTGTAGACGAGGTCCGGCCAGACCCAGACCCGGTCGGACTCCTCCTTCTCGATCGGGTCGTCGCCGGCCGCGATGCGCTGATCGTTGCGCACGCCCTCGCGCACGGCGTACCACGTGAAGAAGACGACCAGGAAGATGAGCGCGACGATCGGCACGTTGTCGGGCTTGACGATGATCAGCCGGAAGTTCTCGTCGAACAGCCCGAAGGCGAAGAACACCCCCAGAAAGGCGAGCAGGCCGTAGCCCACCGAGTTCCTGGAGAACGCCTCCCGTTTCCACACGATCGCCACCAGCGCCAGCACGGACATGATGAAGAACAGGCGCGGGTCCGCGAACAGGTTGATGAATGTCTTGATCAGTTCCATGGTTGTCTAGAGCGGACCGGAAATGCCCCCGTCCTTCCTGACCCGCCAGAAATGCACGGCCATGAGGAACCCGATGACGAGCGGCAGCGCCACGCAGTGCAGCACGTAGAACCGCAGCAGCGCACCCTCGCCGACGAACGTGCCGCCCAGCAGCGCGAAGCGCGCGTCGTCCGCCGCGTGTATCAACTGGACGTCCCCGAGCGTCAGCAGCGCGGCACCCGGCCCCTCGTGGCCGAGGAACGGCGTGGCGCGCGCCATGTTCGCACCGACCGTGATCGCCCAGATCGCGAGCTGGTCCCAGGGCAGCAGGTAGCCCGTGAACGACAGCAGCAGCGTCAGGACGAGCATGATGACGCCGACGTTCCAGTTGAACTCGCGCGGCGGCTTGTACGACCCGGTCATGAACACGCGGAACATGTGGAGCCAGACCGTGATGACCATGGCGTGGGCGCCCCAGCGGTGCATCTCGCGCATGATGCCGAGCGGCACGTGCTCGCGGAGGCCGACGATGTCCGAGTACGCGTATTCCAGGGTCGGCCGGTAGTAGAACATCAGCAGCAGGCCGGTGAACGTCAGCACCAGGAACAGGAAGAAGCTCAGGCCGCCCATGCACCACGTGTAGCGCAACCGCACGCCGTGCTTCTTCAGCCTGACCGGGTGCAGGTGCAGGAACACGTTCGACAGCATGACCAGCACGCGGTTGCGGTCGTTGATCGGCGCGGCGTGACGGAAGATGGACGTCCAGATCTGCGTCTCGGTCAGCCAGTTCCAGGCGCGGACCGGCAGCGCTTCCTTGGGTTGAACCGTCTCGGTTTGGGCCATGTCGTCGTCTACACCTCGAGGAACGACTCGGGATCGCTCCACTGCCCGAGCTCGCTCTGGAACTTCCGGCTCTTGTCGATCAGGATCTGCCCGTCCTCGGCCATGACGATCCGGGTCCGCTCCAGGGGCCGCGGCGCGGGACCTTCGAAGTTGATGCCGGTGGGACGGAACCCGCTGCCGTGGCAGGGGCACTTGAACTTGTTCTCCGCCGACAGCCAGTTGGGCGTGCACCCCAGGTGCGTGCAGATGGAGAACAGCGCGTAGAAGCCGGGCGCCTCGTGCACGCTATCGAATGTGGTGCGCACGATCCACACGCCGAAGCGGTCCTTCCAGCGCTCGTCGACGCCGTCGGCGTATTCGTCGGGGAAACCGATGGTGAACTGCTGCGGCGGCTCGTTCAGCACGTTCGGGAACATGAAGCGTCCGGTCGCCGCCAGACAGCCGGCCGTGGCCGCCGTGAACGCCCCCCAGGACAGCCCCAGCCAGGCGCGGCGCGGCATGAGCGGCGACGTATCGTCCGCCCCGGCCGGCTTCGCGCGCCGGGCGGGAGCCGGCTTCGCGGCAGCGCTCGTGGTGCGCCCGGCCAGCGCCGGATTCGGCGCGGCGGGCGCGGGACGCGCCGCCTTGGCGGCGGGCGTCGGCTTTGCGGGGGGCGCCGGTTCGGGTTTTTGCTCGTCAGCCATGCGCTCGTCGTCCTCCGTCGAGAATCTCCAGGGTCCTCAGCGCCATCTCGCGCACGCGCAGGCTCGCGTCGCTGCGGCTCAGCTCCACGACCGTCGCGTGGAGGTCCGGAGCGTTGAGCGCTCCCACTGCCTGCAGCCCGCTCACCATCACCTCGGCCACCGGGTCGAGCTCGGCGTCGAGATTCGGCGTCCGCGTGACGTTGCGCTCCACGTATTCGCGGTCGAGCATCTGGCGGAGCACGGGCAACCCGTCGCCGCGCCCGTGCCGCGCAAGCGCCACCGCCGCGTTCCACCGGACGTCGGGCGCCGTATCGTCCAGCGCGTTCCGCAAGGTCGCCGCCTGCGCGTCCAGGGGCAGCGCGCCAAGAGCATACACCGCCATCTTGCGGACACCGGCGTCCGAGGACTGGTACATCCCCTCGATCCTGTCCACGACGCCGGCATCGCCGATGGAGGCGAGCGCCCAGATGACGCTGATGCGCGTCTCGGCATCGGCATCGTCGAGACCGGCCACGAGCTCGTCGACGGCGCCCGGCGGTATGTTCTGGAGCCGTCCCACGGCCAGCGCGAGATACTGGCGCACGCGCGGATCGTCTCCCGCGGAATCGGCGAACGCCTGCACGATGGCCGGGCCGAGACCCGGGTACTGCGCTTCCACCTCGGGCGAGTCGAGCATCCGGGACAGCTCGTATGCCGCCGGCCAGCGCCGCTCGCGGCCGCCGGTCCGCACGTCGTTGAGGAATTCTTCAGGGGTCCGCTCGTTCGTCACGAGCATCCGGAACCCGCCGTAGACGAGCACCACGACGGCGACTACGGCGAGCGGGATCAGAAAGAACTGGACGGCAAGCGCGGGTGCGGCTGCAAGCGGGCCGCGGCGGGGCGCGGCTTCGCGCTCGTCAAGCTTGTCCATAAGTTACGAGTACGTCAGGGAATACGTGAACCGGCCGCCGCGCGGCCGCTGAACACGGAGCCTCGCACAGCACCGGCCTGCAACGGCCGTCCAAACCGGCCAAGGGTACTACGAAGCGAGAATCGCGGTCAAGAAGCACGCCACCAACGGGACGCATGTCGCATCGAATCGCGAGGGCGTCGCCGCCAGGCCCGCATTCGCTACGAAAACCGGGCCGGCCGGGCGCACGTCTTGCCGCTTGCAGTAGCAACCAGCTCCGGACCTCTACGGTTTTCTCCGCGAACGCGGGCCTGCCGGCTTGCAGCTCGAGCGCGGCGGTCGGGATGGTGGCGGTCGGGGGGATGACGGGGGAGGGCGGGCCGGCCGGTGGGTCGCTGGCGGCGGGGCGCCGGCAGCCGGGGCCGGTGCGGGGGAGCAGGGGGTGTACTACTTCTTCCGTTGTCGCTCCCCCACTTTCCCCCCGGATACAAGGGGCCAATCGCAAGCCGGAAAAGCCCGTCCCCCCATTCATGCCGGCAAACCGGCGGGGATCTTCCGTCCGTTCGCATGCCGCTCTGCAGGCGGACCTGCGCGCATGCGCGCAGGTCCGAGCCGATTCAGCTCGCGCTCCCGGACCGCTCCCGGCTGGCGTCCACACCGTCACAGGGGAAGCTCCTGGACCACCCGGCCGGCCTCCAGGTAGCCGGCCCACTCGTTCATCAACCGCCGGCGCCGCTCGAAAAGGTCCGGATCTCGTTGCTGCTGAAAGCGGCAAGATGTGCGCCCGGCCGGCCCGGTTTTCGCAGCGAATGCGGGCATGCCGGCGACGCCCTCGCGACGAACGGGAGTACGAGCTACGTCAGGCGCTGTCGCCCGAACGTGCGTCCGGGCAACCGGGTGCGGTGGTAGTCCGAGTGCGGGCCGTCAGGCCTTGGCGGGAGCCGGGATCTCGGGTTTGGGGAAGAAGTAGTCGAGCTCGAACGCCGCCGTCTCCGGCGCGTCCGACCCGTGGGTGGCGTTCGTCTCGACGGACCATCCGAACTCGCGGCGCAGGGTGCCGCGCTCCGCCTTGGCCGGATCGGTCGCGCCCATCATGCGGCGCCAGCGCCGGATGACGTCCGGCGCTTCGAGCGCGAGCACCACGATGGGCCCCGACGACATGAAGTCCGTCAGGCTGTCGAAGAACGGCTTGCCGCGATGCACGGCGTAGAAGCCCGCCGCATCTTCCTTGCTCAGGCGGACGAGCCGCATCTCGCGGATGCGCAGTCCGTCGGTCTCTATGCGCTGGATGATGGCGCCGACGGCGCCCCGTTCCACTGCGTCCGGCTTGATGATCGCGAGCGTGCGTTCCATGGATCTGTTGCGTGCTGGCCGCCGCGCCCTCAGCGCAGTGACTTCATGATTTCCTTGAGCGCTCCCCGCGGCGGGCGGACCCGCTTCTGCGGCAACGCTGCAAGCGGCTCGTCGACCAGGTTGAGCATCGTCAGAAAATCGTCCCGGTCGGGCTCCACGTAGATGATGCCCGTCGCGAACTCCCCGCGGCGCCGCGTTTCGTTCAGCACCTGCAGCGCCCGGACCTTGTCGAGCGCGTCGTACTCCTCTTCGAGCTTCTTGAGGTACAGCGTCGAGCCGTCGTGCAGCGGAACGGCCTGCGTCGTCCCCGGCTCGTAGTCGACGGATATGTCCTCGAAGAACGGCACGAAGCTGATCTCTTCGAGCGGATCGTCGTGCTCCTTGACGTGCGAGTAGCTCTTCGTCGAGCCCTCGTGATCGTTGAACGTCACGCAGGGCGACAGCACGTCGAGCATCGCCGTGCCGCGATGGCTCAGGGCCGCCTTGAGTATGGCCGTCAACTGCTTCTTGTCCCCCGAGAACGACCGCGCCACGAACGTCGCGCCCAGCTCGACCGCCAGGGCGCACGTGTCGATCGGCGGCAGGTCGTTGACCACCCCCGTCTTGAGGGTCGACCCCAGATCCGCGGTCGGCGAGAACTGTCCCTTGGTCAGGCCGTAGCAGCCGTTGTCCTCGATGATGTAGATGATCGGCAGGTTGCGCCGCATCAGGTGCACGAACTGCCCGATCCCGATGGCGCCCGTGTCGCCGTCGCCGCTGACGCCTATCGCGATCAGCTTGTGGTTGGCGAGCAGCGCGCCCGTCCCGACCGACGGCATCCGCCCGTGCACGGCGTTGAAGCCGTGCGCCGAGCCGAGGAAGTACGCGGGGCTCTTGCTGGAGCAGCCGATGCCGGACAGCTTCACCACGCGCCCGGGATCGACGCCCATCTCGTAGCAGGCCCCGATGATCCGCTCCGAGATCGCGTTGTGGCCGCAGCCCGCGCACAGCGTGGTCTTCGTGCCGCGGTACTGCTTGGAGTCGAGTCCGATACGGTTGACCTTGATGCGCGGGTTCGACGGAGTGACGCTCGCCACGGTATCGCCTTTCTCGCCTGTCTGTGAGAGGTGCCTTACTCGCCGCCGACGCCGGAGGTGTGCGGCAGCCTGATCGTCTGCGCGCCCGCCTTCTCCACCCGGTAGCCCTCCTGGATCAGGATGCTGTCGGTGACCGTGCGGGCATCGATGGGATCGCCGGAGTAGTGCAGCACGCTGCGCAGCCGGTTGGCCAGCTCCGGCCGCACGTCGAGCTTCATCAGGCTCAGCATCTGCGCGTCGCGGTTCTGCTCCACGACGTAGACGCGGTCGTAGCGCTCGATGAACGACTCCAGGGCGTCACGGAACGGATAGGCGCACACGCGGTAGTAGGAGGTCTGCAGGTCGGCCTCCGCGAGCAGTTGATCGCGGCTCTCGACGATGGCCCAGTGCGTCGTGCCGTACGCGACGATGCCGATCGACGCCTTGCGGTTGATCTCCACCACCGGCTCGGGCAGCCAGTTGCGGGCCGTCTCGAACTTGCGCGCCAGCCGGTCGACGTTGGCCTTGTAGTCGTCCGGGCGTTCACTGTACTGCGCCCATTCGTTGTGCCCGGAGCCGCGGCAGAAGAATGCCGGCATGTCGTCGCCGGGGATGCTCCGGTAGGGTATGCCGTCGCCGTCGACGTCGCGGTAGCGCCCGAAGCGGCCGATGCGGTCGAGCGTCTCCCGGTCCAGCACCTTGCCGCGGTCGAGCGGCTTCTTCGGATATTCGAACGCCTTCGACATCCAGGTGTTCATGCCCAGGTCGAGGTCGCTCATCACGAACACCGGCGTCTGGAACCGCTCCGCCAGGTCGAACGCCTCGATCGCCATGCCGTAGCACTCCTCCACCGACGCCGGAAACAGCATCAGGTGGCGCGTGTCGCCGTGCGACAGGAACGCCGTCGTCAGGACGTCGCCCTGCGCGGTCCGCGTCGGGAGCCCCGTGGACGGACCGACCCGCTGGATGTCGAAGATGACGGCCGGGACCTCGGCGTAGTACCCCAGTCCCGAGAACTCGCCCATGAGCGACACCCCGGGACCGGAGGTCGACGTCATCGAGCGCGCGCCCGCCCAGCCGGCGCCGAGCGCCATGCCGAGGGCCGCAATCTCGTCCTCCGCCTGCACGACGGCGAAGGTGGCCTTCCCCGTTTCCGGATCGAGGCGGTACTTCTGGAGGTAATCGATCAGCGTCTCGCACAGCGACGACGACGGCGTGATCGGATACCAGGTCACCACCGTGACGCCGGCCATCATCGCTCCGACCGCCGCGGCGGCGTTGCCTTCGACCAGGATGAGCCCGTCCGTCTTGTCCATGGGCTCCAGCACGAGCGGGTCCCGCTTCTCGAGATGCTCGGCCGCGTAGTCGTAGCCGACGTCGAGGGCGCTGCGGTTCAGCGCCATCGCCCTGGGCTTGCTGCCGAGCTGCTTCTCGAGCGCGGCGTCCATCTGCTGCCGGTCGATCTGCAGCAGGTTCGCCAGCACGCCGTCATAGATCATGTTGCGCACGAGCCGCCGCAGCTTGGCGTCCCTGAGTATCCCGGCGACCAGCTTGTCGAACGGCACGGGATAGAAGGTGAGGTCGTCGCGCAGCTCGTCGAGCTTCAACGGCTCGTCGTAGACCACGACCGCGTCGGGCTCCAGCGACAGCACGTCTTCACGCGCCGTCTCGGGATTCATCGCCACCAGCAGATCGATGGTGGCCCTGCGCGCGACGTAGCCGTCCTTGCTGGCGCGGATGGTGAACCAGGTGGGCAGCCCCGCGATGTTCGAGGGGAACAGGTTCTTGCCGGAGACCGGGATGCCCATCCGGAAGATGGAGCGCAGCAGCACGAGATTCGCCGTCTGGCTGCCCGACCCGTTGACGGTGGCGACCCGGATGCTGAAGTCGTTCACGACCCGCTCCGTGAGGTTCGCCGCCGGCGCGTCTTGTACCGCGATGTCAGAAACAGGCATGCATGGCCTCGCCGTCTACCGAGTCCACAAAACTCTTGATTTTACCACGTAGTCAGGCCGCCTGCAGCCGCGCCGCCACCGCGGCGCCGATCCCGGCCGGACTCTTCACGACCGTTACGCCCGCCGCCTCCAGGGCGGCCATCTTCTCCGCCGCCGTGCCCTTGCCGCCGGACACGATGGCGCCGGCGTGCCCCATGCGCCTGCCGGGCGGCGCCGTCTGTCCCGCGATGAAGCCGACGACCGGCTTCGGGTAGGCCTTGGCGATGTACG
Organism: Vicinamibacteria bacterium; assembly: GCA_022820825.1. Taxonomy (GTDB): domain Bacteria; phylum Acidobacteriota; class Vicinamibacteria; order Vicinamibacterales; family UBA8438; genus JAAXGX01. The sequence continues at coordinate 55,707 of JAJEEU010000069.1, forward strand.
CCGCGGCCTCTTCTTCGGCCGCGCCGCCGATTTCGCCGATCAGCACGACGGCCTCCGTCGCGTCGTCCCCGGCGAACAGCCGCAGCGCATCGACGAAGCTGGTCCCGATCAGCGGGTCGCCGCCGATCCCGATGCACGTGGTCTGCCCGAGCCCGAGCAGCGTGAGCTGGTGAATCGCCTCGTAGGTGAGCGTGCCGCTCTTGGACACGATGCCGACGCGTCCCTCCCGGCAGATATGGCCGGGAATGATGCCGGCCTTCGCCTTGCCCGCCGATATGACGCCGGGGCAGTTGGGACCGATCAGGCGTGTCGGCCGATCCTCGAGGAAACGGACGACCCCGAGCATGTCGATCGTGGGAATCCCCTCGGTGATGCACACCGCCAGCGCCAGACCGGCGTCGGCCGCCTCCATGATGGCGTCCGCGGCAACCGGCGGCGGCACGAAGATGACCGACGCGTCCGCGCCCGTCTCGCGCACCGCCTGGTCCACCGTGTCGAACACCGGCCAGCCCTCGTGGACCAGGCCGCCCTTGCCGGGCGTGACGCCGCCCACGACGTTCGTGCCGAAAGCGGCAGCCTGCTGCGCGTGAAAGGTGCCTTCCCGCCCGGTCAGGCCCTGGACGAGCAGGCGCGTCTGGCGGTCGATCAATACAGACATGTCCCGTTGCGGTCCTCAGGCCGCGCGACCGGCGGCAGCCACCACCAGCGCGGCGGCTTCGTCCATCGCATCGGCCGTCGTGAAGTCGAGACCGCTCTCCTGCAGCGCGCGCTTGCCCGCCTCGACGTTCGTTCCCTCCATGCGAATGACCACCGGAACGCGGACCTCGAGCTCCTGCACGGCGGCGATCACCCCGGCGGCCAGCACATCGCAGCGCAGGATGCCCCCGAAGATGTTGATGAGCACCGCCTTAACGTTCGTGTCGGACATCAGGATCCGGAACGCGTTGCGGATCTGATCGGCGTTGGCGCCGCCGCCGACGTCCAGGAAGTTCGCCGGCTCGCCGCCGGCCAGCTTGATGATGTCCATGGTCGCCATCGCCAGCCCGGCGCCGTTCACCATGCACCCGATCGTGCCGTCGAGCCGTATGTAGTTGAGGTCGTGCTGCGAGGCCGCTATCTCCAGCTCGTCCTCCTCGGCGAGATCGCGCAGCTCGCGCAACTCGGGATGCCGGAACAGGGCGTTGTCGTCGAGCGAGACCTTGCCGTCGAGCGCCATGACGTCGCCGCCGGCCGTCACGACGAGCGGATTCACCTCCACGAGCGCGGCGTCGGTCTCGCGGAAGACGGTGTACGCCGCCTGCATGACGCGCGCCGCCGGCGGCACGAGCCGCGCCGGCAGGCCGAGACCGAACGCCAGCCGGCGCGCCTGGAATCCGGCCAGCCCCAGGCCCGGATCGACGAATTCGCGGAGGATGAGCTCCGGCGTGTCGGCCGCCACCTGTTCTATCTCCATGCCGCCGGCCGAGCTCGCCATCACCACGGGCCGCTCCCGCGCGCGGTCGATCAGCAGGCCGAGGTACAGCTCCCGCTCGATGTCCAGCCCCTCCTCGATGAGCACGCGTGACACGCGCCGGCCTTCGGGACCGGTCTGCGGCGTCACCAGGTTGCTCCCGATCAGCGCCTCGGCCACCCGCGCGGCTTCCTCCGGCCCGTCGGCCACCTTCACGCCGCCGCCCTTGCCGCGGCCGCCGGCGTGGATCTGGGCCTTGACGACCACGCGCCCGCCGAGCTGCGCCGCGACCTCGCGGGCCTCGCCCGCCGTGCCGGCGACCTCGCCCCGCGGCACGGCCAGCCCGTAGCGCGCGAACAGCGTCTTGGCCTGGTACTCGTGGAGTTTCACGGCGTCACATGGCGATGATCTGCACCAGCTCGCGGACGGCGTCCGCCGACTTGTCCAGAGCGGCCTGCTCCGACTCCGACAGCTCGATCTGGACGATCTGCTCCAGACCGCGCGCCCCCAGCTTCACCGGGACGCCGACGAAGAGGTCGCTGATGCCGTACTCGCCCTGCAGAAACGCCGCGCACGGAAGGATCTTCTTCTTGTCCTTGAGAATCGCTTCCACCATCTCGACGACCGCCGAGCCCGGCGCGTAGTAGGCGCTTCCGGTTCCCAACAGCTTGACGATCTCGGCCCCGCCGCCGGCAGTCCGCTTCACGATGGCGTCGATCGTGTCCTGATCGAGCAACTCCGTGATCGGCACGCCGGCCACGGTGGAATACCGCGGCAGCGGCACCATGGTGTCGCCATGGCCGCCCAGCACGAACGCGTGGGTGTTTTCCACCGAAACGTCGAGCGCCTGGGCGATGAAGGTCCGCATGCGGGCCGAGTCGAGCACGCCGGCCATGCCGATGACCCGTTCGCGCGGGAAACCGCTCACGCGGTAGACGACCTGGCACATCGCGTCGAGCGGGTTGGTGACCGGAATGATGATGCAGTCAGGCGAGTGCTCGACCACCTGCTCGGTCACGCTCTTGATGATGGCGCAGTTCTTCGTCAACAGGTCGTCGCGGCTCATCCCCGGCTTGCGCGCCAGCCCCGCGGTGACCACGACGATGTCCGAGCCGGCGGTGTCGGCGTAGTCGTTGGTCCCGAGCACGCGCGCGTCCGAACCCTCGACCGGACACGCCTCGAGCATGTCGAGCCCCTTCCCCTGCGGGATGCCCTCGAGAATATCCAGCACGACGACGTCGGCCAGCTCCTTGTCCGCGATGCTGCGCGCCGCGGTCGCTCCGACGTTGCCCGACCCGATGACGCTGACTTTCCTCTGCATTTTGCTCCTTACCCCTCGGGGCTCCGCCCCGAACCCGCGGCAGGCGCGGGCTGTCGCACGGCGTCCGATCCTTAGGTCAGACACCCGCGGAAACTGAACAAGATCTTCAACAGGATGTGTGGAAAACCTTGTGAATAATGCCCCGTCAGAGACGAGCACACCGCATCAATCGGGCCGTTCTAGCAGTTTGCACCATCATGGTGCGGCAGGCTGTCCCGTGACCGGTCATCTCTCAGGCGGCGCCGCATTATACTGTACGCGCCGTCCCGTCGCGTTACTCCATGAAGATCATCATCGCCGACCCGCTGCCCTCTTCGGCAGCCGATCTGCTGCGCGCCGAGGGGTGGACCGTCGATGCGCGCGCGGGCCGCTCTCCGGACGAGCTGCACGCGAACCTCGCGGCCGCCGACGGCCTGATCGTACGCAGCGCGACGCAGGTGGACGCCGACCTGCTGGCCGCCGCGCCGCGGCTGCGCGTCGTCGCGCGCGCCGGAACGGGCGTCGACAACATCGATCTCGATGCCGCCAGCCGGCGCGGCATCCTGGTGCTCAACGCCCCGGGCGTCAACAGCATCAGCGTGGCGGAGCACGCGCTCGCCCTCATGCTGGCCCTCGCCAGGTCCGTCCCCCGCGCCGACGCGTCCATGAAGGTCGGCCGCTGGGAGAAGAAGGCGCTGGACGGCGCGGAGCTGCGGGGCAAGTGCCTGGGCGTGCTCGGGTTGGGCCGCATCGGCCGCGAGGTCGTGCGGCGCGCGCTGGCATTCGAGATGCGCATCGTCGCGTACGATCCGTACATCTCCGCGCAGATTGCGGACGACCTGAACGTCGAGCTGGTCACGCTCGACGGCCTGTGCGCGGAGGCCGACTACATCAGCCTGCACCTGCCTTCCACGGCCGGCACGCGCGGCCTGTTCGACGCCGCACGGCTCGCGCGCTGCAAGCGCGGCGTGCGCATCATCAACACGGCCCGCGGCGATCTCATAGACGAAACCGCGCTTGCCGCCGCGATCGGTGCCGGGCAGGTCGCCGGCGCGGGACTCGACGTCTTCGAGACCGAACCGCCCGGCGCCGGGACGCTGACCGGCCTGCCGCAGGTCGTGGCGACGCCGCATATCGCGGCATCGACCCGGGAAGCGCAAGAGCTCGTGGGCCTCGAAACGGCCACCTGCGTGCGGGAGTACCTGCGCTCGGGCGTCGTGCGCAATGCCGTCAACTTTCCCTCCGTTTCCGCGGAGGAGTTCCGGCGCCTGCAGCCGTTCGTCGGGCTCGCCGAGCGACTCGGCAGCCTCCTGGCCCAGCTTGCCGAGGATCGCATCGAGGGCGTCGGCATCCGCTACTACGGCGAGCTCGCCCACCGCAACCACGACATGCTCGTCGGCGCGGTGCTGGTCGGACTGTTCCGCACCATGCTGTCGTCGACCGTCACCCTGGTGAACGCCCAGTCGATCGCCCGGCAACGCGGGTTGGAAATCGTGGAGTCGCACAGCACGCGGCCGCGCAACTTCACGAGTCTGATCTCGATCAAGCTGCATACGAATCGCGGCGAGCACTGGGCGGAAGGCGCCGTGTTCGAGCCGCAGGAGCCGCGCCTCGTGCTGCTCGACGGCGTGGAGGTCGAAGCGCCGCTCGAAGGCGCCCTCATCGTCATCCGCAACAGCGACCAGCCGGGCGTCATCGGCGAGGTCGGCACCATCCTGGGCCGGCACCGGCTCAACATCGCCACCTTCGCACTCGGCCGCGGCCCCGACGGCGCCGTCGGGGTGGTCAGCATCGAGCCCGGCAGCGGGACGTCGCAGTGGAACGGCGCGGAGGTGCTCGACGAGATCCGGGGCATCCCCGCCGTCCAGCACGCCGCCATCGTCCAGCTCTAGCCGCTCACGGCGCGGCTCGGCGGCCGCGGCGCGGGGCGAAGGGGTCCCCGCTAGCTGCCGCCGGGGGTTTGGGGCGCAGCCCCATCTAACGATAACGCTGAATGCGTGGTCGTAACTACGTCGAAGCGGCGTGAGGGAGCACGCCCCGCCACGGCGCGCGGATCGGAGACCGCGGCGGAAGGCCGTCAGGAGCGGACTTCCAGCGCCCGGTAGATTCGCTCGACCTGCCGGTCGGTCTCCTCGAACGAGCCCCCGGTCCGGATGACGAAGTCGGCGCCCGCCGTTCTGGCGCCGGTCGGCAGTTGCGCCGCGAGGCGCTTGCGGCCGTCTTCAAGGGACAGGCCGTCGCGCGCGGTCAGGCGCGCAAGTTGCGTCGCCGGGCTGCACGCGGTGACCACGACGCAATCGAAATCCGCGGCCCGGCCCGTCTCGAACAGCAGCGGAATGCAGGCGATGCCGAACGGGTGGGGTACGCCCCCGGGCGGGTTGCGGAACCAGTCGTCGATGACGGCCCGCACGGGTGGATGCACGATCGCCTCGAGGTCCGCGCGTGCGGCGGCGTCGTCGAATACCAGCGCGGCAAGACGGCGCCGGTCGACGCGGTCGTCCGCATCGAACGCCGCCGGCCCGAACCGCGCCCGCAGCGCATCCCGGGCCGGCTGCCCCGGCTCCACGACCTCCCGCGCGACGCGGTCCGCGTCGATGACAGGCGCGCCCAGCGCGGCGAACCGCGCCAGCACGTAGGACTTGCCGGTGGCGATGCCGCCCGTCAGTGCGATTCTCTGCATTACCTGGGGCCGTGCGCGGCCGGCTATGCCGGGGCCTCCTCGCTCTCCTCCGCGGTGGCGATGCGCTCCTCCACGAACGTGTTCCACTCGTGGCACTGCGGGCACTGCCAGAGCAGCTCGGTGCTGCGGTAGCGGCAGCGCATGCAGATGTGCGGGTCCAGGTAGAAGACGGCGTCGCGCGTGAGGTTGATGTACCGCGTGACGACCGATTCCTCGAACGCGAGCACCGAGAGCGTGCGCCAGATCGCCTGGTGTATGGCAAGTCCGTGCGGATTGTGCAGCAGCGACTCGAGGAGCAGGTCGAGACCCCGCCTCGCGGCCCCGTTGGCGGCCAGGTGCTCGCCCAGCGCAAGCCGCGCGCGCCAGTCCTGGGGGTTGGTGTCGATGAGCCGCCGGCACAGGTCGGGGAAGCGCTCCGGCGCGCCGATGCCGGCGTAGGCGTCCTTCAACCGCGAGAACGCCAGATACGCGCGCTCGGGCACGATGCGCACGATCTTTTCCCACGCCTCGACAGCCTCTTTCCGCTGGCCCAGCGCAAGCCGCACGTCGCCCAGGTTCAGGTAGGCGGGAACGGTCTTGACGTCCAGGTGCGTCGCCGCCTCGAAGTGCCTGATCGCCTGGTCGGGCCGCTGCTCCCGCATGGCCTGCAGGCCGAGCTCGTTCTCCAGGAAAGCCAGGATCGCCTGGTCCCGCGGGTTGTGCTCGTCGCCGGCAGCCTCGGCCATGCGCTGGCGGATCACCCGCGCCTCGCGCCACTCGTGCTGCTCCTCGTGCAGCTTCTCGAGGTTGAGCAGCGCGTGCGTGTTGCGGGGATCGAGGCGCACGACCTCCGAGAACGTCTCCGCCGCCCGGTCGATGAAGCCGCCGTGCCGGTAGTCGAGCCCGAGGCAGAGCAGCACGTGCGCATGCTCCAGCGTTGTCATGCGGGCCCGCTGCAAAAGGCGCTGGTGGATCTGGATCGCCTTGCTGACCTGGCCGTTCTCCCTGTAGAGATTGCCCAGGATCAGGTGGATTTCGAGCGCGTCGCGGTCGAGCTGCGCGGCCTTGGTCAGCTCGTCGATCGCCAGGTCTATCTGGTTCGAGACCAGGTGATTGAGTCCGAGGATGTAGTGCGGCGAACCCCGCAGCCGGCGCCTGTCTATCCACCGCCCTCCGCGCAGCTTGTAGCGTTCCCAGGCCTTGCCGGCGGCCAGCCCCGCCAGCAGGGCGAGCAGCGCGGCCAGCAGCACCACGGTCTCGGTCATGGACGGTCAGAACAACTCGGTGCGCCACAGGTCGTGGAGGTGCACGATGCCGAGGACGCGGCGGGTGTCGTCGACGACGACGAGCGCCGTGACGCGGTGCTCCTCCAGCAGCGCGAGGGCTTCGACGGCCAGCGCGGACGGACGTATCGTGATCGGCTCCCGGGTCATCAGGCCGGCTGCCTGCATTTCCAGCAGGTTGCCGTCCGCCGCCAGCGCGCGCCGCAGGTCGCCGTCCGTGATGATGCCCGCCAACGTGCCGTCGGCGTGCGTCACGCACGCCATGCCGAAACCCTTTGCCGACATCGTTGCGACGACCTCCTGCAGCGGGGCCGCCGCGTCGACGAGCGGCAGTTGCCCGCTCGTGTGCATCAGCCGCTCGATGCGCATGAGCCGCTTGCCGAGCTGTCCGCCGGGATGCAGGTTGGCGAAGTCCTCCTCCCGGAATCCCTTGCGCACGAGCAGCGTCATCGCGAGCGCGTCGCCGAGCGCCAGCGCGGCGGTCGTGCTGGCGGTAGGGGCGAGGTTGAGCGGACAGGCCTCCTCGCTCACGCCGCATTCCAGCGCAACGTCGGCCGCCTGGCCCAGCGGGCCGGAGGCGGTGCCGGTGATGGCGATGATCCGCACGCTCAGCCGCTTCGTCATCTCCGCAAGACGCAGCATCTCGGGAGTCTCGCCGCTGCGCGAAAGGGCGATGAGAAGATCCTCGTTCTGCACGGCGCCGATGTCGCCGTGCACGGCCTCGACCGGGTGCACGAAGTAGGCGGACGTGCCGGTGCTCGACAGGGTCGCCGCTATCTTGCGCGCGATGATCCCGGACTTGCCGATGCCGCTCACGATGACCCGGCCGCGGCAGTCCGCCAGCAACTGCACGGCGGCGGCGAAGCGCTCGTCCAGCCGGCCGATCAGCGACGTGACGGCGTCGGCTTCCGTGCGGAGCAGCGCGCGGGCAAGGTCGATGTCCGCGCGTGCCCGGGCCGCGTCCGTCATGGCCTGTTGCCGCGTTCCGCGGCCGCCGTCCTGCCGGCGGCCCGGTCGATGGCCAGCAGGCGCTCGAGCAGCGGCTCCAGATGTTCGAGCGGCAGCGAGTTCCGTCCGTCGCTGCGCGCCGCGGCGGGGTTGTCGTGCACTTCCAGGAACACGCCGTCGACGCCCGCGGCGACTCCGGCCGCGGCGAGCGGCGCGATGAACTCGGCCCGTCCGCCGGACTGTCCGTCGGCGCCGCCCGGCAGTTGCACGCTGTGGGTGACGTCGAACACGACGGGATGGCCCAGCGCCCGCATGATCGGAAACGCCCGCATGTCCACCACGAGGTTGTGGTAGCCGAAGCAGGCGCCGCGCTCGGTGACGAGGATGCCCTTGCCGCCGGCGGCCGTGATCTTGTCGATGACGTGGCGCATGTCTTCCGGCGCGAGGAACTGGCCCTTCTTCAGGTTGACCGGCCGGCCGGTGGCCGCGGCCGCCGCAATCAGGTCGGTCTGGCGTGACAGGAATGCGGGTATCTGCAGGACGTCCGCGACCTCCGCGGCGGCGGCCGCCTGGTGCGGTTCGTGAATGTCGGTGAGTACCGGCACCCCGCAGTCGTCCTTGATCCGTTGCAGGACCCGCAGTCCGGCCTCCAGGCCGGGTCCCCGGTACGACCGGATCGAGGTGCGGTTCGCCTTGTCGAACGAGGCCTTGAAGACGAGCGGCACGCCGGCGCGGCCGGCTGTCGCGCTGACGGCGCGCGCCATGGCGAGGGCGTGGGACTCGCTTTCGATTACGCAGGGACCGGCGATGAGCGCGAGCGGTTGGCGGTCACCCAGCGCCACGTTGCCAACCGCAACCTGTTGCACTCCGCCATTATAGGCGGTGCGCGGCTTGTCAGACGGCGGAGCCGGCGGCGGTGGCGGTCGGCGCCGCGTGCACGGAGGCGGCCCGCACGAAGTCGGCGAAGAGCGGGTGGGGCTGCAGCGGCTTGGACTGGAATTCGGGGTGGAACTGGACGGCGAGGAACCACGGATGCTGCGGCAGCTCGATCACCTCCACGAACTTGCCGTCCGGCGAGCGGCCCGCGATGGACAGCCCGCGGTCGGTGAGCCGCTGCTGGTATTCCACGTTGAACTCGTAGCGGTGCCGGTGCCGTTCCTCCACGAGCGCGGCGCCGTACAGCCGCGCGGCCAGCGAGCCGGGCTCCAGCCGGCAGGGGTAGCTGCCGAGGCGCATCGTGCCGCCGAGCTCGTCGACGCCGAGCAGATCGCGCAGCTTGTAGATGACCTTGTGCGGTGCGTCCTCCCGGCATTCCGTGGAGTCGGCGTCGTCCAGGCCGCATACGTTGCGCGCGAACTCGACCGCCGCCCACTGGAAGCCGTAGCAGATCCCGAAGTATGGAATGCGCCGCTCGCGGGCGATCCGGGCCGCCTCCATCATGCCGCGGCTGCCGCGGTCGCCGAAGCCGCCGGGCACCAGAATCCCGTGGGCGCCGTCCAGGAGCCGCCCGCCGCCGTCCAGCTCCAGCGCTTCCGCCTCGACCCAGTTGACGCGCACCTTCAACCCGTGCTGGAAGCCGCCGTGCGCCAGCGCTTCGGTGAGGCTCTTGTACGAGTCTTCGTAGCCCACGTACTTGCCGACCACGTGAATGGTGACCTCGCCGTCCGGCTTGCGGATGCGGTCGACGAGGTCGCGCCACGGGCCCATCCGGCATTCCGTGTCGTCCGGCAGTTGCAGACTCTGCAGAACGATCCGGTCGAGTCCTTCCGCGCCGAGCACGAGCGGCACCTCGTAGATGCTGTCGACGTCCTTGGCGGTGATGACGGCGCGCTCGTCGACGTCGCAGAACAGGGCGATCTTGCTCCTTATGTCCTGCGGCAGAAAGCGGTCGGTGCGGCACAGCAGCAGGTCCGGCTGGATGCCGATGGAGCGCAGGTCGCGGACGCTGTGCTGCGTCGGCTTGGTCTTCAGCTCGCCGGACGTGCCGATGAAGGGGACCAGCGTGAGGTGGATGTACAGCGTATGCTCGCGCCCGACGTCGCGGCGGAACTGCCGGATCGCTTCGAGGTACGGCTGACTCTCGATATCGCCGACCGTGCCGCCAATCTCCGCGAGGACGATGTCGACGTCCCGGCTGACGGTGCGCAGCCCGTTCTTGATCTCGTTCGTGATGTGCGGGATCACCTGCACGGTGCGCCCGAGATAGTCTCCCGCGCGCTCCTTCTGGATCACGGAGAGGTAGATCTTTCCGGTGGTCCAGTTGTGGTCGCGCGTCGTGACGGTGCTGGTGAACCGCTCGTAGTGTCCCAGGTCGAGGTCGGTCTCGGCGCCGTCCGCGGTGACGTACACCTCGCCGTGCTGGTACGGGCTCATGGTGCCCGGGTCCACGTTCACGTACGGATCGAACTTCTGCAGCGTCACGCGGTAGCCGTGGCCTTCGAGCAGACTGCCGATGGAGGCCGCCGCGAGCCCCTTGCCCAGCGAGGAGACGACGCCGCCGGTGACGAAGATGTACTTGACGATGCGGCCGTCGGCGTTGCGTACCGGTTCCGGCATCAGGCTCCGTTCGCCAGCAGGCAGCGCACGCGCTCCAGGTCCTCCGGCGTGTCGACGCCGACCGGCGCGCCCGGGACCCGCACGGTCCGCAGGCGGTATCCGTGCTCGAGCACGCGCAGTTGCTCCAGTTGCTCCGCCTGCTCCAGCGGCGTGGGCTCGAGCGCGGCGATGTGCAGCAGGAAGTTGCGGCGGTACGCGTACAGGCCGACGTGCTTGTAGACGCCGCCCGGAACGGCGCCCCCGCCCCGGCGTCGATGGGGGATGGCCGCGCGCGAGAAGTACAGGGCGAACCCCTCGCTGTCTACCACGACCTTGACGACGTTCGGATCCGAGATCTCCGCGTCTTCGTTCAGCTCGCAACAGGCCGTGGACATCGGCGCGTCGGGCGCCTCGCGCAGGGCCTTTACCGCAAGGTCGATTGCCGCCGGCTCGACGAGCGGCTCGTCGCCCTGCACGTTGACGACGATGTCGCAGCGCAGGTCCCGCACGGCCTCCGCCAGACGCTCGGTGCCGCTGCCGTGGCCGGCGGCCGTCATCCGCACGTCGCCTCCGAACGCGCGGACGGCATCCCGAACGCGCACGTCGTCCGTGGCGACGAGCACGGCCGCCAGCGAGGACGCCGCCTGCGCGCGCCGGTAGACGTGCTCCACCATCGGGCGTCCGGCGATGTCCGCGAGCGGCTTGCCGGGAAGGCGGGAGGAGCGGTAGCGGGCCGGTATGACTGCGATTGCGGTGGCCGTCCGGCCGGGTGTGGAGGTCCCCTGGGATGTAGCAGGGTGCACGGCGAAGTTTACCACAGCCGGCATCCCTGGATGGGGCTGCACCCCAAACCCCCGGCGGCTGCTGGCGGGGACCCCTTCGCCCCGCGCCGCGGCCGCCGAGCCGCGCCGTGCGCGGCCGTCGTTCGAGCCGTCGCGGCGCCTCAACGCCCTCGCGACGAACGCTGGCGGGAGATGCGCGGCACAGATTGACAGACGCGCGTGTTTCTTGTAAAGTATTGATTATAAATGACTTATATGTTTATAAAGGATCTCAAAAGAGAGGTGGGACCGGAATGCTTGGGATCAAAAAAGGCTCTGAGGAAAAATTTGCATATCTGGAGTTGAAGCAGCGTTCACAAAACAACAGGAAAATCCGATTCAAGAAATTTTTTGCAGTTATGCCAGTTTTCACCGCGGGGAGCAAGTCAAAGAAGTAGGCCGTTCCGCCGTATTCAAACGCCGGATACGTTCATCAGCGAACTGCGCGCCGGCTTCGCGGCCACGCGTCCGGCGCGCTCAGCCCAGCAGCCGGAGGATCGCTACCACGCCGCCGACGATGGCGAGCGTCTGGACGAGCATCGCGCGGTAGATACGTGCTTCGGGCGCGGCGATGGCCGCCGCGATTTCCGAGCGAAGCGGCGCCAGTGCCGCATCCAACTCCGGCTTGGTAACGGGGTCGCCGTGGTCGGCAGCGGACGCCACCGCACTTGCAATGGCGTCCGCGTGGCCGCGTTCGATACCAGCGTCGGTCAGGTTGCGAACGATGGCGAGCGTGTCGAACATCAAATCCCTCAACGCCGCCGAGGTGCGGCAGCGCAGGCGACGAACTCAGCCTACCACAGACACTCGGTACGTGCTCGCAACGCGTGTAACGGCACTTTCGGCCTGCACTGCGGTCGGTGCCGCCAGCTCGATGGGATGACGTAGACTACCGGGCACCATGAACAGGCTTGGACGGCTCGAACGAGTCGACCTGCGCGAGATCTGGGAAACGGAAGCGCAGGACTTCACGCCCTGGTTGGCCGCGGAAGAGAACTTGTCCGTCCTGGCCGTAACGTTGGGCATGGAACTGGAACTCGACGCCCAGGAGGCCAACGTCGGACCGTTCCGCGCGGACATTCTGTGCCGGAACGCCGACGGCGGATCCTGGGTCCTGATCGAGAACCAGTTGGAGCGCACCGATCACGTCCACCTCGGGCAACTGCTCACCTATGCAGCCGGGTTGCACGCGGTCACCATCTGCTGGGTCGCAGAGCGCTTTACGGAGGAACACCGGGCAACTCTCGACTGGCTGAACGAGATAACCGGCGCCCAGTTCCAGTTCTTCGGTCTCGAAGTCGAAGTGTGGCGTATCGGAGATTCGGATCCGGCACCGAAGTTCAACATCGTCTCCCGACCCAATGACTGGAGTCGATCGGTCGCAGCTCCCAAAGAGATGACACCCAAGAGGCGTCTCCAGAAGGAGTTCTGGGCCGCTCTCATGAAGCACTTGGAGGAACGGGGCAGCGTCGTGCGCCCCAAGAAACCACAGCCGGAGAACTGGATGTACTTCAGCGTCGGCCGCTCCGAATTCTGGCTGGAGGCGACGTTACAGTCCACGAAGAAATGGATCGGCGTCGCGCTTTTCATGAGCGGATCGGACGCCATGGCGCACTACACGTTGCTCGAACGACAACGCGCAGAGATCGAACACGATCTGGGTGCGCTCGAATGGCGCGCGTTGCCGGACAAGAAGAGCAGCAGCATACGGCTGCGCCGGATGGACACGGACCCGCTGCAAGAGAAGGACCGGCCAGCTCAACTCGACTGGATGGCGTCAACGCTGGAGCGTTTCGACAAGACGTTCAGGCCTCGGGTGAAGTCTCTCGACGCTTCCGAGTGGCGTCCTGACGACGACGTGACTTGATTGCCGTCGAACGCCCACCGTGCCAATCACCCGCTCAACGTGCTGCATGAGCAGCGCAAGCTGTTCAACTCCCATAGCCCATTCAGAATGAACGCTTTGCTGTCAGGATGCCAGTCCTCATCCCACTGTCCATAACCACTCCCCACGCGGGAATCCAGGGGATAATCCGGGCCGACCGCAGACCGTTCCACGCCGACGTTCGTTCACCGCCCGCCGGCACGCAGTGCCAGCCACTTGCGCAGAACATCGTTGTTCTTGACAGCCCAACGGATGCCCCGTTGAACCGCCCGCCTCACGGAGAAACCCCAAGCCGGCGTCAAGAGCGCAGCACGACAGCCGCCATCGCAGCAGCTACGCCAGCGCCTGACGGCCTTCCGCCGCGCTGACCGTATTCGCCAGCAGCATCGCGATCGTCAGCGGGCCGACACCGCCCGGCACCGGCGTCAGCGCCCCGGCCACCTGGGCCACCGCGGGGTGCACGTCGCCCGTCACGACGGAGCCGCGCCTGTCGAACGCGGCAAGCTTGCGCGAGCCCGCGCCGAACAACGCCTCGACCTGCGCGCGGTCGTCCAGCCGGTTCATGCCGACGTCGACGACCGTGGCGCCCGGCTTCACGAACTCGCGCGTCACGAACGCCGCGCGGCCGATGGCGGCAACGAGGATGTCGGCCTCGGCGGCCACGCCCGGCAGATCCCGCGTGCGCGAGTGACAGATCGTGACGGTGGCGTTGCGGTGCAGCAGCAGCATGGCCATCGGCTTGCCGACGATGTCGCTGCGCCCGATCACGACCGCGCGGGCGCCGGAGATTTCGACCCCCTCGCGGTCGAGCAGATCGATGATGCCCGAGGGCGTGCACGGCGCCAGGGCCGGACGCTTCTGCACGAGACGGCCGACGTTGGCCGGATTGAACCCGTCCACGTCCTTGCCGGGCGCTATGGCGTCGAACACCTGCTGCTCGGCGTCCGATCCCATGCCGTCCGGCAACGGCGACTGGACGAGAATGCCGTCGTGCGTTGCGCTGGCGTTGAACTCGGCCACTATTTCCAGCGCGTCGCCGAGGGCAGCGGTCTCCGGCAGGCGCCGCAGGTCGCTCTCCATGCCGAGCTCCGCGCTGCTCTTCATCTTGTTGCGCACGTAGATCTCCGAGCCCGGATCGCTGCCGGCCAGGAGGATTCCCAGCTTCGGCGCGCGCCCGGCGCGCCGCGTGAACGCTTCGATCCGGGGCCGTATGCGTTCGCGGATCTCCGCTGCCGCCGCGCTGCCGTCCAGCCGCCGAGCTGTCGCCTGTTCAACCGTCATGCCTGCCTCTCGCCTTGGATTCGATGCAACCGTGGAATGTGAACGCGCACATTCTATATTCCGCTACAATTCCGGCCCAATGGCACGCGGCAGTTGGGCGACGCGCACGGGCTTCATCCTGGCAGCCGCCGGGTCGGCCGTCGGTCTGGGCAACATCTGGGGCTTTCCGACGCGGGTCGGCCAGGGCGGCGGCGCCGCGTTCGTCGTCGTCTACCTCGCCTGCATCGCGCTGATCTGCCTGCCGATCATGCTCGGCGAGATTGCCATCGGCCGCAGGTCGCAGCTCTCGCCGGTGCGCTCGTTCGCCCTGTTGCGGCCGGGCACGCGCTGGTGGCTCGCCGGCGCCCTCGGCGTGCTGGCGGGCGGCGGCATCCTGTCCTTCTACAGCGTCATCGCCGGCTGGACCGTGGCGTACGCCTGGTTCTCGCTGACCGGCAGCCTCGCCGCCGAGGAGCAGGCCGCGGGCGAGTTCTTCGCCGCGTTCACCAGCAACGGCGCGGCCAGCGTCGGCCTGGCGCTGCTGGTGCTCGCGGCTACGGCGGCCGTGCTGCTCGGCGGGGTGCGCGGCGGCATAGAACGGGTCACCAAGGCAATGATGCCGGTGCTCGTCGTGCTGCTGCTGCTGCTCGCCGGACGCGCCGCCACCCTGCCGGGCGCGGCCGAGGGGCTCGCCTACTACCTGCGGCCCGACCTGTCGCGGCTGCTCGACGCCTCTGTCTTCAACGCCGCATTGGGACAGGCGTTCTTCTCGCTCAGCCTCGGCATGGGCACCATGTTGACGTACGGCAGCTATCTGAGCCGGAGCACCGGCATCGCGAGCGCCGCGCTGGGGGTAGTGGCCCTCGACACCGCCATCGCGCTGCTGGCCGGGTTCATCATCTTCCCGGCCGGATTCTCCATCGCGGGATTCGACCCGGGCACGAGCGGCCCCGGCCTGATATTCGCGGTGCTGCCGCAGTTGTTCGCCACGCTGCCCGGAGGCGGCGTGTTCGGGACGGCCTTCTTCGTGCTGCTGGCCATTGCCGCGCTCACCTCCGCCATCTCGCTCATGGAGGTGCCGGTCGCGCACGCCATAGACACCTGGGGCTGGTCGCGACCGCGCGCGGTGCTGGCGGTCACGTGCGGCGTCTTCCTGCTGGCCATTCCCTGCGCGCTGGGCAACGGCGCCGTGCCGCTGCTCAGCAGCGTTCCCGGGGTCGGCATGGACTTCCTGACCCTGATGGCCACCGCCTGGAACGACTTCGCCCTGCCGATCGGCGGCTTCCTGACCGCGGTCTTCGTCGGCTGGGCGTGGCGCGTCGACCGGGCGCTCGAAGAGCTCATGCGCGATCGCGCCTGGTTCCCGGCTCCGGGCGCATGGAGCTTTCTCATTCGCTGGCTGTGTCCCGCCGCCATCGGCGTTATCATCGTCTGGACCTTCGCATCGTTCCTCTAGGAGCCCGCGGTGAACACCCTCACCGAACGGATTCAGACGCTCGACGGCCTGGTGTGGCAGCCGTTCGCGATGCCGCTGGTGCTGGTCATCGTCGGCGGGTTGCTCACGGCCGCCACCGGCCTCGTGCAGATTCGCCGCTTCCCCGCCGCGGTGCGCTTCGCCCTGTCCGGCATCTTCGGCCGCAAGGCCGCGCGGGACGGCACCATCACCCCGTTCCAGGCGCTGTCGACCGCGCTCGCCTCGACCGTCGGCAACGGCAACATCGGCGGCGTGGCGACCGCAATCCTCATCGGCGGGCCCGGCGCCATCTTCTGGATGTGGGTCTGCGCGGCGTTCGGCATGGCGACGAAGTACGCGGAGGCGGTGCTGGGGGTGCACTACCGCGTGCGGCGCGACACCGGAGAGCTGGCCAGCGGCCCGATGTACTACATCACCGGGGGCATACCCGCGCAGGGGTTGGGCAAGGGCCTCGGCTATGCGTTCGCGTTCTTCGGAGCCTGCACGGCCCTGTTCGGCACCGGCAACATGGTGCAGTCGAATACGGTGGCCCGCACGTTCGTGGAGGCCGCCCGATCCAATGCCGGCCTCGAGGTGCCGCAGATCGTGCCCGGGCTGTTGATCACCGTGCTCGTGGGTCTCGTGCTGCTGGGCGGCATACGCCGCATCGCGGCCGTGGCCGAACGGATCGTGCCGGCGATGATCGTGCTGTACGTGGCGATGGCCGGCCTGTATCTGGTCATGAACATCGGCCAGGTCCCGCAGGTCTTCGGCCTGATCGTCGGCGGCGCCTTCACGCCGTCGGCCGCCGTGGGCGGGTTCGCGGGCGCGACCATGGCGCAGGTCATCGCGGCGGGCGTCAGCCGCGGCGTGCTGTCGAACGAGGCGGGACTCGGCAGCGCGCCCATGGCCCACGGCATCGCCCAGGTGGGGCATCCCGCCGAACAGGGCGTGGTCGGCATATTCGAGGTATTCGTCGACACCATCGTCGTCTGCTCGCTGACCGCGTTCGTGATCCTCTCGTCGGGTCTCTGGATGGACCCCGCGTACGCCGGCGCCAGCGGCGATCTCACCGCGGCCGCGTTGTCGACGTCCATACCGCCGGCCTCCGCGCTGGTGGCGATCTGTTCCCTGCTGTTCGGGTTCTCCACCCTGATCGGCTGGTGCTACTACGGCGAGAAGTGCTTCGAGTTCCTGTTCGGGTCGCGCATGATCGTGCCGTACCGCGCGATCTTCACCGCGCTGGTGCTGGTCGGCTCGGTCATTTCCGTGCCGCTCGTGTGGGCGATCGGAACGCTGCTCAACGGCTTCATGGCGTTCCCGAACCTGCTCGGCCTGCTGTTCCTGACGGGCACCGTGCGGCGCCTGACGCGCGACTATTTCGGCGCGCGCGCGAGCAGCGCGCAGTAGTCGGCCGCGCGGCGCGCGGGGT
>JAJEEU010000093.1 GCA_022820825.1 Vicinamibacteria bacterium
GCGGCGCATCCAGCACGGCCGGGTCCAGCGCGACCGCCGCCTGGTCGGCCTCGCGCCACGCGCCGCCGCGCCGCCGCGCCGCGTCCCAGAATGCATCGAAATCGTCCGGCGACGCGTCCGCGCCGCCGGCGTCCGCCTGCCGTGCCTGCACCTGCCGCCATTCCGCCCGCAGCAGCTCGGCGAAATCGCCCTCTGCCGGCACGGCCTCGGCCGCCGCGCCGCCCAGCGCCCGCGCGCTGTCCAGCAGCAGGTCGCCCAGGTGCCGCGTGTCGTGCAGCGGTCGCATCGCCGGTTGCTGCAGGCCCCGCACGCCGCGCCGTGGCTCGGCGTCACCCCACGCTTCCAGCGGCGTGTGGACCGGCAGGACAAGGCTTGCCAGGCTGGATGTCTCGTCGGGACAACCGGCTGTGCTCACCACGGTCGGCACGCGTTGCATCGCCGCCGCGAAGCGCTCGCCGCCCGGCATGGCGTGGACCGGATTGACGCCGTGGAGCAGCAGCAGGTCGACCTCCCCGGCCTCCATCGCCGCGGCCAGCTCCAGCATGTCCCGGTGCGTCCCGGCGCCGTCCCAGCCGGCCGGTCCGGGCGCGCCGGCGTCTTCTTCCTCCGCATCGAACGTCAGCGTGGCGCCCGTGTTGCCGGCGACGTGGTTCAGCAGGTGAATGGCGGTGAGCGCGGCGGTCGCGCCCGGGCCGGTGGCGGATACGCCGCCGCCCACCGCCAGCGTCCGCCCGCCGCCCGCCGCCGGATCCGCGAAGCGGCGCGCGAGCGTCCGGATGGTGTCTGCCTCGACGCCCGCGCGGGTCGCCGCCTGCTCGGGCGCGTAGTCGCGCACGAGGTCGAAGATGCGATCCGCGGCTTCCGCGTCGGCCTCCGGCAGCAGCGCGCGCCGCTCCGAGAGGATGACCTGCACCATGGCCGCGGCCACCAGCCCTTCCGTCCCCGGCTCGATCGCCAGCCACTCGTCCGCCTGCGCCCCGGTGAGCGACAGCCGCGGCTCGAGCTGCACGAGCCGCGTGCGGCGGTTGCCGCCGCGCCGCCGGCCTTCCGCGAAGGCGCGGCCGTGCTCGACGGGCGACAGCCAGGTTTCCAGGAAGTCGGCGCCGAACGAGACGATCAGGTCGGGGCTGGCGAAGTCGTAGCGCGGGACGGCGCGCCGCCCGAAGGCCGCCAGGCTGGCCGCCCGCAGCGCCTCGTGGGCGAACGGTTCGTACCGTATGCGCCGCGCGCCCGCCGCTCCCGCCCAGCGCTCTACGAGACGGTCGAGCGTGCCGGTGAGCAGCGGCGTGACGACGGCAACGCGCCCCGGCGCCGCCGCCCGCAGCCGCTCGGCGAACAGCGCTTGCGCCTGCGGCCAACCGGTCGGCTCCAGCACGCTCTGCCCGGCCGCGGCGTTCGTCGTCCGCCGTTGAAGGGGTCCGCTGAAGCGGTCGGGGTCGTACAGCCCCTGCAGCGCTGCCTGGCCCCGGACGCACAGGCTGCCGCGGTTCACCGGATGCTCGGGATTGCCCTCCACCTTGACCGCGCGCCCCTCGCGCGTGCGGACCAGCATGCCGCAGCCCGCGGGGCATTCGCCGCAGACCGTGGCGTACCACGTCGCCACGCCGGGGACTGCGTCATCGGGTGGGACGACGTAGGGGATGAGCCGCTCGGCCGGTACCGGAGCGCACGCGGCCGCCGCCGCGCCCGGCGCCGTGCTGCCGATCACCTTCAGGAAGGTCCGCCGTCCAACCGTCCGCGTCAGTGCCGGGTCCGAATCCGCGTCGCTTGTACCTGCGGGCCCACCGCGCGCCGCCTCGTCCATCACAGTATTTTATGAAGACTGCGCGCGGCCGTTCCTGCGGTCGGCCGTTCAGTGGTGGCAGGTGAGGCAGTCGATCGGCGCCTGCCGCGCTTCGTGGCAGCTCACGCACCAACCCATGGTGAGCGGCTCGGTCTGTACCGCGAGCTGCATGCGGGCGACGTCGCCGTGGCAGGTGCTGCAGGCGACGCCCGCGCGCACGTGGCGCTTGTGAGTGAAGCGCACGTGGTCCGGCAGGTCGTGAATCCGCGGCCACGCCAGCGGCTCGCCGGCGTCGAAGCGCGCGAGCATTTGCGCGACGTCCGGACTGTCGGGCAGGACGTTGCGGTGGCAGCCGGCGCAGCGCGCCAGCGGCGGCAGGCCGGCCACGGGGCCGCGCCGCGCGTAGGCGTGGCAGAACTGGCAGTCCAGTCCGGCCGCGGCGACGTGCGTCTCGTGGCTGAACGCGATCGGCGCCGCACCGCCGGTCTCGGGCGCGTCGCTCGCCGACTGGCTCGACCGCAGCGTCGCGCCGCTCGCCGCGACGAGGCTCGCGAGCGCCGCGGCGATCAGCACGCTGGCGCGCCGTTCACACTGCAGCGGCAGACGCATCCCGATCATCGTAAGGCACTGCCCGGGAGGGCGACAAACGGCCGGCGCCTCGGGCGCGCTACCGCGGGGGAGCGTCCGGGACCACGAGCGGCGGCCGTCCGGCCCGGCCGCGGATCCAGTCGATCGCGCCGCGCACCTGGCGCCGGCGGATGATCCACAGCTCCAGCCGCCGCTTGCCCGGGAAGTTCAGCAGGGTCAGCGCCACGAGGACGGTGATGATGCCCTGTCCGGGCAGGACCATCATGGCCAGGCCGGCCAGCAGCAGCGCCGCGCCGAGCGCGTTGCGGGCCACCAGCAGCACGCCGCCCGCCAGCGGGTGGCGCCGGCGCCAGCTCGCGAACGGCGACTCGCTGCGCGCGAAGTAGTCGGCGGGCATGCGCACCAGCAGCACCGGGATCAGCGCCAGGCTGCCGAAGAACATCACGATCGAGAGCGCGGCCAACGCCAGGAGTGCGGGAAACAACACGGATTCCGTTGGCATCCTTAGATGGGGCCGCGCCGTGCGCGGCCTGGGGACGGCCGCCTTTCTGTTCGCCGTCCCCTTGCAGATTCTAGCGGCCGTGCGGTTGCGCTGCTACACTGCGGGCCGTGTCAGGCGCATCCTGCTGGCCGTGGCGGTGCGCGGCCCTGCTGCTGGCCCTGCTGCTGGCGCCGCTGCCGGCGGTGGCGCAGACGGTGGGCGGGGTGCGGCCGGTGCCGCACGCGCCGCCGGAGCGCGGCGTGCTCACCGCCTGGCATACGACGCTCGACGCCGTTCACCTGGCGGGCGCCGACGCCGGTCCGCGCTTCGACTGGGACATCGACTTCCGTTTCGACGCCGATCTGTTCGACCTCGGTTTCGTGCGCGCCAACGTGCTGGCGCAGGTCGAGACGATCGTCGGCAGCGAGCTGCGCGACGTCGACCCGAATCAGAACAGCTACACCGCGGACTTCACGCTGTTCTTCCGGCTGCCGCGCGGCGAGCTCGGCGCCACGTTCCATCACGTGTCGCGGCACCTGGCCGATCGGGCGGATCAGGGGAGCGTCTCCTGGAACATGGTGGGGGTGTCGTACGGCGAGCGGTTCCTGCTGGGCCCGGCCCGGCTCGACGCGGGCGTCCGCGCCCTGGGCACGACGGAGCGGGCCGGGGTGGACTACACCGCGCAGATCGAGTGGTACGGCGCGCTGGAGGTGCCGCTCAATCCGCGGCTGTCGTTCATCGGCCTCGCCGACGGCGTGGTGGCGCCGGTCGAGCGCGAGATGTTCGGCCGGGGCGCGCGGCGCGGCGGACGCCTGTCGGGCGGCGTGCGGCTGCCGGCCCCGGCCGGCGCGATCGACCTGTACGCGGGCTGGGAGCAGCGCATCGACGCCGGCCAGTTCGCTCGCGACACCACGCGCTGGCTGCGCGCCGGCATCCGCGTGACCGTGCCGGCCCCATGAAGCGCCTGTGAGATAATCAGCGCTGTGACCTCCATGTCCCGCGTCCGGGCCGTGGCCGCCGCGGTCGTCGTGCTCGGCGCGTTGTGCGCCGTGACGCTGGACGGCCGGGTGCGCCCGGCGAAGCTCGACTACCGCATCTCCACCCTGGACAACGGCCTGACGGTGATCCTGTCGGAGGACCACTCCACGCCGATCGTGCACGTCGAGATGTGGTACCACGTCGGCTCCAAGAACGAGCCGCCCGGCCGCACGGGGTTCGCACATCTCTTCGAGCACCTCATGTTCAAGGGCTCGAAGAACGTCCGCACCGACCAGCACCTGACGTTCATCTCGCGCGTCGGCGGCGACGGCAACGCCTACACCACCGAGGACGCGACGGTGTTCTTCCAGACGGTGCCGTCGCAGTACCTGCCGCTGGTGCTCTGGCTCGAGGCCGACCGCATGGCGACGCTGCGCATCGACCGGCGCACGCTCAACTCCGAGCGCGAGGTGGTCAAGGAGGAGCGCCGCTGGCGCTACGAGAGCGAGCCCTTCGGCCTGCTGTCCGAGATCGTCTACGACCACGCGTTCAACGTGCATCCGTACAAGCACACCGCCATCGGTTCCATGCGCGACCTTGAGGCGGCGTCCATCGATGACGTCCGGGAGTTCTACGACACGTACTACGTGCCGGAGAACACCACCATCGTCGTCGTCGGGGACATCGATCCGGACAACACGCTGCAGATGATCGAGCACTACCTCGGGCGGGTTCCGCGGGCGCCGCACGCGGTGCCCCGGGAGATTCCGCGCGAGCCGCCGCCGCAGGGCGAGCGGCGGGTGACGGTCGAGGCGGACAACTGGCCGCTGCCGGCGGTGGTCGTGGCGCACCACATCACCTACGACGGGCATCCCGACGCCTACCCGCTGCACATCGCGTCCAAGGTGCTCTCCGACGGGGAGAGCTCCCGCATCTACCGGCGCCTGGTCTACGACGAGCAGCTTGCGGTGTCCGCTTTCGGCCAGGGCACGCTGATCGAAGATCCGAACCTGTTCTACGCAGTGGCGGTGGTGCCGCCCGGCGGCCGGCCGGAAGCGGCGGCCGCGGCGCTGATGGAGGAGCTGGATCGGCTCAAGCAGGAGCCGATCAGCGACGAGGAGCTGCAGCGCTCCAAGAACCAGTTCGCGCGCGACTACGTCATCGGCCGCATCACCAACTCGCAGAAGGCGGCGCACCTGGCGCACGCCGCCGTGATCCACGACGACATCACCACCGCCGACGGCGAGTTCGACATCTTCATGAACGTGACGAAGGACGACGTGCAGCGGGTCGCCCGCACGTACTTTCAGGACACGAACCGGCTGGTGCTGACGATCCTGCCGCGCGGGTCGGGCGGCCGGTCCGGCATTCCGGGGGTGGCCTCCCGATGAGCGTCGCCCGTTGGCGCGCGCACGCGTGGGCCGTCCCGCTGGCGGCGTGCTTGCTGCCGGCCCAGCTTGCGGCGGCGCAGCCTGCCGAGGACTGGCCCTTCGAGGAGCCGCCGCCGCCGCTGCTCGCTCCCGAGGTGACGTTCCCCGACTACGAGCTGCGGCAGCTCGACAACGGCCTGCAGGTGGTCGTGGTCGCCGCGCGCGAGCAGCCGGTGGTGAACGTGCGCCTGCTCGTACGGGCGGGCTCGACGAACGATCCCGACGGACTGCCCGGCGTGGCCGCCATGGCGGCGGAAATGCTCGACCGCGGCGCGGGCGGGCGCACGGCCCAGGAGATCGCCGCGACCATCGACAACATCGGCGGCGCGCTGTCGGTGGGCGCGGGCAACGACCTGAGCTTCGTCAACGTCCTGGTGATGAAGGACAGCTTCGACCTCGCCCTCGAGCTGCTGTCCGACGTCGCCCGGCGGCCGGCGTACGACCTGTCCGAGATCGCCCGGCACCGCCAGCAACTGCTGTCCAGCATGCAGGTGAGCTTCGACGATCCCGGCTACATCGCCGGCATCGTCTTCGGCCGCCTGGTGTACGGGCAGCACCCGTACGGCCGGCCGAGCACCGGCACGCCGGACTCGCTGCGCCGGATAGCGCGCGAGGATCTCGAGGCGTTCCACCGTACTCACTACCTGCCGAACAACGCCATCCTGGCGGTGGTGGGGGACGTGACTACCGAGGAGGCGCTGGCCGGCGTGACGCGCGTGCTGGGCGGCTGGGAGCGCGGCGAGCTGCCGGTGCCCAGCCTGATCGAGCCACCGCGCCAGAGCCCGCGGCTGGTGGTGGTCGACAAGCCGGGCTCCGTGCAGACGGTGATTCGGGCGGGACACCTGGCCCTGCCGCGCGCGCATCCCGACTTCCTGACCTTCGACCTGGCCATCAAGATCCTGGGCGGCGAGGGCGGCAACCGGCTGGGCGGCGTCCTCCGCACGGCCCGCTCGCTGACCTATTCGGCGTCGGCCGACCTGGTCGGCCGCCAGTTCACCGGCGACTTCATGGCGCAGACCGAGACGCGGTCGCCGGCCACCGCCGAGGCGCTGCGGCTGATGGTCGACGAGATTGCGCGCCTGCAGCGCGACCGCGTGCGGCTGGCCGAGCTGCGCGGGGCGCAGGACTACCTGGCGGGCAACTTCCCGCTGTCGATCGAGACGCCGAACGCCATCGCCACGCAGGTGCTGGAGGCGGTGCTGTTCGGCCTCGATCTCGATGCCCTGGAGCTTTATCCGGAGCGCGTGCGCGCCGTCGCCACGGGTGACATCCAGCGCGTCGCCCGCACCTTCCTGCAGCCGGAGAACCTCGCCATCGTGCTGGTCGGCGACGCCCGGTCGTTCGTCGACGATCTGGCCGGCGTCGGCTTCGACGACTACGAGCTGCTGTCGGTCGACGAGGTCTTCTCATCGGCCGCCGGCCTCTAGCGACCTTGACAGCCGAACGGCCGCCGTCCCGCGGTCCGCTCAATATCCTTGTCGCCTGCGGCGAGCCGTCCGGCGATCTGTACGCCGGCGCGCTGGCGCGGGAGATTCGCGCTCTCGACCCGTCCGCGCGCGTGTACGGCCTCGGCGGCGCCGGCCTCCGCGCCGGCGGCGCGGAGCTGACGGAGGACTACCGCGGGCTGACCGTCACCGGCCTCTCGGAGGCGCTGTCCGTCCTGCCGCGGTCGCTCGCCGTCTACCGGCGCCTGGTCGCGCTGGCGCGCGCCGAGCGGCCGGACGTGTTCGTGCCGATCGACTTTCCGGACTTCAACTTCCGCCTGGCCGGCGCCCTGCACGGGCTGGGCGTACCCGTCGTGTACTACGTCTGCCCGCAGTTGTGGGCCTGGCGGCGGGGCCGGCTGCGGGTGATGCGGCGCTTCGTCCGCCGCGCGCTGGTCATCTTTCCGTTCGAGGCGGCCATCTACCGCGATGCGGGCATACCGGTCGAGTTCGTGGGGCATCCGCTCGTGGAGCTGTGCCGGCCGCAAGAGCCGCGCGGCGCATTCCTGGCGGCGCTCGGCCTCGACGCCGCCGCGCCGACCGTGGCGCTGCTGCCGGGCAGCCGGCCGAACGAGGTGCGCGCCATCCTGCCCGAGCTGGCGCGCGCCGCTCCGCTGATCCGCCGCCGCGCCCCCGCGGCCCAGTTCCTCGTGGCGCGGGCGCCGCATCTCGACGAACGGCTGTTCGCGCCGCTCGCGGCGCCCGCCGTCCGGGGGCTGCCGCTGGCGGTGGCCGCGGAGCGCACGGACGACGTGCTGGCGGCGTCCGACGTGGCGGTTACGGCGTCCGGCACCGCCACCGTCCAGGCGGCGCTCCACGACCAGCCGATGGTGATCGTGTACCGCCTCTCGCCGCTGACCTACAGGCTCGTGCGGCGGTTCGCGCACGTGGACTCGGTCGGCATGGTCAACCTCATTGCCGGCCGCCGGGTCGCGCCCGAGCTGGTGCAGGATGCCCTCACCGCGGAAGCGGTGAGCGCCGAGGTTTGCGGCCTCCTGCAGGACCAGGCGCGGGTGGAGCAGGTGCGGCGCGGGCTGCACGAGGTCCGCGAGCGCCTGGGGCCGGCCGGGGCCAGCCGGCGGGCGGCCGAGCTGATTCTGGCGGAGGCGCGGGCGCAACGCGCGGCCACGGTCGACGGAGGATTCTCCTGATGCCGGACGACCCGGGGCTGACGGCCGCGCGGATCAAGGATCAGGCGCGGGCGCTCGGCTTCTCGCTGTGCGGGATCGCCCCGGCGGGCGCGTTTCCCGAGCTGCGGTTCCTGAGGGAATGGCTCGACCGGGGCTACGCCGGCGAGATGCGCTACATGGCGCGCACCGCCGACCGCCGCGCCGACGTGCGGAACGTGCTGCCCGGAGCGCGCAGCGTGGTGGCGCTCGCCACGAACTACAACGTCGACCGGCCGTACACCGTCGAGCAGGCGGATCCCGGCCGCGCGCGGATCTCGCGCTACGCCTGGGGCGCGGACTACCACGCGGTGGTCGGCGGCCGCACGGCTGCGCTGCTCGACTGGATGCGCCATGCGAGTCCCGAGCCGTTGGAGGCGCGGCCGTACGTCGATACCGGCCCGGTCCAGGAGCGCGTCTACGCGCAGCGCGCCGGCCTCGGCTGGATCGGCAAGAACAGTTGCCTGATCAACGCGGAGCTGGGCTCGTGGCTGTTCCTTTCGGAGATCATCTGCACGCTGCCGCTGGACACCGATCCGCCGGCACTGGACCAGTGCGGCGCCTGCACGCTCTGCCTGGAGGCGTGTCCGACGGGAGCGATCGTCGAGCCGCGGGCGGTCGACGCCACCCGCTGCCTGTCGTACCTGACCATCGAGTTGCGGGGCGAGATGGACGAGGCGTTGCGGCCGGAGGTGGGCAGCCACGTCTACGGCTGCGACATCTGCCAGGACGTCTGCCCCTGGAACGCACCGGCCGCCGTCTCGGACGATCCGGCGTGGCAACCGCACCCGGCCCTGGATCGGCCGCGCCTCACGGATCTGTGGCGCCGGCCGGACGCCGAGCTGCGGCCGATCGTCAAGCGCAGCGCGATGTCGCACGCCGGCGTGCGCAGTCTGCGCCGCAACACCGCGGTGGCGCTGGGCAACAGCGGCTCGGCCGCGGCGGCGGAGGCGTTGGCCGAACCGGCGGCCGGGTCGCGGGCCAACCCGCTCGTCGAGACGCACGCGGCGTGGGCGCGTGAGAGGCTTCGTCATCTTGGGGCTGCGCCCCAAACCCCCGGCAAGCCCTAGCAGTCCGTGGTGAAACCCCGCGTCGCACCGAGAGCGGCGAGGCGCGCGGCTGACAAGGCGCGAAGAGCGAGCATATTCGACCATATGTGAGCGATGAGCAACACAGTCAGACGTGATGCATCGTCGCTCGAATGCAGCGGGGCTTTTGCCACGGGCTGCTAGCGGGGACCCCGTAGCCCCGCGCCGGGCTTGCCGGGCCGCGCCGTGCGCGGCCTGGGGAACGACTGCTTGGGTGTTCGTCGTCCCCCTTCCTCAAATGCGAGGTTCGTCCCTCGTCGGCCAGTTTCAGGACAGCCGGCGCGGGGCGCGCGCGGCGGCGCGCTCCGGGCGGGTCCGCCGCGCTTCGGCGATGCGGTCCAGTTGCTCCTGGCGCTCCCGCAGCGCGGCGCGCTCGTCCTCCAGCCGGTGGAAGTGCGCGAGCCGCGCCGCCGGCAGCCTGCCTCCGGCGACCGCCGCGCGCACAGCGCACCCCGGCTCGCCGCGGTGGCCGCAGTCGCGGAAGCGGCAGTCCGCGGCCAGGGCGTCGACGTCGTCGAACGCCGCTTCCAGCGCCTGGCCGGAGTCCCAGAGCTGCAGCTCCCGCATGCCGGGCGTGTCGATGATCACGCCGCCGCCCGGCCGCAGCAGCAGCTCGCGGTGGACCGTCGTGTGCCGGCCGCGGCTGGTGCGGCCATGCACGCGGCGGGTCTGCTGGCGGTCGCTGCCGAGCAGGCGGTTGATGATCGAGGACTTGCCGACGCCCGACGACCCGAGCAGCGCCACCGTGCGGCCCGGCGCGAGGTACGCCTCGAGCTCGTCGAGCCCCTGCGCGCGCGCGCAGCTCGTGGCATGCACCGGCACGCCCGGGGCTGCGGCGCGGATGGCGTCCACGGCCGCGGCCTTCTCCACCGTGGAGCACAGGTCGGTCTTGTTGAGCACCACGACGGGCGTCGCGCCGCTCTCGGCCGCCGCCACCAGGTAGCGCTCCACGCGGCGCGGATTGAAGTCGCCGTCGAGACCGGCGACCAGCAGCACGGTGTCGACGTTGGCCGCCACCACCTGCCGCTGCGTCGGATCGCCGGCCGCCTTGCGGGCGAAGCAGCTCCGGCGCGGCAGGATGGCCCGGATGGAGGCGCGCCTGCCGCCGGCCCGGATGGCGACCCAGTCGCCGACCGCCGGCAGTCCGTCGGGGCCGCTGGCGGCGTGGCGCAGGCTGCCGGCCGCCTCCGCCAGCAGCTCGCCCGCCAGCGCGTGCACGCGGTACAGGTGGTTGTGCTCGACCGCCACCCGTGCGGGCGCCAGGCCGGGCGCGTCCACGTCGTCCAGAGCCGCGGCGAATGCCGCGTCCCAGCCGAGCAGCTCAAGGATGCACGACATCGATTTGCTCTCGGAGCTGCTCGGCTGCATCAATCGTTAGATGGGGCTGCGCCCCAAACCCCCGGCGGCGCTAGCGGGGACCCCTTCGCCCCGCGCCGCTGCCGCCGGGCCGCGCCGTGCGCGGCCTGGGGACGACTGCATCATTGCGCGTCGTCCCCCTCCTCGTTCCAACGTTGTGCAGGGCTGCGACGCATCGCAATGGACGAGGTCGCGCTCCGAACCGCCGCCGCGGGCGGGCGCAGTCTACTACACTAGCCCGCATGTCTCACCAGCGTTCGTCGCGAGGGCGTCGAGGCGCCGTTGTGGTGGGTCGCACGGACTGAACGACGCTGCAGGCGTAGTCGTAACTACGTCGAAGCGGCGTGAGGGAGTACGGCCCGCCACAGCGAGCGGATCGGCGACCGCAGCAGAAGGCTGGTGAGACATGCGGGCCACAAATTCGATGGCTGTATCGATCAAGGGCATGACTCCCGGCGCGTGGCAGGAAGCGCGCGCCCTGGTATGGCGTTACCGCCGCCGGCTGGCGCTGGGGTTCGCGCTGATGCTGGTCAGCCGGCTGGCCGGGCTGGCGCTGCCGGCGATGTCGCAGTACATCCTCGACGACGTAATCCCCAACGGCCGGACGGACCAGCTCT
Source organism: Vicinamibacteria bacterium (assembly GCA_022820825.1). Taxonomy (GTDB): domain Bacteria; phylum Acidobacteriota; class Vicinamibacteria; order Vicinamibacterales; family UBA8438; genus JAAXGX01. The sequence continues at coordinate 10,972 of JAJEEU010000093.1, forward strand.
ACCTGCTGGCCGGCATCGGCCTGGCCGCCACGGTGGTGCAGTCGGCCACGGCGTTCAGCCTGTCACAGATCCTGGGCGTGGCGGCGCAGCGCGCCATCACGGAGATGCGCAAGCAGGTGATGGCCCACGTCACGCGGCTTCCGATCCGCTACTTCGATTCCACGCAGACCGGCATGCTGATCTCGCGGGTCATGACCGATCCGGAAGGCATCCGCAACCTGGTCGGCACCGGCCTGGTCCAGCTCTCCGGCAGCTTCGTCACCGGCGCGCTGGCGCTCGGCTGGCTCTTCTACCTCAACTGGCAGTTGACCAGCCTGACCCTGGTGGTGCTGATCGTCTTCGGCGCCTGCATGTCGCTCACCTTCTCCTGGCTGCGGCCGATCTTCCGCGCCCGGGGCAAGCTCAACGCCGAGGTGACCGGCCGCCTGGGCGAGACTTTGGGCGGCATCCGCGTCGTGAAGGCGTACACCGTGGAGAAGCGGGAGCAGATCGTGTTCGCCCGCGGCGCGCACCGCCTGCTCCGCAACGTGGCGAAGACGGTGACCGGCGTGTCCGCCGTCTCGTCGTTCGCCACGCTCGTGATGGGCGCGATCGCCTCGCTGATGATCGTGCTCGGCGGACAGGCATTGATGGCCGGCTCCTGGACGACCGGCGAGCTGGTGCAGTATCTGCTGTTCACCGGACTGCTGATCGCCCCGGTCATCCAGATTTCGTCGATCGGCACCCAGATCACGGAGGCGTTCGCGGGCCTCGACCGCATCCGCGAGATCCGCGGCATGGCGACCGAGGACGAGGAAGACCAGGCGCGCACGCCGGTAGCCGCGGTCGACGGCGAGGTCCGCGTGGAGCACGTCGAGTTCGAGTACGAGCCGGGCGTGCCGGTGCTCAGGGACGTGTCGCTGACCGCGGCGCCCGGCACCACCACCGCGCTGGTCGGCTCCAGCGGGTCGGGCAAGAGCACGCTGATCAGCCTGATCATGGCGTTCAACCGGCCGACCTCCGGGCGCGTGCTGGTGGACGGCCATGACCTCGAGGCGCTGCGGCTGAAGGAGTACCGGGCTCATCTCGGCGTGGTCCTGCAGGAGAACTTCCTGTTCGACGGCACCATCGCGGCCAACATCGGCTTCTCGAAGCCGGACGCCACGCGCGAGGAGATCCGGGAGGTCAGCCGCATCGCGCACTGCGAAGAATTCATCGAGCAGTTTCCGGACGGCTACGACACGGTGGTGGGGGAGCGCGGCGTCAAGCTGTCGGGCGGCCAGCGCCAGCGGGTCGCCATCGCCCGCGCCATTCTCGCCGATCCGCGGATTCTCATCCTCGACGAGGCGACGTCGAGTCTCGACAGCGAGAGCGAGGCGCTGATCCAGGACGGGCTGCGGGCGCTGCGCCGCGGCCGCACGACGTTCGTCATCGCGCACCGGCTCTCGACCATACAGTCCGCCGACCAGATCGTCGTTCTGGAAGACGGGCGCATCGCCGAGCGCGGCACCCATGAAACGCTGCTGGCGGCGGACGGCCGCTACCGGCAGCTCCATGACACGCAATACCGCCTGGAGCGCAACCGCTTCATCAATCCCGGAGAGGACTTCACACCCGAGCCGGCGCTGCCCGTCCAGGGGACGGCGGGCGCCCGGGGCGGCTGACGGGGCGGTTGATACAATTTCCGACCGGCGGGCTGGAGGCGATTGATGGAACGATGGGCACTGGCCGCAGTGCTGGCGGCGGGCATGGCGCTGCTCGGATTGGGAACGCTAGCCGGGCGCGCGCAGGGGACCGGGACCGTCACCGGCCGGATCACCGTCGACACCGTGCCCGACAAGGTCATGGTGGCGGTCGACACCGACCAGATGGTCTGCGGAGACGAGATCGAGGACCAGACGACCCTGGTGGATCCCTCCGGCGGCGTGGCCAACGCGGTCGTGCTCGTCAGCGGGCTGGAATGGGACGCCGACCCGCCCGCGCCGTCCATCGCCAACGAGGGCTGCTTCTTCCGGCCGCGGGTGCAGGTGGCCCGCACGCGCAGCCAGTTGCTCATCACGAGCGCCGACGACACGCTGCACTCGACGCACGCCTACGACGACCGGCAGCGCACGACGTTCAACGTCGCCATCCCGTTCCCCGGCCTGGAGATCACGCGCCCGCTGCGGCGGCCCGGCGTCCTCCGCATCGAATGCGACTCGCACGGCTGGATGCGCGGGTGGATCTACGTCACCGGCGACCGCGCGGTCGTGAGCGGCGCGGACGGCCGGTTCGAGCTGACCGGCATTCCCGCCGGCACCTACGAGCTCGCCATCTGGCACGAGCGCTACGAGGGCGAGCCGCAGTCGGTCACCGTGACCGCGGGCGGCACGACCGAGGCTGACTTCGCCCTCCGCTGACCGTCCGCCGGCCGACCGCCGGGCGGCGCCTGCAGTGCGATGACGACGCCCCAACCCGTCTACACGCTGAAGGGCCTGGGCGCGGCCTTCCCGCCCGAACGCCCGGCGTTCCGCGACCTGTGGCTGTCGCTGCCGGCCGGCGCGCGGGTGGGCGTCGTCGGGCCCGCCGGCGCCGGCAAGACGACGCTGCTGCGGATCATGGCGGGGGAGCTGTCCGCATTCGAGGGGGAAGCGCAACCCGCCGCGGGCATCACGGTCGGCCATCTTTCTCCCGAGCCGCGGATCGACGGCGCCGAGACCGTCGCCGGCGCCATCGAGGCCGGCGTCGGCCACCTCCGCAAGCTGCTGAAGGAGTACGACGCCGTGATGGCCGAGCTCGCGTCGGGGCCGATCGATTACGGGCCGCCGATGGAGGCGCAGGGCCGGCTGGAGCAGGCGCTCAACGCCGCCGGCGCATGGCGCCTGGACCGGCGCGTCGAGTCGTTGACCGCCGCGCTGCGCCTGCCGCCGGGACCCACCCCGCTGGGTGCGCTGACGGCGGCGGAACGCCGGCGCCTCGCGCTCTGCCGGCTGCTGCTGCGGGCGCCCGACCTGCTGCTGCTCGACGATCCCGCCGCCGACCTGGACGCCGAGGCCGCGGCGTGGCTCGATCGCCACCTGGCGGCGTACCGGGGAACCGTGGTCGCCGCCACGCGCGACCGCTGCTTCCTGGAAGGCGTTGCGGACTGGATTCTGGAGCTCGACGGCGCGGCGGCCACCGCCCGGCGCGGCGGCTACGCGTCCTGGCTGGAGCAGAAGCGGGAGCAGCTCGACGGCGCCGCGCCGCCGGCCGGCGACCGCCGGCTCGCCGTGCAGCGCGAGATCGAGTGGCTGCGGATGCCGGCGCGCGTGCGGACAGCCAATGCCGGGGCGCGCATGCAGAGCCGCGCGGGGGCAAGCGCCGGTCCCGCCGTGGTCGAAGCGGAGAACCTGATCAAGGGCAGCGGAGCGCGGGCGCTCATCGGCGGCCTGTCGTTCGCGCTGCCGCCGGGCGCCATCGCCGGCGTGCTCGGCCCCGGCCGCTGCGGCAAGACCACGCTGCTCGGGCTGATCGCGGGCGAGGCAACACCGGACGCCGGCGCCATCCGGCTCGGTCCCGATGTCCGCGCAGCGCTCATGAAAGGCCCGGACGGCGGGCCGCACCCGGATCCGGCCGCCCGCCTCGCGGCGCTGCAGCAGACCGGCGTCAACCTCGTGCTGCTCGACGAGCCCGAACGCGGCCTCGACATCGACGGCCTGCGCGCTCTGGAGGAGGCGCTGCTCGCGTTTCCCGGCACCCTCGTCGTGGCCACGGCCGACCGCCGGCTCCTGGACCGCACCGCGACCCACATCCTGGCTTTCGAGGGCGACAGCCGGGTGGAGTGGTTCCCCGGCGCCTACGCGGCCTACGAGTCCGACCGCCGCCGCCGTCTGGGCCGCGCCGCCGATCAGCCCCAGCGCGTCCGGTTCCGGAAGCTCACCCGCGGCTGAGGGACCGTTAGCGGTTGCGGACCAGGTGTATCCCGACGGCGGCCGCCAGCAGCACCAGGCCGATGACGTCCGTCGCCGTGGCGGCGTAGAAGAGCAGCAGGCCGGCGGCGACGGCGATCACGCGCTCGAGCGTGCTTGCCGACCGCTTCAGCCAGCCTCCGAGGCCCATCGCCAGCGCGCTGACGCCGAGAGCGGCGGTGCCGGCCGTGCGGAGGACGTCGGCAGCCGGCGCCTGCAGCAGCACGCCCGCCCCCTCGGGACTCAGGGTGAAGGCGAACGGCACGAGGAAGCCCGGCAGCGTGTACTTCCAGGTGAGCATCATGGTGCGGAACGGATTGCCCCCGGTGATGGCGGCCGCGGCGAACGGCGAGAGCGCCGTGGGCGGGCTCACCTCGGACAGCACCGCGTAGTAGAAGATGAACATGTGCGCGGCGAAGTCGGGGATGCCGACCAGCGTCAGCGCCGGGGCGATCATCACCGCGGCGATGATGTAGGAGGCGGTGACCGGCACCGCCAGCCCGAGCATCCAGACCGCGACGGCGGCGTACGCCACCGTCAGGAAGACGCTGCCGCCGGCCAGCGCCACGAGGATGCCGGCGAGCTTGAGGCCGAGTCCGGTCAGCGTCACCACGCCGACGATGATGCCGGCCGTCGCGGTGGTGGCCGCCACCGACAGCACGCTGCGGCCGCCGTCCTCCAGCGCTGCCAGCAGGCGGCGCGGCGCGAGCGCGGTCTCCCGGCGCATGAAGCTGAGGCCGACGGCGCACAGCGTGGCGAAGAACACCGCGCGGAACGGCGTCATGCCCGAGACCAGCAACGCGACGATCAGCACCAGCGGCAGGAACTGGTAGCCCGAGCGGCGCATCAGCGTCCCCACGGAGGGGAGATCGACCTCCACGGCCGACGTGTGCAGCCGGCGCGCGTCCGCCTCGATCATCAGGATGATGGAGAGGTAGTACAGCACCGCCGGGATGATCGCCATCGCGATCACCTGCAGGTAGCTGATCTGCAGGAACTCCGCGATCAGGAACGCCGCCGCCCCCATGGTGGGCGGCGCGAGAATGGCGCCGATGCCGGAAGCCGACAGGATGCCGCCGCCGACGTCGGCCGAGAATCCGGCGCGCCGCAGCAGCGGCCAGGCGACCGCGCCCAGCGTCACCGTCGTCGCCACGCCGCTGCCCGAGACGGTGCCGAGCAGGAAGCCCGAAATCGTCACCGTGCGTCCCGGTCCGGCGCCGCTACCCGAGCGCCCGAACGCCGACATCGTCCACGTGATGAAGAACTGCCCGGCTCCCGAGTGCGCGAGCATGGCGCCGAAGATGGTGAACAGCACGATGTAGGTGGCCGCCACGTCGAGCGGCACCCCGAAGATGCCCTCCAGCGTCATGTAAAGCGTGCCGATCAGGCGGGCCGCGTCGTAGCCGCGGTGGGCGAACAGCTCGAGCCCGATCAGCTCGAACAGCGGGCCGTAGTAGCCGTAGAGTACGAAGGCGACCGCCGTCACAGGCAGGATGGGGCCCACGGTGCGGCGCGTGGCCTCCAGCACGAGCAGCGTCGTCACGCCGCCCAGCAGCAGGTCGACGACGCCCGGCGTGGCCGCGCGGTACACGAACTGGTCGAAGTCGATGATCGGCCAGAGGAGGGCGGCCATTGCCGCCGCGACCAGCAGCCAGTCAACCGCGGTAACGCGCGTCCGTGTCCCGGCGCGCGCCGGATAGAGGAGGAAGGTGGCGATCAGCACGACCAGCAGGAAGCTGACGCGGTAGATCTGCGGCTGGACGATCCCGACTACCCAGTACAGGGCGTAGAGCGACAGCCCCGCGGTGAGGACCGTCGCGAGCAGGCGCGGAATGCCGCTCAGCGTCCGGGTCGGCGCGTCAGGCGTCGCCGGCGGGCGGGCTTCGGTCATCGGGCGGCCGGAGACTACTGTCCGGCGCCGTCCCACACGCCGCGCTCGCGGTAGTAGGCGGCCGCGCCGTCGTGGAACGGCACGGGCGAGCCGACGAGGGCGCTCTCCAGCGACAGCACGCCCGCCATCGGATGCACCGCGGCCAGCTCGTCGTGGTACGCGAACAGCGCGGCGGTGATCCCGCGCGCCAGCTCCGCGTCCATGGCTTCGTGCGCCACGAGCACGTTGGACACCGCGATCGTGGCGACGTCGGCGTCCATGCCCGGATAGGTCGTTTCCGGAATGTGCGAACCGTGGTAGACCAACGCCCCGTAGCGCGTCTGCAGCGTATCCAGGACGCCGCCGTTGGGGACCAGGCGGATGGTGCGGCCGGGCGTCGTGGCGAGGTCGAGCACCGAGCCGGTCGGGATGCCGCCGCTCCAGAAGAACGCGTCGATCTTCCCGTCCCGCAGCGCATCCACGGAGGTCACCGCGCCCAGGCTCTGGCGGCGGATGTCCTGCTCCGGGTCCAGGCCGGCCGCCTCCAGGATGCGGAACGCGCTGATCTCGGTGCCGCTGCCGGGCGCGCCGGTCGACACCACCCGGCCGGCCAGGTCCGCGATGCTGGTGACGCCCGTGGACGTCAGCGTTACCAGGTGGTTGTGGTTGTCGTACAACACGGCGATCGCCCGCGCGGGAACCGCGCCGAACTCGTCGAACGCACCCCGGCCGTGGAAGGAGTCATCGAGCGAATCGGCCAGGGCGAAACCGAGGTCCGCGGAGCGGTTGGCGATGAACTTGAGGTTGTCGACGGTGCCGGCCGTCACCTCGGCGGTCGCTTCCACGCCCTCCAGGTTGTCGCTGATTACCTTGGCGATGCCGCCGCCGTACGGATAGTAGACGCCGCCCGTGCCGCCGGTGGCGATGGAGATGCGCTGGGTCAGTCCCTGCGGCTGCCCGCACGCCGCCGCGACCGTCGCCGCCGCGGCGACCGCCGCGATCAGCGCCGGCCGGATCGTCCGGGCGCCCGACCGCTCTCGGTGTGCTGCGGGGGTTCGCCACGGGCTGCTGGGCATGGGGGAATCCTCTCGCCGGTCGGTTGCGCCCTCATATTACCCCACCGCATAGCGGTACAATCCACGGCCGAATCAGCGAGGGGACGGCGAGCATGGAAGTAGCCGTCCCCGAGTTAACGATGCCCTTCCGCTACCGCCCACAAATCCTCGACGAGCTGGCCACGCACGGGGTGCGGCCGGCGCCGCGTACCCGGCCGGAGCTCGTGCACGAATACGTGAACGACCTGTACCGCTACGAGCTGCGGCGGCTGCGCGCCCGCCACGTGCGCGGCGAGATTCCGAAGCCGGCGTATTCCGCGCACGTCGTGGCGTTGCGGAAGAAGTACATCCTGGTGTCGGTGCCGCTGCGGTTGTGGACGCTGCCGGACCACGAATAGCGGCCGGCGGGGAATCAGGCGATCGTGACTTCCGGCGCGAGATAGACGTCCTGGATCGCGTTGAGCAGCGCGACCCCTTCCGCCATCGGCCGCTGAAACGCCTTGCGGCCGGAAATGAGGCCCGTGCCTCCCGCCCGCTTGTTGATCACGGCCGTCTTCACCGCTTCCTTCAGGTCGCTGTCGCCCGCCGACGCGCCGCCGGAGTTGATCAGGGAGGCGCGCCCCATGTAGCAGTTGGCCACCTGGTAGCGGGTCAGGTCGATGGGGTGGTCGCTCGTCAGCTCGGCGTACACCTTCGGGTGCGTCTTGCCGAACTTCAGCGCGGAGTAGCCGCCGTTCGTTTCCGGCAGCTTCTGCTTGATGATGTCGGCGGCGATCGTGACCCCCAGGTGGTTCGCCTGCCCGGTCAGGTCGGCCGCCGCGTGGTAGTCCGTCCCGTCCACCTTGAACGCCGGGTTCCGGAGGTAGCACCAGAGCACGGTGAACATGCCCAGGTCGTGAGCCTGGTGGAACAACTCGGCCACTTCCTGGATCTGCCGATCCGAATTCTCCGAGCCGAAGTAGATCGTCGCGCCCACGCCCATCGCGCCCATGTCGAACGCCTGCTCCATGTTGGCGAAGCGGATTTGATCGTACGAGTTGGGGTACGTCAGAAGCTCGTTGTGATTGAACTTGAGGATGAACGGAATCCTGTACGCATAGCGGCGCGCGCAGGCGCCGAGCACGCCCAGCGTCGACGCGACGGCGTTGCAACCGCCCTCGATGGCGAGCTTCACGATGTTCTCCGGATCGAAATAGTCCGGGTTGGGTGCGAACGACGCGCCGGCGGAGTGCTCGATCCCCTGATCGACCGGCAGGATGGAGACGTACCCGGTCCCCGCGAGCCGGCCGTGGCCGAACAGCGCCTGCAGGCTGGTCAGCACCCGCGCCGGCCGGTCGGACGGCGCCGCGCAGCGCTCGATGAAGTCCGGCCCGGGCAGGTGCAGCCTCGACGCCGGGATCGTCTCGCAGCGGTGTTCCAGCAGCGCCGCATCCTCTCCCAGCAGGTTCGCGATGCCGCTTGCGTCCGTCACGCCAAAGTCGCTCATGAGTGTCGCCACCTGTTACCTCGCAGTACGAATGAACCGACCTGAAAGTATGCCATTTTCTGCAACGGGCAGGGGAGCGGCAGCCGTGCTGCCCGCGGCATGCCGCAGGCAGCCGATTCAGCGTCCGCCCCAGGAGATCAGGTGGCCGGTGTTGGCCGCGGGCGTGCCGTTGCGGAAGCGGAAGCGGCTGGGCGTCGTCAGGGCCATCATCTCGGAATGCACGGGGGCGCCGTAGCGGGGCGGAGAATGCTCGAGGTCGAACCCGCGGAACACGTCGATCTGCGGGGCCGGGGCGAACACCCGCACCTGGATGTTCAGCCGCAGCATGCCGTCCCTTTCCTCCAGGTCCGGCCGTTCGTCCAGCAACTGCCGGATGCGGTCGATTGAGATCGGCAGGTCGAGGCCGGCTTCAGCGCTGTCCGGGACGTCCGCGGCCGGCGCCTGGCCGCCGCCGGCGTGCGCCGCCTGCGCCCCCAGCAGCACTCCCAGCAGCACGAGCGTCCGCGCGAGCGCACCGCGCCCCGGCATGTCTCTACCGTATGCGCCGCGCCGCGGTCCGTCAAGGCATGCCCATTGCCGCGCGACGAACGCTGGTGAGAAATGCGGGTTAGGATTGCGGCGGCATGTCCGTGGTCTGGGCGGTTCTCCTGCTGCTGCCGCCGGTGCTGGCGATCGGGTTGCTCGCCCGCCGGCTGCACCAGGCGCGTGCCCGTACATCGCGCATCGAGGCGCGTCTGGCGGCGGTGCTTGCCGCTACCGGCAGCGGGCTCTCGGTGTGGACCAGCAAGGGCCGCCTCGTGGCGTGCAATGACCGCTTCCGCGATCTGTATCCGGGCGCGCCGATCAAGCCGGGGCTGGAACTGGAAGACCTGTTCCGGTTCACTGCCACGCGCGGACTGGTGCAGGTGCCCGACGACGAGACGGAGGCGTGGGTACAGGCGCGCGTGGCCGGTGTCGGCGAGGGGGCGCGCACCGTCGTCCGCACCGCAGCCGGCGGTTGGCTGGAGATACGTGCGGCGCCCGTGGACGGCGGCGAGACGCTGCTCCTGTATTCCGACGTCACGGACGCGGAGCAGACGCGCGGCGAGTTGGCCGACAGGAGCCGTCAGCTCGACCGGCGAACCGCCGACGTGGAGCTGCTGCGCGGCGTGCTCGCCGCGGCGGCCGCCGGCGAGCCGCTGGAGGCGGTTGCCGCGCGCGTCGTGGCGCTCGTCTGCGCCTGGAGCGGCTGGCCGGTGGGGCGCGCCTGGCGCGTGGCCGGTGGCGACCCGACGAGCTGCGAGCCGCTGCCGGCGGCGCTGTCGACAAGCGGCCCGGATTACGAAGCGCTGCGGCCGTTGCTCGCCGGCGAGCCGCCCGCGGACGGCGACAGTCTGGCGGCGCGCGCGGCGCGCGCCGGCCGTGTCGTCTGGGTGGCGGACGTCGAGGCGGATCCGGCGTTCCGGGGCGGCGGCCGGCCGGCGCTGCCTGACATCCGCGGCGCTTGCGCCGTCCCGGTCAGGTCGGGAGGCAAGGTGGTTGCGGTCCTCGAGTTCCTGTCGTCCGAACAGCTCGTCCCGGCGGAGCCGGCGACGCGCTTGCTCGAGAGCGCGGCGCTGATGCTGGGTGCGGCCGCCGCAGCGCCGGATGACCGGCGGAGCGCCGCCGACGGCTGAAGCTCCGGTCAGCCGGGTGTCTCCCCGCTGTCGGTGCGACGTCGGGTTTCACCACGGACTCCAAGCGTCCGCAGGACGGCGGCCGCCATCTCTTCCGCCGGCGCCTCGCCGTCGACGACCAGGTCGGCGTGGCTTCGCGTCGGCTCCACGTAGCGCTGGAACAGCGGCTGCACGCTGTTGCGCCAGCGCTCCCGCACCTCGGCGGCGCTCCGGCCGCGTTCCCGCAGGTCGCGCGCCAGACGGCGGCCGAGGCAGGTCTGCTCGCCGCAGGCGATGAAGATGCGCGTACCGAGCAGCGCCCGCACCGCGTCCCAATGCAGCGCCAGCCGGCCCTCGACAATCAGCGTGCCCGCCGGCGCGAGCGGAACGGTCTCCGGGCGCCGCGCGTGCGTGCTGTAGTCGTACACGGGCCGCTCGATGGCCTGGCCCGCTGCGAGCCTGCGCAACTGGTCCAGCAGCAGCGGCAACTCAATCGCGGCGGGCGACTCCAGGTCGAGGGTGGTCCACTCGGTTCGCGGCACGCCGCTCCGATCGCGGTAGTACGCGTCGATCGGCAACACCGCGTCGGGTGTGCCGGCCAGCCGCGCCGCCAGCAGCCGCGCCAGCGTCGTCTTGCCGGCCCCCGAGTGCCCCGCGATGCCGATCAGGTGCGGTCTGTCCACGGGGCCACCATGAAAGAGAAGAGCCGCCACCCTCGGGATTCAAGGGTTCGCGCCGAGGCGATACCAATGAAAGTAATTGAAGATATCGTTTCTGTCTTCATCCTCGACTAGTATCCGACCCTCCTCTCGCGCCACCGCGTCAACTACCTCCGCGTCAGGATCGCCGAATAGGTCCAGAACCGTGCGTACGGCCGTGCGGAGAGGTTGGTCCAGGAATGGCCTTCCGTCGCATCCCAGCAAGTAGGCGCAGGTGTACTCGAACGGCACGCCCGAGCCTTCATGCTCGGCGCCATAACGGCGTTCGTCGCTGTCGAGATAGTGACGCAAACAGTGCAGCACGCTTGCCAGGTCCCTGCGGGCCTTGCGGTCGTTGTAGGCGACGAACTTGAGGAGGACATAGAGCGGCAATGGAGCCAGTGGCAGCGTCGGACCGCCGTCAATGTCGACTCGGACGGCATGCGGTACCACATGGTTGAAGCCTGCGACGTCGAGCACGCGACCCTCCTCGAGTTCCAACGATCCGTTCGGTGCGAGGTTCTCGCTAAAGGGAAGGATGTCCATCAAGCTGCCGCTCCGATGCTGCATTCGGTGAGCAATGGCCGTGCGCGCGAAGTCGTAGCGATCGAGACGGTTCTTCAAGTCGTCGAAGTCGTCGAGCGCATCGACTGCGACCATCACGTCCGCATCGTTGGTGGCGCGCCTGGGCCTGGCGTCCAGTAGCAACTCCGGGACGAGCGCTCCCACGACTGCGAATGGAACACCGAGCTCACGGAGGCCTCTCTCCATATCGGTCACGAGCGGAAGCAGGATCGGATCAACGCGGGCCATTTGCCAGGACCTTGCGGAACAGCAGCTCGGCTGCTTCGAGCGCCTGCTCGGTGCCTCGATTCCGCAACTCGGCGTAGACGAGGATGTCCGGAGCTGCGGGGACCGCGTCGACCGTCCGGTCGGGAGTCGCAAGAGGCCCTGGGGGTTCTATCACAAGCAGGTTGCCGCCACGCAGCGTGGGCTGGGCGACGAGGGCGCGTTGGGTGGCGCGATCATCAAACGCGTTCGTGGGCGCGTAGATTTCCGTCTCCTCAGCCCGAAAGTAGTGGGTCCGCTGTTCGGCCGCATCGGCGCCCGTTACGGCCCAGCGATGTCCCTGCTTGGTGAGAACGGTCTGCAGGCGTGTCCGGAGCTCGGCCTTGGCCTGGGCGCGAACCTGGAGCCGGCGTTGCGTGAGCTTGGGGCGCAGCCCGTCGATATACGCCTGCACCCACAAAGCCGTGAGCGCTTCCCGGTCGGTGACTCGGCGCCCGTTCTTGCGGGTGAGCAACAGGCCGCGCACGGCGAGATCATGCATGCATCCGGTGATCGTGCCGAGCGCCACGTCTGCATGCTGTGCCAGCACTCGGTACGGTGCGTTGGCCAATTCGGGCTGAACGAGGATCGCCATGACGGTCTTGATCCAGCCCTTGTGCGGGCGGCGGGGCGCGGCGGTTCGTTCCTTGTCGGGTTTGCGGCCCTCGACGTGGACGAACAGCCCCGGGAATTCCAGATGGGCGTTCCCGGCAAGGTCGAGGTAGTCGACCTGTGCACGCTCGAGGACGGCGGCCTGCTGTCGGCGAACGTGGGGTGCAAGGAGCAACAGCCGGTCATTCGCGTATGCGCGAGGGAGTGCCGCGCGCAGGCGCTGCATCTGTGCAACCACGACCGCAACGTCCTGGTGGCGAAGATGGTGCTTGACCTCCACGAGGTATCGAGCTGTCCGGCCGGCGGCTTGCCACGTAATGAGAGCATCGTGCACGGCTACGCGGGCCGGCAGCACTTCCGTGCGGACCTCGGCGTTCGGGAGCCACCGCTCGAGGAGTGGCCTGTAGGGCTGGATGTCGCGCGCCGCACGCTGCATGATGTTCAATAAAATAACATGTTCATTAATATTGAACAAGTTATTTTAGTGAACAACTCCACCTGTTCGTGCGAGTGGGACGCCTTCCCGGGGGCGGCTTCTCGCAGCCCTATAATGAATGGTTACGGACTGGTCGCCGCGCGGATGCGCAGATTCCTGAACAGCCTGCGGTCGTGGCAGCTCGTCGCGCTGGCGGCGCTGCTGCTGCTCGTCGACATCGTGGTACCCGACCCGCTGCCGTTCGTCGACGAGGCGCTGCTGGCGGTGCTCACCTACCTGCTGGCGCGCTGGCGGAAGCCGCCTTCGCGCTAGTCACCGGCCTCCCGGGCCGCGCCGCGCTACGGCGGCGGACGGTATAAGATCGGCACGGTTACGCCCGTGTTTCCATGGGCGCACGTTCAGAAAATGTCCGAACCGGTCCAGTCGCCGCCCGCCGTTCCCGACCTGCTGGAGCATGGCGCGCCCGTGCGCGGGCAGCCCCAGGCGCTCGACCGGCGGCTGTACGTGCAGCTCCAGGCGTTCACCGACTGCCTCGATGCCGCGCCCGTCTTGGAGGCGGTGCGGGGCAGCGGCCTGGAGGCGGCGGTGTATGCGAACGTGAACGACCCGCGCGGCATCGGCGTCGTGCTGCTGGACGAGGATCCGGCCGCGTTCGCCGGCCCGGCGCGGGCGCTGCTCACGGGGCCGCCGTTCAGCGCGCTGACGCCGCTGCCGGCGTTCACGATGCTCGGCCGGACCTACGCGCAGGGGCGCGAGGCGGACCTGGAGGACTTCCTGCTGTACCGCGTCCGCCGCAACGTCCTGAACCCGGAGACGCCGTGGGCGGTCTGGTACCCGCTGCGCCGGCTCGGGGCCTACAACCGTCTGCCGCGGGCCGAGCAGGGCCGGATCATGATGGAGCACGGCATGCTCGGCCGGCGCTACGGCGAGGCCGGCTTCGCCACCGACGTGCGGCTCGAATGCCACGGCATCGACCGCGACGACAACGACTTCGTCATCGGACTGATCGGCGCCGAGCTCCACGCGCTCTCCAAGCTGGTCAAGGAGATGCGCACCACGCGCCAGACGTCCGAGTTCATCGCGAAGATGGGGCCTTTCTTCGTCGGCACCGCGCTCTACCAGGCGCCGCCGTCCACGCGGCCGCAGGGCGGCGGGCGATGACGGCGGAGAACGCCGCGACGTCCGACCGGGAGCCGGCGGGTACCTACGACAAGCTCCCGCTGCCCGACACGGGTCCCCGCGGCCTGCTGCGCCACTTCGGGCCGGGTCTGATCCTGATGATGACCGGCATCGGCACCAGCCACCTGGTGACGGCGCCGGCCGCCGGCGGGCGCTTCGGGTACGCGTTGCTCTGGTGCATCCCCGTCGCCTACATCTTCAAGTACTACGGATTCGAGATGGCGTTCCGCTTCACCAACGCCACCGGGCGGAGCATGCTCGACGCGTACACCACGGCGCCCGGCAAGTGGCCCGTCTGGTACGTGCTGATCACCACCGTCATCCAGTGCGCCCTGGGCCAGGCCGGCCGGCTGGCGGCCGCCGCGGCAGTGCTGTTCTACGTCTTCTCCGAGTACCTGCAGCTCGGTCTGCCGAGCTGGGCGTACGGCCTGGGTCTGGGCGTGCTCTCGGTCGGGATCATCCTGTACGGGCGCTACGCGGCGGTGGAGATCGCGACGAAGGTGCTGGCCGGGCTGCTGTTCGTCTCGACCGTCGGCGTGTACCTGTTCGAGCCGGCGCCGCTAGGCGCGATGGGGCGCTTCTTCGTGGTCGAGACGCCGGAGGGCTCGTGGCTGATCATCGCCGCCTTCCTGGGCCTGCTGCCGACCGGCATCGACGTCTCGCTGCAGGCGTCGGAGTGGGGCAAGGCCAAGCGCGCCGGCATGGGACGCATCCGCGAGCAGCTCGAGCGCGAGGGGTTGGCCAGGCGCTTCGACCCGTTCGCATCGCGCAGCGCCGACCTGGCCGTCGACGTCTCGAAGCTTCCGGCGCATGCGCAGGAATACTGCCGGCGCTGGTTCCGCATCGGCCTCTGGGACTTCACGCTGGGCCACATCGTCTCGTTCGTCCTGGCCGTCATCTTCCTGCTGCTGGCGGCCGTCTGGCTCTATCCGAGCGAGGTGGCCGGCAACGCGGTGATCGGGGAGATCGCGCGCATCTTCACGGACAGCATCGGCCCTGGCATGATGCTCATCTTCCTGCTGGGCGCGTTCGCGGCCACCTTCTCCACGGCGTTCAACTACTTCGACGGCTGGCCGCGCGTGGTCGCCGCCTGCTGCCGCAACCTGTTCCGCTCGACGGCCGCGCTGCCGGGCATCGCCGCCGACCAGTTGACCGCCGCGCACCGCCGGACGCTCGTTTCGGAATACAACATCTACCGCCTGACGATGGCCTACTCGCTCGTCGCCGCGGTGCTGATCATGGCCGGGCTGCCGCGGCCGGTGTTCCTGGTGCTCGTCTCGTCGGCGCTGGCGTTCTTCATCGCGCCGGTCATCTTCTTCCTGAACGTGTACTACTGCGTCACGGTCATCCCCAGGTCCGACAAGGCCTTCTATCCGTCGGCGCCGGTGCGCGCCTTCGCCTGGCTCAGCTTCGTCGTCTTCACCGGCCTGACGGCCGTCGTCATCATGGCCCGCGTCTTCGGCGTGACGCTGGTCGGCGGGTGAGGCAACCGGCATGAAGATCTGCGTGGTCGGGGCCGGGGCCATCGGCGGCTACATGGCGGTGCGCCTGGCGGACGCCGGGCACGCGGTGTCGGTGATCGCCCGCGGCCCGCACCTGGCGGCCATCCGGCGGCGCGGACTGACCCTGATCGAGTCGGACGCGGAACGGACGATCGCGCCGGCCGCGGCAACCGACGACCTCCGCGAGCTCGGGGCGCACGACATCGTGCTGCTCGCGCTCAAGGCGCACCAGATCGAGCCGGTCGCCGCCGATCTGGCGGGGCTGCTGGCGCCCGGCGGCGTCATCGTGACGCTGCAGAACGGCATCCCCTGGTGGTACTTCCAGAAGCAGGAGGGCGAGTTCGCCGGTCGGGTGGTGCGCGCCGTCGACCCGCGCGGCGTGCTGTTCGAGACCATCGATCCCGACTGCCTCATCGGCTGCATCGCGTACCCCGCGGCCATCATCGCCGAGCCCGGCGTCATCCGCCACGTCGAGGGCAACCGCTTCCCGGTCGGCGAGCTCGACGGCGCGGAAACGGAGCGCGTGCGGCATGTGTCGGAGGCGTTCACCGGGGCCGGGTTCAAGGCCCGCATCCTGGACGACATCCGCTCGGAGATCTGGCTGAAGCTTTGGGGCAACCTCACGTTCAACCCGATCAGCGCGATGACCCACGCCACGCTGGTCGACATCTGCCAGTTCCCGCTGACGCGCGAGCTGGCGGCGGCGATGATGACCGAGGCGCAGGCGGTAGGCGAACGTCTCGGCGCGGGCTTCCGGGTGACGATGGAGCGGCGCATCAACGGCGCCGAGGCGGTCGGCCGGCACAAGACCTCGATGCTGCAGGACGTGGAGGCGGGCAAGCCGCTCGAGATCGACGGAATGCTGGGCGCGGTCGTGGAGCTGGCGGAGGCAACCGGCATCGAGGTGCCGGCGCTGCGGACGCTGTACGCCTGCGTCAGCCTGCTCGACCGTACGATCCGGGAAGAAGGGGTGCGCATCGCCGGCGTCCCGCGCTAGGGAGCCCCACGTAG
Source organism: Vicinamibacteria bacterium (assembly GCA_022820825.1). GTDB lineage: Bacteria > Acidobacteriota > Vicinamibacteria > Vicinamibacterales > UBA8438 > JAAXGX01. Next base: position 27,188 of record JAJEEU010000093.1, read on the forward strand.
TAGACGGAGAAAGGGATGAAAGCGCTAGACGGAGTTCGCATCCTCGACATGACCCACGTGCAGTCGGGTCCGACCTGCACGCAACTGCTCGGCTGGTTCGGCGCCGACGTGATCAAGGTGGAGCGCCCCGGCGTCGGCGACGCCACGCGCGGGCAGTTGCGCGACATTCCGGACGTCGACAGCCTCTACTTCACGATGCTGAACCACAACAAGCGCAGCATCACGCTCAACGCCAAGCGTGACCGCGGCAAGGCCATCCTCACGCGCCTGATGGCCGCCTGCGACGTGCTGGCCGAGAACTTCGCTCCCGGCGCGCTCGACCGCATGGGTTTCTCCTGGGAGCGGATCCAGGAGATCAACCCGCGCCTCATCTATGCGTCCGTGAAGGGCTTCGGGCCGGGCCCCTACGAGCAGTGCAAGGTGTACGAGAACATCGCGCAGTGCACCGGCGGCGGCGCCAGCACCACCGGCTTCGACGACGGCCCGCCCACCGTGAGCGGCGCCCAGATCGGCGACTCCGGCACCGGGCTGCACCTGGCGCTGGGCATCGTCACGGCGCTCTACCAGCGCGAGCGGACCGGCCGCGGCCAGCGCGTGGAGTGCGCCATGCAGGACGGCGTGCTGAACCTCTGCCGCGTCAAGCTGCGCGACCAGCAGCGGTTGGCGCACGGGCCGCTCACCGAGTATCCGCAGTATCCCAACGGCACGTTCGGCGAGGCGACGCCGCGATCCGGGAACGCGTCCGGCGGCGGGCAACCCGGATCGGTGGTCAAGTGCAAGGGGTGGGAGGACGATCCCAACGCCTACATCTACGTCATCGCGCAGGCGGCGGCGTTCGACGGGCTGGCGCGCGCCATCGGGCGGGCGGACTGGCTCGACGACCCGGAATGGAACACTCCCGAGGCGCGCCTGCCGAAGCTGGACCGGATGTTCGAGGCGATCGAGCAGTGGACCCGCACCCGCACGAAGTTCGAGGTGATGGACGTGCTCAATCCGCTGAACGTGCCGTGCGGGCCGGTGCTGTCGATGAAGGAGCTGGCCGACGAGCCGTCGCTGAGGGCCAGCGGCACGGTGGTCGAGGTGGACCACCCCGAGCGCGGCCCGTACGTGACGGTGGGCTCGCCGATCAAGCTGTCGGATTCGCCCGTCGAGGTGGAGCGCTCGCCGTTGCTGGGAGAGCATACGGACGAAATCCTGACCGAGGTGCTCGGGCTCGACGCGGCGGACGTGGCGGCCGCCAGGGCGGACGGATCCGTATAGCCTCGGGTCCGTGTTAAATCTGCGGCCACGCGCGGTATGGGGGTGGAGGCCGAGGGCGCTGGCGTCGAAAAACCGGGCATGAACGGGATGCATGGAATTGCACGGATCGTCATGACCGCGGCGCTCGCCGCCTGCACAATCACCGCTGCAGCCTTCGTGAACCCGGCGCTCGAGGTCTCGCACCGCGCGCGGGCGATGCATCCGGGCGAGGTGGTGGTGCTGGAGGTGCGCGCCCGGGCGCCGCTCGCGGACCTTTCCGCGACCGCGTTCGGTCACGAGATCCGGCTCTTCCAGGATGCGTCCGACGGCGTCTGGCGCGGACTGGTCGGCATCGACCTGACGACCGAGCCGGGCGTCCACGAGGTCGTCGTGCGCGCATCGTCCGCCGGCGGCGGGCAGGCGGAAGTCGTCCATGCGCTCGACGTGGCGCCGAAGGAGTTCCCGACGCGGCATCTCAAGGTGGCGCCCAACTACGTGGACCCGCCGGCCGAGGTGATCGAGCGCATCCTGCGCGAGCAGGAGGAGACGGCCGCCATATTCCGCAGCGCCAGCCCCGAGCGGCTGTGGCGCGGCGGCTTCGCGCGTCCCGTGCCGGGCCGGTCCACCAGCAGCTTCGGCCGCCGCAGCGTCTTCAACGGCGAGGCGCGCAACCCGCACAGCGGCACGGACTTCCGCGCCGGCAAGGGCGTGCCCATCAAGGCGCCGAACGCCGCGACCGTGGCGCTGACCGGCGACCTGTACTTCTCCGGCAAGGTGGTGATTCTCGACCATGGGTGGGGGCTGTACTCCTACTTCGCGCACCTCTCCGCCATCGACGTGGCCGAGGGTGACGTGGTCGAGCAGGGCGACGTGGTCGGCCGCGTCGGCGCCACCGGCCGCGTGACCGGCCCCCACCTGCACTGGACCGTGCGCCTGAACGACGCCCGCGTCGACCCGCTGGCGCTGATGGAGTTGCTGCCGGCGGATTGACGCAACACGCGTCGTGACTGGCCCGCCTGTGGTGGTACGCTGGTTGCCTGGTGTCCTCGTCAGCGTTTGTCCGTCGAGTTCTTCACCTCGTCGTTATCGCTATCTTCGGAGGTTGCACAGTGTCCTCGTCACAGTCCTCCCAGCGAGATTTTCCATCGGCCTTCCAGCCTCTTCCGGAGATCAGCCCGGACGCGCCCCGGTGGGGCGAGCGTTTTGCTCGGGAATTCTCGTCGATGGAGCCACCCTTCTACGGCGTGAATCTGGTGGATGTGCGCCGGGAGCACTACGACGCCATCTTCCGGAATATCGAAACGCAGGTGCAGGGGGCCGCCCAACTCTTCGGTGGCCGACTGCATTTCTACTCCGTGACGGACTACGGAGAGATTCGACGCGCGGTCTTCATCATCTACTTCGAGACCTTCCCCGACTCACTGCCGGGACTGGTCCCCGATCAGGCCAACGACGGGACCGGGTTTCCCGACATCTGGACGGGGTCCGACCTCTGGACGGAGTTCGAACGCCTGGCAGAGGGCTACACGTGGTGGGTCACGCCTGCGCTGCCGGCGAACGAGTCCCCGCAGGTCTCACGCTAGCAGCCCGTGGCAAAAGCCCCGCTGCATTCGAGCGACGATGCATCCCGCAAGGGACTGTGTTGGGCTTTGAGAACAATAGGGGCTCACATATAGTCAAATATGCTCGCTCCTCGCGCCTTGTCAGCCGCGCGCCTCGCCGCTCTCGGTGCGACGCGGGGTTTCACCACGGACTGCTAGCCAACCCTTCCGGCTTCGGCTCAACTCTCCACAGGCGCCGGCGGCGGGTCGAGGACGAAGCCCTTCTCCAGGTCGAGCACGAGCGGCGGGGGTTCCTGCGCGACCACGTACTCGAACTCCGCGCGGAATGCGGCGGCCGTCGTGCCGGCGGTTGCCGCCAGGTTGGCGAGCTCCCCCGGGTCGTCGAAGTCGTCGCGCCGGAGGCGCAGCATGTAGCGGTACGCGATCCGGTAGCGGCTCGAGTTGATGTCCACCAGCCGCACCCTGGCGCGGCCGCTCTCCGTGTCCATCAGGCGCTCGAACGGGATGGGCACGAACTGGCCCGCCTGGATCGAGATCATCGCGGCCGTGCCGCCGGCGTGGACGTAGCGCGCGGCGCAGAACCCGAGGTCGCGCGTGTAGTCCATGTCCATCGGGATCGGGTCGGCGCTGCGCAGCTCGTAGCCGATGTTCTTGGACACGATGGTCGTCCTGACCCCGAACTCCCGGAGCCGCGCGGTGACGGCCGCCTTGAGCGTCGCGCCGATGTCTATCTCCGCCAGCCGCACGTTGTCGTGCGCGTCGCGCTCCGCGTGCTCCAGCGCCCGCAGATCCGCGGGGTCGATCGCCAGGATCAGACCTTCCGCCAGCACGGCGACGCCGTCGCGGCGTCCGGCGGTAAGGCGCTTGATGATGGCGCCGGCCAGGATGTCGACCAGCGTCTTCAGGCGGATGCGCCGGCCGGCGAATTCCTCGGGGATGACCGTCAGGGTGGCGCCCGCCGACTTGCCGATGCCGAGCGCCAGGTGTCCCGCCTTGCGGCCCATGGCGGTCACGAAGTACCAGCGCGACGTCGTCTTGGCGTCCACCATGAGGTTCTTCACGATCTCGACGCCGTGATGCCGCGCGGTCTGGAAGCCGAACGTGTCGACGTACGGCGGCAGGTCGAGGTCGTTGTCGATCGTCTTGGGAACGTGCACCACGCGCAGGCGCCCCCCGGATCGCTCGGTGAGCCGGTAGGCCGAGTACGCCGTGTCGTCGCCGCCGATCGTGATGAGCTGCGTCGCGCCGAGGCGCTGCAGCGACACGATGGTGTTCTCCAGGTGCTCCGCGTGCAGCGTCGGATTGGCCCGCGAGATGCCGATGTGGCAGCCGCCCCGGAAGTGCAGCCGGCCGACGTTGCCGATGGAGAGGGGCATGACGTGGCCGACGTCGCCGTGCATGATCCACTCGAATCCGTCGCGGATGCCGAGCACCTCCACCTTTTCGATCTGCGCGCGGATGGTCGCCGCGCTGATCACGCTGTTGATGCCGGGCGCCGGTCCGCCGGCCGCGAGAATCGCAAGTCTGTCGGGGTGCATGAGGTGACTACCTTGCCGCGCGCCCAATGATAGCCGGGCGCGGGCTGTAATAGACTGGGAGTCCGCGTGCATCAGGCCCTGCCGACACTCGACCAGCTTGCGATCGGTGACAGCGCGGTAGTGCACCGCGTCGACTGCGCGCCGCGCGTCGGCTGCCGGCTCATGGAGATGGGCCTGCTGCCCGGCACGCGGGTCGAGATGGTCCGCCGGGCGCCGTTCGGCGACCCGCTCGAAATCCGGCTGCGCGGCTATCTGCTGTCGCTGCGCCGCTCCGAGGCGTCCGGCGTCGCGCTGCGCCCGGATGCGTACGCGCCGGACGGTGACGACGGCGCGGAGGCGGCCGCGGGAATGGCGCGTGCCGCGGAGACCGGCCGCTTTCCCGCGCACGAGCCGCGCGCGGAGACGTCCGCGGCGCGCGTGCCGCGGGTGCTGGTCGCCGGCAACCCCAACTCCGGCAAGACCACGATCTTCAACGCTCTGACCGGCGCGCGGGCGCGCGTCAGCAACTACCCGGGCGTCACCGTGGCCCGGGCCTCCCGGCGGATCTCCCTCCCCGATGGATCTCCAGCCGAGCTGGTCGATCTGCCGGGCGCCTACAGCCTGAGCACGCACTCCCCCGACGAGCAGGTGGCGGTGGACGAGATCCTCGGGCGCCGCGGCGAACCGCCCGACGCGGTCGTCGTGGTGGTCGATGCCGGCGCGATCGAGCGCGGCCTGTACCTGGCGCTGCAGGTGGTCGAGACGGGCGTGCCGGTGGTCGTGGCGCTCAACATGGTGGACGAGGCGGCGGCCGCCGGCATGGCCATCAACGCCGAGCGGTTGAGCAAGTGGCTCGGCGCCGCGGTCGTGCCCACGGTGGCGCCCGCGGGCAAGGGTCTCGACGCGCTGCGGGACGCCATCGGCGGGACGATCGGACTGGCGCCGCGCGGCGACGTCGCCCGCGACGGCCTGCCCGCATCGGTGGAGGGCGCGGTGGCCGACGTGGAGCGGGCCCTCGCGAACACGCAACTGGCACGGACGCCGGCCGCGCGCCGCTCGTGGGCGGTGTGGTCGCTGCTGTCGCACGAGTCGGACGAGGACGACGTCGAGGGGCTGGATCGCCCGGTGCGCGATGCCGTGGACGCGGTCCGCCAGCGCGCCGGCGAAGCGGGCGTCGACCTGTACGAAGCGCTGATCGCCGCCCGCTACCGCTGGATCGAGGCCGTGGTGGCCGAAGCGCGGGAGGGCGCGGCGACCGCGCGGCGCACCTGGACGGACCGGATCGACGGCATCCTGACGCACCGCGTGTACGGCATGGCGGCTTTCGCGGCGGTGATGGCGCTGCTGTTCGAAGCGCTGTTCTCCTGGTCGGAGCCGTTCATCGGCGCCATCGAGTCGGCGGCAGGCTGGCTGCAGGGGGGCGTGGCGGCGGCGCTGCCGGAGGGCGCCCTGGCCGACCTCATGGTGGACGGCGTGATCGCCGGCGTGGGCAACGTGGTGGTGTTCGTGCCGCAGATCGCGATGCTGTCGTTCTTCATCGCGGTGCTGGAGGATGCGGGCTACCTGGCCCGCGTCGCGTTCGTCATCGATCGCCTGATGGGGCGTGTCGGGCTGCACGGCAAGGCGTTCGTGCCGATGCTGTCCGGTTTCGCCTGCGCCATCCCGGGGATCATGGCCACGCGGACCATCGAGGGCCGGCGCGACCGCCTGATCACGATGCTGACGCTGCCGATGATCTCGTGCAGCGCGCGGCTGCCGGTGTTCGCGCTGGTGACCGCGGTGGTATTCGCGGGCGACGCGCGGGTGTTCGGCCTGTTCAGCGCCGGGGCCGTGGTGCTGTTCGCGATGTACGCGCTGTCGGTCAGCGCCACGTTGGGCGCCGCGGCGGTGCTGCGGCGGACGGTGCTGCGCGGGCCGCGGCTGCCGCTCGTGCTGGAGCTGCCGCCGTACCTCGTGCCGGTCTGGCGCGACACGCTGCTGACGACCTGGCGCCGGGTGCGCAGGTTCCTGATCGACGCCGGGACGATCATCCTGACGATGACCATCATCCTCTGGGCGCTGCTCAGCTATCCGCGCAGCGCGGAGATCGCCGAGCGCTACGAGGGGCAGCGCGCGACGGCCGCCGCATCGATCGCCGATCCCGACGCCCGCGCGGATGAGCTCGCACGCCTCGACGGTCTGGAAGCCGGGGAGACGCTGCGCTACAGCATCGCCGGCCGCGTCGGCCGGCTGATCGAGCCCGCCATCGAGCCGCTGGGCTACGACTGGCGCATCGGCGTCGGCATCCTGGGCGCGTTCGCCGCGCGCGAGGTGTTCGTCTCGACGCTCGGCATCGTCTTCGGCATCGCGGAGGCGGACGAGGAGAGCCCGTCGCTGCGGGCGTCGCTCCAGAACGCCACGCACCCGGACGGCACGCCGCTCATGACGCCGCTGGCGGGCGTCTCGCTGATGGTGTTCTTCGTGCTGGCCTGCCAGTGCATGAGCACGATCGGCGTGGTCAGGCGCGAGTCGGGCACCTGGCGCTGGCCGATCTTCATGTTCGCCTACATGTCCGTCCTGGCCTACGCGGCTTCGCTCGTGGTGTACCAGGCCGGATCGCTGCTAGGATGGGGGGTATAGCAGCCCGTGGCGAAAGCCCCGCTGCATTCGAGCGACGATGCATCACGCCTGACTGTGTTGCTCATCGCTCACATATGGTTGAATATGCTCGCTCTTCGCGCCTTGTCATCCGCGCGCCTCGCCGCTCTCGGTGCGACGCGGGGTTTCACCACGGGCTGCTAATGACCTGGCAGGATTTGGCGGTCTTCGCCATCGTCGGGTGGGCCGTGGTGAGGCTCTACCGGCACCTGCGCGGCATGCTGTTCGTGCCGGCCGCCAAGACCAAGGCGGCCGGCGACGCATCCTGCCACGGCTGCGACGACTGTGCGGAAGAGGAAACCCGCTAGCCTCCTCCGCCCACCGCTTCGGCTTCCCGCGCGCGCGCGCCGCTGAGCGTGTGGATCACCCCGTAGTTGCCTTCATGGCAGGCGTACTCCAGGAACGGCTGATCCAGCCTGGACAGCGGCACTTCCACGCTCCACGGCGCGGTGAACTTGGCCGGATCCTCGACGGTCAACTGGTACATGATCGTCTCGGCGTCGGTTCGCGTGAAGCGCTCGACGATGCGCATCGTCTCCGTCGGCACTCGCCAGGTCGCCAGCCAGCGTTCGGCGGTCTTGTCGAGGAAGTTGCGCGTCTCGACCACCAGGGTGTCGCCCTCCCAGCGGCCGACGCCCTCGCCGAGCCAGTGGCGGATGGCGCCGTGCTCGCGTCCGTCGGTGGGCACGATGCGCCGGTCGCGGAACTGCTCGCCCTCGATGACGACCCAGCCGGGGCTTTGCGAGATCCGCTGGGGGCCGCCGGCCGTGCCGGTCCAGACCGAGCCGGGCAGCCCGTCCGTCTGGCAGCGCTCGCCGGTGTCGATGTCGTGCCAGGTGTTGAACGGCCCCAGGCCGTAGCTGGCGGTGTTGCGGTCGCTCTCGATCTGCATCTCCGGGGTGAACGGAATCCGCCCCGTGGGCCCGGTGATCAGCGACGTGCGCGTGAACACCCGCTCCGGCTCGCCCACGTCCTGCCAGAAGCGGTTGTAGGTGCCGGTCGGCTGCGTGTCGGTCTCGGGACTCGGTCCCTCCGCGGCCTGCGTCCCGTCCTCGCACTGCCGGTAGCGCGACGTGCCGCAGCGGCTCTCCACGAGCGCGGCCGCCTCCTCCTCGGTGTAGAACTCCTTGCCGGCCAGCTCGTCCGGGCGCTCGAACGGGGTCTCCGTCTCGTTGCGCCAGACGCCCTGCAGGTCCGGCTCGCCCCACGGCGTGCGCAGCTCCGCGCCGTCCTGGGCCTGCGTGGTGCTTGTCTCCGCGCCGAGAGTCAGCAGCAGCGCGGCGCCCAGCAGCGCCGCGACGCCGGGTCGTGCGAGAAATCGCAGGCTCATCGTTCGTCCCACCTTCCTTCCTGGATGGGGCTGCGCCCCAAACCCCCGGCGGCTGCTAGCGGGGACCCCGTCGCCCCGCGCCGCGCCGCCGGGCCGCGCCGTGCGCGGCTAGCGCTCGGTCGGGTCCGCTCCGTCGAGCGGCGCGCCGGTGCCGGACGAGCCCATGAACAGGTGCGTCCCGTCGGGCAGCGTCAGGTTCCGGCCGTTGGCGCGGTTGCTGCCGTCGATCGCCTGGTAGCCGTCGACGACGATCGCCGTGCCCGGCAGCAGCGAGTTCTTGGTGAAGCCGCGCCGCACCAGCGAGTTCGGCGGGCCGCCCTCGACCATCCATTTCTCCACGCTGCCGTCCGGCAGCGTGACGTCCAGGTGGATCCAGGCGTGCGGATTGATCCACTCCATCTCCGTCACCACGCCCTCGAGCAGGATCGGCTTGTTGGCGTCGAACTCTGCCCCGAACGCGTGGTGTGCGAGGGCCGGCGCGGCGGCCGCGCTCAACATGCAGGCGGCGCACGCGGCCGCGACGACTTTCTCCATTCGCATCGGATGTACCTCCATCCGCCGGATTCCGGTCACGGAACCGGGTTGCTCAGGGAGCCGAGCAGCAGCGGCTCCACGAATTCCAGGCACCTGAAATCCATCACCTGCGCGCCGGCGTCCATGCGTCGGTAGAGCGGCATGCGCATCGTCCAGGCCCGCTCGAATACGTTCGGATCCTCGATGGTCACCTCGTAGTCGAGGTGGTACGGCGTGACGGGCGTATAGCGCTCCACCACGTGCAGCGCGTTGCTGTGGAAATTGCCGGCGCGGTCGAACCAGGTCTGGCCGTTGAAGCCGGTCACGTCGACCACGAGCGTGTCGCCCTCCCAGCGGCCGTTGGACCAGCCCATCCAACTGTCGATGGCCGGCTCGGCGTGGTCGCGCAGGTGGATGATGCGCGTGGCGCTCGAGAACTCGTAGGCGATCGTGATCTCGTCGGCGCCCTGCACGATCTGGAACGGATAGGGCATGTAGGTGGCCCGCGGCACGCCCGGCAGGTAGCACTTCACCACCGGGTCGCCGATGTCCCGGTTCCACGGATCGACCACCATCCGCTGCTCGAAGTTCCGCCGCTTCTGCTCGGCGGCCTCGGGCAGGTAGGGGATGGCGCCGTCGACCACGCCGCGGCCGGCCGGCACGGCGCCGATGGCGCCCATTTCGAGGATCGGCGCGGGCTGGGCGACATGGTCCTCGACGTCCCAGTGGGCGGTGCCCACCGCCTGCCAGATGCCGTTCAGGTCGGGGTGTTCCGTGCCCTGCAGGCGGGGAGCGCTGTATTCGCCGTCCTGGGCGTCCGGCGCGGGGGCGGCGCATGCTACCAGCGCCGCAACCGCAACGGCCAGCGCCGCCAGTGCAACCCACCCGAGCCGATTCGCCATCGACACCCCCATGCGCGGATTCTGGTCCCGCTGTTATTCGCTGTCAAGCGGGCTAGAAGAACCAACTGAAGGAGATGAATCCGGTGACGCCTGCCAGGCCGTATTCGGACGGCAACGGGAGGTCGTCCGTGGCCGCGTCGTCGCCGACGCCGATGAAGACCCCGGCCGCGATTGCTGCGTTGTCGGCGGCCGAATACGCCAGGCTCGGCCCGAGGATCGCGCTGCGGTCGTTCAGGTTCCACAGCCACAGCCCGCTGACGCTCCAGAGCGGGTGCACCTGGTAGGAGGCCTGCACGACGGCCTCGTCGCGTCCGAGGACCTGGTGCTCTCCGCGCAGGAACGTATCCGATTCCAGCAGATCCGTCAGCTCGTCCGGCCCGGCGGCGCCCAGGCCGTCGCGCTGATACTCGACGCCGAGCGTGAGATCCCTCCCCCCGGCCTGCAGTTGCCGGTCGACGCCGATCGTGCCGCGGAACACCAGCGCTTCCTCGAGGCGGCGCACCACGGCCTCGCCCCGCACGGCCCAACTGCCGAGCGAGCCGGCGCTGCCGAACGCGGCCGCCGGGTCGCCGTACAGCGTGCCGCCCCAGCCCGAAAGCTCCCAGTTTCGCACGGTCGTCAGGCCGCGCGCGAGCGCCGTCGTCTCCTCGCCCGCCGGCGACCGGGTCTGCCGCACGACGACGTCGACCTCGCTGAGCGGGCCGGGGTAGTAGCGGATGCGCGCGGCGTCGACCCCGGCGCGGAACTCCCTGAACGGGTCGACCGGATTGAACGGCGTGAACGGATCGCTCGGCGTGAGAAAGAGCGCGGTGCCCCAGGAGACGGCCTGCCGCCCGGCGGTCACCTCCAGGTTTTCGGCGGGTGCGAACCCGACGTTGAAGCGGTCGAAGCGGTGCCGCCAGACGACGTGCTCGCGCTCCGTGAGCGTCCACTGCAGGTCCAGCCACTCGCCGCCGCCGGGCACCGCGGCCAGGCTGAACCCGGGCACGCCCGCCGTGCGCTGAAACGTCAGGACATGCTCGTAGGCCGCCTCGAACCGCAACGGCCCCGCATCCGGCGTGGCGGATATCCGGAAGCGGTTGAAGTCGCTTACCGCGTTGCCCGCGGTGCCTGCGAGCGGAACGGTCTGCACGTAGCCGGAGAAGGGCAGGGTCTGCGCCGAAGCCGCACCGGATAGTGCAACCAACGCCACGGCCGCACATAGCAGGCGGCGGCGTAAGCCCCGCGTTGCACCGAGACCGGTCAGGCGCCCGGCTGGCAAGGCGCGAGGAGCGAGCATATTCGATGATATGTGAGCGACGAGCAACGCAGTCCAGGCGGGATGCATGGCCGGTCGAATGCAGCGGGGCTTTCGCCGCCGCCTGCTCGTGCACGGACGCGGTTCTTCATCGAGTCAGGCGCGGCGCTCGTCCGCGGCCACCGCGCCGTCCACCATGCGGACCAGGCGCCGGGAACGCTCCATCACGCGGCTGTCGTGCGTGGCGAAGACGAACGTCACGCCCAAGTCGCGGTTCAGCTCGCCCATGACGTCCAGCAGCGCTTCGCTGGCCGTCGAGTCGAGGTTGGCCGTCGGCTCGTCCGCCAGCACCAGCGCCGGCCGGCTGGCCACCGCGCGCACCACGGCGACCCGCTGCTGCTGGCCGCCCGACAGCTTGCCGGGGCGTCGATCCTCGAGGCCGGACATGCCCGTGCGCTCGAACAGCTCGCCGACGCGCGCGTGACGCTCCGCGGGGTCGACGCCCTGGAGCAGCATGGGGAACTCGGCATTCTCGAGCGCCGTGAGCACCGGCAGCAGGTTGTAGGCCTGGAACACGAAGCCGACCTCCTCGAGCCGCAGCCGCGCGAGCTCCTGGTTCGACATTTCGCTCACCTCGCGCCCCGCCACCCACACCCGCCCCTGCGAGGGCCGCGTCAGGCCGCCGATCAGGTTGAGCAGGGTGGTCTTGCCGGAACCCGACGGGCCGGCCAGCGCGGTGAACTCGCCGCGCTCCACGGTCAGGCTGACGTCGCGGACCGCGTGCACCTCCTCGGCCTCCTGGTGGAAGGTCTTCCAGACGCCTTCCGTCCTCACGGCCGCGCTGTCGTTGGCTGCCATGCGCCCCCTTGCTGTCTCAGCGGTCGAACTTCATCGCCTCGGTAACGTCGATGCGCATCGCGCGCAGCGCGGGGTAGACGGCCGACAGGCAACCGACCCCCACGATGAACGCGGTGATCTGGACCATGCGCAACGCCCCGAAGATCGGCACGATGACCGGGTCGACCTGGACACCGCCGAAGGTCAGGTCCTCCGCGCCTTCCATGAAGGTCGCCATGTCGAGCCCGTCGCCCAGGAAATACCACATGATCAGAATGCCCAGACCCACCCCGACCAGTCCGCTGGCGGCCGCCAGCGCGAGTCCCTCGATCAGCACGATGGTGCCGGTCTGGCCCGGCGACAGGCCCAGCGCCCGCAGCACGCCGAACTCGCGGTGGCGGTGCATCACCGACATCAGCACCGTGTTCACGATGCCGAACGCGATGATGACGAGCAGGAACCCCTGAATGATGTAGTTGCCCAACGCGTCGACGGCAATCGCGGTTGCCAGCGTCGGATCGGACTCCTCCCAGCCCATCACGCGGACCTCGCCGCGCGCCACGGGTTCCGCCAGGGCGCGCTCCAGCCGGTCGACAACCAACGCGGTGGCGTCGCTGTCCGCCAGCACGACGCCGACGTTGGTGACGTCGGTGGCGGAGCCGAGCCACTCGCCGGCCGTCGCCAGCGGAACATGGATCAGCATCTGGTCGATCGCGGGCAGGCCGCTGCGGAAGATGCCGACCACCCGCAGGAGCTGCCCCGCGATCTCGCGCTCGGCGTCCTGCGCCTGCACCACGAAGCGCGATCCCAGCTCCAGATCGAGGCTTTCCGCCAGGCCGGCGCCGACGCAGGCCGCCAGTCCGTCGTCCGCTTCGAGGTAGCGCCCCTCGGCCACCTGGTCGTCGATGGTGCCGAAGTCCGCTTCGGCGGCGGGATCGACGGCCACGATCTGCGCCGGACGGGAACCGGCGGCCGAGCTCGCCAGGCCGGTGATGCCGAGCCTCGCGGACAGCGCCGTGACATGCGGTGCGAGCTCGGGAGAATGCAACGCCTGCTCGGCGGCCCGGCGCACGTCGTCCGCCAGCCGGTCGTCGATGCGGCGGCTGACGCGGTACTCGGGGCGCTCCACGGTGACGTGGCCGCTGCCCATCCGCACGCCGGAGTCGACCCACTGCTCGTGGCTGCCGTCGTCGAGCGTGAACGAGAACACCATTACCACCGCGCCGGCAATCATCGCCGCGGCGGTCAACACCGTGCGCCGCAGGTGGCGGCGCAGGTTGCGCAGGGCCAGCATGACGAGAACGCGGGCGTGCATCGCGGATTCCTACAGCCCCGAGAGCGTGTCCGCGGGGGGCACGCGCGCGGCGCGGACGGCGGGGTAGAACGCCGCGATCAGCGCCGTCAGGATCAGTCCGACCGTCGCCCACGTCCACGCGGGCACGTTGATGCCGACCCGCAAGGTGGGCGTCAGCAGCGCGCCCTGCAGGGTGACGTTGCCATAGAGCCACCCCAGGCTGGGCGGCGCCGTGTAGAACCAGATCATGAGGGGCCCCGTGACTGCCGCGCCGAGAGCGAGGCTGACGAGGCCGATGGCCATCGCTTCGTACAGCACGCTGCCCACGATGGACCCGGGCGACGATCCCAGCGCCAGCATGACCGCGAACTCCCGCCGGCGCTCGAAGGTGGCCATCAGCATCGTGTTCGCGATGCCGAAGCTGGCGATCGCGAAGATGACGACGATGAAGATCCAGTACAGGGAGTCGGCGAGCGAGATGTACTCGGCCAGCACGGGGTTGAGCTCGGCCCAGGGCGCAATCGCGATGGCGCGCTCCTCGGCGCCCAGGGCCGCGGCAAGACGCCCGGCCGTTGCGCCGGCCGCCGCGGGATCGGCCGTCGCGACCGCAATCTCGTGGATCCGGCCGGGATCGAGCACGACGAGCGCCTGCAAATCGGTGATCGGCATTACCGCCGTAGCCGCGTCGAACTCGACCAGACCGGTGCTGTAGATGCCGGCGATCGTGTACAGGTCGTTGGCCATCGACCCGTCGGCGGCGGATGCGACGACGACGAGCTCGTCGCCCACGGCGACCTCCAGTTGCCGCGCCATTTCCTCGCCGACCACGAGCTCGTACGCGCCCGGTACCGGCAGCCGGCCCTCGACGAGCGGATCGAGGAAACGGGTCAGCGCGACCTCGCGCTCCGGATCGACGCCCATCAGGCTGCCCGCCGAGGTGGCTTCCCCGGAGCTGACCAGCCCGCCGGCGTATGCCCGCGGGGCGGCCGCGACCACCGCCTCGTCGGCAGTGATGTCGCGCAGCAACGTTTCTACGTCGGTGCCGTCGCGGCCGCCGATGGTGTCGTACAGGCTGCGCTCGGGACGGTACTCCTCATCGTGGATTTCGATTTGTCCGCTGACGAGCGACGTGGCGTTCTCGATCAGCTCGGCGGAGATGCCTTCCGCCCAGCCGACCATGAACACCACGGCAATGTAGCCGACCGCCAGGCCGAGCGCGGTGAGGGCGGTCCGCTTGCGGTTGCGGCCGAGGTTGCGCCAGCCGATTCGCCACCAGGGGCCGGTCACCGGCGGCTATCTCCGGCGCTGCAGTGAGCGGAGGGAGAAGAAGGCGGGCTCCAGGTCGACGTCGAACTCCAGCTCCTCGTAGCGGATCGTCGTCCGTTCGTCGGGCTTGTCCGCGGGGTACACGTCCATGACGCCGGGCACGGTGCGGCCGCCGAACTCGGTGAACTCGCCGTGCTCCATCGTGCGCACCAACTCGCCGTCCTCGTCGTAGAATCCCGTCCACAGCGGCATGTCGTCGCTTTGCCGGATCCGGTATTCGATGCTGCCCCAGACGACGGCCGCATCGGGCTTCGGCGTCAGCCGGAACTCCCAGACCGCCACGCCGTCCGGATTCTCGCCGTCGAACGCCAGCTCGATGTCGTAATCCTCTATGAGCCGGCTCTCCTTCACGAGGTCGTCGTTCGTGAAGTGCGAGCCCATCCACGCGCCGCCCATCATGGACGCCGGGACCTTGATGGTCCGGTCTACCTTGGGCAGGTAGTTCCAGATGTCGGCCTCGGCCTTGAGCGTCGCGGTGCCGGCCTCCCTCTGCGGAGCGCGCAGGCGGACGAGCGAATAGTCGGTGCCGAGCGACCAAATCTCCATGGTCATCTGGCGCTCCCAGTGCTCGGTCACGACTTCCATGGTGGCGACGCCGCGGCTCGAGTCGCCGCGCAGCAGGCGGTCGACGCGGTCGATGATCTCCAGCGGGTCGACCTGGGCCGCGGCCGGAACCGCGGCGGCCAGCAACGCCGCAACGGTCAGGCCGATGGTGGTCGAGCGCATGTCAATCGCCAATGTTACCACTCGGTTCTCAGCGCCCCGGGGCTTCTGCGCTCAATGCGTGGACTTCGCCTGCCGCGCGGGACGCTGTCGTGCGGATCGCGTCCGCCAGCGCATCCCAGTCGTCCATGCCGCACGACCGTGCAATCACGGACTTGACCCTGTCGGCCGCGGCGTCGACGGCGAAGCCGTCATCCACGACCAGCCGCAGAATGCCGTGCAGATTCCGCCACATGCTCTCCGCCGCCGTCAGCCGCGCCGCGGCGCCGTCCGGGATCAAGCCGCGGCTGGCGGCGGCGTGGAAGACGGACGCCGCGTCCGGCGCCAGCAGCTCCGGGACCTCGCCCGCGTGGGTCATTTGCAACAACCGGGCGGCGCGCTCCAGGTCGCGCGCTCCGCCGCGCATGTCGTCAATCGCCAGCAGACCGGGCTCCGACGCACCCGCGGGCGACTTGCGGAGCTCGGCCATGGCGTCGTTGCGCGCCGCCCCCTGCGCCAGGGCCTCGCGGCGCGCTGCCTCGAAGCGTTCGGCAATCCCGGAAGCGCCCGATACGAAGACACACCGCGCCCGGGTCAGCTCCAGCAGCTCGGCCGCCGAGCCGGTGGTCAGGTAGTGCTCCCGGAAGGCGTCCAGCGACCGCACGGGACGCGCCTTCCGTTCGCGCGGGATCGGCGCCAGCAGCAGGTTGTCCTGCGACAGCGCGCGCAGCGCCTGATGGAAGCGGCGGCACAGCGCCGCGTGCGGCTCGTCCGCGCCGCCGCCATGCACGAACAGCACGTCGAGCGCAGCGCCCGGCATCGCCTCGCCGCCGGCCAGCGCACCGAGAACCACGACCGCAACGCCACCCTCCGCCCGCGCGCCGCCGCTGTCGGCGGAATCCTCTTCGACGGCCGACAATACGGCGGATATCGAGGCCGCCGCGACGTTGGACAGCGCCGCCGCCGCCTCGGCCGGCGCCAGGCTGCCGCGCATGGTGTGCATGCCGACCTGGAACACCTTGCCGTTCGACCACTCCCGGGCCACCTCCACCGCTTCCCTGGCGTCCTGCACCGGGAGATCGGCAAGTTGCTCCCGCATTTCGGATGCGCCGAGCTCCCTGGTCCAGTACACGCGCGCCAGGCCGCGCCGCGCGACGGCCTCGAATTCCGGATCGGGGCCGAAGCCGTCCGGCAGATCGAGGTCGGTGAACTCCCGCTCCCTGAGGCTGTCGAGCAGCGCGGGGGAGCGGTTGATCCACCCGGCCATGCGCGGCGCGGCGGCGTGGATCTCGGCGATCGCGTCGAAGGCGTCCGGCTTCGCGGCGTACGCCGGACTGTCGTACGCGCTCCAATCCTCGATGTCGGGATAGAAATACGCGCGCTGGCGATCGAGCAGCGGATCCATCTTCTCGAACCAGCGTTTGGAGGACATCGCCAGGCCGCCCATCTGGACGTAGGTGCCAGGCAATTGGGGCGACTCGTCGCCGCCGTGATGTTGCAACAGCGGATAGCGGCGGTTGGTCGCCGCGTGGTGGTCGGCGTGCCGCTGCATGTTGAAGTAGAACCAGTTGCTGAACTTGTAGTCGGCGCTCCAGGCGTGCCGCGCCTTGACCGTCTCGTACCGTCCGCCCGGCAGGCGGATACGCCGCAATCCATAGTGCTGGACGTAGTTGCTGACCTTCATCGAGAAAACCACGATGAAGCAGAGGCCGGCGTACACCAGCACCGCCCACGGGCCGCCCATCCAGTAGACCAGTGCGTACCAGCCGCCGGTCTGCAGCACGTAGCGCCAGAACGGATTCGTGTAGTGCCAGACCGGCAGCCGCCGGCGCGCCAGCCGGGTGCGCTCGAACTTCCACGCACCCGCCACGTTGCTCCAGATCTCCCGCGGCAGGTACTGCCACAGGCTGACGCCCTTGGGTGCGGAGCCCGGATCCCCCGGCGTGCAGACGAGGGGGTGGTGCATGTAGATGTGCTCCGTCGCATAGTGCGGGTAGGATGCGCAGGCCAGCAGCAACTCTCCCAGCCGCCGCTCCCACGCGGCGCGCCGGTGCACCAGCTCGTGGCCGACGATGAAGATCGACTGGCCCACGCCGGCCAGCACCGGAGCCATCAGGGCGACTTCCCAGGTGGCGAGGTGGCCGGAGATCAGGATCTGCCAGAGGGCGAAAACGAACGTCACCGGCCACGCCGCCGCCCACAACCACAGCGAGAGCTTGTAGAGGAACAACTGCTTCTCGTGCGTCGTGTCGGGATCGATGTTGCGCTCCGCCACGCCCAGGAAATTGTCGAAATGCTCGACGGCCGACAATAGAACTATCGGTAACGCAATCCACCAGCCGCCCCATAGCGCGGCGCAGGCAACGAGCGGGAATACCATGAGCGGGGCGAAGTGCGGCAGGGCATTGCCGATCGAAGGCTCGATCATCTTCGTTGCGGCAGCCGTCCCGGCGCCGGTGGTGCCTGCGTCCATGGCCTCCATTTTCGCCAAGCGACGGACGCCCGTCAACCGGCCCGATCCCGCCTCAGCGGTCGAATTTGAGCGCCTCGATCACGTCGATCCGCGCCGCGCGCAGCGCGGGATAGATCGATGCGGCGGCGCCGATGCACAGGATGAACACGACGATCTGCGTCAGGCGTTGCGCCGTGACGAGCGGGATGATGACGGGATCGACGACGGCGCCCGAGAATGTCATCTGATCGATGTTCTCCATCATCACCGACATGTCGAGGCCGTCGCCGAATACGCCCCAGGTGACCAGCAGGCCGAGGGCCACGCCGAGCAGGCCGCTGGCGACCGACAGCGTGAGACCTTCCACCAGCACGACCGCGCCGGTCTGGCCCGGCGTCAATCCCAGCGCCTGCAGCACGCCGAACTCGCGCCGGCGCAGCATCACCGACATCAGCACGGTGTTCACGATGCTGAACGCGATGATGACGAACAGGAACCCCTGGATCAGGTAGTTGCCGAAGTCGTCGATGGCGATGGCCGCCGCCAGCGCCGGATCCGCTTCGCGCCAGCCCATCACCCGCACGTCGCCGCGCGCGACCGTGTCGGCCAGCGTGCGCTCCAGGCGGCCGGCGACGTGCGCCGTGGAGGAGCTGACGTCCAGCATGACGCCGACGTTCGTGACGTTCGTTCCCGAACCGAGCCAGTCGCCGGCCGTCGCCAGCGGTATGTGCATCGTCGTCTGGTCGACTTCCGGCACGCCGCTGCGGAAGATGCCGGCCACGCGGAGCAGTTGCCCCGCGATCTCGCGCTCGGCGTCCTGCGCCTGCACGACGAAACGCGATCCGATCCGCAGCTCCAGGCTGTCGACCAGCTCGGCTCCGACGTAGGCGGCCACGGTGTCGTCCGGTTCCAGGTAGCGCCCCTCGACCAGTTGCTCGTCGACCGTGCCGAATTCGGCCTCCGCGATCGGATCCACCGCGACAATCTGCGCCGGGCGCGCCCCGGCCGCGGAGCTGGCGAGTCCGCCGATGCTGAGCCGCGCCGATGCGGCGACGACGTGCGGCGCGATGTCGGGAGCGCGCAGCGCCTGCTCGGCCGCGCGCCGCACGTCGTCCCGCAGGCGGTGGTCGATCCGGCGGCTCACGCGGTACTCGGGATGCTCGACGGTGACGTGTCCGTTGCCCAGGCGCACGCCCGACTCGATCCACTGCTCGTGGCCGCCGTCGCCGACCGAGATCGTGAAAATCAGCAACGCGCTGCCCACGATCATCGCGGAGGCGGTGAGCACGGAGCGGCGCAGGTAGCGCCGCAGGTTGCGGAGGGCCAGGACGACGATAACGCGCAGATGCATCGGTCGGCCGCCGCGCCGCAGGGGCGGGCAACCGCCCGATGCTACCATTTCCGGGCGCGCCTCCGCCGTGCTTTATACATAGACGTTACCGGCCGGTAACGGGCGCGAAATCAGCGGCCGGTACCGTTCATGCGATGCGGCAGAGTGTCCGATCCGGCCTGGAAGCGGTAATGGAACGGGTGCTGCTTGCCTGCGCGACCGTGCCGCTGCTGGTCACGGCCGCCATCCTCGCCGTTCTCGTCGCCGGCAGCGCGCCGCTCTTCCGTGACGTGGCCCCGGCCGACTTCCTGCTGGGCGCCGTCTGGGCGCCGCTCGCGGGCGAGCCGCGCTACGGCGTGCTGCCGCTGGTCGCGGGCACGCTGCTGGTGGCGGCCCTGGCCTTGCTCATTGCCGTGCCGGCGGGCCTGCTGGCGGCGGTCTGGCTGAGCGAGTACGCGCCGCGCCGCGTGCGGCGCGTGGCGCGCGGGGCGCTCGAATTCCTGGCCGGCGTGCCCACGGTCGTGTTCGGCGCGGCCGCGCTGCTGCTGCTCACGCCGCTTCTCCAGCGCTGCCTGCCGGGACTGCCGGACCTGAACGCGCTGAGCGCCGGCATCGTCATGGGCATCATGATCCTGCCCATGGTGTCGTCGCTGTCGGAGGAGGCGCTGCAAGGCGTGCCGCGCGGCCTGCGCGAGGCGGCATTCGCGCTGGGCGCCACGCGGCTGCAGGCGACGCTGCGCGTGGTGCTGCCGGCCGCCCGCGCCGGCATCGCCGCCGCGGTCGTGCTGGCGATGGCGCGCGCCGTCGGCGAGACGATGATCGTCGCGCTGGCGGCCGGCCGGCAGCCGAGCCTCGCCGCCAATCCGCTGGCGCCGGTCGAGACCATGACCGCGCAGGTGCTGCAGGTCGGCCTGGGCGGTGTGGCGGCCGGCACCGCCGCCTGGCACGCGCTGTTCGCCGTGGGGCTGCTGCTGTTCGCCGGCACGTTCGGGCTCAACGTCATCGGCGCGTGGCTGCGCGGCCGCGTCCGGGAGGGGCGGTCGTGATCGGCGCCGGCGCGGGGGGCGTCTGGATCGCGCTGGCCTGGAGCGCGGCGCTCGTGTCACTGGCGGCCTGCATCGCGGTACCGATCGGCGTCGGCGCCGCGATCTACATGGAGGAGTACGGCATCCGGGGCCGACTCGGACGCCTGTTCGAGGTCAATGTCAACAGCCTGGCCGGCGTGCCGTCCATCATCTACGGCCTGCTGGGCCTGGCGCTGTTCGTGCGCGCCTTCGAGTTGGGCGTCGGCGTCGTTGCCGGCGCGGCGACGCTCGGCCTGCTCGTGCTGCCGCTGGTGATCCTGGCGGCGCGCGACGCGCTGCGCGCGTTGCCGGACGGGTTGCGCGAGGGATCGTACGCCCTCGGCGCCACGCGCTGGCAGACCATCCGCCAACAGGTGCTGCCGGCCGCGCTGCCGGACATTCTCTCGGGGTTGGCGGGCGGCGTGTCGCGGGCGCTCGGCGCGGCCGCGCCGCTCGTCGTCATCGGCGCGGTGGCGGCCGCGCCGGCGGGTCCGGATCCGGCCGGTGCGGTTCCCGCGGCGCTGCCGCCGCGCATCTTTCAGTGGCTGGCGGAGCCGGCCGCGGTCGTTCCGCGGCACGCAACAGCCGGTATCATTGCCCTGTTGCTCCTGTTGCTTGCGATGACCGCCCTGGCCGCATGGTTCCGCAGCCGGCGGAGGGTCGCGTGAAGCCGCGGCCCGTGGCGGAATCGCTCGTGTCCCCCGGCCTGCCGGGCATCTCGGACACGGCTTCCGCCGCGGAACCCGCGGCGCCGGCCGTTCCGGAGCCGGCCAAGATCGAGGTCGGGCAACTCAGCGTCTGGTTCGGCGACATCAAGGCGCTCGAGGACGTATCGCTCGAAATCCCGCCGGGCCAGATTACCGCGGTTGTCGGTCCGCCCGGCTGCGGCAAGACGACGTTCCTGCAGGCCCTGAACCGGATGAACGAGCTGGTTGCCGGGGCGCTCGTCGAGGGACGCGTCGCGATCGACGGCCAGGACATATACGCCCGCGGGGTGGATGTCGCCGCCCTGCGCTGCCGGATCGGCCTGGTGTCCGAGAAGGCTTACCCGTTTCCGACGTCGGTCTTCGAGAACGTGGCGTACGGCTTGCGCGTGAACCGGCTGGCGGGGAGTCGCGCCGATCTCTACGGCCGCGTCGAGGCCGGCCTGCGGTCCGCTGCGTTGTGGGACGAGGTGAAGGGCACGCTCCACGGGCCGGCGCTGGCGCTCTCCGCGGGGCAGCGCCAGCGGCTGTGCCTCGCCCGCACGCTGGCGGTCGAGCCGGAGGTGGTGTTGATGGACGAGCCGGCGGCGCTGCTCGATCCGATCGCCGCGCAGCGGATGGAGGAGCTGATCCACCAGCTCAAGCGCCGGTACACTATCGTCGTCGTGACCCAGAACGTCCAGCGTGCGGCGCGGATATCGGACTGGACGGCGGTGCTGTGGCTCGGCCGGCTGGTGGAGCACGATCGCACGGACCGCATCTTCACCGCGCCGTCGCAACGCATCACCGAGGACTACGTGACCGGCCGCTTCGGCTAGCGCGTGACCGCAGTATCGATGTCCGAGATACAGCTCGCACCCAAGATCGTGCCGCGCTTCCAGGACGAGCTCGACCAGCTCCGGGCGCGCCTGCTCGTGATGGCTGGCCAGGCGGAGGAGCAGGTCCGCTGCGCCGTGCGCGCCCTCGTCGAGCACGACAGCGACCTTGCCGAGCGGGTGTTCATGGGAGACCAGGCCATCAACGCGCTCGACCTCGAGATCGACGAGCGCTGCTTCAAGCTGCTCGCGCTGCACCAGCCGGTCGCCACCGATCTGCGCGTAATCGTCTCGGGCGTGAAGATCAACCGGGACCTGGAGCGGGTCGGCGACTTCGCGGTGAACATCGCCGAGGCGGCGCTGCGCTACATGGAGCACCCGCCGGTCAAGCGGCTGATCGACATTCCCCGCATGGCCGACCTCGCGCAAGGCATGCTGCGCGACGCGCTCAACGCCTACGTGTCGCTCGACACGAAGCTGGCCGCCGAGGTGATCGAACGCGACGACGCGCTCGACGGCATAAAGGGCCAGGTGTTCCGCGAGCTGCTCAGCTACATTGTCGGGAACCCCGCCATCACCGAGCCCGCGCTCGACCTGATCCTCATCTCGCGGCATCTCGAACGCATCGGCGACCACGCCACGAACATCGCCGAAGAAGTGATCTTCATCGCATCCGGACGAGCGGTCCGGCATCATGTACGGGAGGGGAGCTCTGACTGACGCTGCCGTTACACGCGTGCTCGTGGTCGAGGACGACCGCGACATCGCCGATCTCGTCGCCCATTACCTGAAACGCACGGGCTACGTGGTCGATGTGCTGTACTCCGGCACCGAAGTGCTGCCGCACGTCCAGCAGCAGGCGCCGGACCTCGTGCTGCTCGATCTGCTGCTGCCCGGCCTGAATGGACTGGAGATTTGCCGCGCGATGCGCGCCGATCCGGGTCTGGCCGCCATTCCGATCATCATGCTGACGGCGAAGTCCGAGGAAGCCGATCGCATCGTCGGCCTCGAGCTGGGCGGGGACGATTACGTCACCAAGCCGTTCAGCCCGAAGGAGCTCGTGGCGCGCGTCGGCGCCGTGCTCCGGCGCGCCGGACGCTCGCGCGCGGGGCAGCGGCTGCTGCGCTTCGGCCCGGTGCTCGTCGATACCGAGCAGCACCTGGTGACGACGGACGGCCAGGAAGTCCGGCTGACGGCCAAGGAGTTCCTGCTGTTGAAATATCTCATAGAGCATCCGGGCCGGGTGCTGTCGCGCGATCTCCTGCTGTCGGACGTCTGGGGCTACCGCTACACCGGCGGCACGCGGACGGTCGACGTGCACATACGCCGGCTGCGCGAGAAGCTGCCGCCGCTGCGGGAGGCCATCGTCACGATCAAGCAGTTCGGCTACAAGCTGCTGGAGCGGCGTCCGGCTACCGCGGACGCGCTGACTTGATGCCGCAGGCCGCAGGCCTCGCGGCGCCGTGATCAGATGAAACTGCGCACCCGGCTGTTCCTGGCGGCGTTCGGCATCGCAACGGTCGCGCTGCTGCTGGCCGGCGCGCTGGTGACGCTGTCGCTGCAGCGCCAGTTCCTCGACCGCGTCGAGTCGGAGCTGGTGGCCCAGACGCGGCTCGTGGCCGATCTGGTCGCGCGCCGCGCCGCGACGCCCACCGTGGCCGAGCTCGACGCCGAGGCCGACGCGCTCGGTCTCGACCTTGGCGCGCGCGTCACCCTCATCGCGCCCGACGGCGCTGTTCTGGGCGACTCTGCCGAGGACGGCGCCGGCCTGGCGGCCATGGAGAATCACGGTTCCCGCCCGGAGATCGTGGCCGCCCGCGAGCGCGGCATCGGCCTGACCCGCCGCTTCAGCACGACCGTCGAGCGCGACTTCCTGTACGTGGCGCTGCCGGTGGCCCATCCGGCCGTGGCCTTCGCCCGCCTGGCGCTGCCGTTGACGGTCATCGACGAGCAGGCGGCGTCGGTGCGGCGCGCGACGGGGATCGGCATCCTGCTCGCGCTGGTGGGCGCCCTGATCCTCGCCTGGGTGACGTCCACCGCCATGAGCCGGCGCGTGGCCGTAATCGCGGCGGTCGCGCGGCGCTATGCCGAGGGGGATCTCAGCCGCCCGCTGCGCGGCTACGGCGACGACGAGATAGGCACGGTCGCCCGCGCGCTGGACGCGTCCGTGCACGAGCTCGGACGGCGCCTCGACGAGCTGTCGCGGCACCGGGTGCTCACCGACGCCATTCTCTCGAGCATGGCGGAGGGGGTGCTGGTCGTGGACAACCGGGGCCAGGTCCGGATGGCGAACGATACCGTGCGCACGATGCTCGGCTTCGAGACGTCGCCGGTCGGACGCCATTACGTCGAGCTGATCCGCCACCCGGACATCGCCGGCCAGATCGCGGCGGCGCTCGATCACGGCGAATCGTCGCGGCGCGAGGTCACGCTGAACACCGATCCGCCGCTGGTGCTGCTGGCCGGCACGGCGGCCCTGGAGCCGGCGGAGGGCGACGCCGGCCGGCAGGGCGCGGCGGTCGTGCTGCACGACATGAGCAAGTTCCGGCAGGCGGAGCAGGTCCGGCAGGATTTCGTGGCGAACGTCTCCCACGAGCTGCGCACGCCGCTCACGGCCGTCCGTGCGGCGGTAGACGCCCTGATGGACGGCGCCGGCAAGGCGGACAACCGTTTGTTCATCGACATCATCGACCGGCACACCAGCCGCATGGACCGGCTGGTCAGCGATCTGCTGCGGCTGGCGCGCCTCGACGCCGGCCAGGAAACGCTTGGCGTCGTGACGTTTCCGGCGGACGCGCTGTTCGAGGCCGTCGAGACCGAGCTGCTCCCGCTGATCGAGGAGCGGCGCATACGGGTAACCCGGCGCATCGCCCCGCTGGCCGCCGAGATCACGGCGGACCAGGCCAAGCTGCACGACGTGGTCAAGAACCTGCTGGAGAACGCCATCCGCTACGCGCCCGCCGACAGCCGGGTAGTGCTCGGCACGGAGCCGCAGGATCAGGCCGTGCTGCTCACCGTGAGGGACCGCGGTCCGGGGATCCCGTCCGCGGAGCTGAAGCGCGTCTTCGAGCGTTTCTACCGTGTCGAGCAGTCGCGGTCCAGGGATCCGGGCGGGACCGGGCTCGGCCTGGCCATCGTCAAGCACCTGGTCGGCCTGCACGGCGGCGTCGTGACCGCCGCCAACCGGCCGCGCGGCGGGGCGGTGTTCACCGTGCGGCTGCCGCAGCCGGAGCGACCGGTTGCCTCGGCATCCGAGGAGGCTGCCGAGGAAGCACCGGCGGACGTCAGCCAGGCCGCAAGTTAGTTGCCATGTGGTCGCGGAGGGCGCGGAACGCGCGGCCGCGGTGGCTGATGGCCGCCTTGTCCGCGGGCTGGAGCTCGCCGAACGTCGATCCGCGCGGGGGGTAGTAGAAGATCGGGTCGTAGCCGAACCCGGCGGCGCCGGCCGGCGCCGGGGCGATTTCTCCCTCGACCACGCCGCGGGTCTCGAACACGATGCGCCCGCCGTCCGCCAGCGCCAGCGCACAGACGAAGCGCGCGGTGCTGGTCCGGGCGCCCCGCTTGCGGAGCGCCCCGTAGATCGCGGCGAACTTCTCGGGATAGCTGGCGCCGTTGTAGCGCGCCGACCGCACGCCGGGCGCGCCGTCGAGCGCGTCGATTTCCAGCCCCGAGTCGTCCGCGACCGCCGCGCGGCCGGTCTGCCGGTTGTAGGCGAGCGCCTTCAGTCGCGCGTTGTCGGCGAACGTGGCGCCGGTCTCCTCCGGCGCCTCCACGCCGGGATGGTCGGCCAGCGTGTCCACGCGCAGCGGGAGCCCGGCCAGCAATGCCCGGATCTCGGCCGCCTTGTGGCGGTTGGTCGTGGCGATCAGCAGGTGCATTACCGCCGCGCGGACAGGATGTCGCCGACGATCGCGCGCTGCCGATCGATGAGTCGGGCGATCGCGCTGTCGGCCAGTCGCAGCAACTCGTCCAGCGCGCCCTGGTCGAACGGCGCGCCCTCGGCCGTCCCCTGCACCTCGATGAAGCGGCCGTTGCCGGTCTTGACGACGTTCATGTCGACGTCGGCCGCCGCATCCTCCTCGTAGGCCAGGTCCACCAGCGGCATCCCGCCCACTATGCCGACGCTGATGGCCGCCACGTAGTCTTCCACCGGCACGGCCGCCAGCGCGCCCGCCGCGCGCAGCTTGTCGAGCGCCAGCACCATGG
The DNA here is from genome assembly GCA_022820825.1 of Vicinamibacteria bacterium. Taxonomy (GTDB): domain Bacteria; phylum Acidobacteriota; class Vicinamibacteria; order Vicinamibacterales; family UBA8438; genus JAAXGX01. The sequence goes on from JAJEEU010000093.1 coordinate 52,855, forward strand.
CGACGAAGCCCCCCGTGATCGACGCGGTGCGCGTGCCGCCGTCCGCCTGGATTACGTCGCAGTCGATCCAGATCGTCCGTTCTCCGAGCCGGTCGAGCCGCGTCACGGCGCGCAGGGAGCGCCCGATCAGCCGCTGGATCTCCTGCGTGCGGCCGCCCACCCGGCCGGCCGCCGCTTCACGCGTGCTGCGTGTCGTCGTGGCGCGCGGCAGCATCCCGTACTCGGCCGTCACCCACCCCTTGCCGCTGCCCCGGAGGAACTGCGGCACCCGATCCTCGACGCTGGCTGTGCAGATGATGCGGGTGCGGCCGGCCTCGATCAGCACCGAGCCCTCGGCGTGCATCGAGCAGCCGGGGGTCAGCGTCAGCGGCCGCAGATCGTCCGGGCCGCGGTCGGCGCCGCGCGGATTCGCCGGCGGCGCGTGTTGGCGGGTCATGAGGCGCCCTCGCGCGCCGCCAGCTCTACGGCCGGATCTTCCGGCGCTACCCAGTTGAGGTTCAGGCCGAGCGGCCGCCGCAGGTCGACGTGGCCGGTCAGCGTGTCCACTTCCCGTCCCTCGATCAGGATCTGCACCGCGTCGATCGCGTCTACGTTGAGCGCCAGCGCGTTGACGAGCGCATAGACGGTGAACAGCTCGTCGAGCGAGCCTCCGGGGTGCCCGTCCGACGCATGCCGGGACAGGTCCACGAATGCGTCTCCGTCCGGCGTCAGGTAGATCGTGCGCAAGGCCGTTCCCGCGGGGAAGGGGGAGAACAGCGGCGGCTCGGGCGGCTCCAGTTGCCGCTCCACGATGAGCCGCGCGCGCACCAGCGACGTATCGGCCGCGGGTACGGGCACCGGCCGGCTGACCAGTGCGGTGCCCTCCTCGTCGATGTAGAACAGCAGCACCGTGCTCGCGGGCGACGGGCCGCCGCGGTCGCCGCCGCCGGCCGCGTCCACCGGATCCGGTGCGCCGGACGGACCCCGGGGAAGCAGGGTATAGGCCGCCCACAGGCCGGCCAGCAGGACGGCCACGGCCAGCAGGACGTACAGCGCGCGCCGCCCGCGCTGCCGGCGTCTCCGGCGGGAACGCGTTGCGGGGGTCACGGCTCGCGTACCCGCGACACCGCGCCCGCCGCGCGTCCCGGCGCGGCAAGGCGGGGCGCGAACTGCCGCGCGCGGCCGAGGTCCTCGCTGTAGCGGCGGATGCCCGTCACGATTGCATCCACGAGGTCGGCCTGGAACAGGGCGCTAGCGAGGCGTTCTTCCTCGTCCTCGTCGGCGAGGGAGCCCAGCTCCACCAGCACCGCCGGCATGTTGGCGCCCACCAGCACGCGCAGCGGCGCCTGGTGCGCGGGGCGCGGGCTCAACGCGACGCGGCGTCCGAGCTCCTCTTCCAGCATGCCGGCCAGGCGGCCCGATTGGCCGACGTAACGTATCTGCGCCATGTCCCAGCGGACCAGGTCGATCTCGCGGCTGCCCCCGCCGACGATGGGGACGGGCTCGATCCGGCGGTCGGCAATCTCGCGCGCCTCGGCCCCGTACTCGTCGATGCCCAGGTAGTACACGGCGGTGCCCGCCGCCGCCGGCCGCGGGGAGGCGTTCACGTGCAGGCTGATGAACACGTCGGCCTTGTTGTTGTTCGCGATGGCGGCGCGCGTGTCGGGCGCCACCGCCTCGTCGCGCTCGCGGGTCAGGATGACGCGCAGCCCGATCCGGCTCTCGATGGCGTCGCGCAACTGGCGCGCGATGGCGAGGGTGACGTCCTTTTCGAGCGTCCCCGATACGCCGCTGCTGCCGTGGTCGTCGCCGCCGTGTCCCGGATCGATGACGGCCAGGCGCACGGCGGGTCCGGTCGAGAACTCCGGCAGCAGATCCGTCCGCGCGGGGAGCGGCCGCGGGGCAGCCGGGTCCTCGGCCGGAGCGGGAGCAGGCGCCGCGGCGGGTACGGCCCGGCGCGCCAGCAGGTCGATCCGCAGCGTAGCGCCGCCGCCTGGTCCATCCTCGCGCGTCACGTCGTACGAGTCGACCTCCGGGCCGAGATCCAGCGTCACGCCCGCGGCGTCCGCCGCCAGGCCGAAGCGCGTCGCGAGACCGCCGCGCAGCTCCGGCGCCCGTTCCAGGTCGATGGCGTCCGCATCGAAGGCGATTGCGAGCCGCCCGCCCTCGGACGCGACCGTGTGCGCCGCCGCGGGCGTCAACTCCAGGCTCAGCCGGCCGCGCTCCGGGCCGGCGCGGTACGCCGCCGATACGCGCGGCACGCGGACGTCGCCGACGAGCAGCAGCCTGCTTCCGGCGCGGAATTCGAGCGGCTGCCCGGAGACCGGGCCGAGCGCGCGGGTGAGCAGGTCGAGCGGCACCAGCCAGCGGCCGCCGTCCCGCCGCGGCGCCGCGCGCAGCGACACGAGGCGTCCGTCCACGGATGCGATCTGCTGCCCCGGCGTCATGATCAGCACGCCGCCGCCGCCGGTCGCCGACAGGGTGCCGGCGCGCGAGTCTTCGCGGACGTCGAGGCGCAGCAGGCGGGCCAGGTCGTCCAGGGCGAGCATCTGCGCGCCGTCCGCGGCGACGACTGCGATACGCTCGCGCCCGGCCGGCGAGATTACGGTAACGGCGTCGGAGTCCGCCTGGGCGCGCGCCGGCGCGGCGCCCGCGGCGGCGGCTAGCGCCAGGGCGAGCAGCGTGGCGAGCGGGCGTCCCATGTTGCGCGGGCGGTCAGCATTACTAGATGGGGGCTGCGCCCCCAGGCCCCCGGCAAGCCCTTGCGGGGACCCCATAGTCCCGCGCCGGGCTTGCCGGGCCGCGCCGTGCGCGGCCTGCGGACGACTTGTCAAGCGATGATAACACTCTGCTGAAGGCTGGTGAGACGCGCGGGCTACTGGTATGGTGGGCGCCGTGCTCGGCGTCCGGCTGCTGCAGCCGCTCTGGGAATATCTCGCGGTGTCGGAGGCGCCGCGTCCGGCGGATGTCGTCTTCGTATTCGGATCGGCGGACATGGCGGTGCCGGACCATGCCGCGCGCCTATACCACGCCGGGCATGCCCCCCGCGTGCTCGTCAGCGGCAGCTTCGGGCGCCTGACCCGCGACGTGTTCGACATGCCGGAGGCGTACGTGTTCAGGGACCGGCTCGCCGCCGCCGGCGTGCCCGTGGAGGCCGTCATCGCGGAGCCGGCCGCGGCCAGCACGCTGGAGAACGTGCGCTTCGGCATGCGGGTGCTTGCGGATCGCGGGCATCAGCCGCGCTCGGCGCTGCTGGTGGCAAAGGGGTTCGCATTGCGCCGCTGCGTCGCCACGTTCGCGCGGCAGCATCCGGAGGTCCTGGTGCATCCGTGCCGGCCCGAGGCCTCGCTCGAGACGGCGTTCGACCGCAGCCTGCCGGCGTTCGCGGCGCGCCTCGTGGCGGAGCTGGACCGGCTCGAGCGCTACGCCGCGCAGGGCGACATAGAACCGCAGCAGATTCCGCCCGCCGTGCGCGCCGCAGCCCGCCGCATAACCGACGTGCTGGGCGGGTGATATACTCCCGCCGCTTACATCCTTGACGGTTCTCGTCGATTCCCGATCATCCTGGAGGTTCCGATGCGGTCACTGGTTCTGAGTCTCGCCCTCGTTCTGGCCGCCGCGCCGGCCGCGCTCGCCGCCGGCGACGCCGTGGACATCGCGAGCGCCGACGGCACGGTGCTCAAGGGCAGCTACTACGATCCCGGCCGGCCCGGGCCCGGCATGCTGCTGGTGCACCAGTGCAACATGGACCGCACCTCGTGGGAGAGCCTGGCCGGCAGCCTCGTGGACGCGGGCGTCCATGTGCTGACCTTCGACCTGCGCGGGTTCGGTGAGACGCCGGGCGAGGGTCTCGTAGCGCCCGACTCGTTTCCGCGGCTGATGCAGCAGTCGCCCCCGGACGTCGACGCGGCGTACGCGTTCCTCCTGAATCAGGACGGCGTGGACGCGTCACGCATCGGCGTGGGCGGCGCGAGCTGCGGCGTGGCGCTGACCTCCGATCTCGCCGTGCGCAATCCGGACGTCAAGGCGTTCCTCGCGCTGTCCGGCTTCCCCAGCGATGCCGCGAAGGCGCACATCGCACACACGCCCGGTCTGGCCATGTTCGGCGCCGCGGCGGACGCCGACGACCTGACGCCCGGCGTGCACGAGGTGATCAAGGCCACGGTGGACGGGTCGACCCATCCGAAATCGATGGTCAAGATTTACGGCGGCACCGAGCACGGCCTGCCGATGTTCCCGAAGAACCCCGACCTGGAGCCCGCCATCGTCGACTGGCTCAAGGGGCAGTTGCTCGACTAGCCCGCGACGCTCATGCAGCCCGCGGCCGGCGGAGTCTGACGGCGGCGGCGGCGGCGCAACCGAGCGCGGCGCCCGCGAGGCCCCACATGGCCGGGGTGAGCCCGGCGAATCCGGCCCCGCCGCTCGCGAGCTGTACCAGCGTGGCGAGCGACACGCCGCCGGACATGGCGGCGAGCGCCTCGGCCGCGCCGGCCCGCCGCCAGTACAGCCCGGCAATCACCGGCACGAACAGGCTGACGCTCAGCAGCGTGTAGAAGAACGCCAGCACGCCGGCGATCGACTCTGCGGCTATCGCGAGGCCGGTTCCCAGCACGCCGCCGGCGACCGCCGCGTAGCGCGCGACGCGCAGCACCTCCGCGCTGCCGGCCGCCGGCCGCACGAACCGCTTGTACAGGTCGCGGGAGAGCGACGTGGCCAGCATGAACAGGATCACGTCGGCCGAGCTCACCTCGGCGGAGAACAGCGCGGCGAGGCCGAAGGCGCCCACCACCGGCGGCACCGTCTCCATGAGCAGGACCGGCAGCGCCAGGTCCTGGTTCGCCAGCCCGGGATGCGCCGCGCGGGCGATCATGCCGAGCAGCGGCGGCCCGACGGCGAACAGCAGCAGCACCACCGCGTTCAGTCCGACGCCGGTGCGCACCGCGGCGTCGTCGCGGGCGCCGTAGACCTTCTGCAGCAGGCCGGGCGAGACGACGAAGGACGGTCCGAGCATGGCCAGGTAGAACCAGCCCGAGCCGCCGCCCTGCCAGGGATTCCAGTAGCCCTCCAGGTCTGCCGTGGCGGTCATCACCTGCCCCACGCCGCCCGCTTCGACCAGCGCCAGCGGCAGCACGACGGCGAACCCGGCGAGCAGCACCGCGAGCTGCACCACGTTCACCCACGCGGCGGTGAGCAGGCCGCCGGCCGTGAAATACACCGTGACGACCAGCCCGCCGAGGACACAGCCGGCCCAGCGGTCCATCCCGGTCACCACGTTCAGCACCCAGCCGATGGCGAGCAGTTGCCCGGCCAGGATCGCCAGCGTGCCGATCCAGAGCAGCACGGCCACCGCCGCGCGCACGCCGCTGCTGTAGCGGTGCTCCAGGTAGTCGCCGACCGTTTCGAGCTGATGCCGCGCGGCGATGCGGCGGATGTGCGGTCCGATCCACAGCGCCAGCACGATCGAGCCGATCCCGGCCGAGCCTACCCACCACCAGGCGCTCAGGCCGTCGCGGTAGCCGAGCGCGGCGGCGTTCACCGTGGACCCCGCGCCGATGTTCGACGCCAGGACGGTGGAGAAGAGGAGCAGCGGGCCGAGCCGGCGTCCGGCGACGAAGAAGTCGCCGGCCGTCCGCGAGCGGCGGCCGGCCCACAGGCCGAAGCCCATGAGCAGCGCCGCGTACGCCACCAGCACGCCCAGGTGCAGCGTCATGGCGGACTCGCGGCCGCCCCGTGCAGGACGGCGCCCAGGAAGCGCTCCACCGCGTACGTGCTGACCTGGCCGCACGGCCCGCTGAAGGCGTAGTCGCACGCGTGCGTGGCCCAGGGCATGCGCACGACGGCGTGCCGCACGCCCGCGTCGATCAGCCGGGAGCTGACGAACTCCGCGTGGAACGGCGAGACGTGCTCGTCCCGCAGGCCCTGGATGAACAGCGTGGGCGGCGACTCGGGCGTCACGAACCGCGAAGGCTCGGCGGCATAGTACTGCTCGCCGTGCGTGCTCGGGGGGCCGCCCAGGTAGGTCTCCAGCAGCCCCGACGAGTCGACCACGCCCGGCCTGGCCGGGTTGTCGTAGCCCCAGCGCAGGGCGAACGGTCCGTAGTACGAGACCACGCCGCGGATGGCCGGATCGGACGCGGTGTAGGCCGCCAGCACGGCGATCTGGGCGCCGGCCGAGCGGCCGAGCAGCGCGATCCGCCGCGGGTCGAGGCTGTGGGTATGGGCCAGGTCCTGCACGTAGCGGATGGCGGCGGTCACGTCTTCCTGCGCCGCCGGGAAGCGCCACCGCGGGGCCAGGCGGTAGGCGATGCTCGCCACGACGTAGCCGCGCGACGCGAGATACTCGTACAGCTCCGGCAGGTCGCGCTTGCCGCCGCCGACCCAGCCGCCGCCGTGGATCGCGATGACGACGGGTAGTGTCCCTGCGGCGAACGCCGGCCGGTAGAGGTCGAGCGTAAGCTGCTCGTTCTCCACGACGGCGTAGACGTGCTCGTCGACGACGACGTCGTCCGAAGACACGCCGAACAGCAGGTCGGCCAGCACCAGCGGGGCCGGCCGCGGCGGCTGGACGGTGGGGGCGCTTGCGGGCGGCGGACCGAACGCGCTGTCCAGCGCCGCCGGCAGCGTGGCGTTGAGCGCGCGCGCGCGGACCACCGGGGACAGGAGCAGCAGGATCCCGAGCCCGGCCGCGAGCGCCCCGGCAGCGTCGGTCCGCGACCGCCGCCAGCCCGGCAGCAGCAGCAGCGCCAGCACCGCCAGCCAGTGCCCCCATTCGCTCAGGATGATGCTGGCCTGCCAGAGCACGCTCGTGGGCTGGGGAGCCACCGCGATCACCCCGGCGGCGGCAACGCATGCGCCGCAGATGATCCGGCCGACGGCTCCTGGACCGGGAAGCCCGCTCCCTGTCATGATGTGCTGTTTGCCGGCGCGGGGGAGCGCCGCAGACTGCTATGGTACCATTCGGGATTTCGGGAAAGGAGCCAGCCGCAGTGGATCGGTTTGACGTCTTGAACAGCCTCGATCAGCGTGTCGCCGCGCGCAGCATTCTGCGCCATCCGTTCTACGTTGCGTGGGAGCAAGGGCGCCTGACGCGCGACCAGCTCGCCACCTACGCGCGCGTCTACTATCCGCACGTGCGCGCGTTTCCCGGCTACCTGCGGGCCGCCATGGCGGATGCGGCGGACCCGGCCGTGCGCGCCGAGCTCGCCGCGAACCTGGCCGACGAGACGTCCGACCCGAAGCCGCACGCGGAGTTGTGGCTCGACTTCGCCGCCGCGCTGGGACTCGACCGGCAGGCCGTCGCAGCGGCCGAGCCCGCGCCCGCCGCACGCGCCGCGGTCGAGACGTTCGAGCGGCTGGCCCGCCGCGATGCGGCCAGCGGCCTCGCGGCCCTGTACGCCTACGAGTCGCAGCAGCCCGACGTGTCGCAGTCGAAGCTGGCCGGCCTGCGCGAGCACTACGGGATCCACGACGAGGAAGCGCTGGAGTACTTCCGCGTGCACGCCACCGCGGACGTCCGCCACCGGCAGGGCGAGCGGGACGCCCTGGCGCGCTGCCTGGAAGCGGGCGCCGATCCGGATGCGGTCGGCGGGGCGGCCGGCGCGGCGCTCGACGCCTACTGGGCGCTGCTCGACGGCGTCTGCGAAGAAGCGGGCGTCACCGACTGCTGACCCGCGGCGCGGGCTATTCCAGCAGGGCCGCCCGCATGCGCTCCAAGTCGGCGTCGTCGATCTCGAGCTCCGAGCGGACATATCCCATGACGCCGCCGTAGGTTTCGTCCAGGTAGGCGAAGGTGTTGCGGATATAGTCCGGGTCCGAGCGCAGCAGGGGACGGATCAGCTCGGCGGGCATCCCGGACAGCAACCCCACCTGACGCGCCGGCCGTCCAGCGTCGGATAGCCGCCCAGGTCGCGGAAGTTGCGGCCGCCCTCCAGCGGCAGCAGGCGCACCGCCACGCGCTGTCCGCTCCCGTCGCGCACGGCTTCCACGTCGGTCAGGCCGCTGCGCTCGGAATGGCTGCCGATGTGGTCCAGGAGCAGCGCCGACAACGCCTCGGCCGCGACCTCGGGAATCCAGTGGCTGACGCCCTCGAGCACCTCGAAGCGGTACGGCCCCTCGACGTAGTCCTCCGTCAGCAGCGCGCCGTCGATGCAGAGCGCCTGGTCGGCGTCGCTCCAGGTGAACATGGTCGGCACGGTCACGGGGCCGAGCGGCTCGCGCCCGAAGCTGCCGGGGCCGACGTTCGCCCGGTACCAGTTCAGCGCCGCGCCGAGCGCCGGCTTCGTGCCGAGGACCCGGATGTACTCCGCGACCGCGCCGGCGTCGAGCTCCGCGTATACGGCGCGCAACTGCGCGTAGTCGTTCGCCAGGAAGCCGTCCTCCGAATCGGGCTGGACGAAGACGTTGAAATACGCCGATGCCTCGGGCTGGCACGACGTGGGGTCGCTCAGCACGGCGGTGAACGCGTCGAGGTGCGGCACGGAGACCGGATTGGCCGTGATGACGCGCTCCGGGACGGCCACCGCCACCGCCCAGGCGACGGCCGCGCCCCAGTCGTGGCCGACCACGTGGAAGCGCTCGGCGCCCAGCGCGTCGGTCAGGCCGACAACGTCCTGGACGAGCAGCGGCAGCGCGTAGTCCTCGACGGCGGGCGGCCGCGCGCCGGGCGAGTAGCCGCGCTGATCGGGCGCCACCGCGCGGAACCCGGCTGCCGCGAGCGCTTCCATCTGGTGGCGCCACTCGTGGGACGACTGCGGGAAGCCGTGCAGCAGCACCACGACCTCGCCGTCGGCGGGGCCGGCGGTGCGTACGTCGAACGTGAATTCGCCGACCGTGATCTGCGTCTCGGAGATGGCGCCGGCCGCCGGCCCGGCGTCCGTCGCCTCCGGCGCCGCCGCCGGTGCGGCCGCCTCCTCCGGCGATCCGCACGCCGCCGCCAGGAGGGCGGCGCTGCCCAGCGCGATTGCAAGCGTGATGCGCGTGGTCACGGATTCCTGCCGCTCGATGGGGTCGGCGCCGCGCCTACTTCCGCTCGTCGGCGCGCGCGCCGGCGAGGATGTTGGCGGCCGAGTAGTTGCCTTCGTGGCAGGCGTACTCGAATACCTCGCCGTCGATCGCCACCAGCGGAAACGTCGCCGACCACGGCCGCGTCCAGGTGCCGGGGTCGTCCACCGTGAACTCGTAGCGCAGCGTCCCGCCGTCCAGGCGTGTGAACCGCTCGACGACGCGGGAGGTCGTTACCGCGCCGCCCGGGTCCATGTAGCGCCACAGGCTGACGCCGCGGGTCATGTCGCGGCTCGACCAGAAGTTCGTGGTCTCGACCACCAGCGTATCGCCCTCCCAGCGTCCGCGCGGGTCGCCCATCCACTGCCGCAGGCCTGCCGCGACGTGCGGCCGGCCGTCGAGCGGCACGATGCGCGCGTCGTGGATCATCTCGTTCAGGATCACCACGTGGTCGGGCGTCTGCAGCAGTTGCACGGTGTTGTTGTAGGCGCTCGGCACGAACGGCGGCCCGGAATTGAAGCCCATGATGCAGCGGTCGGTGATCGACAGGTCCTCGTGGCTGGCGGGAGGCTGCGGTCCCGCGGCGCGGCGCGCCTCGGCGCGCGCCTGCGCGGCCGCCGCTGCCGGCGGCAGCTTGCCGTCCGGCGGATCGAAGATCAGCGACGTGGCGCGGTCGCCGACCACCCGCGTGCCGTAGTCCACCCAGAACCGGTTGTACGTCCCGGTGTCGCCCGGCCGCGGCGGGCGGTCCACGCGCCGGGCCGCGGTTTCCGCCTCGAAGCTCGCGGCCTCCTCGGCGGTCAGCGCGGTGCGTCCCTCCAGGTCGTCCGGCCGCTCCAGCGGCGTGATCGTGGCGAACGTGAACACGCCCTGGATGTCGGGATCGCCCCACGCCGTCCGGTCCGCCGGCTGCGCGGCCGCATCAACCGCTCCCAGTAACGCCGCAACCAGCAAGCCGATCACAAGTCTGCGCATGCGCGCATTCTACTGGACGTTGCGCCGCGGCGACTCTTCGGCGATGTCGTGCTCGGGGTTGCGATTGTCTTCACCTTGTAGTTAGTTTTTTTTCAGGCGGCGTTGTGCCGTCGGTTGTTCAGCCGAGGAGGTAGCCATGAGAAGCGGCGACGAAATGCTGCAACAGCTTGTCGAAAGGTCTGCCACGGACGATGGTTTCCGGCAGGCGCTGCTCGACGATCCGAAGTCGACAATCAGTCAGGAACTGGGGATCACGATTCCCGAGTCGATGACGATCAAGGTGCACCAGAGCGACATGCAGACGGTCCACCTCGCATTGCCTCCGGATCCGAACATCACCGAAGAGCAACTCGAAGCCATCTCGGCCGGCCTTTGCTGCTGCTGGTAGAACCGGCAGCCGGCGACCAGCCGGTCAGGATGCTGAAGGACCCGCGTCCGGGCATGGCTTGAGCCTCACCCCCAGCGCCCCGTTTCAGGCGGGCCGAGCCCGGCGATTACGCCGCGTGCATCTGCGCGGACAGGCCAGGTCGCAAGCGACTGTTCGTGCGTGTCTGCGCGGCGGAGCTGCGTCTGCTCATGCGCAAGTTGGCCGCCACGGGCGCCGCGTAGCGCGTTCCGGAGCGGCGGATTACCTCGACCGGCGCCTCTCGTCGCGGATTGCGCCCGCCACACAGATTCAACAACTCGTTACGCTTGCGCTACAAGGCGGCCTTTCTGCCACGGCCTGCCAGCGTCCGGGCTCGAGGACGTGAATGGTAGGGAGTGAGCCGCTTCACTCGTCTCCACAAGGAATCCCGAATCATGGACAAGTCTGAACGACTTCGAGTCCTGGGCGTTATAAGGGAGCATATCGCCAACAAGACCACTGCCGACGCCGGCGGCATCATGCGTGTGCCGATGTCGGATTTCACGTGCCGGCAGCTCTCGGCGCAGGAGCAGGATGTTCTCTTTCGGAGCACCCCCTTGTGCATGGGGCTCTCCAGCGCACTGCCGGAACCCGGGACATATTGGTCGGACAATGAAACAGGCATCCCGATTCTCATGGTTCGGGATGGTGAAGGCCGATTTCGTGCGTACGCCAACGTCTGTCGACATCGAGGGGCCCAGGTCGCACCCGAAGGACGCGGGTCGAAGGCGCGCTTCATGTGTCCTTACCATGCATGGACGTACGGTATCGACGGGAAGTTGATGTCGATTAACAAGAAAAGTCATTTCGGGAACGTTTGCAGGGAGGAGCTGTCGCTCTTCGAACTGCCTTCGGCGGAATTGCATGGGACGCTGTGGGTGCGGCCGGTGCAGGGCGAGCCCATAGACGAAGCCGAGTGCCTGGGCGGCCTTGAAGACGACATGGCGCACTGGAAATTGGCGGACTTTCCGTTCGCGCACACGCAGATCATCGATGCGCGGGCAAACTGGAAAATGGCGATCGATACTTTCGCTGAAAACTATCATGTCAGCATTCTTCACGCGGAAACCGTCGGCAAGGAGATGAAGGCCAACGTGCAGACATGCGACGTCTTCAGGAAGAACGTCCGCTTCGTCTACCCCAACCAGAAGCTGGACCTCATGCGATTTCTGTCAGTGGACATGGAACGCTGGCCCTACCCGCAGATTGCTTCCACTCTGTATTACCTGTACCCGAACGTCATCATGGTGGTGGACACGTTCGGCGTCGATCTGGTGCGGATTTTTCCGCTTGAAGGCTCGCCTTCGAAATCGCGAACCGTTCACACCTGGTACGTCAGCCCGCAGATGGAGCCGCGCCTCAAGGAGGCCGGGTATTCGTATGAAGAAAGAGTCACGCGATTCAGGGATGTCATTGTGGACGAGGACTATGAAACAATCGCGAAGATTCAGTTGAACGCCGAGCGCGGAATTCAATCGGAGTGGCTGCTTGGACGGAACGAGGTGGCATTGCACCACATTCACAATGCGCTCCGATCGGGGTTGGGTCGTGATTTGTTGCCGGTCGAGGAGATGTAGTTAGTCCGACTCTCCAGCGCCGCGTGCTATAGTGCGCGGTTCGTCCATGCACCTATCGCCTCGCCGGGGGCGCCGCGTCGCGCTTCCCACCGCCGTCCTGCTGGCCGCCGCGTTGGCCCTGCCCGTTCCCGCCGCCGCGCAGCGCGCGGGGCTCGGCATCGACCTGCTCGCCACCATCGACGGACCCCCGCCGCCCGCCCCGCCGGCCGTGCTCGCGCGCGACGAGACCGGCCGCGTCACCGGCCGCGCCGTGCGCCTGGAGACGCCGCTCGACATCGACGGACGGCTGGACGAGGAGGTCTACGCCACCGTGCCGGCCATGTCGGACTTCATCCAGGTCGAGCCGCAGGCCGGCGCTCCGGCGACCGAGAAGACCGAGATCTGGATCTTCTTCGACGACGAGAACGTCTACTTCGTCGCGCGCTGCTGGGAGAGCGAGCCGGGCCGCCTGACCGTCGACGAGATGCGCCGCGACAACAACAACATCGGGCGCAACGACAACGTCTCGTGGTTCTTCGACACGCTGTACGACCGCCGCACCGGTCTCGTCTTCGAGGTGAATCCGCTGGGCGGACGCATGGACGGCCAGTCGTTGAACGAGGCGCGCACCAACTTCGACTGGAATCCGATCTGGGACCTGGAGGTGGGCCGCTTCGAGGGCGGCTGGACCGTCGAGTCGGCGCTGCCGTTCAAGTCCATCCGCTACCGGCCCGGGACGGCCCAGCTCTGGGGTTTCAACGCCCGGCGCCGCAACAAGTGGAAGAACGAGTTGTCCTACCTCGTCCCGATTCCCCCCGCGGTCGGGGGGCGCGGCCTGCGCGCGCCGCTGGCGGCCCCGCTCGTGGGCATCGAGACGCCGCCGATCAGGCGCAACCTGGAATTAAAGCCGTACGCCATCGCCGACGTGACCAGCGATACGGCCGCCTCGCCGCCGATTTCGAACGCGCTGGCGGGCACGGGCGGGCTCGACGTCAAGTACGAGGTGACCCGCAGCCTGACGGCCGACTTCACCCTGAACACCGATTTCGCGCAGGTGGAGGCCGACGAGCAGCAGGTCAACCTGACGCGCTTCAGCCTGTTCTTCCCCGAGAAGCGCGAGTTCTTCCTCGAGAACCAGGGCACGTTCGCCTTCGGCGGCACGCAGGGCTACAGCGACAGCGGCGACACGCCGATCCTGTTCTACAGCCGCCGCATCGGCCTGGAGGACGGGCGCCAGGTGCCGGTGCAGGCCGGCGGCCGCATGACCGGGCGGGTCGGCGGGTTCGACGTCGGCATGCTGCATATCCGGACCGGCGAGGAAGACGTGGCGCAGGCGCGGCCGACGGGCTTCTCCGTCGTCCGGCTGAAACGCGACGTGTTCCGGCAGAGCAGCATCGGGGTGCTGCTGACGCAGCGCTCGCTCAGCGCGGACAATCCCGGCGGCAACACGGCGGTCGGCGTCGACGGCTCGTTCCGGTTTCTGAGCAACATGATGGCCATAGACGCCTACTGGGCCGGCACGCAGTCGGAGGACCTGCCGGGGACGGCCCGCAGCTACCGCGCCAATTTCGAATTCGACGGCGACCGCTACGGGCTGCGCGCCGAGCACCTGATGGTGGGCGACGCGTTCAATCCCGAGGTCGGTTTCGTGCGCCGTCCCGACATGCGCAAGAGCGCCGGGGAACTGCGCTTCAGCCCGCGCCTGTGGTCGGTGCCGTCGATCAGAAAGCTGCAGTGGCGGGCGCGGATCGACTACATCGAGAATCTCGCCGGGCGTCTGGAGACGCGCGAGAACGACGTGCAGTTCGCCATCGAGATGGAGAACAGCGACCGGTTCTTCGTGCGCTACCGCAGCAACTTCGAATTCCTGCCCGAGCCTTTCGAAATCGCCCCGGACGTCGTCCTGCCGGTGCGCGGCTACGACTTCGGATCCGTGCGCGCGGGCTACAACTTCGGCTCGCAGCGGCGCGTGGCGCTGAACGTGCGCGTGGAGCACGGGACGTTCTACAGCGGACGCCGCACCGTCCTGCGCTTCAACCGAAGCCGGGCCAGGATCACGCCGAAGTTCGCCGTGGAGCCGTCCTGGGAGAGCAACTGGATCGACCTGGCGGAAGGGAAGTTCACCACACAGCTCATCGGCTCGCGGATCATCCATACGGCCACGCCGAAGATGTTCACCAGCGCGCTGCTGCAGTACAACACCGCCAGCAACACCATGGCCGCCAACGTCCGCTTCCGCTGGGAGTACCAGCCCGGCAGCGAGCTGTTCGTCGTCTACAACGAGGAGCGCGACACCCTCATGCGCCGCTTCCCCGGCCTGGAGAACCGCGCCTTCATCGTCAAGCTCACGCGCTTGTTCAGGATGTAGGCACTGCGTGGTTCATGGCTTCGCCGGCCTGTCCTGCCTGCGTAACGACCGCCAACGCGCGTGATTGTCCCCCGTATCGTTCTCATGAACACCGTCACCGGCAAGTGGCCGGTGAGGCGCCCGTCTGGCAAGGCGCGAGGAGGGATGCGGCCGAAACAGGCCGTGACCGACGAGCAACGCCGTCCAGGCGGGATGCATCGCCGGCCAGTCCCGCGAATGAGGAAAGTCAGTAGTCCGCGGCGGCGAGGGAGGCGCGGATTATCTCGTTGTCGTTGCGGTGGATGATGTGGCGGTTGGCGTAGGCCGGGTGCGACCAGTTGACGGTGCGGATCCAGGCGCGTGAGGTGCCGACCTCGTTCGTCGCGTCGATGAGGTGCGTGCGGTCGATCTCCACGTATCCCTGGGGCGTGAACTGCGCGATGATGAGGTCCCCCTCGCCGTTGTTGACGAAGTAGCGGTCGCCGTGCCGCACGATGAACGCGGTGCCCCAGCGCTCCTGCGGCGTCATGTCGTAGTTGTCCCACAGGCGGTCGCCGGTGGCGGCGTCCAGCCCCCGCAGCTCGCCGTAGCTGTCCACGCCGTAGATGAGGTCGCCGGCGATGATCGGCGTGCTCATCACCGCGTGCAGGGTGTCCGTCTGGTGCGGCAGCTCGCTGCGGCTCTCGCCGTGCCACAGCACCGTTGCGTCCGGCCGGTCCTGGTTCAGCCGCATCATCAGCGAGCCGTTGTAGAAGCTGCTCACGAGCAGGTAGTCGTCGCCCCTGACCGGCGTGATGATGGACATGCCCATGCCGGCGTCCCACGGCTCGTGCCAGTACACCGCGCCGCTCTCCGGATCGAGCGACGCCAGGCCGGCGGCGTGCCAGATCACGAGCTGCCGCGCCCCGCCGGCCTCGTAGATGATCGGCTGGGCGTAGCCCATCTCCCCGACGACGTCCAGGGCGCGCCATGTCTCGCTGCCCGTGTGCTTGTCGAAAGCCACCACGAGGGCGTCCGGCTCGCCGCCGACGAGGGCTATCAGCCGCTCGCCGTCGACCAGCGGCGCGCTCGTGATGCCCCATGTCGGCACGGTCGTGTCGTAGTCCGCGATGTAGTCCTTCTGCCAGACGACCGCGCCGGTCGCGGCGTCGAGACACCACAAGCGTCCGGTCGCACCGACCACGTAGACGCGCTCGCCGTCCACGGTCGGCGTCGCGCGCGGGCCGATCGCGTAGCGCGCCTGGATGATCTGGTAGGAAGTGGCCCACTCGTGCGCCCAGAGCACCGCGCCCGTCTCCTCGTCGAGCGCCAGCACCCGCTCCGTGCCGTCCAGCGTCCGGGAGTCGGGGTCCGCCTGCCAGTCGAGGACGAATACGCGCCCGTCGGCGACCGCCGGGCCGGCGTAGCCCGATCCGATCGGCGTGCGCCAAGCCACGCGCAAGCCGCTGTCGGGGAAGCTCTCGACGATGCCGTCTTCGTGCCAGACCCCCAGGCGGTCGGCGCCGCGCCACTGCGGCCAGTCCTCGGCGGCGGCGGGAGAAGGGGTCCAGACCAGCCCGGCGAGCACGACGGGCAGCGCGGGAAGACAGCTTCGGCGGCTGATGCGGCGCCAGGGAAACGGCATGATGGACGAGTATACTTTTACCATCATGAGCTTTTGCGAACACTGCGCGGGCCAACGCTTCGATCGGGCGCAGGTGCTGCGGACCTTGCGCGAGACGCGCCGCAAGCTGCGCGGGCAGCGGACGCCGTACACCGCCGACGAAGCGCTGGCGCTGGCGATCCACTCCGTGCGCAGCCTGGAGATTCCGCACCTGGAAATGGTGGACGATTTCATGGAGACGCAGGTAGTCCACTGAAGTCGTAGCGGAATCCGACCAGCGCCTCGCTGGCTTCCCACAGCCGCGCGGCCGCCCGTGGATCGGCGGCATGGGGCGCCGGCTGCCTCTCGCGGCAGTCGAAGAAGTAGCGGCCCGACACGCCCTCGACGTCCGCTGACGCCGCCAGGTAGATGGGTGTCGCGGCGCCCTGCCGCGCCGACTTCGGGAACAGTCCGACGACGAGTCGCTGCAGCAGGTCCCAGCCGAACCCCTGGCCGCGGCCCAGGTTGGTGCGGATCGCGCCGGGGTGCAGGCTGTTCGATGTCACGGCGCTGCCCGCCAGGCGCCGCGCGAGCTCCGCGCTCCACAGGATGTTCGCCGTCTTCGTCTGCCCGTACACGCGCATCGCGTTGTAGCTCCGCTCGTTGTGCAGATCGTCGAAGTCCAGCGCGCCCCAGCGGTGCCCCTCGGAGGCCACGGTCACGATGCGCGCGCCGGGCCGCAGCAGCGGCAGCAGCAGGCCGGTCAGCAGGAACGGCGCCAGGTGGTTGACGGCGAACGTCTGCTCGTGGCCGTCCGCGGTGAGCCGGCGCCGCACCGCGACGGACGCGGCGTTGTTGATCAGCACGTCGATCCGCGGCGCCCGCGCGCGGATTTCGGCGGCCAGCTCGCGGACCGACGCCAGCCGCGAGAAGTCCGTCCTCAACATCGTCGCGTCGGCGCCGC
>JAJEEU010000011.1 GCA_022820825.1 Vicinamibacteria bacterium
GGATGCCCGGGCGGCCGCGGGGGAGAAGGCGTCCTGAAGCTGCGCGCAGCACTCCCGGCCGGCCGGCGGCTCGGCGTCTGCGCCGCGGCGGCGCTCCTGGCCCTCGCCTGGGCGCCGCCCGCCGCCGCGCAGGTCTCGGTCCGGGGCTTCGTCCAGGCCTCCCACCTGCGGTTCACCGCCAGCCGCAGCCTCGAGGCGACCACGGGCAGCCCCGCGGGCGCCGCCTGGGGCGGGGGCGGGCAGGTCGGTTTCGGCCGGCTGTTCGTGCAGGGCAGCGTCGAGCGCTACGCGGCGGACGGGCGCCGGGTGTTCGTGCTCGGCGACCGGGTGTTCGACCTGGGCATTCCCAACCGCATCGCCATCACCCCGGTCCAGTTGACGGCGGGCTACCGGACCGGATCCCGGATTGCGGCCTACGGCGGCGGCGGCATCGGCGTGTACCGGTTCGCCGAGTCGGCTCCGTTCGGGCCGCGCGCCGGCGGCTCGGAGGCGGCTTCCGGCGGCGCCGTCGTGCCGCCGCTCGGACCGCCCTGGGGCGACGACGCGCGGGAGACGCACCGCAGTTGGCACGTCCTCGGCGGGGTCGAGACGCCGCTGCTGCCGTGGCTGTGGATCGGCGGCGAGGGGCAGTGGACCTGGGTGCCCGGCGCGCTCGGCGCGGCGGGCGTCTCGGCCGCATTCGACGAGACCGACCTCGGCGGCCTGGCGCTGCGGGTCAAGCTGTCGGCGGGGTTCTGACATGCGCCGCGCCCGCGGATCGCGCCCGCCGCGCCTGCCCGTCATGGCGCTGATCGCGCTCCTCGCCGGCCTGCTGCTGCCCGGATCCGGCCGTACCGGCCACGGCCAGGCCGCCGCGCAGGCCGGCCGGCGCGCCGTCGATCCGCTCGCGGTCGCTGCGGTCGATGCGGGATTCGATCCGCGGGTGCGGAGCGCGCCGCGGGAGGTGTCGCTGGCCCGCGCCGGAGTCTCCGCCGCCGCCAACCCCCGCTACGTGTCGGGCGAGGTGATCGTCAAGTTCGCCGGCAGCGCCGACTTCGACCTGCTGGAGATCGACCCCGGCGCCGATCCGGAGGCCGCGGCGCGTGCGCTGGCCGCGCGCCCGGACGTGGAGTACGCCCAGCCTGCCTACCTGCGGCAGGCGCTGTTCGTGCCGGACGATCCGTACTTCGCCGAGCAGTGGAACCTGGCCGTCCTCAACATGACGCAGGCGTGGGACATCAACCGCGGCGCCGGCGACACCGTGATCGCCGCCGTCATCGACACGGGGGTCGCGTTCTTCGACGGCTACATCGAGTACGAGGCCGGGGCGTTCACGGTCGACGACGTGCTGGAGTATCCCGCCCTGGGAGCGCTCCGCATCCCGTTCGCGGCGGCGCCCGACCTGGCGGGTCCCGGCCGCTTCGTCGCTCCCTGGGACTTCGTCTGGGGCGACGAGTTTCCGGTGGACCTCCACGGACACGGCACGCACGTCGCCGGCACCGTCGGGCAGCTCACCGACAACGGGGTCGGCGCCGCGGGCGTCGCGTTCAACGTGCGGATCATGCCGCTCAAGGTGATTGCCGGCGAGTGGGACCTGATCTTCGGCGCCGTCGACGAATGCTGCGGCGGCAGCGACGCCGACGTCGCCGCCGCCCTGCGCTACGCCGTCGACAACGGTGCGCGCGTGATCAATCTCAGCCTCGGCGGCGAGGAGGAATCGCCGGTGATCGACGACGCCGTCCGGGATGCCGTGGGGCGGGGCGCGTTCGTGGCCATTGCGGCGGGCAACGAGTTCATGGACGGCAACGCCCCCTCCCACCCCGCGGTGTCGGCCGCCGCCGTCGACGGCGCCATGGCCGTGGGTGCGGTCGACCGGGCGCTGCGCCGGGCGGAGTACTCCAACACGGGGGACTACGTGGAGATCGCCGCGCCCGGCGGCTACGTTGCCCGCGACGGCGCCTACGACGGCGGGCGCGTGCTGCAGCAGACCCTTAGCAGGGCGGGCAGCGCTACGCACCTGTTGCCGCCGGTCCTGTACCGCCCGCCGCGCTTCGACGAGCTGGTCGTCGCCGGGCGCCAGGGCACCTCGTCGGCCGCGCCGCACGTCGCGGGGCTGGCGGCGCTGCTGATGACCCAGGGCATCACCGACCCCGCGGTGATCGAGGCCGCCATCAAGTACTTCGCCGTCGATCTGGGGCCGGCAGGCCGCGACGACGAGTTCGGCCACGGCCTGATCAACCCCCACGCCACGCTGCGCGGCTTCGGACTGACCCGCTGATCGGCGCCTGCCCGCCTGTCGCCGAGGCGTTCGTGTTATAAGAGAGCACGTGACGCTGCGCCGGACGTTCGTGGTTCTTGCGGCAGCCCTCTTCGTGGCCGGCGGCCTCACGGCCGCGCACGCGCAGTGGGGCATCATGGAGGGCAATTTCCCGCCGCGCTTCCCGCCGCGGAGCATGCCCGACCGCGACTTCGCCTTCTGCAAGGTGATGTACACCAGCGTGCGCTACGAGCGCCTCGGCATGGGCTGGTCGACGGACTACCCCTACGCCGGCATCAACCTGATGATCCGGTTCTCCGACCTGACCACCGGGCGCGTGAGCGTCGACGAGCGCGGCGAGCCGAACCACTGGGTCGTGCGCTTCATGGACGACGCGCTGTTCAACTGCCCGTTCACGATGGCGGCGGACGTCGGCACCATCGGCTTCAGCAACGAGGAGGTGGCGCGCCTCCGGGAGTACCTGCTCAAGGGCGGCCTGCTCTGGGTGGACGACTTCTGGGGCTCGCGGGCCTGGTACCACTGGGAGCGCGAGATCGGCCGCGTGCTGCCGCCGTCGCAATACCCGATCAAGGACGTCCCGCTGAGCCACCCGGTGTTCCGCACCCAGATGCACGTCGCCAAGGTGCCGCAGATCACCGCCATCCAGTTCTGGTACGGCGTGGGCGGGCGCACGACGTCGGAGCGCGGGGCGGACAGCCGCGAGGCGCACTTCCGCGCCATCACGGACGAGGACGGCCGCTTCCTGGTGGTGATGACGCACAACACCGACGTGGCCGACGCGTGGGAGCGGGAAGCAGAGGACCCGCGTTTCTTCGAGCGTTTCTCGCCGGACGGCTACGGACTGGGCATCAACGTGCTGCTCTACGCGATGATGCACTAATGCTAGATGGGGCTGCGCCCCAAACCCCCGGCAAGCACTAGCGGGGCCCCCTCGCCCCGCGCCGCGCTTGCCGGGCCGCGCCGTGCGCGGCCGGCTCGTCGGTCACACATACCCAACATGTTCCCTCCTCACCCGGTCTCAGGCAGGCGCCGTACCGGTTTCGGTGCGACATCGGGCCTTCTTGTCGTGGCGTTGGTGGCCGTTGCCGCTGCGTGCGGCAGTGCTGCACCCCCCGCATCCGATGCGCCCGTCCCGGAGCCGGTCGCGGAGGGTACGAGCGAGGTGTCCGGCCGGATCGAGGCGCGCCCCGGCGGGCCGACCCTGGTGGTCACGCTCGACCCGCACGCGCCGCTCGACGTCCCGCTGCCGGCCGAGCCGGCGGAGATGGATCAGTACGGCCGCCAGTTCATTCCCCGTCTCGTCGTGGTGCGCGAGGGCCAGACCGTCCGCTTCATCAACAGCGAGAACGACCTGCACAACGTGCACGTCATCGACGAGGCCGGCGAATCGCTGTTCAACGTCGGCATGCCCGTCATCGGGGGCACCTACGAGCACGTGTTCGAGCGCGCCGGCGACTACCGGGTGGGCTGCAACCTGCACCAGCAGATGGCGGCCACGGTGCGGGTGACGGCGAGCCCGTTCATCGGGATCGCCGACCGCGACGGCCGGTTCGCGATCTCCGGCGTGCCGTACGGCGTCTACGACGTCGAGGTGCGGCGCGGGGCCAGGCGGGTCACGCGCGTGGTCGAGATCGACGGCCCGCTCACCGACATCAGCGGCATGTGGTGAGCCCCGGCGTCCCACCGGGGCGGGCGAGACGCGCGGGATATACTACCGGCTGCCATGAAGACGGTAGTGAACCGGACCGGCCGCGCGCTGCGCATCCCGCTGTCGCGGGGCCGGGTGCTGCGCCTGGGTCCCCGCAAGGAAGGCCAGATCGCGACCCACGACGCCGAGCTCGACGCGGTCAGGCAGCGGGTGAAGAGCGGCGATATCGAGATATTCGACGACGCTTCACACCTGGGTCGTGCGAATCCAGCCGTGCGCGGCGCCGCGAACCGCACGCTGGGCGGGCACGCCCGGTTCACCCAGTCGAAGCGCGGCGACCGCTAGCCCCGCCGACTACTGGCTTTCCAGCCGCCAGTTCCAGCCGCGCTGCGAGCCGCGCGTGGCGATGCGCCAGCCGTCCGGCGTGCGCTTGAACGTGTCGAAGTAGTACCCGGTGGCCAGGATGCGCGGCGGCGCCTCGTTGACGTCGATCACCATCCAGTAGGTGCGCCCCTTCGCGCCGCCGTCCGCGGTCGGCGTGATCAGCGAGCTCGTGTTGTTGTGGGTGATGGTCCGTCCTTCGGGGGGCGGCCGGTCGCGGAACCGCTTGCGGATCTCCTCCCTGCCGGCGTACGGGATGCCGCCGCCGGTGGTGAACACGGCGTCGTCGGCCCACGCGGACAGGTACAGCTCCTCGTCCTGGAAGTCCAGGCCCTGGTTGTAGCGCACGTAGAGCTGCTGTATCTCGGCGATGTCGGCGCCGGTGAACGCCGGTTGCGCGTTGCTCGGTACCTGGCTCCAGCCGAGCGCCGCCAGCACGCCGAGCAGTCCGGCCGCGGTCAGGATGTGGGATCTACGCATGGGAGCACCTCCGGAATCGAGTTCGACGGGTTGATGTGCCGCCCATTGTATGGCGCGCGGGCCGCCGCCGCCCCGCGTTGACAGGCGTCCCGGCCGGCACAATAATCGCGTTCATCTTGTCGACGCGTTCCCTGCTCCCCTGGCTCGTCGCGGCGCTGACCGCCGGCGCGTCCGGGCTTGCGGGCCTACCTGCCGCGGCGCAGGACCACCCGGTGGAGTACGAGCGCGCCGACATCGAGCGCGGGGCGCAGCTCTACGACGAGTTCTGCTCCGCCTGCCACGGTGACGACGGCGACGCCGTGCCCGGCGTCAACCTCATGAGCGGGCAGTTCCGCTTCGCCACGACCGACCAGAACCTGCGCCGCATCATGACGCGGGGCATCCCGGGGAGCGGAATGCCGCCCGGCACCTACTCCGACGCCGACCAGATCGCCCTGGTCGCCTACGTCCGCAACATGCGCGACTACGACGGCGGCGTCGTGACGCTGGGCGACGCCGGGCGCGGGCGGGCGATCTACGAGGGCAAGGGAGACTGCGCCAGTTGCCACCGCGTGGCCGGGCGCGGATCGCGGAGCGGCCCCGACCTGACGGCGATCGGCTCGGTGCGCGGGGCGGGCTCGATGCGCGAGACGCTGCTCGATCCGACCGGCAACATGCTGCCGCACAACCGGCCGCTGCGCGCCGTCACGCGCGGCGGCGAGGTGATCACGGGCCGGCGCCTCAACGAGGACACCTATACGGTGCAGATCTTCGACGAGCAGGAGCGCTTGATGTCGCTGGACAAGGCCGATCTGCAGGAGCTGACGCCAGTGGCGGATTCGCCCATGCCGTCGTACGCCGAAACCCTGTCCGAGACGGAGCTGGCCGACCTGCTGGCGTATCTCGTGACGCTGAGGGGACTGGTGACGCAATGAGACGACCGCTGACCGCTCTGCTCGCGCTCGCGGCTGCGATGCTGCTGCCGCCCGCGCCGGCCGGTGCGCAAGTCACCTGGGAACGGCTGGTCAACGCGGCGGACGAGCCGCACAACTGGCTGACCTATTCCGGCACGTTCGACAGCCAGCGCCACAGTGCGCTCGACCGGATCACGCTCGACAACGTGGGCGACCTGGAGATGAAGTGGGTGTTCCAGTCGCAGACGTCGCACAACTTCCAGGCGACGCCGCTGGTGGTCGACGGCATCATGTATCTCACGCAGCCGCCGAACGACGTGGTGGCGCTGGACGCGCGCACGGGCCGCGTGTTCTGGATCTACGAGCACGTGCCGTCGCCCGACGCGCGGCCCTGCTGCGGTTTCACCAACCGCGGCCTCGCCATCGCCGGCGACACGCTGCTGATGGGCACGGTCGACGCCATGGTCGTGGCTGTCGACGCCAGGAGCGGCGGGCCGCTGTGGGAGACGCAGCTTGCGGACCCGTCCTACGCCTACGCCATCACGCACGCGCCGCTGGTGGTCAAGGACAAGGTGATCGTCGGCACCTCGGGCGGCGACATGGGCATCCGCGGCTTCATCGCGGCCCTGGACATCCACACCGGCGAGGAAGCCTGGCGCTTCTACACCATTCCGGCGCCCGGCGAGCCCGGTTCCGAGACGTGGGAGCGCTGCACGCCCGAGATGGAGCACTGCGACCCCGATGCATGGCAGACCGGCGGCGCGGCGGTCTGGCTGACCGGATCGTACGACCCGGAGACGAACCTGACGTTCTGGGGCATCGGCAATCCGGGTCCGGACTACGCCTGGTACCAGCGCCCGGGCGACAACCTGTACGCCAGCTCCGTGGTCGCGCTGAACGCCGACACCGGGGAGCTCGCCTGGCACTTCCAGTTCACGCCCGGCGACCGCTACGACTACGACGCCGTGCAGATCCCCGTGCTGGTCGATCTCGACGTCAACGGGTCGACCGTCAAGGCGATGCTGTGGGCCAACCGCAACGGCTTCTTCTACATCCTCGACCGCGTGACCGGACGCTTCCTCAACGGCCGCCCCTACACGCGCATCAACTGGGCGGAGGGCCTCGACGACAGCGGCCGGCCGATACAGACCCCGCAGGGACCGGACAACCCCACCTACCCCGGCAAGCAGGGCGGCACGAACTGGTACTCGCCCTCCTACAGCGCGAGCACCGGGCTGATGTACTTCTCGACGTGGGAGAACTACGCCACGGTCTTCGATTCCGCACCGGTGGAGTACGTCCCCGGCCAGCCCTACACCGGCAGCCGCAACCGCAGTCCGGTCAGGGGCGTTCCCGAGCCGCCGCCCGTCGGCCGCGGCCACATCAATACCTGGACGGCGGACGTGGGCAGCGGCTCGGTGCTCGCCTTCAACCCGCGCACCGGCGAGAAGGTGTGGCAGTGGGAGACCTACGACGTGATGAACAGCGGCATCCTGACCACGGCCACGGACCTGCTGTTCGTGGGCGGCCGCGAGGGTTACTTCCAGGCGCTGGACGCGCGCAGCGGCGACCTGCTGTGGCGCGCCGTCACCGGCGGCAACACGCTGGCCGCGCCGATCACCTACGAGGCCGCCGGCCGGCAGTTCGTGGCCATCGCCGCCGGCCACTCGCTGTTCGTCTTCGGCCTGCGGGAGTGAGGCTCCCGCGCCGCCGGTCTTCGACCTGCCCGGTGACGCCGCGGCGATCGCACGCTGCCGCCTGCGGCCGGAGCGGCGAATGCTCGGTAGCCGCAAGCGTCCGATTACGTTGTTGAGTAAATTACTCAAAGATGTAATCATGACGTATGGCCTTTCAGCGTGTCCAGGTCGCGACCTTGCTCCGGCGCCTGTCGGATGCGCCGACGTTCATCCAGGCCCTGTTCGGCCCGCGCCAGATCGGGAAGACGACGATCGTCCGGCAAACCCTCGCGCAGATCGATAGAGAATCCCGTTATCTGGCGGTCGACGAACCCGACCCGGCAGGACTGGGAGATCGGCCGTACGCCGTCGATGCGCGGGGCACTTCGGAGCCGTACGCCCGGGATACGCGCTGGATCGTCCGGCAGTGGGAAGAGGCCAGGCGCACGGCAGAGCGCTCCGGCCGGGGCGCGGTGCTGGTCTTCGACGAGATCCAGAAGATCCGGCGCTGGTCCGAAGCGGTCAAGGGGCTCTGGGACGCGGATCGGGCTAGCGACTGCCCCCTGCATGTTGTAATCCTGGGATCGGCGCCCATGTTGATGCAGGCCGGGCTGAGCGAGAGCCTGGCCGGTCGGTTCGAGCGCATCCCGGTCGCCCATTGGTCCTTCACGGAGATGTCGGCAGCGTTCGGCGTGAGCCTGCCGGAGTATCTCTATTTCGGCGGCTACCCGCGCGGTGCTGCGATCCAGCGCAATCCCGACCAGTGGCGCGACTACGTCCTCCAGGCGGTCGTGGAGCCGCACCTCGAACGCGACCTGCTGTCGATGACCCGGGTGGACAAGCCGGCGCTGCTCAAGCGGCTCTTCGAGCTGGGCGCGGAGTGGTCCGGGCAGATCCTGGCGTACAACAAGATGCTGGGTCAGTTGCAGGACGCCGGGAACACGACGACGCTGGCGCGCTATCTCGATTTGCTCGCCGCCGCCGGCCTGCTCGCCGGGTTGCCGAAGTACGCCGGGCGTGCGCCCCGGCGGCGTGGGTCCAGTCCCAAGCTGCAAGTGCTGAATACGGCGCTCATGACCGCGGGCTCGGGATACTCCTTCGATGAAGCGATGGCGGACAGGACGTTCCGGGGGCGCCTGACCGAGAGCGCCGTTGGGGCGCATCTCTTCAACACCGCCTCGACGGTCACGCACCTCCACTACTGGCGCGACGGCGCTGAGGAGGTTGACTTCGTGCTGCAACGCGGGCCGCGGCTGGCCGCCATCGAAGTCAAGAGCGGATCGCGGCGGGCGGACCGGCGTGGCATGGACGCATTCAGGGCGCGTTTCCGGCCCGGCCGGACGCTGCTCGTCGGCGAGGACGGCGTGCCACTCAACGAGTTTCTCTCCGTGCCTGCCGACCACTGGTTGGAAGAGACATGAGTTCCGTGCCCCGAACGTGCACGCCGTTGCCCGACGACCGCGGGTCGGAACACGCCGCCGTCGGCGCGCTGGCGCCCGCGGCGGGGTCCCGGCCGCTGGCCGCCTGTCGGGATCTGCCCGCCTACGTGCTGCTCGGCGATCCGGGCGCCGGCAAGACCACAGCCTTGCAGGGCGAGTACGCGGCGCTCGGCAGCCGACGCGCTCTGCTGATTACCGCGCGCGACTTCCTGACGTTCGATCCGGCGGCGCACCCCAAGTGGCGCGGCAAGACCCTCTTCGTCGACGGCCTCGACGAGGTGCGCGCCGGTTCATCCGATGCGCGCACGCCGTTCGACGCCATCCGGGCGCGTCTCGATACGTTGGGCAGGCCGCACTTCCGCCTGTCGTGCCGGACCACGGACTGGCTGGGCGCAAACGACCGCGACCGCTTGCAGCCGGTCGCGCCGGACGGACGCGTCGCGGTGCTCGCGCTCGATCCGCTGACGTCGGATGACGTCTTGCGGATTCTGGATGAACGCAACGTTCCGGACCCGGCAGCGTTCATCGAGTCGGCCGCGGACCGCGGTCTCGATGCGCTGCTCGCGAACCCGCAGAGCCTCGCCATGCTGGCCGACGCAGTCGGTTCCGGTGGCGAATGGCCCGAGAGCCGCAGCGAGACGTTCGAGCGCGCCTGCCGGTCGATGGTCGAGGAAACGAACGAGGAGCACAGCATTGCGCTGGATGCTCATCCCGCCTCTCCTGCCGAACTCGTCGATGCCGCGGGGCGACTGTGCGCCGGACTGCTCCTCGCGGACCGCGATGGATGCGCGCTGCGCCAGCCTCCATCGAATGCGCGCTATCCGGCCTTGGACCGGTGCGTCGGGGAGCCTGCCGGCTCGACGGAATCGGTCGCTGTTGCGAAGCCCATAGAACGGGCTGGCGCGGTTTTTCGGCGCGCACTGGCCACGCGGTTGTTCACGTCCCCGCGCGAGGGGTTTTTGGCCCCGGTTCACCGCCACGTCGCGGAGTTCCTGGCCGCGCGACACGTCGCCCGCCTGATCGAGGACGGACTGCCGGTGCGGCGCGTGCTGGCGTTGATCGCGGGCGGCGACGGCAAGGTCGTGACCGCGTTGCGGGGCTTCTCGGGATGGCTGGCGGCGTTGTGCGGCGATTCCGGCGTTCGTCGCGTGCTGATCGACTGCGACCCGGTCGGCGTTGTCCTGTACGGAGACGCACGGGGCTTCCCGCCGGACGACAAGCGCCGGCTGCTGGAGGTGCTGCACCGGGAGGCGCCGCATCTCGCCGAATTTCCCTCGGCGTCCGGTGCCGGCGCATTCGTGACCGCCGCTCTCGACCCGCTGCTGCGAGAGATCCTGAGCGAGCCGCGCCGCGACTCCGAGAACCAGCGCTTCGTCTACTTCGTACTGAGCGCTGCGGCCGGCCCACTACCTGCCGTGGCGGAACTGTTGCTCGGCATCGTCCGGGACGACGGCTGGTACCCGGACGTCCGCGCCGCGGCGCTGGCTGCGTTCATCCGCACCGCGGCGCCCGGGCAGGAGACGGCGGCGGCGCTCGAAGTCCTGCTCGATGAGGTTCGCCGGGGCGACATCCCGGACCGCGACGACGAGCTGCGGGACACCCTGTTGTCGCATCTCTTTCCGGAACGCCTGCCGGCATCCCGCGTATTGGACTACCTCACCGACGGGCCGGGCCGGAAGCACTTCTGGTGGTCCCTTCCCGAAGCAGCGTCGGACGCGGACGTGGCCGTCCTGTTGGAGCGTGTATCGAACCGGCAGGGCGCGTCCGATGCTGCCGCGGAGCTTCTCGGGGAGACGATGGATCCGGGGCTGACGGGCCTGAACACGATGGATCTGCTAGCCCGCGGTCTGGAGGCGCACGGGGAGACGCTGGACGTCCGGCGGCTCTGGGAATGGCTCGGCGCCGGCCTGGTCTCCCGGTCGTACGCCGAGAGCCTGGCGGTGCTCGACGACGAAACGGGCGCCGCCGGCGGACCCTTGCCGCGCGTGCGCGCCTGGTTGACCGCACGGCCGGAGCAGCAGAAGGCAATCGTTGCGGAGGGCCTGCGGCGCTGGACGGCCTCGGGGTGTCCGGCCAGCGGGCCCGGCATTGAAAACCGCCTCTACGGGGCCGGTCCGCCGCCGGATCTCGCCCGCTGGTGCGCGGACGCAGCGCTCGTCGCCGCGGACCCGCGCGCCGCTGACTGGCTGCTGGGCCGCGCGGTACTCGCGGTGGTTGCCGCCGCCGGCGCCACGGGTCTGTCGGTCGACGGTCTGCGGGAAAAAACCAGCGGCCACGACCGGCTGCGGCAGCGGCTCGAAGGCATGCTCGCCAATCCAATCGATCCGGGTCGCAGCGCGCGCAGGCAGACTTGGATCGCGAGGGACGAGCGCCGCCGGCAACCCCTGCGGCAGGCCGTCCGAGCGCAGGAGACGGCGCTGAGAGAGAACCGTTGCCCACCGGCTGTGCTCCGTCCGCTCGCCGCCGCCCGGTTCGGGCTCCTGCCGGAGATCACGGGGGACGAGGCCCGGACGCGGCTGAGCAATCTGCTGGCTCCCGACACCAGATTGGTCGACGCTGCGCTTGCCGGACTGCGCGGGGCGCCGGTGCGCGCCGACGTGCCGGCCGCCGAGGACATCGTGCGCAGGGGAGCGGAGGGCGAGGAATACCATCTCGCACTGCCCGTCCTCGCCGGCGTGGTCGACAACGACGCTACGCCGCCGGACGGCCCGCTGACGCTCGACGAGCACGCCCTTCGCAGCGCGCTCGCATTCTATTTCACGAGGCCCGTTGCCGGCGCAGACCGCTGGTATCGCCGGGTCGTCCGGTCGCGTCCGGAGATCGTCGCGGACGTGCTGCGCCGGCATGGCGCCGCCGAGCTGCGCAAGGGCAGCGCCGCCGTCCCCGCGCTCGATGCGCTGGCCCGCGACGAGGCGCACCGCGAGGTGGCCGCCCGCGCCGCGCTGCCGCTGTTGCGCTCGTTTCCGACGCGTTGCCGGAATGCGCAGATCGGCGCGCTGACCTCGCTCCTGTGGGCGGCCCTGCGTTGGGCCGACCGGTCGACGCTCTCCCGGCTGATCGAGCGGAAGCTCGGCGCGCGGAGCATGAACGCCACGCAACGGACGCCATGGTTGGCGGCCGGTCTGGTGACGGCGCCGGACCGCTGGCGCGGTCGGCTCGAGACGTTCGTGCGAGGTCGGGACGCTCGTATCCGGCAACTGGCCGCGTTCTTCGTCACCAGCGACGGACCTGATTTGTCGTGCGGCATGCGGGCGCTCGATCTGGCCCTGCTGATTCGTCTGCTGGGGCCGGCCTTCGGTCCCGGTCAGGAGCGCGGCTTCGGCGGCCTGTCGCTGGTCCTGGAGGCTTCTATCGGCATCGGTGCGTTGCTGGACTGCCTGGCGGCGTCCCCGGACCGCGCCGCCGGCGGCGCTCTGGCGGACCTGTCCTCCGACCCGGGACTGTCCGCCTGGCGCGATGCACTGGTGCGCGCGCGCGACCGGCAGCGGATGGTGCGCCGCGACGCCGGCTACCGCCCGCCGGACATCGAGCAGGTCCACCAGACCATGGCGAACGGGCCGCCCGCCAACGCCGGTGATCTGGCGGCGCTGCTCGCGGACCGGCTGCGCGAGATCGCTGTTGAGATCCAGACGGGGAACGCCAACGATTGGCGGCTGTTCTGGAACGAGGGGCCTCACCGCGAGCCGGTCGCGCCGAAACACGAGGACTCCTGCCGGGACGCGTTGCTGCGCCTGCTGCGGGAACGCCTCCCACCGGCGGTCGACGCCCAGCCGGAAGGGCGGTACGCGAACGACCGGCGGGCGGACATTCGAGTCGCGTGCCGGGATTTCCAGGCGCCGATCGAGATCAAGAAGAACTCGCACCGCGACCTGTGGAGCGCCATGCGCGACCAGTTGCTGGCACACTACACGCAGGATCCGGCGACGGACGGTTACGGCATATATCTGGTGCTCTGGTTCGGCGCGGACCGCACGCCGCCCCCGCCGGACGGCCCGCCGCCGCGCCGCGGACGAGAACTCGCAACGCGCCTGGCGGCATCCCTGTCCGCGAAGGAAGCGCGCAGGATTACTATTCGTGTGATCGACGTCTGCAGGCCGGCGCCGAGTGACCCCGTCGAGGCAGCCTATCGGACCGATGTCCGCGAGGCGGAGCGGCTCAACCGGGAGTGGGAGCACGCGGACGCAGAGGTGACCGGGTGAATCCCTGACTCGCGCGCGGGACAGGAGGGGTAAACACCATGCCAAACATCCACCGCGCGGCGCCGCTGCTGGTTGCCGGGTCCACGGCGTCCGGTCAGGTCACGCTGGACCGCCTGCGCACCGCCGACAACGAGCCGGAGAACTGGCTCGTCTACGGCGGCACCTACCGTTCGATGCGCTACAGCGCGCTCGACCAGATCGACACCGGCAACGTGCACAGCCTGAAAGCGGCCTGGGCGTTCCAGGCCGGCGAGCTGGAGTGGTACTTCCAGACGATCCCGCACGACGTCTGGGACTTCGACTCGGCGTACGAGAACATCCTGGTCGACCTGCCGGTGGACGGCAAGCAGTACATCGCCACGCCGTCCGGATGGGGATCGTCGCTCGGCGCGATGCTCGGGCTGTTCTACGAGGAGCTCCAGGGCGCGCGCCAGGGCGCCACGGTGTTCGCCTTCGAGCTGCCCTAGTACCCCCCCGGACGGCGTCCGCTACGCGCCGAGCTGGAGCCGATCTCGACCTATCCGAGCGCCTCGAGCTCCGCGGTCGCCTCGTGCGGCAGCCGGAGCTCGTTGGTGACGGAGAAGGCGCTGAACTGCCCGGCGAGCACCCGGGCCAGCATCCGGTCGGCCTCGGTGTCGACGACGCCGGTGAGCGTCACGTGCCCGCGGTTCACCACGATGTGGATCGACGGATACGCCCTGGCGCCGTAGTGCCAGAAGTTGGAGTTCCCGTATATCGCGCGGGCGATGCCACGCCGCAACTGGTCATCGAACAGCGATGCCGGAAGGACGGCGATGGCGTTGGTCACCGCCGTCACGCCGTCGAGCGCGTCGACGCGCTTCTCGATGGCCCGCGCCTTGTATCCCTGGGTGACGTGGCCGGCGATCACGACGTGTCCCTCGTCGGCGATCTCGATGCTGATGTCGTCGAACACCGTGAAGAACGGGTACCTGAGCACCTGTTCCTGAACCCGCTCGAACAGATCCTGCCTGGGCCCGTCGGCGGCCGCCGGCGACGCCGACAGCGCCGTCACGGCGAGCACCATGATCGGCAGAGCGATGCGGCGCGTAATCAACAGCGTATTCATCGTGAGGTGTCCTTTCCGCGCGTGTGTGTCTTCCGCCTCGCTGGGCGACGCGTCACGTCACTAGAAAGCAAGACGCGTGCCAGGCGCTCCGAGGCCGGAAAACAACCGGAAAACCAGCGCTGCTGCCCGGCGTCCGCGCGCAACCCGCTCCACCGAAAAGACAGCGGTCGTCCACCGGGGAGGACAGCCCCTGGCCCGCATTTCTCACCGGCCTTCTGCTGCGGCCGCCGATCCGCTCGCTGTGGCGGGCAGTACTCCCTCATGCCGCTTCGACGTAGTCACGGCTACGCCTGCAGCGTCGTTCAGTCCGTGCGACCCACCACAGCGGCGCCTCGACGCCCTCGCGACGAACGCCGGTGAGAAATGCGGGCTAAACGCGGCAGGAAGCCCGTCAGGGCGTGACTACTTCGACGGCCGCGCCGCTGCCGGACGGGGGCGCCAGGCGGCGGTCCAGCGTCAGGAGCACGGCGTCATGCGCCGTGGCGACGGCCAGCAGATACGCGTCCGTTACCTGCTGATGCCCGAGCAGGTGGCGGAAGTGATGCTCCGCCTCCGGCAAGGGAGGCAGCGGCGTCAGGAAGCGGTGCCGGGCGTCCGCGACGAGCTTGCCCAGCAGGTCGAGCGCCTCGGCCGGCGTGCGGCGGACGCCCACGACGGCAGGGTTCGAAGACAGGCGCACGAAACCGAGCTGAGTCAGCGCGCAGGTGGCCCACTCGGGCGCCGGCGGGCGGTCGAGTCGGTCCACCACAGCACGGTGATGCTGGTGGTTCGGCCACGCCAGCGCCATGAGGGCGTTGACGTCCAGCAGCAGGCAGGGCGGCTCAGACGACGCCATCGTCGTCGAGCGCCTGCTGGATGCGCGAGGCGGGGATCAGGCCGGCGTCGGCCGGTACGTCGAACGCCGCGAACCGCCTGGCGCGCCGCGCTGCCGACCTCCCGTGCGAGTCGGGCTGCAGCGCCTGCCGCGCCATGTCAGACAGCACGCGTCCGAGGCGCTGACCGGTGGCTCGTGCGTGGCTCACCGCGGCTTCATAGATGTCGTCGTCCAGCGTCACCGTCGTGCGCATGATGAGATTATACGCTGATGTATCCGTATCAATCCAGCACGCCGGAGTCAGCCGCCGGGTCCGGACTCAGAAGCGGAACAGGCGCGTCAGCTTCACGACTACCGCGCGGTTGCGGATCGGCTCCAGCCGCGGCACGGAGAGCGGGTCGCTGCGTTGCTCGTTGTAGACGACGAACAGCTCGCTCCCAGGCTGGTACTCCCAGCGGAAGCGGACGTTCGCCGCGGCGGTGCTGTTGGACGTGTTGTACTGGATCAGCGCGCTGGTGAACATCAGCGGCGTGACCGTGAACGTCAGGCGTGCGCCCGCCAGGTGCGTGGTGAACCGCCCCTCCCGCAGGTTCACGAGGCTGTAGGCGTAGGTCGGCTCGGTGGAGACCCGGCGCGTGAGCTGCATGCGGCCCCGCGTGACGGCCAGCTCCGTCTTGCGGCCGCTGAAGAACGCGCCGTGGTCCAGCCGGACGCGTCCCGAGGCGACGCGTTGCGGTCCCAGGACCAGCTCCGCGGAGTAGGTTTCGAAGCCGTAGCCGCCGGGCGGGATGCTGATGTCCGGGGTGATGTCGAACGGCTCGAGCAGACGCTCGTAGGTGCGCGCGTAGCCGACGGTCAGCCGGTCGCTGTTCTCGAACTCGACGCCGAACTCGGCATCCCCCTCGCGCGTCTCCAGCACGCCCCGCACGTTCTCGATGTAGTCGATCCCGGCGCTCCACGACAGCTTGCGGATGGCCGGCACCGACAGCAGCCGCGGGCTGAACCGCGCGCGGGCCAGGCTGCGCTCCATGTCGCGGCGGCGCACGAACCCCACCTCCGGACGGAACTCGTCGCCGATGACGAGCCGCTCGGCCCGGAAGCCGTAGCGGTCGCCGTCGTATTCGACGTTGGCCCGCCAGCTCGACTCCGAGCCGGAGGCGCCGGGCGTCGCCGTCCGTGCCCAGTAGGTGTCGACGACCAGCAGGTTGCCGAGGAACGAGAATCCGCCGTCGATGCCGTAGGTCCCGCTGTCGCCCGGACCGCGCAGGCTGACCGAGCGCCGCGTCATGAGCACGCCGATGCTGCTCGCGCGCAGGATGTCGCGCTTCACGCGCACGACGGAAAAGTCGGTGACGCTGGCGCCGGAAACATCCTCCGATCCGGTCCGCATCTGGACCAGGCCGACGTCGAAGTCCCCGACGCGGCCGGTGAGGCGCGCCCCCGCGTGGACCGGGATCGCGCGGCCGGCCTGCAGGCCGATCTGCCGGCTGTGGAACAGGATCGGCGTGTCGCCGCCCTCGCCGCCGAACTCGAAGGTGCCGCGGTTCTCCAGGAAGAACTCGCGCTTCTCGGGGAAGAACAGGCGGAAGCGGGTCAGGTTCACCTGCTGCTCGTCGGCCTCGACCTGCGCGAAGTCGGTGTTCACGGTGAAGTCGGCCGTCAGGTTCTGCGTCAGGCCGTACTTGAGGTCGATCCCGGCGGCGCCCGCCGCCGCGTTGCGCAGCGGCGGCGTGGCCGCGGTGTCGGTGGTCAGGTCGGCGATGGCGAAGGGCTTGACCTCCAGGTTGCGCGACCCCGGCGGCGCCTCGATGCCGACCAGCGGCGCCAGCAGCGACGGCCGCAGGCCGCGCGGGCCGAGCGCGGCGGGCACGGGACGGAGGTACGCCAGCTCGTTCTTCCAGCGCACCCGCCGCCGCAGGTTGAAGCCCCAGAGCTGGGCCGGACCCGGCCGGTAGCGCAGCGACTTGAACGGCATGGCCGTCTCCACCGTCCAGCCGCCGTCGAAGCGGCCCACCTCGACGCGCCAGAGCGGGTTCCAGTCGAAGTTCGTGCGGCCCTCGTTGCTCATCTGGCCGTCCATGCGGCCACCCGCCGCGTTCACCTCGAACAGCATGCCGTTGCGCCGGTCGTAGAAGGTGTCGAACGCCCACGCCAGGTTGTCGTCCTGGGCGATGTTCGTGTTGTCGCGCCGCATCTCGGTGGCCCGCATGCGCTCCGGCCGGCTCTCCCAGCAGCGCGCGGACAGGTAGACCTGCTCGCCGTCGAAGAAGATCCAGACCTCGGTCCGCTCGCTGGCCGGCGCGCCTTCCACCGGGTCGTTCTGAATGAAGCCGGTTAGCGGCGGCACGCGCGCGTACACCGCCTCGTCGAGACTGCCGTCGAGCTCCAGCGGCGCATCCAGGCGCACGGCGCGCGCCGTCACGCGGCCCTGCTCGTCGCGGGCCAGTACGGCCGGCGGGTCCGGCGGCGCGGGACCGTCGAGCGTTGCCAGCAGGCCGATGCCCAGGCCGCTGCCGCCGGCCGGATCG
>JAJEEU010000034.1 GCA_022820825.1 Vicinamibacteria bacterium
GGTATGCGCGGCGGTGGAAGGTGGAGCGTTTCTTTGCGTGGCTGCAATGGCAGCGTCGCATTGTGACGCGCTGGGAGTACTACCCGGCGAACTTTCTGGGATTCGTGCAGCTCGCCTCATTGCTGATATTGTTCAAACGATTTTGAGATAGGTTCTAAGGTCTCGTTGAATTCGTTGTTCGTGCAAGTTCACGACAGCACGATGGAAAGAACTTGTACCGTTGATCGCATCAGGCACAGCCGCCACCAGAGTCTTGGCTTCCTGACGTATCGTGCGAAGAACACCAGGATCCGTGCTTAACCGAGCGAATCCCACGAAATTCTCATCCAGAGTGGATCCGGCTTTTTCAAGTCTTTCGACCCGTCCTTCGATGACGTCGGACCGTCGGTCGAACGCACGAGCCGCGCGTATCGCAAGGTGTCGCTTCTTAACGAACGATTTATCCACATGGGTTGCGAACCTTTGGCTTTGTCGCCTTGCGAGACGACCATATCTTTGAGTTTCCGACGCAACCTGATTCGTTGCGGCTATGACTTCGGCTGTTGCTTGCTCTATGCCCGCACCGAAATCCAGAATACCGCTTTCTTCAGTGGGAATCTCGGCCGTCTCCGAAATCACCTTCATTCTTTACTTGGTCAGCGTTTCGTCGCGCAGCGTCGTCCCAACGGCAACAACAAGAACCATACCTACGAACACAACAACAGCAACGGGAATTACCAGAGGGCCTGACGGTCCTCTGAGAAACTCCCAGCCCGTGTAGGTGAGGCTCGTCGCGGCTGCAATAATCCACGGAAGCGAACCTTTGAATGCTGCGCTAAGAGCTTCTTTTTGGAGGAATTCACGGACCGCTCGGAACGACTGCCGCCACCTGGACATAACAAGGAGCTAAACGAGGAAACCGTCCTGGATGCCCTGCTTCAGGGAATAGGTGTAGACGGGCTCGCCGAAGTACTCGATGTTGGAGACGTAGTGGGTCTCTTTGGGGGTGACCGTCAGGCCGATCTGCGTGGCCGACGAGAAGTGCTCCAGAATCTCGCGCCAAGCCGAATCCTCCGCGGCGCTGCCGCGGTGGCATTCATCGATCACGATGATATCAAAGAAGTCCCGCGAGAACTCGCGAAACACTTTCTGGTGTTCTTCCGGGCCGGTTATCGCCTGGTACAGGCCGAGGTAGATTTCGTACGCGGTGTCTATGCGCCGCCGTTTGCCGCCGGCGCCGGCCGCACTCCTGGAAACCTCGCCGGCGCGCTCGATGGTGCCGGCGCGCGTCGACAGCTTGGCCATCGCCGCGCCGAAGGGCCGGAAGTCGTTGACCAGGGTCTGATCGATGAGCACGTTGCGATCGGCCAGAAACAGGATGCGCTTCCTGCGACCGGCCTTCCAGAGGCGCCAGATGATCTGAAAGGCGGTGTAGGTCTTGCCCGTGCCGGTCGCCATGACCAGCAGGATGCGGTTACGGCCCTTCGCGATCGCCTCGGTGGCGGCGTTGATGGCGTTGACCTGGTAGTAGCGCGGGGTCCTGCCGCTGGCGTCGTCGAAGTAGTCCTGGAGGACTATCTCCTCCTCGGGAGATTCGGGCTCCAGCCCCTTCCACACGCGATAGCGCGCCCACAGGTCCGTGGGCGGCGGGAACGCGTCGAGGCCGAGCGTGGTTTCCAGCTCGGCGCTCGCACCCGTCCGGTCGTGGAAGACGAACCCGTCGCCGTTGGAGGAAAACACGAACGGAATGTTCAGCGTGTCGGCGTAGTCGAGCGCCTGCTGCATGCCGTCGCCGACGGCGTGGTTGTTGTCCTTGGCCTCGATCAGAGCGACGGTGATGTTGGGCTTGTAGTAGAGGATGTAGTCAGCCCGCTTGGCTTTGCCCCGGCTGACCAGCTTGCCCCGCACGATGATGCGGCCCTTGGTGAAGCTCACCTCCTCGCGGATCTGCGCCATCTCGTCCCATCCGGCCGCGCGCAGCGCGGGCGTGATGAACTTCGTGCAGACGTCGCGTTCCGAGAGGCTCTTCTTGTCCATCCTGATCGCGGCGGAATCCAAAGCGGTCATTATCGCGCAAGTCTCGGCGGCACGCGCGGCGCGGGCGCGAGCCGTTTCACCGTGGCAGCGGGCCTGAGCGGGAGGTTTGCATTCTTGTCGCTGCGGACGTTGCATTCTTGTTGCTGCGACCGTTGCTTTTTTGTCGTTGGCTGAAGGTCGATGACCGTTGAAGACCAGCGGCCCGAACGTCAGTCGAAGTCCAACGCGGCCGCCTGCGCCGCGATCAGTCCTCCGAACTCCTCCGGACGAACCGGATGGGCCTCGTAGCCGGCGCGATCCTCGGCTGCCCGCCGGTGCCAGTGCTGACCGTCCAGCCACTCCGTTAACGCCAGGCGGGACAGTTCCGACCGCGACTTGCGAGCGGCTCTCGCCGCGTCGTCAAGGCGCTCGAGCAAGGGTTGGTCGACGGTTATCGATATTGTCTTCATGTTGTCATGGGTGCTGCGTTTCAGAAATCACCACATGCCTCTCGTGCCCGTGTTGAAGTATGCGATCGAGCAGGGATGGAAGAAGCTGCTGCGAGGATCGGAGAACGAGCCGTCGTTAAGCTGAGTCGAAGGCTAGTCCTCATCCTCCAGCAGGTTGAGGATCTCATTCGCGCGCATGTT
The DNA here is from genome assembly GCA_022820825.1 of Vicinamibacteria bacterium. GTDB lineage: Bacteria > Acidobacteriota > Vicinamibacteria > Vicinamibacterales > UBA8438 > JAAXGX01. The sequence continues at coordinate 2,646 of JAJEEU010000034.1, forward strand.
TCCGCGCTGGTTCTTGGCGTACGCAGCGAGGGCGACAACTCGCGTGTTGTCGATCAGGAGGATAAGGCGCCCGGCTGTCCTGTTGCCGATCACGAACCGCACTTTGAAAACGGGACGTCCGCCAAGGCCGGGAATCTGGTCCCTGGGCAGTGAGTCGCTGGCCGCCCAGCGCTCAAGCACCGCCTTGATTGTCGCCGGTACCTTCTTGTCGAGTTTGGATAGCCGCTTCAGGTTGCTACCGCAGGCCCGTCCGTACTCGATCGATCGTCGGTCGCTCACGCTTCCCCCAGTGAACGTGCGACAAACTGCTCGAATCGCTCACTGGAGGCAAGTTCACATGTTTCTTGTAGATCCTCGACCAGATCACAGAAGTCAGAGAACTGACGAAGGACCACGGAGTAGAGGCGTCTACCGCCCAACAGTTCCCCTAACTCGTCTTGTACCTGCCGGAGGGACTCAAGTACTTGTGCGAGTTCGACTGCAACCTCGCGCGCCACGGTTCGGTCGGCTGCTGTGCGTATCTGGGCGCGACCCAGTGCTGCCGGATACCGCCGGAAATCGCGCGCTTCTACATGAATTACCCATAGCACGGCCGCAGCTTGGGTCAGACGGTAGGCACCCCCGTACGCTCGGGTTTCCGCAAGACGGTCCTTGAGGTCGGTGATTGTTTCCGTGATAGTGTTCAGCCTCTCCCGTGGCAACACCGCTGGCGCAAGTGACACGTCGACCCTCCCAGTACCACTGACAGTACTTTCGTGCTTATACGATGTCAACGCGGTCACGGAGCGCGCGCTGCCTGTGCTTCCCGCGTCTTGAATTCATCCAGCAGCTTCACGAGGTCATCGATACACAACGCAATACAGGCTGCCGACATCAACCTAATGCTCGAGAGGTGAGCAACATCCGTGCCGGGATCAGAAAGGGCCTGGAGTAACGTCAGTTGGACCGCCACCCCACACGACAGAGGGTAAGGCGCTCGCGACGTGCTCGCCAACCATCGCACGCACCGGCTTCCTCAGTCCTCCAGCGGGCTGCGCCAGTTGCGGCCACCTGATGCGTGCTCTTCCGCGTTGGCGCAGCCTTCCGGCAGGCCGAGGCTGCACGCGCGGGCGAAGGCGGCCGGCGCCGGGAGCGGCGTGGACGCCAGGCCTTCGGCGGCCAGGATGCCGAGCTCGTTGCAGGCCCGCGGCGACCCGGCCACGCACTCCGGCGCGTACGTCGCCGCAAGCGCACGGCAGGCCTCCAGGCGGCCCCGGTCGCAGGCGTGCCGCCACAGCGGCATCCCCGCCTCGCTGACGTCCCCTACTCCCTCCAGCGTGTTGATTGTCAGGAACGCGGCGGTCCAGATGGCCATGTAGGCGAGATGGCGGCGGCGCGGCGCCAGCGCGCGGGCGAGCGCAGCCGGATCGAGCCGGCGCACCGCGTCCGACCGCGCCCAGCGGTCGATCGCCTGCACCGCGAGGTTCAATAGCGGGACCGCCAGCAGCTTGTCGTAGAACGTCGGAGCGCCGGCGGCCTCCAGGCCCGCGTAGAGCGCGGCGACGCTCAGCCCGTACAGCACGCCGAAGACCAGCCGGCCGAGCTCGGTGCGCGGCGACGTGGACGGATCCGGGAACAACAGGTTCATGCCGAGGAAGACGGCGGCCGGGATGTACGAATCGACGAAGAAGTACGTGCCGGTCGCCGCGCGGTAAGCCACGCCGAGACCGAACAGCGTCGCGGTAGCGGCGAGCGTCATCGGCGCGACGCCGAACGCGAACTGTCCCGGCAGCGCGATCAGGAAGATCCACAGGCCGATGTAGGCGGGGATGTCGAACGTCGTCGCGATCTCCTGTCCCAGCGTCAGGTCGGTCGCGCCGGTGAGCAGCAGCACGAGCGAGCCAATCGCCAGCGGCAGCGACGACGGGTTGAAGATGTGCGCGCGCCGGCCGTCCTTGTCCCAGCGGATCAGCTCCTTCGCGGCGAAGCCGGCGGCGATGAGCAGGAACTGGAAGGCGAACCAGTCCGGCACGAACCACAGGAACAGGTTGATGCCGAAGATGACCGGAAACGGGCCGAAGCCGAGCGTGTAGCTGTCGCGGCGGGACCAGGCCAACAGCATGTCGAACGCGTAGGCGAAGAGAAGCTGCGCCGCCACGAGCGGCAGGTGGTCGTATACGGGACGCCAGTGCCAGCCCCAGTAGAGCAGCACGGACGCCTGCGCGCATGCCTGGAGGTAGTGCTGCGCCCGCGGTTGCAGCACGATGGTGAAGCGCCGCCCGGACGCAGCCGCGCGCAGGAGGAGCAGCACCAGCCAGAGGCCCAGGACGCCCGCCGCCGCCAGCAGCGACCATGCCAGGGACGGACTGCGCCCGGCCGCGGGCAGCGCCGCGAACGCGCCGACCCCCAAGGCGCAGGTGAACGGCAGCGCCAGCGCCCACCAGGGCGGCAAGCGCTCGATAGTCGCCGCGACCGGCCCGTCCCAGCTCGTCCGCCCCCGGGTTTCCTGCATGGCTGCCGCTGTAATCGTTGCATTTCTGCCGCTGGCGGCGTTGCATTTCTGCCGTTGGGAACGCGACAATCGTGCCCCTGATGCTGTTGCGGGTCGGCCGGCGCGACTTCTTGCGGGCTGCGGCGGTGGCGGCGGCCGGCGCCGGTCTTCGCGCGCAGCCGCGGGAGCACCCGTTCGCGGTCCTCGACCTGAACCACGTCTCGATCGGCGTGGCCGACGTGCCGCGCTCGCTCGACTTCTATCAGCGCCTCTTCGGCCTCACCGTCTACACGAGCCAGGCCGGCGGTAACCTGCCCATCATGACCATCGGCGCCGGGCCGCAGTTCGTCGCGTTGAGCCCGGCCCGACCCGGACGGCCGCGCGGCGTGGGACACCACTTCAGCGTGCATATCGACGGCTTCGACCCCGAGCGGGTCACGCGCCAGCTCGCGGAGCTGGGCGTCGAGGCGCGCATCTTTCCGTGGACCTACGAGGGGCGGCGCTACGACCTGCGGCCGGCCGCGGCGCAGCGGCCGGTGGTGGTGGACGCCGCGGACACGCCGGAGCTGGTGTTCGACGACCCGGACGGCGTGCTGCTGCAGATCCAGGATTCCAGCTACTGCGGCGGGGTGGGCGCCCTCGGCGAGCTGTGCGGCATCCCCGCGTCACCCGCGCCAGGCGCGGGCGCGTTCGAGGCGCGCACTCTCAACCACGTGTCGATCCCGGTATCGGACGTGGCGCGTTCGCTGGGGTACTACCGGCGGGTGTTCGGGTTCTCGCACAGGACGTCGCAGGCGCGCGGGGACATCCCGATCCTGACGGTCGGCGCGGGTCCGCAGTTCGTCGCCCTGCGGGCGGGAGAAGGCGGCGGCCATCACTTCTGCCTGGGCATCGACAACTTCAACCCGGAGCAGGTGATGGAGACGCTGGCCGAGAACGGCGTGGAAGGCCGCCTCCATGTGCGCCCCGCGGCCGACCAGCGCCCGGCCGCCCCGTCGGGCGCGGCCGATACCCCGGAGATCACGATTCAGGACCCGGACGGGATCACCGTGCAGATCCAGGACGTCAGGCACTGTGGAGGCGTGGGTGCTCTAGGCGAGATCTGTTAGATGGGGCTGCGCCGAATAATTGTTAGATGGGGCTGCGCCCCAAGCCCCCGGCAAGCCCTAGCGGGGACCCCGTAGCCCCGCGCCGGGCTTGCCGAGCCGCGCTGTGCGCGGCTTGGGAACGGCCGCTTCTATACTCGCCGTCCCCTTTCGTACCGCAGCACTACGCCAGGTGGCACGGCCTGGCTCAGACGCCCGAGAGGGCCTCGAGCGACACGCCGGGGATGCGGCCGGTGCTGTCGCCGAACTGCTCCACCGGCACGTCCAGCTTGTCCAGCATCGAGACGTACAGGTTGGTCAGCGGCGTGTCCTTCGGCAGCACCAGGTGCCGGTCGCCCTTGACGCGCCCGCCGCCGCCGCCGGCCAGCGCAATCGGCAGCTCGTCGTGCGAGTGCAGGTTCGCGTTGCCGATGCCGGCGCCGTAGACGATCAGCACGTTGTCGAGCAGGTTGGCGTCGCCGTCCGGCGTGGCGCGCAGCCGCTCCAGGAACTGGGCGAACAGCGACACGTGGAATGCGTTGACCCTGGCGACGCTCTCCACTGCCTCGGGGTCGTTGATCAGGTGGCTGATCTGGTGGTGGGCGTCCGACACCCCGATCTCGGGGTATGCGCGGACAGTGGTCTCGCGCGTGAACAGGAAGCTGAACACGCGCGTCAGGTCGGCCTGGAACGCCAGCGCCTGCAGCTCGTACAGCAGCCTTGCATGGTCGGCGAACGCCGGCGGGATGCCGCGCGGCTTCTCGACGAGCGGCAGCTCCCGGTCGCTCTGCTCCTCGGCGCGCTGGATGCGGTGCTCCACGCCGCGCACCGCCTCCAGGTATTCGTCCATGCGCCGGCGGTCGCCCGGTCCGAGCGTGCTGTTGAGCCGGCGCGCCTCCGCGTTGACCACGTCCAGGACGCTGCGGTCCTGCTTGATGCGGGCCAGGCGGGCGTCGCGGTCCGTGGAGTCGCTGCCCCCGAACATCCGCTCGAACACCGCCCGCGGATCGCGCTCCATGGGCAGCGGCGTGGTGGGGTTGGACCACGAGATCGTGTTCATGTAGGCGCAGCTATAGCCCGAATCGCAGGCGCCCGAAATCTCGTTCGACTCCATGGCGAGCTGCAGCGACCCGAGCTGCGTCTCGCGCCCGAGCACGTGCGCCGCGATCTGGTCGACGGTGGTGCCGGAGCGGATGTCGGACCCTTCGGTCTTCTTGATGGGCACGCCGCTCAGGAAAGTGCCGGCGCCGCGGGAGTGGTCTCCCACGCCTTCCGTTCCCCGGGCGTTGGCCACCAGGTTGGCGAGCCCGCTGAAGACGACCAGCCGGTCGCGGAACGGCTCCAGCGGCTGCAGCGTCGGCGACAGCGCGAACCCGGGCTCGCTCGTCTCCGGAAAGAAATGCGGCAGGGACATGCCGTTGGGGACGTACACCGCGCCGAACCGGCGCACCGTCTGGGGCGAGGCGAACGCCGGCACCATGCCGTCGAGCAGCGGCAGCGCCAGCGAGGCGCCCATGCCGCGCAGCACCGTGCGCCGCGAGAGCCCGCGTCTTGTGACGATCATTGAGCGCTCCTCATCCGAAACGGCGGACTGTCCACGATGGCCCCGACCAGCGCCGACCAGCGGTAGTCGTCCGCGGACGCGCGCCGCATGATCTCGCGCACCGCCGGCTGATCGTAATACTCGAGGCCGCGGCCCAGCGCGTAGGTCAGCAACTTGCGCGTGACTGTCGCGATGAACAGATCCTGGCGCGCGAGCAACGCCTGCCGCAACTCCACCGGCCCGTCGAACGTCGTGCCGTCGGCCGTGGTGCCGGACGCATCGACCGGCACCCCGTTGTCGGTCTCGCGCCAGCGGCCGATCGGGTCGAAGTTCTCCAGCGCGAAGCCGAGCGGGTCGATCTTCGCGTGGCAGGTCGCGCACGCAGGATTCCGGCGGTGCTGCTCCAGCCGCGCGCGCGTCGACTGCGGCTGGCCGGCGGAGCCGTCCTCTTCCAACGCCGGCACGTCGGGCGGCGGGGGCGGCGGCGGAGCGCCCAGAATCGACTCGAGCACGAACTTGCCGCGCAGCACGGGCGACGTACGGTTGGCGTACGACGTGGCCGTCAGGATGCTGCCGTGGCCCAGCAGCCCGGCCCGCCGCCCGTCCGCCAGCTCCACGCGGCGGAAGTGGCTGCCGTACACGCCGGGCACGCCGTAGAAGCGGGCGAGGTGCTCGTTGAGGTACGTGTACGGCGCGCTCAGCAAATCCACGACGCTGGCATCCTCGCGCACCTGGCTGGCCAGGAACAGCCCGGTCTCGCGGCGGAAGGCATCGCGCAGCTTGTCGTCGAAAGCCGGGTACAGCTCCGCGTCCGGCTGCAGCCGGCCCAGGTTCCGCAGGTAGAGCCACTGGCCGAAGAAGTTGTCCACCAGCGCGGCGGCGCGCGGATCCGCCACCATCCGCCCGACCTGCGCTGCGAGGATGTCGGGCTCGGCCAGCTCGCCGCGCTCGGCCAGCGCGAGCAGCTCGTCGTCGGGGATGCTGCTCCATAGGAAAAACGACAGCCGCGAAGCCAGCTCCAGGCCGTCGATCTCGTAGGCATCTCCCGGGGCAAGACCTTCCGGGTCGCGCTCGACGCGGAAGAGGAAGTGCGGATTGACGAGCACGGCGGCCACGCCCGCCTGCACGCCGGCCTCGAAATCGGCGCCGGCCGTCCGCCGGTCGCGGTAGGCCGCAAGCAGCGGATCGACGTCCGTGGCGGTCACGGACCGGCGGTAGGCGCGCTTGGCCAGCGCCGACAGGATGCTTGCGGCGCAGCGCTCCTCGTCGCTCGCGCCGGCCGGACGGCAAGTGAAGATCCGCTGGCGGCTCGGGGAATCCCCCACGCCCCTGACGTCGTACGGCCCGCCAATCGTGACCGCGCTGATGGCCGGCAGGCCGCTGGAATCGTCGTTGTGGCTGAAGCTGCGCGTCGGCAGCGGCAGCCGCAGACCCTCCGGCGCGCCGCTCTGCCCGGGGAACGTCACGGTCACCGCATGCGGACCGGCCTCAACCGGCAGGCGGACGAACAACTCCTGATCGAGCTGTTGCGTCGCCTGCAGGCCGCCGCGCCGGTCGATGCCGCCGACGATGTCGGCCGGCCCCACCGTGAAGCTCCTGACGAGCCTGCCGTTCAGCCGCACGTCGATCCGGTGCTCATCCTCCACGTCGGCCGCCCGATCACCGAGCCCCTTCAGCCGGCCCGACATGATGGCCCGCTGCAGCTCGATGCGGATGCCGTACTCGGCGTCGACGGGAAAGGTGTGGCGCACGCTGACGCCGCCGCGCGTGCCGAACGGCAGCTCCTCGCCCATCCGGTCGTCCTGGCGGAAGTTGCGCGATGCGTGGTAGATCACCTCTCCCGCGCCGATGTCGGCGTCGCCAACCGCCAGGCGGCTTATTCGCTGGGCGGCCGACAGGTAGCGCTCCAGCAGCGGCTGCGAAACCGTCAGCACGTCGCCGATGTTGTCGAAGCCGTAGCTCGCGTCGTCGGCCGGCAGCAGCGCTCGGCCGTCGATGTCGAGGGCCAGGAGATCGCGGACGGCGTTGGTGTACTCGGCGCGGTTCAGGCGATGCACCGCCGCCGACCGCCCGGGATTCACCCGCTCGGCCGCCGCCGCGTCCAGGTTCTCCGCGAGCCAGGCGGCGAACCCGGCGTAGGTGGCTTCATCCGGCCGCGGCCGGCCGGCCGGCGGCATCTCGCGCGCCTGCAGCTTCTGCAGCACCTTCTCCCACAACGGGGCGTCGGCCGCGACGTGCGCGAGATCCGCCTGGTCGAGCGTGAGATTCGCCGTGCGCAGCCGGTCGTTGTGGCAACCGGCGCAGTAGCGCTCGATGACCGCGCCGTAGTGGTCGGCGGACACGGCCGGGGCGTCCGCCCCGGGCTGGGCGGACACGGCCGCGGCCGAAACGACGCCGGCCACCGCTACCGCTGCAACCGCCGCGGCGATGCGGCCGGCGCGCCGCCATGGCGGCATCAGGAAAGGCATCGGCGAATCAGTACCGCAGCCGCTTCTGCTCGTGCGAGGGCGGCGTGGGACGGGCGCCGTGGAGCTTCAGCAGCGCCATCGTGCTCTCGTGAACCGTCTTCGTCATCGTGGTCGTGTCGAAGAAGCCCGAGGCAATAGCCAGCGGCGTCCAGCCCACGATGTTCTCCGCGTCCACTTCCGCGCCGTGGTCCAGCAGCAGTTGCGCCACGCTGTCCCAGCCGGTGTAGGCCGCCGCGTGCAGCGCCGTCTCGCCGACGGTGTTCGCGCCGTTGACGTCAACCCCGGCGTCGATGATCAGGCGCGCCGCCTCCAGCGCGTCGCGCTCCGGATGGATGTCGGTGCCGATCGAGTACGCGTAGCCGGCCGCGGCGGTCAGCGCCGTCGTCTCGTCGTCGGTCTCCAGCAGGGGATCCGCGCCGGCCGCCAGCAGCGCGCGCATGATGTCGAGGTCGGCCGCCCGCGCCGCCACGATGAAGGGTGTCGCCCCCGCCATCGCCATGCGGCGAAAACCAAGGAAGCCTTGCGTGGGGGGATTGCTCCGCAGCCGGATGTTCGGGTCCGCGCCCGCGGCGAGGAGCGCCTCGACCAGCGCCAGCTTGCCCGGCCCGCGGCCCGCGTAGCGGTCCCAGCCGGTCGTGCCGCCGGCTTCCGTGGTCGTGAGCGCCGTCTCCCAGACCCCCGCCGCCCAGTGCAGCGCCGCGAAACCCGCGCCGTCGGCGTCGGGGTCGGCTCCGTGGTCGAGCAGCAGATGCGCGAGCGGCCAGCGGCCGTGCACCACCGCGACGACGAGCGCGGTCGTGCCGTCCGCCGCCTCGGCGTCGACGTCGGCCTGCCGCTCCAGCAGCAGCCGCACGGCGGCCTCATGGTCCTCGCGGACGGCGAACAGCAGGGGCGTGTAGCCGCCGGCCGAGCTCGCCTGCACATCGGCTCCAGCCGCGAGCAGACGCCGCAAGACCTCGGTGTGCCCGGCCGACGCGGCCCACATCAGCGCCGTCTGGCCGTGCGCGGCGTCATGGACATCGACCTCGGCGCCGGCGTCCAGGAGGGCGTTAATGACTGCCAGGCTGCCGGTGCGCGCCGCGAACATGAGCGGCGTGGCGCCGTGCTCGTCCGCGAGGTTCGGGTCGGCGCCCGCGGCGAGCAGCCGCTCGACCATGGCGAGGCTGCCGTTCGTGGACGCCAGCGCGAGCGGCGCCACGCCGTAGTCGTTCGCCGCGTCGACGCGGGCGCCCGCCGCGATAAGCAGCGCGGCGGTTTCCAGGTCGTCCCAGTGGGCCGCCCAGTGCAGCGGCGTCGCGCCGTCCGCCTGCGGCGCGTTGACGTCGACGCGCTCGTCTACAAGCGCACGGACAGCAGTCGGGTTGCGGTCCCTGACCGCCTCGACGAGGCGTTCGTCGTTCTCCGCGGCCCGCGGGAGAACGGCCGTTGCGCCGAGAGACAGAACGACCGCCGCGGCGGCAAGACCGTGCCGGACCCTGGTGGTCAACAGGCCCCTCGGGGGTCCTACTCCTCGGCCAGGTACGGCACGGCCGGCTCGCGGATGCCGGGGTGGCCGGCCTCCTTCCGCTGGCGGGACACCCGCGCGGCCGCCTCCAGCGCCTGCTGCTCGTCGGCGCGGCCGCCGCTGAGCAGGTTCGGCATGCCGTGGTTCCCCTCGTGGCACGCGTACTCGAAAAGATGGTTGAGCGGGTTGCCGCCGGTGTCGCGCCGCGTCATCGGGATGGACAGCGTGTACGGCCGCGTATAGATCTCCGGATCCTCGATCGTGAGCTCGTAGTCGATCGAGTTGGCGTCGCGCAGCGTGAACCGCTCCACCACGCGCAGCGTGCCGCCGGGTCCGCGGTGCCCCGTCTGAATGATGTGCGACGGCTGGTAGTCGCCGCCGTCCAGCCGGTTGTTGAAGCGCTCGGTCTCGACGACGAGCGTATCGCCCTCCCAGCGGCCGCGGCTGTCGCCCAGCCACTGCCGCACGCCGTCGGCGACGTGGGGCCGCCCGTCGAGCGGAATGATGCGCGCTTCGTGGATCATCTCGATGACGATGGCCACGTAGTCCTGCGTCTGCAGGATCTGGTAGTTCGCGTTGTAGCCATTGGGGATCATCGCGACCGGCATGGTCCGCGAGATGCAGCGCTCCCAACTGTTGCGGTCGAGCCAGGAATCGGCCTCGCCGCGCCCGTCGCGCGCGTTCTCGCGCTCTATCAGCCGCTGCTTCGCCGCCGGCAGCAATTCGGGGATCCGCCCGTCCGGCGGGTCGACGATGAGCGATTCCCGGATCATCGTCCCCGACCGCTCGATCCACGCGGCGCCGGTGCCCTGCGTGGCGGCGATCACGGCCTGCTGCGCGAGCTGGCCGCGCTCCTTCTCCGCTTCGGTCAGGCGCTCCATCGGGGTGTCGGTGGAGTTGTTCCACACGCCGCGCAGGTCGGGGTCGCCCCACGCGGTGCGCGGCAGCTCGCCGTCCGCGGGCGGCAACAGCCCGTCCAGGCTGGTCGGCGCCCCCGAATACAACCGGTCGCCCTGCCCCGCCGCGGGCGCGGCGAAGGCGGCGAGCAGGATGATGAACGCCCCGGTGACCGACAGGTATCGATAGCTCATGCAACCCTCCATTGCTCACTGCGCAATACACCATCCCGCGCGGCCGTTGTCAACCGGCGCGGGCGGTTGCGCGGCGGCTGCCATTGGTTGACGACCTCCCGGCGCGCGGGTAGACTGCGATATTCGCTTCTTTCAACCCGAGAATGGCCTCCATGCGCAATCGTGATGCGTTGAGCGGGATTTCCCGTTTCATGCTCCTCGTTCTTGTGCTGGCGACTACGGCGGTGGGGGCCGGCGCCGCCGACCTGCCGCTCGTCAGCGCCGCCGCGCAGCAGGACTGGCCGCAGGTACGCACGCTGCTGGCGGAAGGCGCCGACGTCAACGAACGCCGCGCCGACGGCGTCTCGGCGCTGCTGTGGGCCGCCCACTGGGACCACGTCGAAACGGTCGAGGCGCTGCTCGCGGCGGGCGCGAACCCCAACGCCGCCACCGACCACGGCGTGACGCCGCTCATGCGGGCGAGCGAGAACGCCAGCGTCGCGGCAGCCGAAGCGCTGCTGGCCGCCGGCGCGGACCCCGACGCCGCGCAGACCAGCGGGCTCACGGCGCTCATGATCGCCGCCGACACCGGCGACCGCGACGTGGTGCGCGCCCTGCTCGCCAGCGGGGCCAACGTCAACGCGGTGACGCCGAGCACCGGGGCAACGGCGCTGATGTGGGCCGTGGAGGCGCCGCATCCTGCTGTCGCGCACATCCTCCTGGAGAGCGCGGCCGACGTGAGCGTGTCGTCGAAGAAAGGTTTCACGCCGCTGCTGCTCGCGGCGCGCAACGGGGACGTCGAGCTGGCGCGGCTGCTGATCGCGGCGGGCGCCGACGTTAACGAGCCCGGCTCGGACGGCAGCCACGCGCTGCCGCTGGCCATCATCAGCGGCCACGATGCGTTCGCGATGTTCCTGCTGGAGCAGGGCGCCGATCCGCGCGGCACGATCGACGGCGTACCCGCGATCCATGCCGCCGCCGGCGATGTCACTACCTGGCTCGTGGACTGGTACCGGGAACACGGCGGACGCCGGGCGGTGGACGCCGGCGGGCGCGGGATAAGCGGGCTGAGTCCCGCGCGGCGGCTGCCGCTGGTCGAGGCGCTGCTGGCGCGCGGCGCCGACCCCAATGCGCGGATCGACAAGTCGGCGGTCGTGCTGAGCTACATCGGAACCACGCGCTACGGCGTATTCGAGCAGAACTCGGTCGGCACCGGGGACGTCCGCGGCGCGACGCCGCTCTGGGTGGCCGCCAAGTCGTCCAACGGCGGCGGCCTGCAGGGAGAGCAGGGCCCGCCCTCGCAGTACCGCTACGACAGCAGCGCGGACATCATCCGCGCGCTCGTCGCGGCCGGCGCCGACCCGAACCTCACGACGGACGACGGCACGACCCCGCTCATGATGGCGGCCGGGCTGGGCGTGCGGTCGCACCAGCCGCTCATGCCGCGCGGCAGGCCGTCGCCCCCGGCCGAGGCAGCCGTGCGGGCGCTGGTCGAAGCGGGCGCGGAGGTCAACGCCAGCAACAACGGAGAATTCACGGCGCTGCACGGCGCCACGTTCCGCGGCCTCAACGAGGTGATTCAGTACCTCGTAGAGCAGGGCGCCGACATCGACGCGCGCGACTACCGCGGCCGCACTGCGTACCGGATGGCGGAAGGCGCCAAGCAGTCGTTCCAGTACCAGGCGTTTCCCGAAACCGCGGAGTTCCTCGTGCAGCTCGGAGCCAACCCGCGCCTGGGCATACCGGGAACCATTCACGAGCGCGCGGACCGGGAAGCGCTCGCCGAGACCGTCGGCGGCTCCGACAGCCGCTGAGCCACGGGCCGCCATATGCCGCCGCGCATCGCGATCGTCATCGGCGGCACGCTGGCCTTCGTGGCCGGCGCCGCCGCGGAGACCGCCGCCCAGGCGCCCTCGCGCGCGCTCCTCGACCGCTACTGCATCACCTGCCACAACGAGCGGCTGCAGACCGCGAACCTGGTGCTGGATCGCGTCGATCTCGACAGGGTCGGCGACCATGCCGAAGCCCTCGAAAAGGTCGTGCGCAAGCTGCGCGCCGGGCAGATGCCGCCGGAGGGCCGTCCGCGGCCCGCGCGCGAGGATGTCGAGACGTTCGTCGCGGCGCTGGAGACGGCGCTCGATCGCGAGGCCGCGGGCCGGGTCGCGCCGGGCCGCGTCGCGTCGCGGCGGTTGAACCGGGTCGAGTACGTCAACGCCATCGAGGATCTGCTGGATCTGCAGGTCGACGGGAACGAGCTCCTCCCGAGCGACATGGCGGGGTTCGGGTTCGACAACAACGCGGAAGTGCTGGCGATGACGCCGTCGCTCATGGCGCGCTACATCGCGGCCGCGACGAAGATCAGCCGGATGGCCGTGGGGAGCCCGGACAACAGCCCCGACGGCCGTCTCTATACGCTCGGCTTCGAGCAGCAGGACGAGCGCATGCACGAGGACATGCCGTTCGGCACCCACGGCGGACTCGCCGCGCGGCACATCTTTCCGCTCGACGGCGAGTACCTCTTCTCGATTCGCATGGAGCGCGGCCTGGGCGATACCAGCGGCCGTGTCAGGGGCATCGCCGAGGACGCCCACGACATCGAGCTGCGGATCGACCATGCGCTGGTCGAGCGCTGGAGCATCGGTGGCAGGTTCCCCGGGCAGATACCGGGGCTCGCCATCGCCGACGACGACGTCAGGTCGCTCCGGACCCATGAATACCGCATGACGGCGGACCACGGCATGGACATCCGCCTGCAGGTGGAGGCCGGCCAGCGGCTGGTGAGCGTGGCCTTCACCGATTCGAACCCCTCGCCCGTGGACGGGGTCTACGGCCGGCCGGGGATCTACAGCCTGTTCATCGCCGGCCCCTACGACGGGACCGTTCCCGACGAGACGCCGAGCCGCGCGCGGATCTTCATCTGCCGGCCGGCCGGCGCCGCAGCGGAAGACGAGGCGGACTGCGCGCGCGAGATCCTGGGCACGCTGGCGCGGCGGGCCTACCGGCGGCCGGTGACGGAGCGCGATCTGGACGTCCTGCTGCCGTTCTACGAGGACGGCCGGCAGGAGCGCGACTTCGAGTACGGGATCGAACGCGGGCTCGAGGCGATACTGTCGATGCCGGAGTTCCTGCTGCGGGCGGAGCGGCAGCCGGCCGGCGTCGCCGCGGGCGAGCCGTACCGCCTGTCGGACCTGGAGCTGGCCTCCCGCCTCTCGTTCTTCCTGTGGCGCAGCATTCCGGACGACGAGCTGCTGGATGTCGCCGCGGCGGGCCGGTTGAACGATCCGGACGTGCTCGACCGGCAGGTGCGGCGGATGCTGGCCGATCGGAAGGCCGTCCGCTTCATGAACGACTTCGTCGGCCAGTGGCTGCAGGTGCGCAACATCAACGAGCAGTCGCCGGACGGCGGCCTGTTCGCGCAGTTCAACGACACGCTCCGCAAGGCCATGGTCAGCGAGACGGAGCTGTTCTTCCGGAGCCAGGTGCGCGACGACCGGCCGATCCCCGAGCTGCTGCGGGCCGACTACACCTATCTGAACGCGCAGCTCGCGGGGCACTACGGCATCGACGGCGTGTACGGCAGCCGCTTCCGCCGCGTCGAGCTCGACGACGACCGGCGCCACGGCCTGCTGGGGCACGCCAGCATCCTGACCATCACCTCGTATGCGAACCGCACGTCGGTCGTGCTGCGCGGCAAGTGGATGCTGGAGAACATCCTCGGCGCCCCGCCGCCGGCGCCGCCGCCCAACGTCCCGCCCCTGGAAGAGAACGACCCCGCCGGCGAGCCGACCTCGCTGCGCGCGAAGATGGAGCAGCACCGCGACAACCCGGTATGCGCGAGCTGCCACGCGATGATCGACCCGCTGGGGTTCGCGCTGGAGCACTACGACGCGATCGGCCGCTGGCGCGAGACGGACCGGGGCGCACCCATCAACGCGACGATCGACTGGCGCGGGCAGACCATCGACAGTCCGCGCGCCTTTCGCGAAGCGCTGCTGGGCCGGGGCGCCACCTTCGTGGATACGGTCGCCGAGAAGCTGCTTACCTATGCGCTGGGGCGCGGCCTGAGCTACCGGGACGCGCCGACAGTCCGGCAGCTCGTGCGCGACATCGCACGGGACGGGCAGCGCTGGTCGTCGCTGATCAACGGCATTGTCGCCAGCACGCCGTTCCGGATGCGGCAGGCACCACCTGCCGCCGGGCTCGTCGCCTCCGCGGAGGTTGCGGATTCGGCGCGGCGGAGCGATAATCGCTAGTCGACGGTCGCTTGGAGAGGAAGCGCCCCATGTTTATCGCCAGGAAGCACTTGCCGCGGCGCACGGTGTTGAGAGGTTTGGGAACGGCGCTTGCGCTGCCCTTCCTCGACAGCATGGTGCCGGCCCTGACGGCACTTAGCAAGACCGCGGCCGCCCCGGTGAGACGGTTCGGGGTCTTCTACGTGCCCAACGGCATGTCGATGCCGTTCTGGTCGCCCGAGCGCGAGGGCCCGCTCGACGAGCTGCCGCCCATCCTGCGCTCGCTCAACGACCTCAAGGAGCACGTGCTCATGTGCGGCGGCCTCGACGACGAGGCGGCCAACATGGTGAAGGGCGGCGGCGACCACTCGCGCTCGGCCGGGACCTTCCTGACCTGCGTGCCGTACAAGCTCACCGCCGGCGCCGACGTGTACGCCGCGGTGTCGATGGACCAGATCGCGGCGCGCGAGCTCGGCAAGCAGACGCAGTTGACCTCGCTGGAGCTCGGCATCGAGTCGAACTCGATGCTCGGGTCGTGCGACGGCGGCGCAAGCTGCGCGTACACGAACACGGTGGCCTGGCGCACGCCGACCACGCCGCTGCCGATCGAGAACAATCCGCGCGCCGTCTTCGAGCGGCTGTTCGGCGCGAGCGGCACGACCGACCCCGAAGCGCGGCAGGCACGCATGCGCCGGGACCGCAGCCTGCTCGACGCGGTAAACGGCGAGCTGAAGCACCTCGGCCTGTCCCTCGGAGCGGGCGACCAGGTCAAGCTGGACGAGTATCTCGAGGCGGTGCGCGACGCCGAGCGCCGGATCCAGTTGGCGGAACGCCAGAGCGCGACGGAGCTTCCCGTTGTGGACCGGCCGATCGGCACGCCGAGCGATTACGCCGAGCATGCGAAGCTGCTGATGGACCTGCTGGCCCTGGCGTATCAGACGGACATGACGCGCATCAGCACCTTCATGCTGGCGCGCGAGGTGAGCTCGCGGGCGTATCCCGAGATCGGCGTCTCGGATTCGCACCATCCGCTGTCCCACCACCAGGACCGCCCGATCAACCTCCAGCGGCTGGGCGTGCTCAACGAGTACCACTTCCGGCAGTTCGCCCACCTCGTCAAGCGGCTTGCGGAGACGCCTGAAGGCGACGGGACGATGCTCGACTCCACGCTGTTCCTGTACGGGACGGGGATCAGCGACAGCAACACCCACTTCCACGAGGATCTGCCGATTGCCCTGATCGGCGGCAGGTCGACGGGGATCACCGGCGGGCGCTACGTGCGCTATGCGGAGGGCACGCCGCTGGCGAACCTGCACACGACCGTCCTCGAGATGCTGGGCACACCCGTCGAGAGCTTCGGGGACAGCACCGGCAGACTCAAGCGCCTGTCGGTGTAGGGCCGGGACCGGTCACCTGCACGCCGCGCAGCGGCCAAAGAGAATCAGCTCGTGGCCGTCGACCTCGAAGCCCTCGGGCGCCAGCTCCTTGACTCCATCGGGACACCGCAGGACATCGAACGCCTGATCGCAGCAGCGACACAGGAAGTGGTGGTGATGCGGGCGCGCGGCCAACTCGTACCGCAGCCCGCCGCCGGGAAGATCCACTTCCGATAACCACCCCTCGCCAGCCAGGGCCTTCACGTTCCGGTAGACGGTCGCCAACCCGAGCGACGGCACGATCCGCTGGCCGTGCTCGAGGACCTCGTCCGGCGTCAGGGGACGCTCGACGCTCATGAACACGCGGCGGATCGCCGTGCGCTGACGGGTGTCTCGTTGCATTGCGGCGGGCGATCAAGGGACGGTTGCGAGGGAATCATTCATGGTGTCGCGTCGACATGATAATGCATTCTCATGCCAGTGTCACGCCCCCTGCGCCTGGCCCCCGCGGCGACGAATCCGCCATAATGAGAAGTTACGTCGCGCGGACTGCGCGCGGTATGGCAAGCACGTCTGAACCGCCCTGCCGGTTGCATGTGGAAGGGGACGGTGTGCACCGAGCAGCCGTCCCCAGGCCGCGCACAGCGCGGCCCGGCGGCAGCGGCGCGGGGCTATGGGGTCCCCGCTAGCAGCCGCCGGGGGTTTGGGGCGCAGCCCCATCTAACAATGATTATCGACTGGTTCGCCCGCAATTCGGTCGCCGCCAACCTGCTGATGGGGTTGCTCGTCATCGGCGGGCTGATCGCCGCCGTCAACGTGACGTCGGAGGTCATGCCGGAGATCTCGCTCGACCGCATCCACGTCGAGGTGCCCTACCTGGGGGCCGCCCCGGAAGAGGTCGAGGAGGCGGTGTGCGTGCGGATCGAGGAGGCGATCTACGGCATCGACGGCATCAAGCAGATCGTCTCGACGGCGTCGGAGGGCATGGGCAGCGTCATGATCGAGCTCGAGCTCGGCGCCGACATCCGCCGCGTGCTCGACGACGTCAAGGGCCGCGTGGATGCCATCGACACGTTCCCCGTCGAGACCGAGAAGCCGATCATCCGCGAGCTCGTCGCGCGCGCACAGGTGGTGGACCTGGCCGTGTCGGGCTACGCGGACGAGTTCGTGCTCAAGGAGATCGCCGAGCGCGTGCGCGACGAGTTGGCCGCGCTTCCCGACATATCGCTGGTCGAGGTGACCAGCGCGCGCCCCTACGAGATATCGATTGAAGTGTCGGAGACGACGCTCCGCCGGCACGGCCTTACGTTCGACGACGTGGCCGCGGCCGTGCGCAACTCGTCGCTCGACCTGCCGGGCGGCTCGGTGCGCAGCGACTCCGGCGAGGTTTTGCTGCGCACCATCGGACAGGCGTACCGCGGCGACGAGTACGAAGCCCTGCCGCTGCTGACGCGGGCGGACGGCACGCGCCTGGTGCTGGGCGACGTCGCCACGGTCGTGGACGGCTTCGCCGAAACCGACCAGTCGGCCCGCTTCAACCTCGCGCCCACCGTGCTGCTCTCCGTCTTCCGCACCGGCGACCAGGATGCGCTGGACATCGCCGACCGCGTGGAGCAGTACGCCGCGCGCACGCAGGCGGCGCTGCCCGAGGGGATCTCGATCACGGTCTGGCAGAACGTCGGGGAGATCATCGACTCGCAACTGCGCCTGATGCTGCGCACCGGGGGCACCGGCTTCCTGCTGGTGTTCATCCTGCTCAGCCTGTTCCTCGAGCTGCGCCTGGCGTTCTGGGTCAGCCTGGGGATCCCCATCTCGTTCCTCGGCGCCATCATGCTGATGCCCGGCCTGGGGCTCACGCTCAACTTCATGTCGCTGTTCGCCTTCATCCTGGTGCTGGGCATCGTCGTGGACGACGCCATCATCGTCGGCGAGAACATCTACGCCCACCAGGAACGCCACGGCGAGGGCCTGCGCGGGTCGATCGAGGGTGCGCGCGAGATCGCCACCCCGGTGATATTCGCGGTGCTGACCACCGTGGCCGCCTTCATGCCGCTGCTGTTCGTGCCCGGCATGATGGGCAAGGTCTTCAGCGTCATCCCGCTGGTCGTCGTGCCGTGCCTGCTGTTCTCGCTGGTGGAGTCGCTCAACATCCTGCCGGCCCACCTGTCGCACATCCCGGCGCGCCGGCGCGCGGGTCCCTGGCGCCGCTTCCAGCGGTATTTCGCCGACGGGCTCAAGGCGTTCATCCGCCGCGTCTACCGGCCGATCCTCGAGGTCGCGCTCCAATGGCGCTACGCCACCGCCGCCACGGGCCTGTCGATGCTGATCGTGACCGTCGGCATCGTGCTCGGCGGCTGGACGAGCTTCCACTTCTTCCCCAGCATGGAAGCTCCGTTCATGTCGGCGTCGCTGACGATGCCCCTGGGCACGCCGGTGCAGGAAACCGCGGCGGCCGTGCAACGGATCGAGGACGGCGCCGACAGCCTCAGGCGCGAGCTGATCGACGCGACGGGCGAGGACTACTTCGTCCACATCTTCACGGCCATCGGCGACCAGCCGCTGGCCTCGCGCCAGGGGCCCATGGGCCCGGCCGCCAACTCGGGCGCCGCCCACCTGGGCGAGGTCGTCGTGGAGCTGGCGGCGTCCGAGACGCGCGCCTACAGCAGCGAGCAGTTGGGGAACCGCTGGCGCGAGCTCACGGGCGCGATCCCGGAGGCGGTCGATCTGAAGTTCAACGCCTCCGCCATGTCCGCCGGGGAGGAGCTGGACGTCATGCTGGTCGGGCCCGACATGGAACGGCTGCGGGCGGCGGCCGACGACGTCAAGGCCGAGCTGCGCGGGTACACGGGCGTCTACGGCGTGACCGATTCGTTCCGGGCGGGCAAGCGCGAGATGAAGCTGGGCATCAGGCCCGGGGCGGAGTCGCTGGGGCTGAGCCTGGAAGATCTCGGCCGGCAGGTCCGCCAGGCGTTCTACGGGGAGGAAGCGCAGCGGATCCAGCGCGGTCGCGACGACATCCGCGTCATGGTGCGCTATCCCCTGGAGGAGCGGCGCTCGCTCGGCGACCTGGAGAACATGCGCATCCGCACGCCAGGCGGCGGCGAGGTGCCGTTCAGTCACGTGGCGCTGGTCGATCCGGGCCGCGGGTTTGCGTCCATCAAGCGCGTCGATCGCGACCGTGCGGTCAACGTGACGGCGTCCGTCGACGAAGCCGCGACCACGGCCGGCGCCGTCATCGAGGACCTGCGCGCGCGGGTGCTGCCCGAGGTGTTGCCGCGGCACCCGGGCGTGCGCTTCGTCTTCGAGGGACTGCAGGCCGAGCAGGAGGAAGCAACCACCGGGCTGCAGATCGGGTTCACCCTCGCCATGCTCGTCATCTACGCGTTGCTGGCGATCCCGCTGAAGTCGTACATCCAGCCGCTGATCATCATGAGCGCCATTCCGTTCGGCCTCATCGGCGCCGTCTGGGGACACGCCATCATGGGCATGGACGTCACGCTGATGTCCATGTTCGGACTGGTGGCGCTCGCCGGCGTGGTCGTCAACGACAGCCTGGTGATGGTGGCGTTCATCAACCGCAAGCGCGAGCTGCACGCGAAGCTGGAGGTCGCGGTGCGCGAAGCGGGCGTGGCGCGCTTCCGGGCCATCCTCCTCACATCGCTCACGACCTTCTTCGGGCTCGCGCCGCTGATACTGGTGGAGAGCTTCGACGCGATGTTCGTCGTCCCGATGGCGGTCTCGCTCGCCTTCGGCGTGATCTTCGCGACGTTCATCACGCTGGTGCTGGTGCCGACGTCCTACCTGATCATCGAGGACATCAAGCGCCTGCCGCGCCTGCTGTTCGCCGGCAACCGGCGCGGCGAAGGCCGCATGGATCCGCCCGCAATCGCCGAGATTAGTCCCGAGCCCGCCGAGTAGATTGGCCCTCGACTGCGGGCCTGGACCGGCCGTATCATGGACCAGTCGCACCGTGTGGGAGCATGCGCAGCGTGAAGGAGGGACGCAGATGACTGGACGATTCTTCGCAGCCGTGTTCGTCGTATTCGCCGTCCTGCTGCTCGCGGCGGGCGCTGCCCGCGCCCAATCCGACGCGGCGCCGAGGACCGCGTGGGGGGCGCCGGACCTGCAGGGCGTCTGGGACTTCCGCAGCCTGACGCCGATGCAGCGTCCGGAGGAGTACGCCGCCGGCGAAGTGCTCACCGCCGAGGAGGCCGCGGCTTTCTCGCAGGAGGTCATCGCGAGCCGCAGCCGCGACTCGGAGACCTCGGACCGCGCCGCGCGGGCCGCGCAGGGCGACATCATTCCCTACAACGACTTCTGGTTCGACGAAGGCACGTCGGTCACGCGGGACCGGCCGTCGCTCATCGTGGACCCGCCCGACGGACGGCTGCCGGCCTATACGGCGGCCAAGCGCCGGGAGCTCGACGAGCTGGCGCGCGCCCGCCGGGGCGTGTCGAGCCACGAGCCGACGCCGGGCGGCTTCGTCGAGGACCTGGGACCGGGCGGCTTGCAGGTGCGCTGCATCCTCGGCTTCAACTCCGGACCGCCGATGGAACCGAGCGGCTACAACACCAACGTGCAGCTCTTCCAGACCGAGGACCACGTGGTGCTGCTCACCGAGATGGTCCACGACGCGCGCATCGTGCCGCTCGACGAGCGTCCCACCCTGCCCGCGGCGTTGCGCCAATGGCGGGGAGACTCGCGCGGCTACTGGGACGGCGACGCGCTGGTCGTGGAAACCACGAACTTCCTGCGCGAGACGAACTTCCTGCAGGATGAAGCCGGCCGGCACCTCAAGCTGACCGAGCGCTTCACGCGCGCCGACGCCGACACCCTGCTCTACCGCGTCACGGTCGACGATCCCACCACGTGGGTCAGACCCTGGACCTACGAGGTGCCGATGCAGCGGAATCCGCACCCGCTGTACGAGTACGCCTGCCACGAAGGCAACTACGGGCTGTACAACATCCTTTCCGGCGCGCCGTAGCTCGCTGCGCCGGTGGCGGTCGGCGAGCAGGCTCTATCGCGATAGCGACAGATTACGACCGTGAGCCGTCAGTCTTGAAGGGTCCACCCGTCCGTGGTAGAGTGGTTTCAATCCGTGATCGCGGAGGGGGATGGCCCGTGCGGGCCAGCGTGGGGGAAGCCGGCCTTGGCCGGCTTTTTCCATTTCAGGTGAGCAAGACCCTCCCATAGCCACGGATTCTGCCGTCGTAGCGCTTGCGGTTGTACTTCGCTGTCGCAACCGCGATGAGCCGCTCGGCGAATGGTCCGCCGAGCGAGTCGATTCTATCCCGCTCCCGCAGGACGTCCCTCTTCACCGGATGGGCCAGGATGTCGGCGACCTGCAGACCCGCGATGTTGAGCATCTTGGGCTTGACCTTAAGCTCTCTCGACGTCAGCGTGGTCTGCGCCTGACTGCTCGACAGGTAGACCGTCCCATTATTCCAGATGGACCGGAATTCATCCTCCAGCGTCCTGTCTTCCCTCTTGCCTCTGGCCTCGACCAAGACATCGCCGGCCGCACCGAGGAATTCGAGCAGACCGCAGTAGCGCTCAAGCATGGCCGTCAGGCAGTAGTGGTAGGCATGAGTCAAGTGCCCGTACCCCCTTCCGCCATGCGTGAACTTGTCGATGACGACGCCGAAAACGGTGATGGGAGCAGCCTCAACCAGTTCGATCAGAGCGTCGTCGAACGCCGCGCCGGCATCGTCATCGCGAAGGACATGGAACGGCCCGCGCCGGTGGACAATATCCTCGCGATGCAGGATCGGCGGCGTATCGGGGTCGTATGGAAGATACGCCCGCTTGACTTGCTCCACGGAGAACTGCAGGCGAGCGTAGTCCTCCCCCATTCGCACCATCACGCCGAGCAGGCACATGTAGCGGCGGCCCACCGGGTCGGTCTCCAACCTGGACCGCGCATGGTCGCCAGCTTCGTCGATGTAGAGCCGATAACGGTCGCTTGGCGCTGGCCTCAAGGCGAGAGGATTGTACCGTCCTTCCTCGCGCCATCGGCGCAGCCTGTCTTGTTCTTCGGCGACACACCGAACGAGTGCCGATCCGAGTTCCTGCGCGGCCCAGACGGCGAACTACCGATCCGGTTCGTCCTCGGCTGCGCTGCGGCGTAACGCTGTCTCCGCCCTCTTCGCGCAACACTCGGGTCCCGTGTTGCGCGCCCCTCAGTATCAGTCCCGCGAAAAAAGCAACAATCTACAATTTCATCCGCCGCATGTCAGAAGTGCTTCCGAATGCGATCGTCGAAGATGAAGCCGCGGCGCACCACGCTAAGGGTGTCGGTGCCGGACTTCTGGTAGAGCAGCATCAGGTTCGGATGTTCGGATCGTGCCCAGGGCTCACCTATCGGCGTGTACAAGGCCGACGGTGAGCCGTGTGCCGGTCGCTTCGGCGTACCGGCGCAAGGTCTTGAAGGACGGCGACACCCGGCCGCCCTCCAGGCGTGCGATGGCGGATTGGGTTGTGCCGAGCCGTCGGGCGAGTTCCACCTGCGTGAGCTTCGCCGTCATGCGGGCACGAACCAGAGCCTCGATGAGCGTGAACTCGTCATCGACCCGAGCGTACTCCTCCCGAAATTCAGGATCCTCCAAGAGGCGGTTCTTCAGGTCCTTCAGTTTCGTCATGGCATTACCGCAGAAGCCGCAGGAGGCGTCAGGGCGCTTCGGCCCGTTCCACCGCGCGGGCGCCGCTGAGCGAGTTCGGCAGGCCGTAATTGCCCTCGTGGCACGCATACTCGAAGAGGTCGTAGTCCGGGGAGCGGTTGAGCGGCATCGACGCCGTCCAGGGTTGCTCGAACGCGTTCGGATCGCCCACCGTCACGTCGTAGCGGATGGTGTCCCGATCGACCCGCGTGAAACGCTCCACGACGCGTAGTGCCTCGCTCTGCGGGATCCCCCGCAGGCGCAGCGTCGTCAGGTTCGTGCCTACCGTGCCCTTGTCGTTGTAGTTGGCCGTTTCGACGACGAGGGTAGCGCCCTCCCAGCGCCCGCGCGAGCTGCCTTCCCACTGCCGGATGCGTGCCGGGAGCGCGGCCCGATTGTCACCCAGCGGGATGATGCGCGCCGCGTGAATCATCTCGGACAGGATCACCACGTAGCCGGGGACCTGCAGGATCAGGTGGCCGGCGTTGTAGGTCGGGAACATGGCGCCCGGCACGCCGCGCGTGATGCAGCGCTCCCACGGAGTGTGGAACAGCCACGAATCGGTCAGGCGCTCGAGCCGGTCGTCGCGCACCGCGGCCGCCGCCGGCAGAATCGGCAGCCGCCCGTCCGGGGGATCCACGACCATGGAGCGCCGCACGGCGCTCGGCGCGGCCGCCACCTCGCCGCTGAAGTCCGGCGATGGATTCGGTCCCGTGATGCCTCCACCGGAACGGTTGATGCCCGGAAACCAGAGAGCCAGGGCATCGAGATCCCGCCACGCTTCAACGCTCGCTGCCTCGAGCGGCGTGCGGTCGAAGTTGGTCCAGACTCCCTGGATGTCCGGCTGGCCATCGGGCGTGCGGGCCGGTGACGGCTGCTGCGCACCGGCCGCCAACGCCGTTGCGAGGATCGCGGTCGCGATGGCCGGCGCCGCGAGGTAACGCCTCACACGGCCGCCCGCCGCGGCGGGGCCGCTGTCACGGACCACCGGAGACCGCCCCCGTCACGACGAAGGTGACGTCGCCCGTCGTCGCGAGCCCGCCGTCGTGGGCCTGTGCACGCAGCACGTAGGTTCCCGGCGCGCTGAAGGTCGCGCGCGCCTTCCAATTGTTCCCGGGTGGGGGATCGGGCGTGACCCAGCCGGGACCCCAGGGGGAGTTGGAGTCCTCCCGCGTGTCTTCCCACACCTTGACCTGCGGCGGATCGAAGGCGACCGCGCCGGCGCCGCGGTAGACGAACCACGAGAACCGCAGACCCGTCGCGGCGACGGGCGCCCCTGCGCCCGTCGGACGGCGGTGGCGCGCCTTGGGCGCCGGCATGCCGTCGGGATCACGCACGACGGCCGACAACGCTACCGCGTCTCCGACCGTCGCGTGCCGGGTCGGGGCGCCGTCCACGCTGAGCGTCGGCGCGACGTTCTTGTGGAGCTGGCCGATGATGCCGGCCCCGTTGTTGGCGATGATCACGCTGTTGTCGACGAAGTAGTCGGGCTTCAGGGTGGCGTAGGCGCGCTTCGTTTCCCCATTGGGGCTGGTGAGCGTCCAGACGACCTCCTGCGCGCCGAAGTCCGCCGCGACGCGCACGCGGAACAGGAAGCGGTTGCGCCGCGGGAGAAACCAGGTCGGCTGTCCGCGGTCGGGTCCGCCCGGTTCGATGTGGTTGTCGGGTCCGACCGGAATATGCAGCTCCTGCTTCCAGTTGCGGTTCATCGTGCCGAATACGAGGTTGAACGAACCGTCCGCGTTCCGCTCCCATCCTTCGTATACCGGCACCACCTCCTGGCCGCTGTCGTAGGAGCGCTGGCTGCGCTGGGCGCCGGGCTCCGCGGCCCAGCCGGCAGTCAGGATCAGCGCCAGCAGCCAGCCGGCGCGCTTCACTGCTGGGCTCCCAGCACGTCCAGCGGCCGCTCCGAGCCGCACAGCGGACACCCGACGACGATGTCGCCCGGCTGGATGCCGTGCGCTTCGCGCCGCCTGGACATTTCCTCCGCGAACTCCTCGTCCGTGAGGTAGGCCCCGCGCATCAGGTTGATGAACATCTGATCAACGGACCGCTGGCCCCCGCCCGTCCAGTTGCGCGGATCGGGCACGTTCGGATTCGAGGGCGAGTTGTTGAAGTAGCCGGTCATGCGCAGCGTCGTGCCCCTGGGCAACAGCGGTGCGACGTCGTCGGCGTACGTGTACACGCGCACCCAACTGTGGTCGTAGCCGGCGCAGTTGAGCGTCTGCACGGTATGCCGCCAGATCGCGTCCAGACACATCCGCACGCCGACCGCGTGCATGTGAGGCTCGAATATGCTGACCTTCATGTTCTGCGGCAGCGTGAAGAACGCGACCGCCGTCTGGTCGGGCTCCATCGCCTCGATGTCGAGGTCCACGCCGTTGCCGAAGAAGACCGACTCGGTCTGCCGCGTCGGCTGGTAGCCGACCGGGTGGAACTTGAGGCCGACGTCGAGGCGCGCCCGCGTATGCGCGCCGTTGGCATGGAGGTGCATGGAGAGCCAGGTGAGGCGCGACCCGGCCCTGGCGAGCTTGCCTGCCTCGGGCGCGAAGAAGTCGGCGTTCCTGCCGACCTCGTGCACCGGCCAGGTGCCCCGGCCGGCCGCGGGGTCGGTTTCGTCGGCGTCGATGATCGTGATGGTCCCGTGGTGGAAGACGAACAGCCCGCCGACGGTGCCGCGGCCGGGACCCTCGCGTGACTCCGTGACCTCCCTGAACTCGATCGCCGAGACGTAGCGGTCCTCCGTCAGGCCGAGCGGGGTCTCGCCAATCGTGCCCCACCAGTCGGCGGCATCGGCCGCCACCTCGACCGTGGGCGACGACACGACGAGGTCGGGCTCGCCAATCTCCCATTCGCCCGCAGCGCGAAACTCGAGCGGCGGCGGCAGGTCGGCCGGATCGCCTTCCGGCGCGCCGCTGTCGACCCAGGCGGCGATCAGCGAGACCTCTTCATCCGAAAGCGACGGGTCGTCCTTGAACTCCTGGATGCCGATGTCCTTCTCTATGAACCAGGGGGGCATGGTGCCCGGCTTGTCCCGCAGCGCCGTGCGGTTCCTGATCGACCGCGCCCACGGGCGCGCCTCGTCGTAGGTGAGCAGCGACATCGGGGCGATGGAGTCGGGGCGGTGGCAGGTCTGGCAACTGCGCTGCAGTATGGGCGCGATGTCCCTGCTGAAGGTAACCTCACCAGGAGCATCCCCGGATGCGCCGGGCTGGGCATGCGCTGCCGCCGGAGCCAGCAGACAGGCAACCAGCAGGCCGATATGGCAGGCGAGCTTCATCGGACCGACTCCTTCGGGATTGGCCGGCAGCACGATCCGTGAGCCGGCGTTGCGCCGTTCCCGCCGCCGCGCGCCGGAGCGAGCGCGGCCTCAGTGGCTCGCCGCGGCCTCCTCGGCGCGCGCGCCTTCGAGGATGTTCATCAGACCGTAGTTACCTTCGTGACAGGCGTACTCGAAGACGGCGTTGTCCGTGCTGCGCAGCGGAATCGACACCGAGAACGTGCTGGAGTACACCTCCGCGTCGTCGTAGGTGTACTCGTAGAGCAGGTACTCGTCGTTGAGGCGCGAGAGACGCTCGGTAAGCAGCATCTTGTCACTGGGCCCGGGGGAGCGCCCGCCGATGGTCATGCCGCGATCGGCCCTGAAGTTCTCCGTCTCGATCACCAGCGTGTCGCCCTCCCAGCGGCCGCGGCCGTCGCCGAGCCACTGCGGAATGCTGCGCGACAGGTGGTTGCGGCCGTCCAGCGGCACTATGCGCGCCTCGTGCACCATCTCGGTGAGGATCACCACGTAGTCCTCGGTCTGGAACACCTGCATGTAGTTGTTGTAGGCGCTCGGCATGAGCGGCGGACCCGAGTTGAATCCGAGCAGGCACCGTTCGCCCAGCCCGCGGTCTTCCGGACCGTCGACGCCGATCCCGCCGAAGTGCATCCGCGCCGGACGTCCGCCCGCGGCGCGCTCCGCCTCGAACCTGCGCTCCTGCTGCTCCGTGAAGGCGGGCACCCGCCCGTCGGGGGGATCCACGACGAGGGACGACTGCTGGGTGGGCAGGACGCCCGATCCGTTGTCGAACCAGAAGTTGTTGTAGTTGGGCGGCGTCAGGTTCTCGGTGTTCAGCCCCTCGGCGAACTGCGCCGCGTTGATCTGCTCCTGGACGGCGGCTTCCTCGGCCGTGAACGTGGTTCGGCCGGCGAGCTCGGCGGGACGCTGGAACGGCGTCGCGGTGCCGAAGTCGTAGATGCCCTGGAGATCCGGCGCCCCCCAGGCCGTGCGCGGGATCTCATCCGACGCCGATTGCGCGCCGGCGGCCAGCGGCAGCAGAACGATCAGGCAGACGGGGAGAGCGAGCTTGAACGACATGGTTTTCTCCTCTCAATCAAGACCCAGCAACCGCGCCGGGTTGGTGCGGGCCAGCAGGTCTATCTCTTCCCCGGAGACGCCCGCGTCCTGCAGCGCCGCGATGAACGCGCGCAACCCTTCGACGTGGGTCGGATTGCCCCGCTGGCCGAAATCGGACGTTATGAGGTAGTGCTCGGCGCCGACCTCCCGGATGGCGTCCACGTAGAGCTGGACGTCGTAGCTGCCGCGGTGCACGGCGAACCAGTCGAGCTCCATGACCGCGCCCTCCGCGGCCAACTGGTGCATCTGCTCGATCGTGGCGTGCTGGTGGAACGGGTGCGTGACCAGGACGTGGCGGACGCCGCGCGCCTTCGCAGCCGGGAGCATGGCCAGCACCTCGTCCGGCAACACGTGGCCGGTGGCCAGCACGAGGTCGTGCTCGCCGATCAGCGAGAACACCTCGAGCAGCGGCGCGACCGGCTCGCCGTCCTCCAGCACGCGCACGACCGGGTCGTCGGGGGTCGGCTGCGCCATGCCGCCGTCCGGGCCGACGCGGTACTCGTTGTGCTCGGCATCGAACGTCGGCAGCCAGACCACCTTGCCCCGTCCGCCCTCGAAGGCCACCATCTGCCGCACCATCTCGGGGTTGATGCCCCCGACCGAGCGGTTCAGCACGACCCCGCCGAAGATCTCCAGCCCGTCCACCTGCGCCATGGCCAGCTCGGCGCGGTCGCCGGTCATGGTGAAGTGGTTCTTGAGCACCATTCCGCGCAACCCGGCCTCCCTGAACTGCTGCGCCGCCTCGATGTCGTCCATCGAGCGCGGACGGGAGTCGGGCCCCGCGTGCGTATGGAAGTCGATGACGCCCGCCAGGGAGACGTCTTCGTCCTGGGCCGCGGCCGGCGGGACCAGGATTAACAGGGCGAGTCCGGCGCAGAACATGTGTCGCAGCATGCGGAACCACTTGTACATCAACGGGCGGAGGAAGTCACGCTGGAATTCGGCAAGTAGTAGTAGAATATGGAGCATCTTGGGGGCGGTGTACGTACGCACCGGGCAGCGTCCCCGGCCCTGAAAGAAGCCACTATGCTTCGCAGCAGGATCGCGGCGGCCTGGGCGGCAGGGTTGGTCGTCGCGGCGACCGGCGCGTACGCGCAACCGGGCGCTGCCGCGGCGCAGGCGCCGAGCCCAACCGCTGACGCCGGCGGGGCGGCCCAGGTCCGGGCGGTCCTGGACCGCTACTGCCTGACCTGCCACAACGACCGTCTCAGGACGGCCGGACTCACGCTCGAGGCGCTGGACGTCGAGCACGCCGCCGAGCACGCCGAGGCCTGGGAGAAGGTGGTCCGCAAGCTGCGGACGCGGGCGATGCCGCCGGCCGGCCGGCCGCGGCCCGACCGGGCCACCTACAACGCCACGGCCGCGGTGCTCGAGACGGCGCTCGACCGCGCCGCCGCCGCCGATCCGAATCCGGGCCGGACCACCGCCCACCGCCTCAACCGCACGGAATACGCCAACGCCGTCCGGGATCTGCTGGGACTGGAGGTCGACGGCCGCGCGCTGCTGCCGGCCGACGATGCCGACCTGGGCTTCGACAACATGGCGGACATCCTGTCGGTCTCGCCGGCGTTGCTGGAGCGCTACCTGTCCGCGGCGCGCAAGATCAGCCGCCAGGCCCTCGGTGATCCGAGCCTGGAGCCCGCCACCGACACGTACGTCGTGCCCACGATGCGCTTCCAGGACCATCGCATGAGCGAGGACCTGCCCTTCGGCTCGCGCGGCGGGGTCGCGTTCCGCCACCACTTCCCGCTGGACGCCGACTACGACATCCGCATCCAGTTGCGGCGCCAGCTCTACGGCTACGTCCGCGGGCTCCAGAAGGAGCAGCAGATCGAGGTCCGCCTGGACGGCCGGCGCGTCGCGCTGTTCACCGTCGGCGGCGCGCCGGGAACGGCGCCCCCGCAGACGTTCACGGGGACTGTTCTCGGCGACCGCCTGTGGGAGGAGTACACGCTGCACGCCGACGGCGACCTGCAGTTCCGCCTCTCCGTGCCGGCCGGCCCGCGCGTGATTGGCGTCGCGTTCATCCAGGCCCGTTCCGAGCGCGACGGGGTGCTGCAACCGCGCGCCACCGCCAAGACGCTCGCCATTGCCGAGCGGTGGAGCTCGCCCTCCGAGGCGCCCGAAGCGTCGGTCGAGCAGGTCACCATCGCCGGTCCGTTCGACGCCACCGGACCCGGCGACACGCCGACGCGGCGGCGGATCCTGCGCTGCCAGCCCGCAGGCGCGGCGGATGAAGAGCCATGCGCGAGAGAGATCCTCTCGACGCTCGCCCGGCGCGCGTTCCGGCGGCCGTTGACTACCGGCGACGCGGACGCGCTGATGGCGTTCTACGCGGCCGGGCGCCGCGACGGCAGCTTCGAGACCGGGATTCAGCGGGGTCTGGAGAGCATCCTCGTCGACCCCGAGTTCCTGTTCCGCATCGAGCGCGATCCGGACGAGCCGACGGCGTCCGCCGCCGTTCCGATCAGCGACCTGGAGCTGGCGTCCCGCCTGTCGTTCTTCCTGTGGAGCAGCATTCCCGACGACGAGCTGCTGGACGCGGCCGCCGCCGGGCGGCTGCGCGAACCGGAGGTATTGGAGCGGCAGGTGCGGCGGATGCTGGCCGATGCGCGCGCGCAGGCGCTCGTCGACGGCTTCGCCATGCAGTGGCTGGGCCTGCGCCGCCTGCAGAGCGTCGTGCCCGCGCCGGACCTGTTCCCCGAGTTCGACGACAACCTGCGCGAGGCGTTCGAGCAGGAAACGCGGATCTTCGTCGGCAACCAGTTGCGCGAAGACCGCAGCGTGCTGGACCTGCTGCGCGCGGACTATACGTACGTCAACGAGCGGCTCGCGCGGCATTACGGAATTCCGAACGTGTACGGCAGCCGGTTCCGGAAGGTCACCTTCGACGACGGCATCCGCGGAGGCCTGTTGGGGCACGGCGGCATTCTGACGGTCACGTCGTACCCCACGCGCACGTCGCCCGTGCTGCGCGGCAACTGGGTGCTGGAGCACATCCTCGGCGCGCCGCCGCCGCCGCCGCCGCCCGACGTGCCGGCGCTGCCGGATCAGGGCGAGGGCGGGCGGCTGGCCTCGGTGCGCGAGCGCCTGGAGCTGCACCGCGAGAGCCCCGTATGCGCGAGCTGCCACGCCCGCATGGACCCGCTGGGATTCGCGCTGGAGCACTTCGATCCCATCGGCAAGTGGCGCGCGACCAGCGAAGCGGGCACCGCCATCGACGCGTCGGGCGTCTTTCCGGACGGGACCGAGTTCGACGGCCTGGCTGGCCTCAAGACCGTCGTGCTGAACGAGCCCGAGCAGTTCGTGCAGACGGTCGCCGAGAAGCTCACGACGTACGCCCTCGGACGCGGCGTGCAGTACCACGACATGCCCGCCATACGGCGTATCATGCGGGAGGCCGCCTCGCACGACTACACCTGGTCGTCGCTCGTGCTGGAGATCGCCCGGAGCACGCCGTTCCAGATGCGCAGGACAGAATCATGATCATTACCAGGAAGGCCATCTCGCGCCGCACGGTGCTGCGTGGACTCGGCACGACGCTCGCGCTGCCCCTGCTGGACAGCATGGCGCCTGCGCTGACCGCCGCCGGCAAGACTGCCGCCGGCACGACGCACCGCCTCGGCATCGTCTACGTGCCGAACGGGATCGTGATGGAGCAGTGGACGCCGGCGACCGAGGGCGCCGGGTTCGAGCTCACGCCGACCCTCAAGCCGCTCGAGCGGTTCCGGGAGCGCATGACCGTGGTGACGGGCCTCAGCAACAGGGGTCCCGACTTTGCCCACGAGACCGGCTCCACGAGCTTTCTGACCGGTGTATCCCCCAAGCGCACGCAGGGCGCCGACCTGCAGGCCAGCGTGTCGATGGACCAGCAGGTGGCCAAGGCGCTGGGACAGCACACGCAGCTCGCGTCGCTGGAGCTCGCGCTGGAGTCCGGCGACGAAGTCGGCACGTGCGGGGCGGGCTACACGTGCGCCTACACGAACACCATCAGTTGGCGCAGCGCGACAACGCCGCTGCCGATGGAAATCAACCCGCGCGCGGTCTTCGAACGGCTGCTGGGCGACGTCCGCAGCACCGATCCGGCCGCGCGGCTCGCCCGCATCGAGCAGGACCGCAGCCTGCTCGACGCCGTGACCGACAAGATCGCGCGGCTGCGGCGCGATCTCGGAGCGCGCGACCGCAACAAGCTCGGCGAGTACCTGGACGCCGTGCGGGACATCGAGCGGCGCATCCAGATGGCCGAGGCGCAGGTCGACCAGCCGCTCCCGGAGATGGCGCCGCCGGTGGGCATCCCGGCCACCTTCGACGAGCACGCGAAGCTGATGTTCGACCTGCAGGTGCTGGCGTACCAGGCCGACCTGACGCGCGTCATCACGTTCATGGTGAGCCGCGAGTTCAGCAGCCGGACCTATCCGGAGATCGGCGTGCCCGAGGCGCACCACCCGACCTCCCATCACCGCAACGATCCGGAGAAGATCGCGAAGCTCGCCAGGGTCAACGCGTATCACACCACCCTGCTGGCGTACTACCTCGACCGGCTGCAGGCGACGTCCGACGGGGAGGGCTCGCTGCTCGATCAGATGACGCTGCTGTACGGCTGCGGGCTGAGCGACGGCCAGCGGCATTCCTCGGATAATCTGCCCGTCCTGGTGGTAGGCGGTGCGGGCGGCCGGCTCGGCGGCGGGCGCCACCTGCGGTACCCCGGAACGACTCCCATGTCGAACCTGCACCTGACCCTGATGGACTCGGTCGGCGTGCCCGTCGACAACTTCGGCAACAGCACCGGACCGCTCGACGCGGCGTTGAGCCTCTGAGCGGCGCGGCAGCACGGAGACCCGAATGCGTGCTTGCGCCGCGCGCCTGGTTCCTGCGGCTTTCATCCTGACACTGGTAATCCCGATCCGGGCCGAGGAGCCCGACCTGCGGCTGGTGGAGGCCGTCCGCGCCGGCGATACGGCAGCCGTTCAGGCGCTGGTGCTGGACGGGGCGGACACGAACGCGCGCCAACCCGACGGGGCGACCGCGCTGCACTGGGCGGCCTACCTGGACGACCTCGAAGCGGCCGACTTGCTGCTCGGCGCCGGCGCTGGGGCGGACGCGGTCAACGAGCTGGGTGTCACGCCGCTCTACCTGGCGTGCGAGAACGCCAACGCGGCGTTGGTGCGGCTACTGCTGGAAGCCGGCGCGAAGCCGGACGCCGCGCTGCCCAGCGGCGAAACCGCGCTCATGACCGCCGCGCGCACCGGAAGCGCCGGTGCGGCGGCGGCGCTGGTCGCGCACGGCGCGGACGTCGACGCCCGCGAGACGACCGAAGACCAGACGGCGCTGATGTGGGCCGTCGCACAGCGGCACCCTGACGTCGTACGCGTGCTGATCGGGGCGGGAGCGGACATCCACTTCCGATCGCGCGTCCGTCCGGTGGCCACCGCCAGCTCGCCGCGCACCGGCGCGGCGGAGGGCGTGTCGGTCATCGACGAGGGCGGGTTCACGCCGCTGCTGTTCGCGGCGCGCCATGGGGATCTCGCGTCGGCGCGCATGCTCGTGGCGGCCGGTGCGGATCCGAACGACACGGCCCCCTCGGGCACCAGCGCGCTCGTCGTCGCGGCCCACAGCGGTCACGGTGAGCTTGCCGCCTGGCTGCTGGACCAGGGCGCCGACCCTAACGCCGCCGGGGCGGGCTACACGCCGCTGCACGCGGCGATCCTGCGCGGCGAGACCGCTCTCGCGGGCGCCCTGCTGGACAACGGCGCCGATCCGCACACCCGCTTGAAGAACGGCAGCCCGCATGCGCGCTACGGCAAGTTCTACGCGCTGGAAACGCGGCTGACCGGCGCCACGCCGTTCTTTCTCGCAGCCAAGTACGCCCGGGCCGGCATCATGCGGAAGCTGGCCGCGGCAGGCGCCGACACGCTGGCGCGTCACGACGGCGTGACGCCGCTCATGGCCGCGGCGGGCATGCTCACGCCGGGGTTCATTCAGGCCGGAAACGATCGCCTCGGCCGATCCATCGACACGGCCGAGATGGAGCTCGCCCTCCGGCAGGACCCGGACGGGCGCACGCTCATGAACAGCGGCATCGAAGCCGTGAAGGCGGCGGTCGAGCTGGGCGCGGACGTCAACGCCGTCAACGGCAACGGCGACACCGCCCTGCATGCCGCGGCGCTGCACGGCTTCAACACCGTCGTCCGCTACCTGGTAGGCCGGGGCGCCGACCTGCACGCGGCGAACGCCCGCGGCGAGACGCCGCTCGCCACCGCGATGCGAGTCGGCCGCGTGCCGGCAAAGAGCCTGGTCTACGCAACCTCTACCGCGGATCTGCTGCGCGAGCTCGGCGCGCGGGAATAGCCGCTAACGCTCCTCGCACTCGCCGTAGTACTGCTCCGGGCGCGACGTGAAGCCGCGCCGCTGCACGTCCTGGTATTCGTGCCGACTGTGGACGGCCAGCAGCTTCCCGTCGGGCGTCTCCCGGTTGAAGACCGTGGTGCTGTAGAGCGGCCCCTCGGCCAGCACCTGTATGAAATGCAGGTAGTCCCCTGTCGCTTGCGCCACGACGGGGGATGAGCCGAAACGCCCCAGCACGTCGGCGCTTGCCTCGTCCGCGTTGATCGACTCGAAGCGGAACGCCAGCGTCGAGCTCTCGACCGCCACGGCGGGTCCGTCGTCCGCCCACGATCCCTTCGCCTGCACCGTGAACGTGCAGGCCAGGGTGCGGACCGTCCTTAGTCGATCGTCTTGCGGGCGGCCCTCCACGAGCGGCGGCTGGACATTCAGGAGGCAGCCGAGTGCGGCCCACACCGCAGCCTGCCGCGTCAATCCCATATGCCCTCCCCGTACGGCCGCTTCACCTGCCGGTTTCGATTTCCGCCGCGGAACCGCCCAGGAACAGCCGCTTGCCGTCGGCGAGCGTGAAGTCCCTGCCCACGCCCTTGTTCGTGCCGTCCTTGGCCTGGTAGCCGTCGACGACGAGCTCCGTGCCGATCGCCAGCGTATTCTTCGTCACGCCCAGCCTGATGAGCTGGTTGGGACTGCCGCCCTCGATCATCCACGTGGTGACGCTCCCGTCCACGTCCTCCACGTCGATGTGGAACCACGAGTGCGGATTGATCATCTCCCACTTGACGAGCTTGCCGCGGAGCTGCAGGGGGCGGTCGACGTCGAACTCGGCCGAAAAGGCGTGGTGCGCCCAGCCGGGCGCCGCAAGCTGCAAGCCCGCGGCGGCCAGTGCGGCCACTCTCAGCATTCGCATGGCATCCGCTCCTATCTCACTTCCAGCTTCGCGGCATCCTCGGCGGCCTGGTCCTCGTCGGCGCGGGCGCCGCGGAGCGCGTTGTACATGCTGTAGTTGCCCTCGTGGCAGGCGAACTCGACGACCGGGCCGAGCGTCGTCTGCATGGGCACCTCGGCGGTCCACGGCCGGGCCCAGGTCTCCGGGTCCTCGGCAGTGAAAGCGTAGAGCAGCGTGTCCTCGGCAACGCGCGTGAAGCGTTCCACGATGCGCAGGCCGCTGCCGGAGCCGCGGAAGGCCGTCTTGTCCGTGAAGTTCGTGGTTTCGACGACGAGCGTGTCACCCTCCCAGCGGCCGCGTGAATTCCCCATCCACTGGCGGATCCCGTCCGAGATCGGCGGGCGCCCGTCGAGGGGAATGACGCGTACGTCGTGGATCATCTCCACCAGAATCGCCACGTAGTCCGGCCCCTGCACGATCTGGTAGGTGTTGTTGTAGCCGCCGGGCAGAACCGGCGGCCCGGCGTTCATCATGATGCAGCGGTCGTCGAGCTCGTTGTTCTGCGCCGCGTCCCAGCGGCCGCCCATTTGCCGCTGCGTCTCGGCGCGCTCGGCCGCGCGCCGCCGCCCCTGCTCCGTCAGCGGCGGGATCCTCCCGTCCGGCGGATCGACAACCAGCGACGTGCGCAGGCTCTCCACGACGGTGGACTGGTTGCGGGCCAGTCCGAACTGGCCGAAGTCGTAGTGGACATCGGCCACGCTGCCGGGCTCGGGTGCATCGGCCTCGTCACCGGTTGCCAGCCACCGCCCCAGCCGCGCGTTCGGATTCGCCGACTCGCGGCCGCTCGTGGATCCATACGTGCGGAGGTTGAAGTACTCCTCTTCCGTGTAGAACTCCTTGTCGACGTCCCGCGGCCGCTCCATGGGCGTGTAGGTGGCGTTGGTCCAGTAACCCTGCAGGTCCGGTTGTCCGTCGGGCGTGCGCGGCAGGGTCCACGCCGATTCGCCTTGCGGCCTGGTCTCCGGCGCGGCGTCCTGCTGCCCCGCGCCGGCCGCCGGCACCACGACCAAGCCACCGACAGCGAGCGCCAGCACAGCCGCGTTGAAAGCTCTCATTGGCAGCCTGCCTTCCCGTGTCAATACCTGATGAACTCCACGAGGTTCCGATCCGGATCGCGCACGTAGACGCTCGTCCCGGTCGTCGTGCCGCCGCTGCGCCCACCGACGCGCTCGGCCGGCCCCTCGATGACCTCCGCCCCCGCACGGTCGAGGGCAGCCTGCAGCGACTCCGGCGTGCCGTCCCACACGAAGCAGAAGTCGCCGCATCCCGGCAACGCCGTCGGCCCACGCAGGGTGAAGGACTCGCGCCGCCACATGTGCGGCTGGTGGAAATGGATCTTCTGGTCGCCGAACCGGAGGTGGCAGCGCCTGTCGTCATGGAGCACGTCCATCCCGAGAGCGCGGTAGAACGCCACCATCGCCTGCGTGTTCTCCATGGGAAACGAGACGTGGTCGATGCTGCGGATCCCGGCGGATGGCTGCGCGGCCAGGGAACCGTCGATTCGCGAGGCGCCCGCCGAGGCCAGCGCGCCCGCGGCAACGACGCGCTTGATGAAGGCGCGTCGCGTGCGGCCGGCCGGCTGCGGTCCGCCAGTAGCCACGGCGCAGCCTATTCCGTCGCTCCCAGGCGCCGCAGGAGCTCCGCCGTACGCTCGGGGTCGCGCCCCCCGCGGCGCCAGCGCGTCGTGGTCATCGCCAGCGGCGTCCGGCCGTCGGCGTTCTCCAGGTCCAGGCCGGCGCCCCGGCCAACGAGATACTCCACCACCGAGTCGAACGCACTGGCGGCCGCGTAGTGCAGGGCCGTGTTGCCGGCGGCATTGGCCGCATGGATGTCGACGCCCAGCTCCGCCGCCGTTCTGACGGCTTCCAGCGTGCCGGCCTCCACCGCGGCCCGATCGGAACCGGGTCTCCGATGCCGCCTGGCAAGCGGCGCCATGAGGGACGTCGTCCCGTCCTCCAATGTCGCGTCCGGCTGCCCGCCGGCCGCGGCCAGCGCGCGCATCATCGCGGCGTCGCCGAACATCGCGGCCATCCAGAACGGCGTCGCGCCGACCCAGGTGTAGTCCATGGCCCAATCGCGGCTCAGGCGCCGGAACGGCGTGGGGCGCGCGAGCCGCACGTTCGGATCCGCTCCGTGATCGAGGAGCGCGCTCAGCATTTCGCCATCGCCCCGGAGCACCGCCGCGTGCACCGCTGCATAACCTGCGCCGGCCGCGTGTGGATCCGCGCCTCGTTCCAGCAGGAACCGCGCGAGCGCGGTATGGCCGCCATGAGCCGCCACGACGAGAGCGCTGGCGCCAGTCGGCGCCGTGTCGTTGACGTCCGCGCCGGCGTCGAGCAGCAGCCGGGCCGACTCGACCTCCCCGTGCCTCGCGGCGAACAGCAGCGGCGTATAGCCGCCGCGGTCTTCCGGCACCACCATGCTGCCGCCGTCGAACTCCGCATCGCCGCCCGCGGTGCCGACGTTGACGACCACGCGCCGCACGGCCGAGCGCGCGCGGACGTCGGCGCCCTGCTCGATCAGCAACCGCACGACGCCGGGATGCCGCTGCGCCACCGCCCACATGAGCGCCGTCTGCTCTCTCGAGCCTTCCTTCGCGTTGGGGTCGGCGCCGTGGCGCAGCAGGACCTCCACGGCGTCCACCATGCCCGTGCGCGCGGCCGTCATCAGCGGCGTTTCGCCGCTGGGCAGCGCCGCGTTGGCATCCGCCCCGGCCCGCAGCAGCAGCCCGATCATCGACGCGCTGCCGTGCACGCAGGCCAGCCACAGCGGCGTGGCGCCGAGCTCGTTGACGGCGTCGACGTCCGCGGCGGCGCGGATCAGCAGGTCGGCCGTCTCGTGCTCGTCCCAATGCGCGGCCCAGTGGAGGGCGGTGGTGCCGTCGGGCTGCGTCGCGTTGACGTCGGCGCCCTCCTCGAGAAGGGCGCGCACGGCGGCGTGGTCGCGCTCCCTGGCGGCCTGCACGAGTTGCAGGTCGCTGTTGGCGGCGGCGACGCCGGCAACTGCCAGCAACACTACCGCGCAAGCACTACACGAGGCTGAGCGGTTCGACATCCAGCGCCCCGGTGCTGACGCCGAGCTGTTCGCGGTGCACGCCGAACATCTCCAGCAGCGCCAGGTTCAGATTGGCCATCGGCGTGTCCGCGTAGGTGAGATGGCGGCCGCCCCTGACCCCTTCGCCGCCGCCGCCGGCCAGCAGCAGCGGCAGGTTGGTCCGCGCATGCGCATTGGAATCGGACATGCCGGCGCCGTAGAGAATCACCATGTGGTCGAGCAGCGATCCGTCGCCGTCCGGCGTCGAACCCAGCTTGTCCAGGTAATAGGCGAACAGGCTCACGTGATGGGTGTTGATCTTCGCCAGCTTCTCGTACAGCACGGGGTCGTGGCGGTGGTGCGAGCACGGGTGGTGCGAGTCGGGGACGCCGATTTCGTTGTAGGTGCGCCCGCTCAGCTCGCGGCCCATCATCATGGTGCTCACGCGCGTCAGGTCGGTCTGGTAGGCGAGCACCTGCAGATCGAACATCAGCCGGGCGTGATCGGCGTACGACGCCGGAATGCCGGGCGGCTGGTCGACGACCGGCAGCGCCTCGGCGCCCTGCTCCTCCGCCCGCTGGATGCGGCGCTCGACGTCGCGCACCGCGTCGAGGTACTCGTCGATCCGCGTGCGGTCGCCCGTTCCGAGCTCGCGCGTAAGGTCGGACACCGTCTCGGTCACCGAGTCGAGAATGCTGCGCTGCTCGGCGATGCGCTGCAGCCGCACCCCCGCGTCGGTGCTCCCGCTGTCGCCGAACAGCCGCTCGAACAACGCGCGCGGGTTGTTCTCCATCGGCAGCGGGGTGGTCGGCGTGCGCCACGCGATCGTGTTCGAGTAGGCGCAGGCGAAACCGACGTCGCAGGAACCGGAGACGTCCCGGCTGTCGAGGCTGACCTCAATGGACGCGAGCTGCGTCTGCTGCCCCAGCGACCGCGCGATGTACTGGTCGATCGAAACGCCCGCCTGCAGCTCGTACTCCGACGGCATGGCGCTCAGGCCCGTCAGGAACCGCGTGGAGGCATTCGCATGAAAGCCGCCGTTGGGCTCCGGGCCGTGCATCCCGGAGAGGACGAGCAGGCGATCGTGGAACTGCTCCAGGGGTTCGAGGATGCGCGTGAGCTCGAAGCCCGCGCCTTCGGTGGCCGGTGTCCAGTGGCTCATCGCAATCCCGTTCGGCACATAGACGACGCCAAACCGCCGCGGCGCGCTGGCCGGCGTCTTCCGCAACGCCGCAAACGCGGGCACCATGCCGTCCAGCAACGGCAGCGCCAGCGATACGCCCAACCCCCGCAGCACGGTACGCCGGTGGACGGCCTTCCTGGTGACGATCATGACTGTGAGCTCCTCATCTGAAACGGCGCGCTCCTGGCGATTCCCAGGACGATCGCGGACCAACGATAGTCGTTTTCGGCGGCCTCGCGCACTATGCCTCGAACGGCAGGCATGTCGTAGTGCTCTATGCCACGGCCGAGCGCGTAGGTCAACAACTTCTCGGTAACCGTGCGCACGAACTGCTCGCGGCGGTCGTGCAGCAGATCCCGCAGCCCCGCCAGCCCGGCGATGCGCGTGCCGTCCGGCAGCACCGCCGACGGATCGATGGCGGCGCCCTCGTCGACCGCGCGCCAGGCGCCGGTTGCGTCGAACGACTCGAGCGTGAACCCCAGCGGATCGATCGACGCGTGGCAGCCGGCGCACGCGGGACTCCGCCGATGCGCCTCCAGGCGCTCGCGCACGGTGGCGTGCTCCCCGTCCGCGCCACGCTCTGGCAGCGCCGGCACGTCCGCCGGGGGCGGCGGCGGGGGCGTGCCGAAGATGTTCTCGAGCAGCCACTTGCCGCGCAGCACGGGCGACGTGCGGTTGGGATACGAGGTGACGGTCAGCACGCTGCCGTGGCCGAGCAGTCCCCCGCGCCGCCCGTCGCTCCAGGCCACGCGGCGGAAGCGGTTGCCGTACACGTTCGGCACGCCGTAGTGCCGCGCCAGCCTCTCATTGAGATACGTGTAGTCGGCGCTCAGCAGCTCCGGTACGCCGCGATCCTCGCGAATCTGGCTCTCGATGAAGAGCCGCGTCTCCTGCAGGAGCGCTGCGCGCAGGTTGTCGTCGAAGTCGGGAAACTCGGCGGGGTCCGGATACACGGTCTCGACGTTGCGCACGTGGAGCCATTGGCCCGCGAATCCGTCGACCAACGTCGCCGCCCGCGGATCCGCCAGCATGCGCCGCACCTGGCGTTCCAGCACGCCGGCGTCCCGCAGCTCGCCCCGCGCCGCCGCCTCCAGCAGCTCGTCGTCCGGGATGCTGCTCCACAGGAAGAACGACAGCCGCGAGGCCAGCTCCAGGTCGCTGACCCGATAGGGCGCGCCCGGCGCCGCGTGCGGCGCGTCGCGCTCGATGCGGAACAGGAAGTTCGGGTCGACCAGCAGCCGTTCGAGCGCCAACTGGATGCCCGCGTCGAAGCTGCCCTTCTCCCGGCCCGCGGCATAGAACTCCAGCAGGGTCTGCAGTTGCCGGTCCGTGGCGGGCCGGCGGTACGCCGCAGTCGCGATCCGGGTGAGGATCCTGATGGCGCAGGCCTGCTCGTCCGCGGCGCGCAGCGGGCGGCAACCGAAAATCGCGTTGCGGCTGGGCGTCTCCCCCACCCCTTCCTGCGCGTAGGGGCCGCTGATGACGACGCTGCCCACCGCCGGGAAGCCGTCCGGCATGGCGTCGATGGCCAGGGCGAAACCGTACGGACGGGGCTGGAGCACGCCGTCGGGCTCCCAGAGCTGCCGCAGGAACGCCACGACCACCCGGCGGGGCCCGGCCTGCACCGGCAGGCGCAGCACCAGATCCTCGTCCGCATGCTGCATGTAGTGCTCCCATTCGAGGCTGCCCAGGATGTTGCCCTCGTAGCTCTCCGGGGCGGCGCCCGGCGCGCGGTACTGCGTGCGCTGCCCGGCTACCCCGAATGCGAGCTGACCCCGCGCCGGCGCCGGCGCCGCCGTCGTGTCGCGCGGCGTGCCGGGCGCTGCCGCGTCCGCGTCGGCCGCGGGGGCGTCTCCGCCCACGGTGAACAGCTCGACGCGCTGTCCGTCCAGGCGGACCTCGACCTGATGCGCCGAGTTCAGGCCGCGAATGTAGTCGACGTAGTTGGTCTGCAGATCGACCCTGATGACGTATTCGCCGTCGACGGGAAAGTTGTGGGTGAAGGCGGCGCCGCCGCGCGAGCCGAGCGGAAAGTCCTCGCTCAGGCGATCCTCCTGCACCAGGTTGATGGGGACGTCGTAGGTCTCGACGACCGGCTGCTGCGGCAGTCCCACGGCAAGCCGGCTGACCTTCCGCGCGGCCGACAGGTAGCGCTCCATCAGCGCCGGCGAGACCGTCAGCACGCCGGCCATGTTGTCGAATGCGTAGCCCGGCGCGTCGGCCGGCAGCAGCTCGGCGACGTCGACGTCGAGCGCCAGCAGGTCGCGGACGGCGTTCTGGTACTGCCCCCGGCTGAGGCGGTGGAACGCGGCGCTGCGCCCCGGG
The DNA here is from genome assembly GCA_022820825.1 of Vicinamibacteria bacterium. Classification (GTDB taxonomy): domain Bacteria; phylum Acidobacteriota; class Vicinamibacteria; order Vicinamibacterales; family UBA8438; genus JAAXGX01. The sequence continues at coordinate 43,281 of JAJEEU010000034.1, forward strand.
TTGGGGCTGGCGGCGGCCGCCTGATCGAGCGACGCTTCAAGCTGCGTGACGAAGGCGTCGAACGCGGCCTGATCGGGCCGTGGACGACCAGGTGGCGGCATCGCGCCCATCCGGATTTTCCGGATTACCCGCTCCCACACCTCGGCTCCGGCGCCCACGCTCGCCGTGTCGATCGTGTCGAGCGCCAGGCCGCCGGTCCGCAACCTGTCGTTGTGGCAGGTCACGCAGTACCGATCGAGGAGCGGCCGCAACTGCGAGGCTGGAGGGGAATTCGAAACCGTGGACGCCTGCTGCGGGCTGCCGGCATGCAAGGGCGCCGCACACAGCACCGCAACGCCCGCTGCGAAGGCCGCCGTCCCACCCTGGCCCCGGCGCATCGGCTGCTCTATTTCACTTCCGCTTTGCGCATGCCGGGCTTCCACGGCGGCGGGGGCACGTACCCGTCCCGGTTCGGCATCTCGATTTCGCGCAGCGCCCTGGCGTCGATCAGGTCGGTCTCGCCGACGATGCCGTTGAGGTACAGCAGGTAGCCCGTCAGGCTGTAGATCTCGTCATCCGTGAGATAGCCGCGCTGGTTGAGCGGCATCGCCTTGTTGATGAAGCTCCAGATGAGGGGCGCGAAGGGAAAGTTCGAGATGCCGCGTCCCGGGAAGTTCTGGCCGGCGTGTCCCGCCGTGCCAGCCGGGTAGGTTTCCATCTGCAGGGGTCCGACGAAGCGCGGCGCCGGACCCTCGGCGCCCGTGGGGCCGTGGCACTCGCCGCAGCGGCGGCGCTGGTAAATCACCGCGCCCTGCTCGGCCGTGCCGCTGCCCGGCGGCAGCCCCTCGCCCATCGGCCCGATGGCCTCGTCCCAGGGGTGCAGCTCCTCGTCGGTGGGCGTGCGGCCCAGGCCGTAGGTCGACCCCTGCGCCTCCGCCGCGCCGGTCCACGCCAGCACCAGCACGGCCGCGAGCAGGCTAAAACGCATTGTGGATGCGCCCGTCACTGGTGATCCTCCAGGGCTGTATCGGGTTGCCGTGCGGCGGCCGGGCATGGGCCCAGAACGCACTGTGCTCTTCCGCCGTCGGCTGGACCTGGTCCTGGTCGTCGATGCACCGCGACAGCAGGACCGTCTCCTGGCCGTCCCAGGTCCACGGGAGCTGGAACCGCGTGAACGCCACCCGCAGGGCCGGCCCCTCGATCTCGGCGTCCTTCCAGGTCTGGCCGCCGTCGGTGGACACCTCCACGCGGCTGACGGCCCCGCACCCCGACCACGCCAACCCGCTGATCATGTTGAACCCGCGCTCGAGGGGGTCCCTGCCCGCGGCCGGGAAGGTGATGACCGACTTCGGCCCCTGCTCCAGGTAGTAGCTGAGCGGCCCCCGGTGCGGATAGTTCGTGAAGTGGCTCTGCTCCCAGTACGTCGGATACGGCCGGTCCAGCGCCCGGACCTGCTTCAGCCACTTCACGTGGTACTTGCCCTCGAAGCCCGGCACGACGAGGCGCAGCGGAAAGCCCTGGTGCGGCCGCACCGGCTCGCCGTTCTGGCCGTACGCCACGATCACGTCGTCCATTGCCTTGGGGAAGGGGATGTTGGTGCCGAGCCCGACCTTGTCGGCGCTCTCGCCGAGGACCCAGGTAACCCCGTCCTGCACGCCCGCCTCCTCCAGGAGCACGGACAGCAGCACCCCCGTCCACTCGCTGCACGCGACCATCCCGCACACCTGGTTCAGCGTCTGGTCGCGGGCACTCGGCCGGTTGGCGATGCACTCGATGTAGTGAATCCGGGACACCGACGGCAGGCGCTTCAGCTCGTCGAGCGTGAAGATCAGGGGCCGGTCCACCATGCCCGAGATCAGCAGGCGGTGCTTGCGCGGGTCGATGTCCTCGGGCGCATTCTGGTGCTGCGACACGTAGTGCAGGTCGGCCGGCGTGATGGTGCCGGTCAACTGGTCGATAGGCGTCATGGCGTCATAGCCGTTGGGATCGCCGTGCATGTCGGCGTGCCCGACCTGGGTGATGGGAATGCGCCGCGCCCTGACGAACCGCGAGCGCTCGCCGAACTCCAGCGGATGCTCGGCCTGCCCGTGCGGCCCGCCCGGCACGTGCGTCCGGCTGCTGCCGGACACGAGCGTCTGGGCGCCGACCGCGGGCGCGGCGGCAGCCAATCCCGCGAGCGCGGCGCCCTCCTTGATGAAACGTCTGCGACCCGCCTGTCTTGCACTCATCTGCTACTCCATCAGAAATCGATCTGGAACGCGAACTTGGCCAGCCTGCCCGGCATGATGGCGGTCGGCGCCAGCCACGTCGGTCCGAACGTGGGATCCTCGACCGTCACGGCGTTCGCGTTGAGCACGTTGAAGACATCGAACATCGCCCGGAATCGGGCAGTCCCGCCTAGCGAGAAGATCTTCGTCACGCGGAAATCGAGTTGAGTAAACCGCTCGCCGTAGAATGTCCCCGGCTCCACGAGATTGAGCTCGACCGCGCTCGGATAGAGAACGAGCGGGCGCCCCAGGTTGGTGGCGGCCGCCGTGAAGTTCGCCAGCGCCTGCCGCTCCGGCCCGGGCTGGTTCTGCAGCGTCGCGGCGAGCTGGATTTCGTAGGGCAGCGTGTACGAGCCCATGAGCTTGAGCTGCGTCAGCCAGTTCTCGCTGCGGCTGCAGTGCTCGATCGTGCCGGTGTCGGCGTCCCCGCCGCGTCCGGCGGCCGATTCGGGCACCTGGGACATGAGGTCGCAATAGTCGCGCGACGCCCGCCCGGTGCTCAACCCTCCCTGGAGCAGGAAATTCTCGACCCGCGCGTCCAGCGTGACGTCGATGCCGTTCCAGGTCTGGCTCTCGCCGCCGAAGCTGCCCGCGCCGGTCCTGACCACGTCGGGCAGGCGGACGGAACCCGGGTTGAGATCGTAGAAGCTGAGCGTGCCGCCGCCGCCGTCCGGCAGGCGGGAATCCGTCGGGACGCTGACCGTCGCTACGTCGAAGTCGGCCGTCCCGAGCGCCCGGTTGTCGGCAAGAGCGTGATTGAGCCAAATGCGCCGGAAGTAGCCGACGTCCAGCGACACGCCGGGAAACAGCTCCTGCTGGATGCTCCCGGTGATCTCCCAGTTCGAGTGGCGTTTGCCCCAGCCGAACGCCCACTCCGGATCGAAGAAGGTGGTGACCACCGGAATCCCGAACGCCGGCGTGACATTGGGACTGACGATCTCGCCGTTGGGCAACGGGTTGGTCGGATCACCCTGCACGACGCCGTCGCCGGGAATGCAGGCCACCGGCCCGATGCACGAAGGCAGCGACGGAGCGAAGAAATGGCTCGTGGCGCCGTCGAACCAGGACCGGTTCATGCTGAGGTTGCTCGCCCCGGGATTGACGCTTCGCGACAACTCGGTGGAATTGCGCTTGCCATAGCGGCTGGCGGAGAACTTGAGCGCGGTCCGGCCGTCGCCGCGGAGGTCGTAGGCCAGTCCTATGCGCGGCTGGAAGTCCTTCCAGGTCGCCACGGTCTGGCCGTCGACGGTGAACGCTTCCCGCACCCAGAGGTTCGTCGGGCGGTCCTGCGTGGGGTAGTACGTGTCGAAGTAGTCCCACCGCAGGCCGGCGTTCACGGTCAGGCGGTCGAGCGTCCACTGTTCCTGAGCGTAGATGCCGAGCGTGTTGGCCTTGTCGGTCTGGTCGACGGCCCCATAGAACGTCGCCCGGTACGGCGCGCCGCGGAACGTGAAGAACCGCTGCCAGCCGCCGTCGTGCTGGCTCTGCACGAACGTGCCCTGCTGCTGGAACGTGAAGCCGACCTTCAGGTTGTGGCTGCCGGTGACGTACGACACCGACCCGCGGTAGAACTCCACGCGCTTGGGGCTGTTGCGGGTCGTCTGGCCCAGGAACGACGATGCGTTGCGGAGGCCCGTGAGAGGCGCGACCTCCAGGATGCCCGGCAGGGTGGTTACGGCTTCGTCGGTCGGCGCGTTCAACGACCCGGTCGGCAGGTGCGACACGCCGGCCTCGAACAGCAGCCGGTTGGTGTGCGGCCGCGTCCACGTCAACTGGTAGACGTTGGTCCGCGTCGTCGCGGCAAACGCCGCGTCGGGCTGGAGAAAGAGCGCGCCCAGCGCGCGTCCTTGCAGGCGGTACGGATTGCCGGAGGCGCTGTTCGTCCAGTAGGCCTTGACCTTGTCTTTCGCCGACAGTTGAAAGGTGAGATTCAGCGACTGCTCGTACGCGTACGTCGAGTCGTTCGACGGCCGGCTCGTGTCCGGTTGGAAGAAGAACGAGGACGGGTCCACGGAAAAGAACACGCCGGGCGACTGCAGGCTGGCCTTCTGCGAGGATTGCGTCACGAAGAACCAGATGCGGTCGCGGACGATGGGCCCGCCGAACGCCGGGGCGATCGTCCAGGTCTCGTCCAGCTCCGTGCCGCTCAGCAGGCCGCGGTCCATAAGGTCCTGATCGAGGTTGTTGGCCAGCAGGGCCGGGAAGCTGAACGTGGTGAACAAGCTGCCGCTGAAGCTGTTCGACCCTTCCCTGGGAATCATGCCGATCGACACCCCGCCCGTCTCGATCTCGGCCGAGTTGCCCGAGTAACTGAAAGACATCTCCTCGAAGGCGGTGTCCGGGAAGTAGGCCCGCGCGGCGCCCTGCAGGAACGTGTCGCCGACATCCATCCCGTTGAGGGTCATCATCTGGTCGGACTGGTCGCCGCCGTGAATGGACATCGTCCCGAGCGTCTGCAGGGTCAGCCCGCCGGCGTCCTGCGTGAGGCTCGAGCCGAACGAGTTCTCGCCGACCATGCCCGGGATGAGCAGCCCGTAGCTGTTGATAGACTTGCCGGTCGGGATGCTGTCGATGATCTCGCGGTCGATCACCGCGACCTGCTCGACGTTCTGGATGTCCACGACCGGCGTGGCGCCGGAAACCGTGATCGATTCCTGGATGTCGCCGACCGTCATCTGGACGTCGATGCTGGCCGTGAACCCGCTCGTGAGCTCGATCCCCTCGCGCACGAACGTGGTGAACCCGGGGAGCGAGTAGGTCACCGTGTAGGTGCCGGGCTCGAGCGCGACGATCAGGTACTGTCCGGAGCCGTCGGTGACGGCCGTGCGGACCTGCTCGATAAGGGTCGGGCTGCGCGCTTCGACGGTCACGCCGGGCAGGACGCCCGCCGTGGTGTCCGTGACCGTGCCCCCGATCTCCTGGGCGCCGGCCAGGCCGGGCAGCAGCACAATGCAGGCTGCCAGCCCTGTCAATCCGATTCGACCAACACCATTCCAGTCCTTCGACCGCCGCTGTCTGCCGCCGTTGCGCATGTCGCCCTCCTGCAGCAAATCCGCCGAGCTGGTGTGTCTATCGCATTTCGGGAGTGAGCCATGTTGGCACAAACATTCGGCAACCAACAAGTGAAAACGGCGGGAAAGTCCGCGGTATGCTGTCCAGGGTGAACAACAGCGGGAGGTGCCATGCGAACGTCCTCGGGTGCGGTGAACTGGTGCGTGGGCGCGGCGGCGGCGCTGGCCGTGCTCGGATTGGCGATGGCGGATAGCTCGCCGGTGGCGCTGGCGCAGCAGCAGGCGCAGGGCCACGGCTACAGCCGGCCGGCGCCCAGCCCGCACGGCAGCCGTTCGGAGGTAATCGCGCCGCACGGCATGGTGGCCGCCAGCCAACCGCTGGCGGCGCAGGTCGGTCTCGACATCCTCAAGGCCGGCGGCAACGCCATCGACGCGGCGGTCGCGGTGAACGCGATGCTCGGCCTGGTCGAGCCGCACATGAACGGCATCGGCGGCGACCTGTTCGCGCTGGTGTGGCACGCCGACAGCGAGCGCCTGTTCGCCCTGAACGCCACCGGCCGGGCGCCGCACGCCATCAGCCGCGAGACGCTGGTGCGCCAGGGGTACGACCGGATGCCCGGAAACGGCCCGCTCACCTGGACGGTGCCCGGCGCCGTCGACGGCTGGCAGCAGCTCCTGGACCGCTTCGGCACGCTGGAGCTGGCCGACGTGCTGGCCCCGGCCATCGCCTACGCGCGCGGCGGCTTCGCGGTGACGGAGATCATCGCCGGCCAGTGGAACGCCGCGGCGCCGGCGCTGGCCGAGTGGCCCGACTCGGCGGCCACCTACCTGCCCGGCGGCCGGGCGCCCCTCGCCGGCGAGGTGTTCCGGAACCCGCGGCTGGCGGCCACCTACGAGGCGCTGGCCGCGGGCGGCCGGGACGCGTTCTACCGCGGCGACATCGCGCGGCGCATCGTCGCGTTCAGCGAGGCGAACGGCGGCTACTTCACGCTGCCCGACTTCGAGGACCACGCATCCGTCTGGCTGGAGCCGGTCAGCGCGAGCTACCGCGGCTACGACGTCTGGGAGGTACCGCCCAACAGCTCGGGCATCCTGGCCCTGATGATCCTGAACATCATGGAGGGCTACGACGTCGCCGCGCTGGGCCACAACAGCGCGGAGGCGCTGCACCTGTTCACCGAGGCCAAGAAGCTGGTCTGGGCCGACCGCGACACCTGGGTGGCGGACGCCGACGCCAACCGGCTGCCGACGCGGCAGCTCATCTCCAAGGGCTACGCGGAGACGCGACGCAAGCTGATCGACCCCGACCGCGCGGCCACCGCCGTCACCCCCGGCCGGCCGTTCGAGCACAGCGACACCGTCTACCTCACGGTGGTCGACAAGGACCGCAACGCGGTCTCGCTGATCGAGAGCATCTTCGGCAGCTTCGGCTCCAAGGTCGTGCCGGGCAACCTCGGCTTCGCCCTGCAGAACCGCGGCACCGGGTTCTCGCTGGAGGAGGGCCACCTCAACTCGCTGGCGCCCCACAAACGGTCGCTGCACACCAACATGCCCGGCTTCGTGACCCGCAACGGGGAGCCGTTCATGCCGTTCGGCGTCATGGGCGGCCCGATGCAGCCGCAGGGCCACTGGCAGGTGCTGTCGAACATCATCGACTTCGGCATGAACCTGCAGGAGGCGGGCGACGCGGCGCGCGTGCGCCACAGCCCGAGCAGTCAGCCAGGCGGCACGCTGGCCGTCGAGCCGGGCGTTTCCGATGCGGTCGTCGACGAGTTGCGGCGGCGCGGCCACCACGTCGTCCGCAGCGGCGGCGGCATCATGGGCGGCTACCAGGCCATCATGATCAACCCCGACACCGGCATGCTGCACGGCGGCAGCGACCCCCGCAAGGACGGCCAGGTGGTCGGGTACTAGCCGCCGCCGCGGGCGCGGAGGGCGGCGATGATCTCGTCGTGCTCGGGGAAGCGTTGCTCGTCGTGCTTGGAGAAGATCAGGTCGCCGTCGGCCACGACGTCGAACACGCCGTTGTCCCCTTCTATCAGCTCGGCATCGACGCCGAGCGCGCTGCTGATGGCGGCCGCCAGACCGGAGGCCCTGGGCAGGTACTTTCAGCGGGTGCAGTAGGTTATCGACAGCGTCATCCGGTTCCTCCCGTGACCTGTATGTTACGCCCCCTGCGCGGCGGCGTCGACCGTTTCTATGCGATGCCGGCGGCGCGCCACCCGGCGACGGTCGCGGCGTCGTAGCCGAGCTCCCGCAGGATCGACTCGGTATGCGCGCCCAGCTCCGGAACTCCCTCCATGCGCGGCGCTACTCCATCGATGGTGGCGGGCGGGATCAGCGAACGCACCGGACCGGCGCTGGTCGCCACCTCGCGCCAGCGGTCGCGCGCGGCGAGCTGCGGATGGTCCGCGAACTGCTCCACCGTGTTGAGGCGGGCGTTGGCGATGCCGGCCGCGTCGAGGCGCTCGGTCGCCTCCTCGGCGCTCAGCGCCGAGAACACGCCGTCGATTTCCCGGTCGAGCGCCTCCCGATTGGCCGGACGCCGGGTGCTGGAATCGAAGCGCGGATCCGCTGCCAGCTCCGGGCGGCGCAGCACCTCCGCGCAGAAGCGCGCCCACTCGCGCTCGTTCTGGATGCCGAGCAGCACCGCTTCCCCGCCGGCGCACGCGTACGGCCCGTACGGGGCGATGGTGGCGTGGTGCGCGCCGCTGCGCGGCGGCGGCGATCCTCCGTACACCGTGTAGTGGAGCGGAAAGCCCATCCATTCGCCGAGGGCTTCGAGCATCGAGACCTCGATGGCCGCGCCCTGCCCGCTCCGCTCCCGCGCGTAGAGCGCCGTCAGCACCCCGGTGTAGACGTACATGCCGGCCGCGAGGTCGGCCACCGGGATGGCCAGCTTCACGCACTCGTCCGGCGTGCCGGTGATCGACATGACGCCCGACTCGGCCTGCACCAGCAGGTCGTACGCCTTGCGGTCGCGGTACGGCCCGCTATTGCCGTAGCCGGACAGGCCGCACACGACGAGCCGCGGATGCGCGGCGCGCAGCGCGTCGCCCCCCAGGCCCAGGCGCTCCGCCGCGCCTGGCGCGAGATTCTGGACGAACACGTCGGCGCGGCCGATCAGCCGCCGCAGCGCGTCCGCCGCCTCTGGCCGCTTGAGGTCGAGCGTGAGCGACTCCTTCGAGCGGTTCAACCAGACGAAGTGGCTCGACAGCCCGTGCACGGTGTCATCGTACGCCCGGGCGAAGTCGCCGGTCCCGGGGCGCTCGATCTTGATCACCCGCGCCCCGAGGTCGGCGAGCTGGCGGGTGGCGAACGGAGCGGCCACCGCCTGCTCCAGCGACACCACGGTGACGCCGTCGAGCGGCCGCGCGCCCATCAGAACGACCGCGGCAGGCCGAGCACGTGCTGGCCGATGTAGGACAGGATGAGATTGGTGGATATCGGCGCCACCTGGTAGAGGCGGCACTCGCGGAACTTGCGCTCCACGTCGTACTCCGCGGCGAAGCCATACCCGCCGAACGTCTGCACGGCCGCGTTGGCCGCCTCCCAGGCGGCGTCGGCGGCCAGCAGCTTGGCCATGTTCGACTCCGCGCCGCACGGGCGGCCCGCGTCGAACAGCTCCGCGGCCTTGATGCGCATCAGGTCCGCGCTCTCGACGTTGACGTGCGCGCGCGCCAGCGGGAACTGGACGCCCTGGTTCTTGCCGATCGGCCGGTCGAACACCACGCGCTCGTTGGCGTAGCTCACGGCCCGCTCGATGAACCAGCGCCCGTCGCCGATGCACTCGGCGGCAATCAGGATGCGCTCCGCATTCAGCCCGTCGAGCAGGCAGCGGAAGCCGCCGCCCTCGGGTCCGATCAGATTCGCCGCCGGCACTTCGAGGTTGTCGAAGAACATCTCCGTCGTCGCGTGGTTCATCATCGCCCGCAGCGGACGGATGGTGAGGCCGTTGCCCACGGCCGTCCGGAGGTCCACGAGCAGTACCGACAGCCCCTGGGTCTTCTTCTCCACCTGCTCCAGCGGCGTGGTGCGGACGACCAGCAGCAGCAGGTCGGAATGCTCGGCGCGGGAGGTCCAGACCTTCTGGCCGTTGACGACGTAGCGGTCGCCGTCCCGCACCGCGGACGTCCTGATCCTGGTCGTGTCGGTGCCGCTGGTCGGCTCGGTCACGCCGAACGCCTGCAGGCGCAGCTCGCCGCTTGCGATGCGCGGCAGGTATTCGCGCTTCTGCGCCTCCGAGCCGTGCCGCAGCAGCGTGCCCATGATGTACATCTGCGCGTGGCAGGCGGCCGCGTTACCGCCAGAGCGGTTGATCTCCTCCAGGATGATCGACGCCTCCTGCACGCCGAGCCCCGATCCGCCGAACTCGGCCGGGATCAGGGCGGCGAGGTAGCCGGCCCCGGTCAGCGTTTCGACGAACTCGCTGGGGTATGCCTCCCGGCGATCGAGGTCCCTCCAGTAGCTGCCGGGAAAGCGGCCGCACAGGTCGGCTACCTCGCGGCGGAGATCACGGTGGAGATCGGTGTTCGATGCGGCTGACAAGCGGGCCTCCGGGCTGCAATACTATCGCGATGCGCTTGCGGGAAGATTTCTCGGCGTGGCGATGCGCCCTCGCGTCAGGCGCCGCGGCGGCGGCCGTCGTGGCCGTGGCGGGCGCGGTGGACGAGAAGCCGACCGAAGAGTACGCCGGCGCCATGCGCGCGCTGGACACCGCCGCCCGCGGCCTGGCCGAGGCGCTCGAAGCCCGCGATCACGCGACGATGAACGAGCACGTCATCGATGCGCGGCCCGCCATCGAGTTGGTGCAGCAGTACTGGCGCGAGCGGGAGGCGGCCGGCGACGAGGACGTGGAAGAGGCCGTCGAGGCGATCCGCGCGGTCTCCAAGTCGGTCTCGGAGATCAGCGTCGCCGTCCACCTCATGACCCTGTCGCCCAACCCCGTAGCCGTCGACGGCGCCGAGTTGGCGCTCGGCAACATGCGCGCCGCCTGCGCGGCGTGCCACGCCGCGCACCGCGTCGAGCAGCCGGACGGCAGCTACCTGATCAGATAGCCGCCCTACCGGGAGGCGGCTTCCGCCGCCTCGCGCGCCCGCTCGCCCGCCAGCATGTTCGGCATGCTGTAGTTCCCCTCGTGGCAGGCGTATTCGAACATGGCATCGTCGGTGCGCAGCATCGGAATCGATACCGTCCAGGGCCGGCTCCAGATGCCGGGGTCGTCAATCGTGGCCACGTACTCGAGCGTGTCGGCGTCGATGCGCCTGAACCGCTCCACGAGCCGCAGGTCGCCGGTCGTCCGCAACCGGCCCATCGGGTTGGCCGTGGTCCACAATCGTTCGGCGACGAAGTTCGCCGTCTCGACAACCAGGGTGTCGCCGTCCCAGCGGCCGCGCGCGTCCCCGGCCCACTGCCGCATGTGGGCCGGCAGCGCGGGACGGCCGTCCAGCGGAATGACGCGCACCGTATGGATCATCTCGGCCACCAGCAGCACCCAGTCCTCGTTCTGCACCACGAGCAGGTTCTGGTTGTAGGCTGCCGGGAGGATGGGCGGGCCGTTGTTGACGCCGATCAGGCAACGGTCGGTGCCGTCGAAGTCGAGCCACGAGTCGGCCGGATGCTCCCGTTGATATTCCCTGTCGCGCTCGACCTTGCGCCGGCCGGCGTCCGAGTATGCCGGCAGCCGCCCGTTCGGCGGATCGACGACCAGCGACGTGCGCCGCGTGCCGACCGTGCGCGTGCCGGTGTCCAGCCAGAAGTTGTTGTAGAACCCCGGCGTGCCGTCGGCGCGCTGGTCCACGCTGCCGCCGGCGGCGGTCGTCTCGGGCGGCCGGGTCAGCAGGTACTCGTTGCGGTCGATGACCGCCTGCTCCTGGCTCGCGGCCTCCTCCTCCGTGAGGAATTCCCTGTCGCCCAGCTCCTCGGGCCGCTCCAGGGGCGTGATCGTGCGGTGGTCCCACATGCCCTGCAGGTCGGGATGGCCCCAGGGCGTGCGCAGCGCGTCACTCTGGGCGAACGCCGGCCCGCCGGCGAGCGCGACCGCGCCGGCAAACAGGGCCGCGCAGGCTACCCGCGTTCGAATCGGTCGAGTCATCTCGGTCCTCCTTCTCGTCGGCGCGTCACGGCGCCGTCCGCGGCCACGGCTACTCGCGCGCCTCTTCCGCACGTGCGCCCGCCAGGATGTTGAACAGGCCGTAATTGCCCTCGTGGCACGCGTACTCGTACAGCGGCAGGTCACTGCGGCTCATCGGCAGGCGGCCGGTCAGCGTGCGCGTGAACGTTTGCGGATCGTTGATCGTGAACTCGTACTCCAGCGTGCCGGCGTCCGTGCGCGTGAAGCGCTCCGTCAGGTGCAGGGAGCCGCCGGTGCCGAACGCCATCGAACGGAAGCCGCCCAGCTCGGAATCGAACGCCATCGGGCTGAAGCTGGCAACCTTGTCGGTGAAGTTCGTCGTCTCCACGACCAGCGTATCGCCTTCCCACCGGCCGCGCGAGCTGCCCAGCCACTGGCGGATGCCGGACGGCAGGGCCGGGCGCCCGTCCACCGGGACGACGCGCACGTCGTGGACCATCTCGGCGAGCAGCACGACGTAGCCCTCCGCCTGGAAGATCTGGATGTTGTTGTTGTAGCCGCCGGGCAGCATCGGCGGACCCGTGCTGAAGCCGACGATGCAGCGCTCGGCCAGGCCGCGGTCCTCCGGGCCGTCCGACCCGACGCCGGTGGCGCGCAGACGGACCGGTCGCTCGCCGGCGTCGCGGTGCGCCGCCGCCCGGCGCTGCTCCGCCTCCGTCCGCGGCGGGATGCGGCCGTCCGGGGGATCGACGAGCAGCGACGGCTGCGTCAGCGCCTCGGCCCGCGAACGCTCGGTCCAGAACGACTGGTTGTAGCCGCCGGTCTGCCCTTCTGGCGGGCGCGTATCGTCCCGGCCGACCGCCTCGTCGCTGAGGCGCTGCGCGATGACGGCCGCCTCCTCCTCGGTAAGCACATCCCGGCCCGCCAGCTCGGCCGGCTTCTCGAGCGGCGTGAACGTCCAGTACTCCCACACGCCCTGCAGGTCCGGATCGCCCCACGGCGTCCGCGGCGCCGCGCCGGAGGCGCCGCCCTGCGCGGCCAGCGGCGCGACAGCCAGCGCCACGAGCATGGCAGCCAGCGCCGCCGTGCCGATCGATACAAGCTTCATTTGACGCCTCCCCTTCCGTTGCACGGTCCGTACTCGATGCGCCTAACCGGTTACCGCGCGCGGCTCCAGCCCTGCGCCGAGACCGTCGCCTCCCTGGACCAGCAGCCGCCGGTACAGGTCCAGGTTGTACACGCCGAACCATGCAAAGAACACCAGGCCGCTGATGCCGGTCGTCGGGTCGGTGAGCGAGAACGATTCGTTCAGCAGCCGATACACGCCGACGGCGTATCCGGCCAGAAGACCGGCCTGCACGAACGCCCCGAGCGCATAGTCGAGCGACTTGCGCCGGTTGCGGGCGATCAGCCACAGGTAGGCAAGCGCCACGGCGGTAATGTAGAAGTGCAGCGGCCCGACGTAAGCCTCGAACCAGACGCGGCCGGTGTAGTCCAGCTCTTCGACGATCAGCGTCTTGAAGGCGACGGCCAGGGAGTTGGCCGCCAGGAAGCAGAGGGCGTAACAGACGCCCAGCCAGACCACCCGCGACAGGCGCGACCTGCGCAGCATGCGGTTGCGGTCGAACGTACCGTAGAGCCGCCAGAACAGAACGACCGAGGCGGCCGTCATCAGCGGTATGTAGACGTACGCCTCGAAGAACCCCAGCCCGCGGAGCCAGAGCAGTAGCGGGGCCAGCGCCGCGCCCAATCCGTTGGCGTAGGTGACAGGCTCGCTCAGGCTGTCCGCGAACGACACGCTGCTCCCTCCCCCGGCCGTCGGGATTACTGCGCCTGCTCCTCCACCGGCTCGATACGCAGAAGCGCGCCGTCGTCCTCGTCGGTCAGGGCGTAGATCAGGCCGTCCGGCCCCTGCTTCACCTCGCGGATCCGCTGCTTCAGCTCGCGCAGCAGCGACTGCTGCCGGACCAGCAGGCCGCGGTCGTTGAAGATGAGCCGCTGGATCTCGGCGCCGCGCAGAGCACCGACGAACAGGTCGCCCCGCCAGTTGGGGAACTTGTCGCCCGTGTAGAAAAACATGCCGGCCGGCGAGATCGAGGGATTCCAGAAAAAGATCGGGTCCTCGATCCCCTCGGCCTGCCGCGCGGTCTGCTGCGGCCCGGAATGCGTCCCGGTCAACTCTCCCGAGTAGGCCCGGCCATAGGAGACGACGGGCCAGCCGTAGTTCGCGCCGGCGCGGATGATGTTGACCTCGTCGCCGCCCTGCGGCCCGTTCTCGGTCTCCCACAGCTCGCCGGTCTCGGGGTGGAACGCGAGGCTGTTCGCATTGCGAATGCCCAGGGCATAGATCTCCGGACGGTGGCCCGGCGTGTCGACGAACGGATTGTCGTCGGGCACGCTGCCGTCGTCGTTGAGCCGCAGCATCTTGCCGGCGTGGTTGGACGGATCCTGCGCGTAGTCGGCCGAGCCCACCTCGTAGCGGGCGGGCTGGCCGACCACCATGAACAGCTTGCCGTCCGGGGCGAAGATGATGCGCGAGGTCTGCGCCGCGCCCATGTAGTCGGCGTCCGCCACGAACAGGTCGCGCGTCTCCACCAGCGCGCCGCGGCCGTCGAACTTGCCGCGCGCGAGGACCGTCGTGGCGGCCAGCCGGTGCCTGGGGCTGGCCCGGTGGTACGTGAAGTAGACGAACTGGTTCTCCTCGTAGCGCGGGTGGAGCGCGATGTCCATCAACCCCTTGCGGCGCGGCGTGAACACCTCCGGGATGCCGGCGAGCGGTTCGGGGTCGAGCACGCCGTCGCGCACGATGCGGAGCTGGCCGCCGTGCTCGGTGATCAGGATGTCGCCGTTCGGCAGGAAGGCGAGCGACCAGGGCCGGTTTAGCCCCTTCATGGGCACGACCCGGAACGTCTGCTCCTGCGTGTGGAATACCTGCGGCTCGGGCGACAGCGCGCCCGACAGCGGGCAGTCGGGACAGTCCGTTCGCCGCTCCGTCTCCTGCGCCCCGGCCGGCGCGAGCGGCGCAGCCAGCATGGCGAGGACGGCGACGGCGACGAATCCGCGAGGCGCGGTCAGATTCAGCATCGGAATCTCCTGTCCGTGAACACGATCTGCCATTTTATGGTAGCCCGAAACCTGGCGTTGCACCGAGACCGGTCACCCCCAAGAGGTTGCATCTGCGAGGGGACGACGCGCGTGAGCGCGGAGTCCCCAGCCGCGCACAGCGCGGCTCGGCAAGCGCGGCGCGGGGCAACGGGGTCCCCGCTAGCGCTGGCCGGGGGCTTGGGGCGCAGCCCCATCTAACGAAGGCTCGATGCGCAGCAACGCGCCGTCTTCCTCGTCCGTCAAGGCGTAGATGAGCCCGTCCGGCCCCTGCTTCACGTCGCGGATGCGCTGCTTGAGCTCGCGCAGCAGCGTCTGCTGGCGCACCAGCAGGCCGCGGTCGTTGAAGATGAGCCGCTGGATCTCGCGCGAGCGCAGCGCGCCGACGAACAGGTCGCCCTTCCAGTTCGGGAAGCGGTCGCCCGTGTAGAACAACATGCCCGCCGGGGAGATCGACGGATTCCAGAAGAAGAACGGATCCTCGATCCCCTCGGCCCATACCTGCGGCCTCTGCGGCCCGGAGTCGGTGCCGGTCAGATCGCCCGAGTACGCCCGGCCGTACGACACGACCGGCCAGCCGTAGTTGCGGCCGGCGCGGATGATGTTGACCTCGTCGCCGCCCTGCGGACCGTTCTCCGTCTCCCACAACTCGCCGGTCTCGGGGTGGAACGTCAGCCCGTTCGAGTTGCGGATGCCGAGCGCGTAGATCTCCGGCCGGTGGCCCGGCGTGTCGACGAACGGATTGTCGTCGGGCACGGTCCCGTCCTCGTTGAGCCGCAGGATCTTGCCGGCGTGGTCCGCCGGGTCCTGCGCGCTCTCGGCCACGCCGACGAGGTTGCGCAGCGGCACGCCGATGACCATGTACACCTTGCCGTCCGGCCCGAACAGAACGCGCGCCGTCTGCGCCGTTCCGGAGTAGGCCGCGTCCGAGACGAACAGGTCGCGCATCTCCATGACCGCGCCGCGGCCGTCGAACTTGCCGCGCGCGAGGACCGGCGTGCCGGCCATCCGGTGCTCGGGGCTCGCCTTGTGGTAGGTGAAGTAGACGAACTGGTTCTCCTCGTAGCGGGGGTGCAGCGCGATGTCCATCAGTCCCTTGCGCCGCTGGTAGAACACCTCGGGCATGCCGTCGAGGGGCTCCGGATCGAGCACGCCGTCGCGCACGATGCGGAGCCGGCCGGCATGCTCCGTGATCAGGATGTCGCCATTCGGCAGGAATTCAAGCGCCCAGGGCCGGACCAGGCCCCGCATCGGCACCACGCGGAACGTCTGCTCCTGGGTGTGGAACACCTGGGGCTCCCACGACATCGTTTCCGGCGGCGGGCAGTCGCCGCAGTCGGTCCGCGGCTCGGGGTCCTGGGCCGCTGCCGGCGCCGCCAGGAGGGCGACCGCCGCGAATGCAAGCGCAAGCGTTCCGTTCGGCATCTTTGCCTTCGACATCTACATCTCCTGACGACAAGACGAGGCTGCGCTACAGCATAGCGCGCATCTTGTACTTGGGGCTGCGCCCCAAACCCCCGGCGGCTGCTAGCGGGGACCCCGTTGCCCCGCGCCGCTGCCGCCGAGCCGCGCCGTGCGCGTCTTGGGGACAGCCATGCTGTCCCCTGCCGCGTTCCATCTTCCTGGCTGGAGCCGAGTCGTGAATCGCCGGGCTTGACAACGCCGGCGCGAGCACCCATCGTGTTGGAGTGATGACCAAGCTGCACGCAACCCTCGCCGTCGCCTTGCTGTTGCTCCTGCCGGCGTCCGCCGCCGCGCAACGCGGCGCGACCGGCCCGCCGGAGCACGCGGAAGTCGATCCGGTCAACGACGGGCGGAACCCGTACGCAACCATTCGGGACTGGGGCACGCTGCCCGACGGCCGCACCTGGGGGTCGGTGAGCGCCGTCAACGTCGACGTCGACGGCGTGCACATCTGGGCCGCGGACCGCTGCGGCGTCAACTCGTGCGCCGAGTCCGACCTCGATCCGATCGTCAAGCTCGATGCGGCGGGCAACGTCGTGACGGCCTTCGGCGGCGGGCTGATCCACTGGCCGCACGGCATGGACGTGGATCGCGAAGGCAACGTCTGGATCGCCGACGCCGTCAGCGCGGCGGACCTGGGAGAGAATCCCACGGCTTCGGGCCGGGGACATACGGTCATCAAGTTCAGCCCGGAAGGCGAGGTGCTGCTGACCCTGGGCACGGCCGGCGAGGCGGGCGACCCGCCCACGCACCTGACCCAGCCGAGCGACGTGCAGATCGGCACCGACGGCAGCATCTTCGTCGCCGAGGCCCACGGCGCGCAGTTCCTGGACGAGGACAGTGCAGCCGACGCCGGGCCGCCGCGGGTGGGGCGCATTTCGAAGTTCGCTCCCGACGGAACCTTCATCCGGAGCTGGGGCTCGTGGGGCTATGGCGACGGCCAGTTTCGGGGCCCGCACTCGTTCGCCATGGACTCGCAGGGACGGCTGTTCGTCGCCGACCGCGGGAACCGGCGGATCCAGATCTTCGACCAGGAGGGCGCGCACCTCGACACCTGGTACCAGTTCAGCCGCAACAGCGGAATCTTCATCGACGCGAACGACGTGCTCTACGCCGTCGACTCCGAGTCCGACGACAACTACAACCCGGGGTGGATCAAGGGACTCCGCGTCGGCAGCGCCCGCACGGGCGAGGTGCGCTACTTCATCCCGGCGCACGAGTCCGAGCGGCCCTCCGGGATGGGCGGCGTCGGTGCAATCGGCGAAGGCGTGACCGCCGACGCGAACGGCAACGTCATCGTCGGCGAGGTGGGCCCCGTCCAGGGGCTCACGAAGTTCGTACCGCACTAGCGCGCGCTGACAGGCCGGAGACGCATGCGCGCGATGGTGCTCCGGCGGATCGTGTCGCTGGACGACGTCGACACGCCGCTGGAGCCGGTCGAACTGCCGGCGCCCGAACCGGCCCCCGGTGAAGTCCTCATCCACGTCGCGGCGTGCGGCGTCTGCCACACCGAGCTCGACGAGATCGAGGGGCGCACGCCGCCGCCACGCCTGCCGGTAGTCCCCGGGCACCAGGTGATCGGCCGCGTCGCCCGCGCGGGTCCGGGCGTCGGCAAGCTGGCGGTCGGCGACCGGGTGGGCGTCGGCTGGATCCACGCTTCGTCGGGGGCGCCCGACGAGAACCTGAGCCCGGCGTTTCGGGCCACCGGCCGGGATGTCGACGGCGGCTACGCCGAGCTCATGACCGTGGGCGAGGACTACGCCTACCCCATCCCCGATGTGTTCACGGACGTCGAGGCGGCCCCTCTTCTCTGCGCCGGCGCCATCGGTTATCGCGCGCTCATGCTGGCCGGGCTGCAGGACGGCGAACTGCTCGGACTCACCGGCTTCGGCGGGTCGGCGCATCTCGTCCTGCAGCTTGCGCGGCACCTGTATCCACGCAGCGGGATCCACGTCTTCGCGCGCGACGCCGCGGCGCGGCGCTTCGCGGCCGAGCTGGGCGCGGACTGGACCGGCGCCACGACCGACCGCGCGCCCGAGCGTCTCCACGCGATCATCGACACCACGCCCGCGTGGACGCCGGTCGTCGAAGCGCTGGCCAACCTCCGGCCCGGCGGCCGGCTCGTGATCAACGCGATCCGGAAGGAAGACCGCGACCGCAACGTCCTGGGCGGCCTCAGTTACGCCGAGCACCTGTGGATGGAAAGGGAGATCAAGTCGGTCGCCAACATCACGCAGCACGACATCCGCACGTTCCTGCCGCTGGCGGCCGCTGCGGGCATCCGGCCGGAGGTGGAGGTCTACCCGCTGGAGGAAGCGAACCGCGCCCTCGTCGACCTCAAGCGGCGCAGTGTCAAGGGGGCCAAGGTGCTGCGCGTGGGCTAATAGCAGCCTGTGGCGAGATGAAATCGACGTGGCGGGCTACCTGATCTTGACGATCATCGCCGCGGCCACCGGCTCGTCAGTCCGGGCCAGCTCGGACTCCAGGTGCTGGTATTCCTTGAACGCCACCCACTGCTCGTCGCTCCACTGCTTCCGGTGCGAGCGCGGCTGGACGGCCAGCTCCGGGCCTTCCGTCCCCGCGTAGAAGGGGACCTCGTCCCGCGGCGACCGGCGGCGTACGCGGCGGGCGTCGATGGGGACCGCCTCGGTCACCTCGTGCGTCGGCAGCGGGACCGACACGTACTCCACGCCGTGCTCGTCGCGGTATACGACACCCACGCGACTATTCTACGGGCATCCCCGGCGGAACCACGTTGCCGCTCCGGGCCGCGGACGATTGGCCGCCGGCTGCCAGCTCGGGAAAGAACTGCCGGTACCAGCGCCGCAGACGCATCATCGGCCCGTCGTCCCGGCACAGCGTGGGCGGCGCCGCAAAGCCCTTGCCTTCCCAGATACGCACATCGTGGCGCCACTGGGAGACCCAGCCCCCGACCGCATACCAGACCAGAAGTCGGGGGACGCTGCGTTCCGCGAACCAGTGAAAGGCGACCTGCTGGTCGAGCGGCCCGACCGGAAGATAGGTCTGGACGATCTGCACGACGCCCACGACGGGCAACGTGATCCTCAGGTTCATGATGCTGCCGACTCCCGTGAACGTGACGCGGGTCTTCGTCCGGATACGCTCCATGCGACGGCCGAAGACGTTGAACACGGTCTCGACGAGGAGCGGCATGCTGTAGGACTCCCGGGCGGCGTCGAAATCCAGGCGCGTCGTGTAATCGAGCGCCGCGCCGGGAATCGGGATTCGCGTCCAGGGCACGGTCAGCCGGTTGTGGAGGTACCCGAAGTGCGCGGAGTCGGCCGCATTCTCGAGAGGCTCGACTATGTGCATCCGGGCGCGGCCGGCGTCGTAGTGCCCGCGGAAGACGAAGGTCCCGTCATCGATTTCCGGGATGCGGGGGACCGGGTATGGGACCTCTTCGCCGGCCTGTTGCCGGGCTCCGCCGCCCCGGTGATACATGAAGATCTGCCCGTGCACCTCCTGTACGGGGAAGCTCTCGGTTGCGACGCCGGTGGGCACGGTGTCGCTGTAGGGCGCGCTGGCCGCCCGTCCGTCGCCCGTGAATTGCCAGGCGTGAAAGGGACACTCGATGCGATTCCCGCAGACGCGGCCGTCCGCGAGGTTTCCGCCAAGGTGAGGGCAGAACGCCGACATCACGAATACGTCATCCGCGTCCTCGCTGCGCCAGATGACCAGCGCGCGGCCCAGACACTCGAGGTAGCGCACCTGCCCGCGCCGAAGCGATTTCGAGCTGAGCAGCCGGTACCAGCCGTCGGGATAGGGCGGGGGGTAGTTGGCCAGACGCAGATCGTCGGAGTACTGCGGCTCCCGGCGCTGCGAACGGCGAGTCAGGACACCCATACGGGCAACTCTACACCGTTGCGGAGGGATTGAGGCTGACGGCGTCCGGCTCCAGGACCGCGTCGGCCTACGTCTTACGGCGCGAAACGCGCGGCCACGGCATCCGCAATTCTCACCTAGTCCGTCCACAAGCCTGCTTGCGGGCCGCGACTACGTCATCTTCCGGCCGAAGTTTTCTGCAAGCGTGGTCGTCGCTTTCGGGCAGTGACGTTCTGCCTGTGGGCGGATTCTCTACTGAAACAGCCACGTGCACCTCATGGAGCCACCATGGGGGCCTGATGCGCGACGGCCTCTTGCAACGTGAGCACGATGGTCGTAACCTGAACGCATGTCTGGCAGCAAGGAGATCGAGACGGCCGTTGCTCAGCTCTCGGCCAAAGAACTCGCCGCGTTCAGGGAGTGGTTCTTGGAATTCGATGCAGCGGAATGGGACACACAGTTCGAGCAGGATGCGTCAGCCGGCCGGCTGGACGCGCTGGCAGATGAAGCCCTTGACGACCTCCGGCAGGGACGTACTCGCGATCGGTGAAACATCGCGCGTCTCCAAGATTCTGGCGTTGCTATCGGGAGTTGCCGGAGCAAGTCCAACGCCTCGCGGACAAGTGTTTCGATCGGCTTCGTGACAATCCGCGGCATTCCTCGTTGCACCTCAAGAAAGTCGCTCGTTTCTGGTCTGTTCGCATCGGTCGCCGCCATCGCGCTCTCGGGGTCGAAGAGGGTGACGGCATCGTGTGGTTCTGGATTGGCACGCACACGCAGTACGACCGGCTCGTCGATCGAAGTTGACCGTGGAATTGATGAGAGCCGTTCCTCAGCCGGTCCGGCCGAGATCATCCTTGGGTGTCGAAAGCTTCGCGCCAGAGCTTGGCACGCCGGCGGCCGCCGTCCTCCCGGACCGTGACGCCCCACCCTAGCGGGCTTCAACGGACGCGCAGCACGAGGAAATCGTAGCCGTAGAAGTCCGAGCAGGCGCGCCAGATGTCTATTTCGTGCTGGCACTGGTCCGCCAGCGCTTGTGCATCCGGCGCGTCGCGATGACGCTTGCGGAATGCGGCCACGTTGTCCTGCAGCGGCCGGTAGAAGTCGTCCCACCACGCCGACGCGGGTAGCGGAAAGTGCGCCACGGTCTCGTAGCCGCACCCCTCGACGGCTTCCAGGAGCGCGGAGGTGTCGCGGATTGCCGGGTACTCCCGCTTCCAGAACGCAGCGCATTCGGCCGGCGGCGCGGGCTTCCGCCAGCACACTTCGGTCAACGCGACGTGTCCGTTGCGCCGCAGCAACCGGCGCCAGTCGCGCAGGCCCGCTTCGACACCCATGATGTAGATGGCTCCTTCGCACCAGATCAGATCGAAGGAACCGTCCGCGAAGTCGAGACTGCGCATGTCCGCCACGCGCGCTTCCAGCCGGTCCGTGATGCCCAGCCTGCGTGCCTCGCGGTTCAGGGCGTCTATGAATGGTGGATGGTTGTCGACGGCTACGATGCGCGACGGCGAGCTGTCCGCCAGCACCAGAGTCTGGGCGCCGGTCCCGCAGCCGATGTCGAGCACGCGCGTCCGCGGCCCGACGCCGGGCACGAGCCCGAGGGCTCGTCGGGTGCTCGCCGTGCTTCCCGGTCCCTGCCGGGGCAGTCCACTGAACAGCTCGAAGAACAGCGCGGCGGCTCGATCTCGCGGCATGACCCCTATTGTCGACGGTTTACTCGGCGTCGGCAGCTCGCGCGTTATTCCTTACCTGGTTCTTCGTCAGTCGGCCGCCACGCCTCGAACTTCTCCAGCTCATCCCTGACGGCGGCCACCACCCAGGCGATCACCGCGGCGTCGTCCACGAGTCCCAATCCCGCAATGAAGTCCGGAACGAGATCGGTCGGCATGAGGAAATACACGACCGCGCCGACGATGAGCACCAGATTGACGTTCGAGACGCCGGAGTACGCGCCCCCCGCCCACGCCTGCACCAGGTGGAGCATCGTCTTCAGCTCCGCAAGTACCCGCTTGAGACGACGCGCCGTCCCGGCAGATGCCTGCTTGCGCCGTGCCTGCTCGACGATGCGCAGCAGCTCCTGCGGCGACTCGATGAGGCGCCGCGCCCGGACCCGTGCGAAGCGTGGCAGCTTCATGATCTCTAAGGTGAGGTGGCCCCGATTTCGTGGAGCGGTGTGGAGCCGGCGCGCAGGCGCTGCAGCGCGGCCCGGCCGCGTGGCGACAGCTCGTAACCGACGGGCAGGCTGACGGTCAGCCCGAGGTTCTTGAGCTTGCGGACCTGGGGCTTCAGCCAGTCCTTCTCGCAACCCAGCCCCTGCGCCATTACCCGGGCAGCCACCCCCGGGCGGGCCTCGATCTGGGCCAGCACGCGCAGCGTCCACGAACCGGTCGCCGACCTCGCGTCGAGCCGGCCCAGCCGTCGCAGGAGCTCGTCGGCGTCCGCTTCCGAGAGCTCGTCCTGTCGCCGTAGTGCGACGCGCGGATCGGGCCCTCCGTACTCCACGACGATGCGATAGAGCTGCCCCGCGCGCGCCGAGATCGTCGAGCAACGCGGCCCGCGAGGCATATCCCGCTGCCGTCGCCTCCGCATCGGAGACGTCCGAATCCTGCACGGCTGTGACTTCGAGAATGCGGAGCACCCCGACGGCAGTGCGCAGGCTGCCGCCGGTGCGGACCGTGGGCCTTCGCCAGCGGCGAAAAACCAGCGAGACCTCTCTCCGCACGATGCGCTCGAGCACGGCGGTCCGCAGCAGCACGGGTGTCCTCAGTCTTCCGTCGTCAGCGGGTACGTTCAACGCACCCGACCGTTCATGAGGAGCGTTGAGCCGCTCACTCCGGCAATGCGAACACGAACAACGTGTTGCTGCCGCTCGGGGTGCTCAGCTCCGGGGTGATCTCCAGGAACCTGGTGCCCTGCGTGACGCCGCCGGCGCCGATCGCCACGTACTGGCGGCCGCCGACGCTGTAGGTCATGGGGCGGGCGCTGACCGGCCCGTTCAGGATGGTCTGCCAGAGCACGTCGCCGGTTTCGGCGTCGAAGGCCCTGAAGCGGCGCACGATGTCGCCCGAGAAGATCAGGTTGCCGCCCGTGGCGAGCAGCGAGCCGTAGATCGCGGCGCGCTGCTTGTAGCTCCAGAGCGTCTCGCCGGTCGACGCCGACACGGCTTCGATGTGCCCGACGGGCGCGGTATCGGGATCGGCGCCGGGCGCGTGCCGCATCTCGGTGCGGATGTCGTAGCTGTCGCTCGGCCCCGCCACCTCCACCGACATCCACAGATCCATGCAAGCGTTGTTGAGCGGCATGTACAGCGCGCCGGTGTCCGGGCTGTAGACCCCCGACGGCTGGTTCTTGCCACCCAGGATGTAGGGGCAGGCCAGTACGGATTCCGTTACGGAATACGGGGCCGTCGACTCGTCGATGATCGGCCGGCCGGTGTCGGGCTCGAGGCCGGTCATGATGTTCTGGTAGATGGTGGGCCGCGCCCACAGGAACTGCCCGGTGGCCGCGTCGAGCGTCCAGATGAAGCCGGTCTTGCCCGGAATGCCGGTGATGACCTTGCGCCGCTCGCCCGGACGCAGGTCCGGGTGGATCCAGGGCACCTCGGCCGGATTCGGCGCCACCTCGGTCTCCACGATGATCCGGTCGTAGGGGTGGTCGTAGTCCCAGTTGTCGCGCGGCAGGTGCTGGAAGTACCACTTCATCTCGCCGGTGTCCGGGTCGAGAGCCAGCGTGGAGTTCGTGTAGAGCAGGTCGGCCTTGCCGGAACCGCGCAGCTTCTCGGGCAGCGGCGACGGCGGTCCGGTGCCCCAGTAGGTGAGGTTGAGCTCGGGATCGTAGCTGCCGACCATCCAGGCCGACGCGTGCCGGCGGGCCGACAGCGGCAGGCCGCCCCACGTGTCGCCGCCCGGCTGGTCGGGCGTCGCCGCCGTGTTGATGCGCCACAGCTCCTCCCCGTTGCCGGCGTCGTGGCCCGTGATGAAGCAGCCGCCGGGCCGCGGGCTCTGCGGATTGCAGCGCGAGCCGGTGACGACCTTGCCCTTCACGATGGTGGGTCCCGCCGTCTGGGCCACCTGCTCGCGGTAGTCGGCCCGCTGCGTCTCCCACACCACCGCGCCGGTCCTCGCGTCGAGGGCGACGAGGTAGGCATCGTTGGTGGCCACGAAGATCTTGTCGTCGTAGAGCGCGACGTTGCGGTAGCGGGCGCGCGTGCCGGTCACGTTCCAGGGGTTGTCCGGCACGTTACGGTTGTATTCCCACAGCAGATCGCCCGTGGTGGCGTCCAGCGCCTGCACGATGTCCTCGACGTTGGGCAGGAACATGATGCCGTCGTAGACGAGCGGCTCCACCTCCTGGTAGCCCTCGCGCATCGCCCGCGACCAGACCAGGCGCAGCTCGCCGACGTTCCTGGAGTTGATCTGGTCCAGCTCGCTGTAGCCCCAGAGGCTGTAGCCGTTGCGGAAGCTGATCCAGTTCTCCGGCTTCGGCTGCAGCAGCATCTCGTCGGTGACCGGCACGAAGCTCCGCAGCGGCTCGGGCACCTCCTGCGCGGCCGCACCGGGCGCCAGGAGCGACAGGCCCGCGGCCACTGCCAACGCCGTCGCCAATCGACTTGCCATCGTTCCGCCTTTCACAAGTCCCCGGCAGTCCATATGCGGGCTGCTAGCGGGTGAGGCTGTACATCATGTAGTTGATGCCCAGCTCGAACCCGACGCTCATCGGCTCGATAGGGAAATATCCCATCCCGCCCATCTGCCAGTACTCGGCCAGGTTCGTGTTGTAGTTGGCGACCGCCATCATGCGCCCGTTGGGGTCGTTGTCCTCGAACAGCCCGAAGTACTCCGGGATGCGGCCGAACAGGTGGTGGTAGCGCGGGTTCGGGATGTCGACCTTCTCGATGCGGAAGAACGCGTCGAATATTGGATGCGATATGTCCAGCGGGTGCCACTGCGAGCCGGGCAGCACGCGGTTCATCTGCGCCTCGAAATTCTCCCAGTGGTTTCCCTCGAAGTCGTTGAAGATCACGAAACCGCCCTTGAGCAGGTAGGCGCGCAGGCGGGCCGCCTGCTCGTCGGTCATCACCCAGAAGCCCGGCTCCTGCATGAGCGCTATCGGATGCTTGAACAGGTGCGGGTCGTCGAGGGTCAGGATCAGGCTGGCCCGGGTGTTGGCGTCGACCAGCGTGAAGTCCTCGAGCATCGTCATCAGGTTCTGCTCGGCGCGCGGGAACTCGTGCAGCCACATGTTCCGACCGCCGCGGCCGGGGGTCCCGGCGCCGGAAGTACCTTCAGTCCAGCGCAGCCGGACGAACGTGACGCCGCCGTCGTAGGGGATGTCGGGACGGCCCCAGTTGCCGAATCGGGACTGCGCCGAGACCGTGACGGCGCACCCCAGCACGGCGGCGACCACCACCCGCCGCCATACCTTCGCGGTGTTCCTAGTTGGCGTCATGCACCGTCACGGTGACATCCTGCGTGCGCCAGAGCACCCCGTCGAGCGCCATGGCCCGCAACACGAACCGGCCTGGCACGCTGGCGGACTGCCCATAGTGTCAAGAATGGCCCAGAACCCGCACCGGGTCAATCACATAAACTCCTTGCGGGGCGGGGAATATCCGTGCGCGCGGCGCAGTCCCTACCGTTGCATACGGGAGGTGACCATGCAGATGCGGACGAAACGAACGAGGATCGTCGCCGGCGTTGCGCTTGTCGCGGCCGCGTTTCTGGTGGCGGCCGCAGGCGTGACGGCACAGGGACGCGGCGGTCGGGGCCCTTTCGGCGGGGCGCTGCGCCACCTGGACCTGTCCGATGACCAGCGCGCAGCGATCCGCGCCGTCGTACGGGAGCACCGCGAGAACGGCGCTGCGCAGCAGCGAGAGTTCAGAGCGGCGCTGCGGGAGCTCCGCGCGGCGACGACGGGCGAGGTGGTCAACGAGACGACCATCCGCGCCCTGGCGGCCGCCGCGGCGCCGCTGCAGGCGGATGCCGCAGTGCGGCGCGCGCAGTTGAACGCCGCCATTCTGGCGGTGCTTACCGGCGATCAGCGGGCCGAGCTGAACCAGTTGCGCGAAAACGCGCGCGAGAACGTGCGCGCCCGCCGGCAGGGCCGGCGGGGAGCGGGCGACTAGTCGGAGCCTGAACAGGCGTCCGGCAGGGAACGAACAGGCACCCCACGGTACGGCGCGCGCGCCGCGGGGCGGCCCGGCGGTTCGGAGCCAGCGGGTGGATGCAGACCAGGCGCTCGTGACGGCCGCGCAGGCGGGGGACGCTGATGCGGTGGCGGCGCTCGTGCACCGCTACCAGACCCGGATCTTCAACTTCGCGCTGGCGATGACTGGGAATGCAGCCGATGCGGAGGACCTGGCGCAGGAGACGTTCATCCGCGCATTCCGCGGCCTGCACCGGTTCCGCGGCGACAGCGCGTTCAAGAACTGGCTGTACCGCATAGCGGCCAACGCCGCACACACGCTGCGTGGATCCCGGCAGCTCCGGTCGGCGGTCTGGGACGCGCGGGTGGAATCGGACGAGGTTGGCGAACGGCATCTGGCCGCCGGCGACGATAGCGTGGAGTTGCAGGCGATGCGCCGGCAGGCGATCGACCGCGCGCTGGCCGCGCTGCCGGTCGACCTCCGGACGGCGGTCGTGCTGCGCGACGTCGAGGGGCTGGAGTACCACGAGATAGCTGAGGCGATGGATATACCGATCGGCACCGTCATGTCCCGGATCTTCCGCGCCCGGCGCCGGCTGCGGCCGCTGCTGTCCGAGGTGCGGGAAAACCGCGCGCCTGACAGCGCGGCCGGCGCAGCGCGGCCGGCGCCGGCGTTGGCCACAAGTTCATTACGAGCACAGGTGAAATCATGAGCTGCAAGGAATGGCTGCCGGCGCTGCTGCGGGCGGCCGATGACCGAACGGTTAACTCCGATGAGGCCGGGCGGCTTGCCGCGCACCTGCGTAACTGCGCCGAGTGCCGGCAGGCGTTGGCCGAGCAGACAGCCGCCAGGCGGGTGCTGACCGCGCGCTCCGCCGCGCCGGTACCACCGGGCTTTGGCGCCCGCGTGCTGGCGGCGGTGCAGGAAGCCCCGCGCTGGATGGATCTGCTGAGCTGGAGGACCTGGACGTACCGGCTGGCGCCCGTGGCCGCCGGCCTCCTGCTGCTGGCGGGCCTGGCTGCGCGCTCCGCCACTGTCCAGGCGCCGCCCGCAGGCGGCGGCGTAGAGCAGGTCGTCGAAGTCTGGACGTATGGGATGGCGGAGGGAAGCGAGCTGCCGGCCTACGCGCTGCTGAGTCAGGACGGCGTCAGCGGCGACCGGTTGCTCGACGCAATTCTGAGCGCAGCGCCCGACGAGACGCTGGCGCCGGGAGACCAGTCATGAACGCGACGCGCATGCGGATCTGGATGGCGGTGTTCTTTACCCTGGTGTTCCTCTGCGGACTGGCGATCGGCGTGGCCGGCGGCTTGTGGGTCGGCACGCGGGCCAACGTGTGGGCGCTCGGTGCGCCGCCTCCCCCGGAACGCCGTGCCCCTGGCGGCCGCTCGGGATTCGCGACGGAGCGCATCCTGAACCGGCTCGAGCGCGAGGCCCCGGACTTCACGGAAGACCAGCACGCCCGGCTGGAGGCGCTGTTCGAAACCCGCAGACAGGCATTCGCGCGCGTTGCCCGCGAGATGCGCGAGCGCTATACGACCGAGCAGGGACGCCTGCGGGATCAGGTCGAGGAGATACTCACGCCCGAGCAGATGGAGATCTTCGACGAAGCGCGGCGGCGGTTTCCGCGCGGTCCCGGACGGGGCCGGGACCGGCCGGGACGGTAGCCGTACATGGAAAGGGCGGGTCCGGCGACCCGCCCTTTCTCCTCGCCGTCACGCCGGCGCTATGCGCCGGCGCTCTTGCCGCCGATCTCGATCCGCCGCGGCTTGGCGCTCTCGGCCAACGGCAGCGACAGGTCCAGCATGCCGTTGTCGAAGTTCGCCTCCACGCGGTCGGTGTCGACGTTGGACGGCAGCGTCAGCATCCGCTCGAACTTGCCGTAGCTGATCTCCGTGCGGTTCAACTCGCCGTTCTCCCGGCGGTTGGTGCGCTCGCCCGCGACGGTCAGCGTGTTGCCGTTCAGGTCGATCCTGACGTCGCCGGGTTCGATGCCCGGCAGCGCCATCCGCACCTGCCAGCCGTCCGACAGCGTCGCGACCTCCGTGGCCGGCGCCCAGGACGCCTCGCCGACCGGCGTCCGCCCGTCACCGCGGGTGTAACCGAAAACACGGTCCAGGTCCCGGTGCAGGCTGTTCAACTCCTCGAACGGGTTCCAACGGGTCAGGTTCGTCATCGCTTCTCCTCCTTGCTCGTCCTTGTCTTGCGGTGGCCAACCCCTCTCAACGGCCCCCGTGCAAGCGATCCTCGCACAGCCGGCAGCAGATGTCAACTGTAAATTTTATATTATATGCGCGTTATACACTCACATATAGCGTTCATCCAAGAATGAAATGTGCTTGAGAACTGGCAGGCATCGCGCGATACTTCAGCGGTGAAGAACGAAGGGGACGATGAGCAATGAGTCAGGTAATGCTGCGTGCGGCGGTGGTGGCGGCGGTTCTGCTGATGGCGGCCCCAGCGGCCGGGCAGGCGCAGGCGGCAGATGGCGGCTGGACCGTTCCGCGCACACCGTGGGGCGCGCCGGACCTGCAGGGGATCTGGACAAACGCGACCCTCACGCCGATGGAGCGGCCCGCGGCGCTCGGAGACACCTCCATCCTGACTACGAACCAGGCGGACGAGTTCGAGGTGCGGTCGGCCGCGGAACGCGTGGCGAACGACCGGTTCATCCCGGGCGTCGTCGGCGCCTACAACCAGTTCTGGATGGATGCCGGCACTACGGTCGTGGAGAGCCTGCGTACGTCGCTGGTCACCGATCCGCCCGACGGCCGCATTCCGTGGTCGGAGGCGGGACGCGCGCGCCTGGAATCAGACACGGCCAGCTACGGCGTCGGGCCGTACGACTCCTGGGTGGACGCCGACACGGGTGAGCGCTGCCTGACCGACGGGCTGCCGCTCGTGCCCCTGCAGGGCTACAACATGAACTACCACATCCTGCAGGCGCCCGGATGGATCGCCATATTGAACGAGATGTTCCATGAGTACCGCGTCATCCCGCTGGACGGCCGCGGCCCCATCCCGCCGGCGATCGGCGAGTGGATGGGCGGCGGGACCGCCCGCTGGGAGGGCGATACGCTGGTCATCGAGAGCAACCGCTTCGCCGACCGCGGCCACTACATCTGGCGCGCCACGTGGCGCGCCGTGCGGACGGGCCTGCACCTCGTGGAGCGCTTCACCCGCGTCGACGAGCAGACCATCGACTACGAGTTCACCATGACCGATCCGGAGATGTTCACCGCGCCGTGGACAGCCCTGATCCCGATGACCACGGACCACGCGTCGCGCGGCGTGACGTCGGGGCCGATGTACGAGTACGCGTGCCACGAAGGCAACTACGGCCTGCTGAACATGCTCCGCGGCGCCCGCGCGCAGGAACGGGACTAGCCCCGCCTCACGCCTTCCTGAAGCGCCAGCCGTACAACATGCGCCCGTAGAAGTTGAACCACTTCCGCGCTTCGGGATCATCGAACGGATAGTCGGCCCCGAGCTGCCGCGCGGCGGCAAGGCCGGTCACGAAACAGGTTTCCTGACTGTTGATCAGCGTGTGGGCGCCGCAGTGCCACGTGCGCCGCCTGCCCTGCACCAGCCGAAACAACTGGACCAGCAACGCCACGTGCCGCACATCGTGCACGATGTGCTGAAACCACCATTTCTTGACGATCTTGGTCTCGTCGATGCGGCTGATCGGATTGTAGGTCACCAGGCAGGGCTTGTCCGACCGGTGCGCCCACGGCTGCTGGTTGTGCATGATGTACGTGATTTCGTAATTGTCGGGCCGCACGCCGTACTGCTCGATGTGGTTGCTCCGCGTTTCGAGCGGCTTTACCTCGTTGTCCGGCAGCAGCGAGGCGTCGGAATGCACAATCGTGTGGTTGTGCAGCTCGCTCTCGTAGCGAATCGACGAAAGAATGAAACCCTCCAGGAACGTCGGCTCATCCAGCATCATCAGCGTCTGGTTCGCGTTGCAGGCGAAGACCACCTCGTCGAACGTCTCCGTCTTTCCGCTCTCGTCCTCCACGACCACCTCGGACGCACGCCGGTACACCTTGCGGACCGGCCGGGCGAGGTAGATCCTGTCCCGAAAGCCTGCCGACATCTCTTCGTAGACGCGCCGCGTGCCCCGCTCCCAGGTCTGCATCGGCGTCGCCGCCTCGATATCGAAGAATTCCAGATAACGCGCAAAAAGCGACGCCGGCATGTCGAACACGTTCGTGGCCATCAGGAAATTGACGAACATGGGCTTCAGAATCTTGTACCTGAAATCGCCCGAGAACCTGCCCAGATTGAGGAGCGCGCCCATGCTGACGTAGTTGAACGGATTGAGGGCATTGAGCAATACCGATTTCGATCGATTGAGCCGGCCGAACCGGCGCAGGCGCCGCAGCAGCTTCTGGAACTTCTCTATTTCCGGCTGCAACTGCCGCCTGATGTCGGAGTCGAAATCGTGCGCGTAGATGCCGCCGCGGTACTTCACGCTGTAGCTGAACCTGGTGTCGACCAGGTCGATGCCGTGCTGCTCCAGGAACAGCAGAATATGGTGGTATACGGTGGGAATGCACGCCGTGACGGAGATGTCGAACGGAATCGACGTGCCGTCCTCCTGCGGCATGTCGGCCGTTATCGCATTGCCGCCGACCTGCGCCTGCGCTTCGTAGAGTCGAAAATCGAATCGATCCAGATGCTTGTGCAGCGCCCAGGCCGCCCCCAGCCCCGAGACTCCCCCGCCGACAATGGCAATCCTTTTCGGCACCGGCGCTCCTCGCGTCATGGGCCGCCCCCACCGGGCGTTCCCGCCGGGCACCCAGTCTAGCAGGCGGAAACCCTGCGCCGCACGGCAGCCGGGAGTGCACTTTCCTGCAAAAAAATGCAATACTACTGCGCATGCGCTCCGGCGTCCGGTGCGATCGTGCTTCAAGGTCGCGCCGGGTCACCCGCTCCGCGCTGGGACCGGCCATCCTGGCTGGTTTCCTCAGTGCGGCCTGCTCGATGGCGCCGGAGCCGGCCGTGCCCGAGCTGGCGTCCAGGGCGCTCGGCGACATTCCGGGGCAGTTCGCCGGGGAGACCGTCGCGGGCGCCTACGAACCGCAGGAATGGTGGCGGGCGTTCGGCGATCCGGTGCTCGATGAGGTGGTCGACACCGTCCTGGCCTCGAACCTCGACATCGCGCGAGCAGTTGCCCGGGTGGAACAAGCCAGGGAGGGGGCGCGGCTGGCCAGGGCCGCGATCTTCCCGGTCCTCGGAGCGCGGGCCTCCGTTGAAGACTTCAGCTCCCCGATCAACGCGGGCCTCGGCGCCCAGTTGCAGGATCTGGGACTGGCCGAGTTGCTGAGCGAGGTGGCCGAGGGATTCACGCTGCCCGATCGGTTGGGCCTCACCACCTTCGCGCTGAGCGCGGACGTCGCGTACGAGTTCGACTTCTGGGGGCGCGTGCGCAGCGAGCGGCTGGCGGCCGGCGCGGGCTATTTGGCCACGGAGTCGGACCTGCGGGCCGTCCGCATCGGCATACTGGCGGAGACGATTGCCGCCTACTACGAGATCGTCGACCTGCGCCAGCGGATCACGCTGTCGCGTGAGACGGTGGAGGTCCTGCAGGCGCGCGAGGAGGTGACCGCGCTCCGCTACGACCGCGGGCTGGCCGACTCCCTGGACCTGTACCGGGTGCGCCAGCAACTGCGCGAGACGCAGGAAGGCCTGCCGCAACTGGAGCACGTGCTCGCCGCCGCCGAAGCACGCCTCGCAACGCTGCTGGGCGGCTACCGGGAAGGGCTGGATGCAATCCTGCCCGCTGCGCTTTCACCCGCGCCGGCGGCGGAGCCGGTACCGGCCGGCATCCCGGCCGACCTGCTGCTCCAGCGGCCGGACGTGCAGGCCGCGGGCCATCGGCTCGATGCGGCCGGCTACGCCATCCAGGCCCGCCGCGCGGAGCTGCTGCCCTCGCTCTCCCTCTCCGGCTCCATCGGGCTCATGACCTCGCAGGTCGGCAGCCTGTTCAACGTGCAGCAGTGGTTCACCAATCTCGCGGCCAACCTGCTGGAGCCGGTGTTCGACGGCGGCCGGCGCCAGACGCAGGTCGCGCTCGCGGAGGCCCGCTTCAACGAGCTGGCCGCCGCCTACGGCGTCACGGTGGTGGCCGCCGTCAACGAGGTCGAAGCGGCCCTGGCCCGGCTGG
Organism: Vicinamibacteria bacterium; assembly: GCA_022820825.1. GTDB lineage: Bacteria > Acidobacteriota > Vicinamibacteria > Vicinamibacterales > UBA8438 > JAAXGX01. Next base: position 75,337 of record JAJEEU010000034.1, read on the forward strand.
ACAGCGAAGGCCAGCGCCACGTGCTTCTGCTGTCCCGGCAGGAGGAGGCCCAGGCGACCCTGGATCTCCGGTCGGAGCGCTACGCGTCGGGAGTCGGCGGCTACCCGGACTTTCTCGACGCGTTGCTGGCGCTCCTGAACGTCGAGTCCGCGCTTGCCGGCGTGCAGCGCGACATGGTGCTGGCGCGCCTGGCCGTGCACCGTGCTCTCGGCGGGGCCTGGGTCGCTCCGGATGCTCCGGGCGCACATGCCGCCGACGCGGAGGGACTGGCCGAACAATAGGCCGAGAATCGACGGAGGCTATGGGCAGACTAGAACCTATCTCAAAATTGAAGCAAGCATTGAGATGCGCTATGCTGCATGTTGATGGTGAAGCTGACCGACGAGCAGTGGGAGCGCATTCGGGAACATTTTCCTGAGGAGCGTCGTGCTGCCGGCATTGCGGGTCGCA
>JAJEEU010000104.1 GCA_022820825.1 Vicinamibacteria bacterium
CCCCACAACTGGCAACTACTAACCGCGCGCGCGTCAGCAGACCTGACACCTTCTGCAAACTCGATATGGCGCGGCCTTCGGCCGCGCCTTCCGCCTCAACTTCGTAGCGCGGATGAACTTCCATCGGGCTCATTCCCCTGAATCTCGCAACCGTGCGCGTGTTCCTGGTCGTCGCTCCCGACGCTGCGGCTCGCCGGCGATCATCGACTCGTAGATCTGCACCTGGTCCGGGGCGGTGATCTCGGTGTAGTGCGGCTCCACGGCACGAGCGTCGTCGTCGTTGCCTTCGACCGACCCGTCGTGCCGCATGGAGCCGGACTCGAAGACGAGGGCGCCCGCCGCGTCCCGAACCTGCACGTGCAGCCACGCGCGCCGCGACGGATGCGCCGTGGGCAGCTTGTGACCGGCCAGGTTTCGCACCGCGACGTCGACGGCGTCCGTCGCGGGCTGGCTCATCGCGACCGCCGGCCACAGCACAAGCAGCGCGCCGTGCGACCGGATCCGCGATACAGGTTCCCTGGGCGGCTCGGGGCCGCCCCGGCGACTGTGCATGAAGCGAATCTGTAGCACATCCATGGCGAGACTCCAAACCTGAGACGGAGACTCGCTATCGCCTCTAACTCTAATAATGAGAATCAGTTGCATTACCTCAGCCCTGGCCGTCATCAAGGTCGGCGTCGCGGTGGCCTTCGTCGGATGGCCTTGCCGACGCACAGGACCGGAGGACCGGAAGCGCGCCCCGGGACGTCGTGCGAGAGGTGGCGTCGGAGCCGGCTCGGTTCTCTTCTGGGCAGTCCTCGCACCCACCGACGCCGCTCTACTGGGAAACTCACCGGTGGCGCACGGATTCAGGCGGCCTTCACTTCGACAACGACGCCGAGATCGTGCAGCCGCCGCAGGAGGCGCTGCTTGACGCGCTCCTTGTCGCGGTCGGCCAGGTAGCGACCGCCGAGGTCGTGGTAGTCCTGCTCGTTGCGGAGCATGAAATAGACAGCGGTCAGCATGGAGGCGGCGACCGCGATGATCGCCTTCTTCGGGCCGCGCCGGCCTTTGATGCGCCGGAATTGGGATTGCAGGTAGCTGTCCTTCTTCCGTGTCGCCGCCCACGCGGCCTGGACCAGCGCCGTCTTCAGCCACGGAGTCGCATGACGGATCCGGGTCGAGCGGCGCTTGCCCGCACTCTCGTCCAGGCGTGGGCACAGGCCCGCCCACGAGACCAGATGACCCGCGCTGGGGAACTGCCTCATGTCCGTGCCGACCTCGGAGAGGATCACCCGCGCGACCGTCTCACTGACCCCGGGGATCGTCGTCAGCCGGTCGGCCGCCTCGCGAAAAGGGCGCAGTACCTCGTCGGCTTGCCGTTCGACCTTCTTCACGGAGGCGCTCAGCGCGTCGATCTGCCCCAGGTGCAGTTCCAGCAGGAAGCGATGATGCGCCGTCACCCGGCCGTGCAGCGCGGCGACGATGTCCGCGCGGCCGGCCTTCAGGCGCCCGGTGGTGCAATCGGCCAGCCGCTCGGGGTCGGTCTCCCCGGCGATGAGCGAGGCGAGGACCGCCCGGCCGCTGGCCCCCAGGATGTCGGTGACCACGCGCGTCAGCTTCACGTTCGCGTCTTCGAGCGTCTTCTGCAGCCGCTGCGTGTGCCGCGCGACCTCAGCGACGAGTTGCTTGCGGGTTCGGGTCAGGTCGCGCAGTTCCCGAATCGGGGCCGGCGGTACGAAGCTGCCCGAAATCAGCCCGTGCGCCAGCAGGTCGGCGATCCAGGCCGCGTCCTTCTGGTCGCTCTTGCGACCTGGAACATTCCGGATATGCCGCGCGTTGGCGAGCACCAGCGCCAACGACTCTTCGTCTCCGAGGATGTGCCACACCGGCTTCCAGTACACGCCGGTGGCCTCCATCGCCACGTGCGTGCAGCCGGCCTCGGTCAGCCACGCCGACAGTTCGAGCAGGCCCGCCGTCGTCGTCGCAAACTCGCGGTGCTCGGTCGTGACCGTACTACCCGCCGCCACGCGCACGCACGCGGTCACTTGCCGCGAGTGCACATCCAACCCGGCGCATCGGGGATGCAAGACCTCCATCCGTCACCTCCTGATCGCAAGGGCGCTGGCGTGGAGTCCGCAGATACGCAATCTACTGGGCGCGCTCACCGGACCGGTCCGGTCTCGCAATACGGGGTGCTCGCGGGACTCCCGGTCCAACTCAGACACGAGCTCTCGGCACCAAGGGAAAGCCGACCTCTGGGCCAGCGCCATGCCCCCACACGATACCGGTTTCATCCATACGCGGGTCCGGCCCTGCCGGGTGGAGAACTCGGACGAGAGCCAGTCGGCGTAGGCCGCCGCGTCCTCCCACGACACGTTGATCACCGGCCGCCGGCCCCGGCCCCAGCCTTCGTCGTCCGGCCGGTCGCGACCCGTCGCCGCCGCGAAGCGGTCGTACTCGGCGAACAGGACCTCCGACCTCGACAGCGCGAACGCGCGCAGCCGCACCTCGTGGACCGGGCGCTCGTCGCCGAAGCAGTCCGCGCCCGACACGCAGCCCATTCGGAACCGGCCCGACCGCACCACGACCATCTCCGGGCAGAGCGCGCAGTCCCGGAACACCTGGCCCGGCCTGCCGCGACGCTGGCCTGCCTCCGCGGCCCCGACCTCTCCCGGCGGCGCCGAGGGGCCCACCGCCGCGCACAGGGCGAGCACCAGCCACGCGAC
>JAJEEU010000099.1 GCA_022820825.1 Vicinamibacteria bacterium
GCAGCAGGCCGGCCCCGGCCCCGGCCGCGAGCAGCACCAGCTCGTTCACGCCGGCCAGGGCGGCCGCGAGCGCGCCGACGGCAATCAGCACGTGCGCCGCGCGGCCGAGCGCCGCCTGTCCGAGCTTCACCAGCGCCTGCAGCACGATGGCGATCACCACCGGTGCGATGCCGTACATCAGCCAGCCCACGGCGGGCGTCTCGCCGTAGCGGGCGTAGCCCCAGGCGATGGCCGCCACGATCAGCGCCGCCGGCACGATGAAGCAGGCCCCGGCCACGAGCAGGCCGGGGATCCCGGCGCGCCGGTAGCCGAGATGGATCGCCATCTCGGTGGAGTTGGGGCCGGGGATCAGGTTGGTGGCCGCCAGCAGGTCGAGGAATTCGCGGTCGCTCAGCCACTTGAGGCGGTCCACCACCTCGGCGCGCATCATGGCGATGTGCGCCGCCGGGCCGCCGAAGGCGGTGACGCCCAGCCGGAGGAACAGGGCGGCAAGCTCGCGGAGCGGCGCGCCGGGCGGCATCCTGCTGCTACCGGTAGTCGGCCGGGTCCATCGACACGCTGATGATCTCCTCGTCGTTCCGCGTGTAGATGTGCCGGTTGGCGTAGGCCGGGTGGACCCAGTTGACGAAGCGCAGCTCGCGGCGGTTGCCGGGCGGCGACGTGGGATCGATCAGGTGGGCGCGGCTGATCTCCTCGTATCCTTCCGGGCTCAGGCGGGCGATGATCAGCTCGCCGCGGTCGTTGTTGATCAGCACGCGGTCGCCGTTGCGGACGAGAAAGCCGGAAACCCACCGCCGCCGCTCGACCGTCGCCTCCTGCGTTTCCCACAGGCGCTCGCCGGTGCGCGCGTCCAGACCGCGGAGCTGGCCGTAGCTGCCGATGCCGTAGATGTAGCCGTTCTCGACGATGGGCGTCGCCAGCACGGCGTGGAGGCCGTCGGTCCGGATCTCGCTGTTGCTCGCGCCCTTCCACGCCACGCTGGCCGCGGGCCGGTCCTGGTTGAGCGCCAGCATCAGCGGTCCGTCGTAGAACGTCGTCAGAAAGAGCTGCGCGCCGGCCTGCACCGGCACCGCGACCGTCATGCCGCCGCCCACGACGTACGGCTGGCGCCAGTAGATGTCGCCCGTGGCGGGGTCGAGCGACACGACCTCCTCCGGATCCCAGGCGATCAACTGCCGCGCCCCGCCCGCTTCGACGATGATGGGCTGGGCCACCCCCAGGTCCGTTTCACTCGGCAACGCCCGCCAGATCTCCTCGCCGGTCAGCTTGTCGAACGCCACCAGGCGCGCGTCCGGCGACCCGCCCACCAGGCAGATCAGCCGCTCGCCGTCGACCAGCGGCGCGCTGGCATGTCCCCAGTCGAATCCCCAATGCATGCGGTCGACGCCGTAGTCGTCGCCGAATTGCTTGCGCCACAGCAGCGCGCCCGTCTCGACATCGAGCGCCGAGAGCGTGCCGGTACGCCCGAGCATGTACACCCGCTCGCCGTCGACCGTCGGCGTCGCGCCGGGGCCGATCTCCCACATCACGCCGGCGTAGTCCGCCTCCCACTCGACCGCCCACAGCAGGCGGCCGGTTGCCTCGTCGAACGCCAGCGCGCGCTCGACGCCGCGCATGCCGTCGGTCGGTTCCCAGTCCGTGGCGAACACCCGCCCGCCGGCGACGGCCGGGCCGGACAGCCCCGCCTTGATGGGGGCGCGCCAGCGGACCGCCAGTCCCGCGTCGGGGAATGCTTCCAGCAGGCCGGTCTCGTGCCAGACGCCCAGCCGGCCGGCGCCGCGAAACTCGGGCCAGTCCTCGGCGAGCAGGCGCGCCGAGCCGCCGGCGAGCAGCAGGCACAGGCAGGCCGCTGCAATTCGCATGGTTATCCGCATGGGCTCATCTCCCGGAGCCGCCCGCACGTTCGAGCTCCGCATATATGGCCTCGACAGTCGCCTGCGCGTGCTCCGTGCCGTAGTCCGCGTAGATCGCGGGGAGCTGCAGGTCCGCCGCCGCCTCCGCGGCGCCGCGGCCGGCGCGGAACGCCGCCTCGACGGCGTCGACGAATGCGCGCACGAAGCCGGCGTATTCTTCCAGGTCTTCGAGATTCATGCGGCCGGCGGTGCGGCGCTCGACGTCGATGCGCGGTCCGCGGCCGGCGTAGGTGTACGGGCGCGGGCCGCGCGCGGTGATCACCCGCGTGACGCCTTCGAGCGCGGCCGCCGCCCTGGCCAGCGTCTCGGGATATTCCAGACCGCTCCCGCCGTTGGCGGGATCGATGGCCGGTGCCGCCTTCTCCGGGAACAGCGCTCCGAGATAGGCGGTCTGCTTCTCCGGAAACACCACGACGATATCCCCGTCCGTATACGCGGGACCGAAGTGGTGGAGCTCGATGCGGTCCAGGTCCTCGAGCAGCGCGTGGCGGTCCGCGAACGCGGTGGTCGGGAGTCCTGCGCCGGCGCCCGCCCCGGCGCGCTCGAGGTTCGACCGCGTGTTTTCGTGCGCGATGATCAGCGGCACCCCCGGAAAATCGGCGTTGCCGCCGGCGTGGTCCGGGTGCGCGGTGGTGGTGATGATGGTCGTCACCGGCAGGTCGGTCACCTGCTCGACCGCCGCGCGCAGCGCGCCGCCCCAGCCCGCGCGCTTGGTGTCGACGAGCACGACGCCGCCGTTGATCTCGTCGATCAGCGCCAGCGTGTTGGCGCCGCCGCCCCACAGGTGGTACAGGACGTCCCGCACGTTCAAGGTGTCGATCTCGACGACCCGCTCCTGCGGCGTCTGGCCGCTCCCGGCATCGGGTACGGCCGGCAGCAGGCACGCGGCCAGCAACACCTGGACCACCCGGCATCTCATGTGGTCATTCTCCGGCTGCCCCTGCGGCGCGGCGGCGCACCCGGGGCGGACAGGCGGATCATACCCCCCGCGGGCCGGCGCCTTGGCGCCCTCGCGACCAACGCTGGTGAGACATGCGGGTTATCGTTCCGGCAGCATGGATTCGGCGCTGGGGTTCATCGCGGCTGGGGTGGCCTACGGTCTGGGGGCCGGCGTCGCCCCGGGGCCGCTGCTGGCGCTGGTGCTCGCGGAGAGCGTGCGCCGCGGCCCGGCCGCGGGCGTGCAGGTGGCGGTGGCGCCGCTGCTCACCGACCCGCCCATCATCCTGCTGTCGCTGCTGCTCTATGTCCGCATCGCCGAACCGGGCCCGCTCGTCGGCATCGTGGCGCTTGCGGGCGGCGGCGTGCTGCTGTACCTGGCGGCCGGCATTCTGAAGCCGGCCCCGCCGCTGCCGCGGCCGGCAGCCGACCCTTCATCCGGGACCGGGCCGCGGCGTTTCGGGCCGCTCGGAAGGGGAGTGGCCGCGAACCTGACGAACCCGCATCCGTATCTCTTCTGGCTGACGGTCGGCGCTCCGACGCTGGCGCGGGCGCGCGGGGAGGGCGACCTGGCCGCCGCCGGCTTCCTCGGCGGGATGTACCTGTGCCTGGTCGGCGCGAAAGTGCTTGCCGCCGTGGCCGCCGGCCGGGGACGGGACCGGCTCGGCAGCCGCCACCAACTGCTCCTGCTGCGCGTGCTGGCGGGCTCCCTGGTGCTGCTCGGCGCCCGCTCCCTGTGGGACGGACTGGTTTATCTTTATCATTGACCGTGTTGCCGGAGGGCTGCCGGGAGGCGGGATGCAGGCAAGGTTGATCCTCGCGATCGCACTCATGTTCGCCGCCGGCGCGATGCCGGCCGCGCAGGCGCCCGGCGAGTTGCCCGACGGCGCCGTCGAGGGTACGGCGTTCGACAGCCGGCTGATTGCCGCGCGCGCGTACGCCGGCGATGCCCGCGTCGCGCCGGGGAGCCGGCTGGCGCTCGTCGTCGACGTCACGCCGAAGCCGGGCATGCACGTCTACGCCCCGGGCGATCATCTGTACCGCGTCGTCCGCCTGCGCCTGGACTCGCCCGACTTTCTGGAGGCGCATCCCCTGTCGTACCCGCCGTCGGAGCTGTACCACTACGAGCCGCTGGACGAGACTGTTCCGGTCTACCAGCAGCCGTTCCGCCTCGTCCAGGAGATCACCGTGCCGAGGAGCGAGGAGACGGCGGCGCTCGCCGCCGCGCCGGACGGCAAGCTGGTGATCGAGGGCGTGCTCGAGTACCAGGCGTGCGACGACGAGGTGTGCTACATCCCCGCGGAAGCGCCACTGCAGTGGGAGCTGGCGTGGCGCCCGCTCCAGGAAAAATGATGCCCGAGGTCTTCATTCTCGATCGCATCACGGTGCGCCCGGGGCGCCTGGGCGAGTACCAGGTCCTGCTGCGCGAGCGCTATCTGCCGCTGGCGCGGGCGCGCGGGATGACGCTGGTGGGGCAGTGGTTCACGCCGCCGATCGAGCTGGACGACGCGCCCAACGACCTCGTTCTGCTCTGGTCCGTGCCCGGCCCCGAGGGCTTCTGGACGATGCGCCGGCAGGCCAGGGATCCCGAGATCACCGCCTGGTGGGCCGCGAGCGACGCGCTGACGCTGGGACGCGAGCGCAAGTTCATGCTGCTCGGGGAGGTGGATGCATGAGGGTCGTCACCATGCTCCACGTCGAGGGCGAGTTGGACCAGTCCCGGCACGCCGCCATCGAGCACGCCGTCGCGCGGGCTGCCGGCGAGGTCGCCGGCCTGCGGCGGAGCCATCTCGGACGCCACTATCCCGGCACGGTCGGCGGCGGTCAGTACACGTGGGACGTGCTCTTCGACGGCCGCGATCCGGCTGCGCTGCGCCAGGCGCCCGCCCTGCTGGAACTGGTCGAGGAAGGGGCGCTGCGTCTCGACACGGTCGCGTTCGAGCGGCAGCATCTGTCCGTCCCCGAGCCCGGCATCCGCGACTGCGTCAAGCGCACGCTGCTGCTGCGCGTGCTGCCCGACACGCCGCCCGAGGCCGTCGAACGCTTCGAACGCGACATGCTGGGCATGCCGCGCTACATCGACGCGATCCGCAACTGGGCGTTCAGCCGCGCCGATCCCGAGTTGCACCCCACGCCGTGGACGCACGTCTGGGAGCAGGAGTACCGGGAGCTGCGCGGCCTGCAGGAGGACTACATGCTCAGCCCCTACCACTGGGGCCTGGTCGACGGCTGGTACGACCCCGAGAGCCCGCAGCGCATCGTCGACACCAACCTGGCCCACGTCTACTGCCCGGCGGCGACGACCATCCTCGGCTGGGAGGCGTAGCCCGGGCGAAGCACGGCCGGCTATTCGCTTCCGACCTCGATCAGCAAGCGGCAGTGGTCGCTTGGGCCCCACTCCTTGACTTCGTTCATGGCACGTACTGACACATTCTCGTGGAAGCCGTGCGAAGCGAAGACGTGGTCCAACTGGAGCTGCGCAGTTTCCGGTGTCTTGTTCGCGCGATACGTCGGCACGTTCTTCGTGTCCTGCGGCAGGTGCGACGGAGTGGGCTCCGCTTTTCGACCGTGCGGATACTGCGGTCCCATGTACTCCAAACCGATAGCCTTCATACGATCCCAGACGGTCCGCTCTCGGTCGCGGAGCGACTGCCATTCGTTGCCGAGCGTGTCGTGGGCCATATTGAGGTCACCGGCCACCAATATGCGGTGTGTGGAGGGGTCGACGTCCCCGATGAACACCGACAAGTCGGAAATGATGCGGTGCGCCGAGCCGTCCGCATAACCCACGCGCCACTTGCTGTTGGTCGAAGGGTGCGGCGCCATCCAGCGCGCATACATCGAAACCACTACGAACGGCTGCGCGTTCCTTGGCGTGACGCGCGCGGCGGCGACTGTGCCGATACCGCTGACGGGGAATTCGTCCGGTTCCGGCATGCCAATCGGGCTGACCTGCTTGAACCACTCGACCTCGACCCGGTCAGACAGCTTCTTGAACCGCCCCCTTTCTTCGTACCATCGTGAGTTCCATAGCTGCGAATCCCAATGCTCGTCACAGCCCAAGCCGATTCGGCCCGCTACGTCTGGCGGTGGCTTGCACGCTTCCTGTAGCAGGGCGACGTCGGCGTCCATCTCCACGAGACACCGCCACGGTTCCCGCCGTCTGGCGGTGTTCCAACAAACCACCTTCGTCACCGGTTCACTCTCATGTATCGAAAGCCGACGCTATTCGCGCGACTCGGAGAGTATCGCGGCGATCTCCGCCAGACGCGCGACAACGGCGTCGAGCACCGCCTCGTACTCCACGGCGACCGGCAGCTCGATCGGAACGACCAGACCCCAGTCCGAGGGGAGAACTTCGGGAGGACTCTGCCGTCGAGGCGATTCGAGCGCCCTGCGGACCTTCTCCACGTCGACTCTCGCCGTGTAGAACCAGAGCCACAACGGGGTATCTCGATGACGAGCCCAATCATAAAAGTTGATGCCGAACCACACGTCTTCGCCGCCAAGCCCCAAGTACCGCCCGTAGCCCCAGTCCTGCACCTGAACCCTGGACCAATCGGCCCATCCGGCCTGCACGCCACGCTCGGTTACGTCATCGACGAGTTCTCGCAGGCGAAGCATGCGCCGCGGAAACTCCGGGCCGAACTCCTCCGGTCGCAGCGGCAGAAAGGCGCCCGTGTCCTCTCGTACGGTAAGTCCCTGCAACTGGCGGATGTCCGTCTCCGTGTGCGAATCGGCGGCAGCGCCGGCAGCGGCAGCCATGCGAGCAAGAAGGTTCTTCCAACTGGTCAGCATCAAGCGCCGCGCGCCGCCAGCGGCGGCGCTCCGAAGCATCTCGGCCTCCTGAAAAGACTCCAGCGTAATGCCCGAGGACGACTTCGACACCCGGCGGTGCAACTCGGTCCAAAGCGGCTCGATCCTTGCCGCGGGCGCGACGAAGAGAAGCGCTGACGGCTCCTGCTCAGGGAGTCTTTCGAGATAGGTGAGCGGCTGGTTGGCGGTGAGCCCCGCCCAGAACTTGGCCTCGATGAGGACACGTTCCCGGCCATGCTGGTCGAAGCCGGCGAGGTCCGGTCGCTCGTCTTCCCCGCCAGTTGGTTGGGTCCGTACTCGGGCTATCTGCCCAACTGCAGCGCCACCGACATGCAAGATGTCAGAGAGGGTGCGACGTGTCGCCTCGGATTCCGACAGGATGTGTCCGAGCGCTTCCACCGCGACGTCCTCGGTAGAAGATGCGAACACCGGAACGACTTTCGCCAGTAACGTCTCGCGATTCTCGTCAGGCATGGCGGGCCAGTTTATTGGAATCCCGTGCAAGCGACGGCCGGGTTGCCGACCCGTTCCCTGCGGGCTGCGCCGCTGGTCACAGCACGACGAAGTGCTGGTCGCCCGCGTTGCGCACGGCATGCGGCGACATCGAGCAGGGCGCGCACGTCCGGACCCGGGCGGCTGCTAGTACGGATCGTCGTCGCGGAGCCGGTCGATCGATTCGTTCGTGACAGGCGTGCCGCGTTTGGGCCACGGGCGGAATCCATAGAAGGAGGTGCCGGTGGCCGAATTCTCCCCGGACGCGGGTGCACCGTTGAGCCCCTTGCGAGCCAACTCGGACAGCACCGCGCCCGTACTTTTCCTCACGCGGCGCGCAAGATCCTTTGCCGTCAGCAGCACGTCATCGTCGATGTCTACGGTGATGCGCACACATCAGATGCTATCGCATCGAGAGCGTCTTGAGGCTCTCGCCGCCGGAGACAAACCGGGGATGGGCGTTCGCTACGGATTGCCTTGCGCTGGTCCCAGCAGCTCCTCGACCAGGAAGCGCGTGCGGGGCGGCACGCGCTCGTGCGGGTGGTAGCGCGTGATGCGCTCGAAGACCTCGTCGGGCGTGGTGAGCCCGATATGCCGGATGAGAAACGCGACGTCGTCGGCGTCGTGCGTGTCGAACCGTGCGGAGACGCACTTCATGGCCAACATGTAGTCGGCTGTCGGAGCCCAGACCCGCAGGTTGGGAAGCTCCAGGACTTGCATCCGCGGCGGCGACGACACGATGAAACCCTTGGCCGCGTCGTTCAGCCAGTCGTCCGCTTCGCCGTAAGTGCGGGCAACGGCGCGTGCCGCGGCGCGTATCTCGCGCGTTGGCGCGAACAGCGCGTCGACATCCTTCGTGCTCTCCCGCGTCTGGAATACGAGGCACATCACCGCGCCTCCGAGCAGTCCTACCTCGCCGATAACGGAGCGCCTTGCGAGCTCGCGGTCGAGCGCCGCGAAGAGCTCCCGCATGCGCTCGGCGCTCAGCACGTTCAGGCCCTCTCCAGGAAGTTGGCCAGCACGAACACGTTCCGTGAGCGGAAAGGTATGGGACTCTCGATTAGCGCCGATGCCTTCAGGGACTCGTAGCCGGAGACGAACCAGGGACGGTCGAGCGGTCCGACGCCGCTGGTCCACCCGGGCGCGCCCGTCTCGCATTCCGCTGCCAGCGTCTCGGCGATGGCGGCTGTCAGCGCCCGCAGCCTTGCGGGCAGCTCCACGGCGGGCGGAGTCTCCAGGCTGGCGACCGTTCCGGACCGGCGCACCGCGTCCACGCAGTCCATCAGGTGCTGGCGCCAGGACCGCTCGCCGTCTTCCAGAATGCGGAGCGATGCGCAGAACAACGACTCGGGCTGTTCCGACAGCGCGCCGGATACGGCGCGGCTGACGCTGCTGCGCGGCAACCCGAGCGCATGGACCACACGCTCCAAGCTCGACACGCGTGGATCGTGGACGGACGATTCGAGCAACTGCATGCCGCGGAAAGACAGTCCCGCTCGCTGTGCGAGCGCGCGCTGGGACAGCTTGCGGCGGCGGCGGATCGTGCGAATCAATTCCATGCAGCCCTACGATAATTTGACTAACTTAACTGAGTCAACCGTGTGGCGAGGCGCCGTCCGGGCCGGCTGGTCAGTCGCGGACGCCTACAACTCCCGCACGCCGTGGCTGCGCACCAGGAAGTACGCGGCCACGAGGACCAGCAGGCTCGCGTTGACGGCGACGATCGTCTCGGTCGGGGCGTAGCGCGTGAGTGCGCCGCTGACCAGGCTGCCGAGCGGCAGGCCGCCGCGGAAAGCGGTCAGGTAGATGCTCATCACGCGGCCCCGCAGCTCGTCGGGCACGGTGAGCTGCACGAGCGAGCCGGTCAGCGAGAAGACGATGAGCAGCGCGTTGCCGGCCAGGAACAGCAGCACGTAGCTCCAGGGGCCGGAGGGCAGCGCGGCGAACGCCGCCACCACCACGCCGAACGCGGCCAGCACCTGCAGCAGCGTCAATCCCATACGTTCGAACTTGCCCAGCCAGGCGACGATGAGTGCGCCAGTCACGGCGCCGGCGCCGAGCGCGGTCATCATCCGGCTGAGCGTCTCGGGATCGCCGGCGAACACCGGCAGGAAGGCGCGCAGGGGGAGGCCCAGCGACGTGGTGGCGACGGCCAGGACCGTGAGCGCGAGCAGCGCCCCGCCCTGGCCGACGTACGACAGCCCGCCCTTCAGGTCCTCGGCCATCGACCGGCTCCGCTCCCGGGCCGCCGGCTGGGCCTGCATGAGGGCAAGCACGACGATGACCACCAGGAACGACGCGCTGTTCAGCCCGAAGCAGGCGGCGAGTCCCAGGCTCGTGAAGACCAGTCCACCGACGAGCGGTCCGATGGACTGCGCCAGGTTGAACTGGATGGAATTGAGCGCCACGGCGTTCGGCAGCGTGTGGCGCGGGACCAGCGCCGGTATCAGCGACTGGAACGCCGGCCCGCCGAACGCCTGCGCCAGCCCGGTGGCGAAGGACAGCGCCAGGATGTAGCCGAGGCGCACGTTGCCCGTCAGCACCAGCAGGGTCAGGGTGAGCGCGCAGGCCATCTGCACCGCCTGCGACGCCATCAGCAGGTGGCGGCGGTCGTAGCGGTCGGCGGTCACGCCGCCGATCAGGGTGAACAGCAGCAGCGGCACCGCCCCGACGAACGCGTCGAGCCCGAGGTAGAAGGCTGAACCGGTCAGGTCGAAGATCAGCCACTGCTGCGCGAACCGCTGCATCCAGGTGCCGGCGGCCGACGTGAACGCGGCGGTCCAGAGGTTGCGGAAGGCCGGATAGGTGAACGCGGCGCCGAGACGGAGAAGGGCGGCCGTGACGTGGCCGGTCCAGGCTACCGGCGCGGCCACCGGAGATACAGCCCTTCACCGATGAAGACGAGGCTGGTCCACAGCCCGGTCGACGACCGGTGAAGCAGCAACGGCCCGATGACGGCGAGCGGAATCCAGATCCAGAGCTGCTGCACGGGCGTGAGCGGCGTGAAGGTCCGCGTCAGCAGGTAGCCGCCGGCGACCAGGAGCAGCGTCAGGCAGAGGTTCACGTATACGGCGCCGAACCATTGGCCCGGCTCGCGCTCGAAGCGCTCGTCGCAGACCGAGCAGCGGTCGTGCGTCCGGAAGCGGGTGGCGAACAGTTGCCCGTACCCGCAGCAGGGGCAGCGCAACTGCAGTCCGCGGTGCAGGCTGTCGACGAGCTCCCCGAGCAGTCCCGGCATGCCGCCCCCCGCGTCCTAGTTTACATCCGCCGGTATCGGTGGCGTCAGCGGGCGGCCCGGCGGGCCTGCGGGAGCGCCGGATCGGCCGCCAGCGGCTCGTTCAGGAAGGCGATGAGCGGCGCCAGCCGCTCGAACAGGCGCAGCAGCGCGCTGTAGACGCGCGGGCCGGTGGCGAAGCTGGCGGGCCGCTCGCAGCCGGCCAGGAACTGCTTCAGCCTGAGGTATTCCGCCGCCGGATGATCCTTGGGGAACCCGGAAGGCACGCGCTGGAGCCGCTCGCCGCGAACGCCGCCGAAGCTCTTGCGGAACGCGGGAGCGTCCACGATGTCCAGCAGGCGCGGCAGGTTGTCCGCCATGTGCCGCCGCACGCGATAGAGCTGGCGCGGATCGGGCATGTAGCTGCCGCCGCCGATGAACACCTGGTCCGGCGCGACGTGGAAATACAGACCCGCGCCGCCGTGCTTGCTGAGCTCCCGGTGCGGAAAGATGGCGGCGATGTGGGTCTTCAGCGGGCTCTTGTCCCTTGAGAACCTCGTGTCGCGGTAGACGCGGTACAGCGACACCTTCGGCGAGGCCACGAGGTCGGGGGCGAACTGCGGCAGGTCGAGCGCCATGCGCTCGATGAACTCGACCATCGGTTGCCGCACGACCCGTTCGTACTCCGCCTTCCGCTCCCGGAACCACTCGCGGTCGTTGTTGCGCTTGAGGGCGCGCAGGAATGCAAGCGTGTCCTGGGTGAAGCGCGGAGCAGGCATCCGGCAATTCTACCCGGGCGGTGCGATGAGGCGGACGTGGGGAGCCAGGGTCCAGTCGAACCGATCCAGCCCGGTCGGGCCGAGGTCCTCCACGGCCGCGAGGATGCGCGCGGCCTGCGCCAGCAGGTCGGCCACGTCGACCGACTGGCAGCGGGGACTGAAGGGCCGCAGGTACAGCATGCCCCGTTGCAGCATGTACACCGCGCCGTGATGGTTGCGGTTGCGCACGTGGTGCAGCGCCACGCCGATCTGCAGGATCCCCTGATACAGGCGCCGCACCTCGCGGCGCTCAGCGCGCCACAGGTCCTCGAGGATCTCGTGCTGCTCGAAATAGGCGCCGCCGTTGAGCTCCGCGATACCCCGCAGGAGCAGATCGGGCGGCGCTTCGCGGCATTCCGGACACATCGCGCGGCCATTATAGGCAGGCGATATAATCCTGGCCGGCTGCCGGATGCGCCACTTCTTCTACCTGCACGGACTGGCGTCGTCGCCGCGCTCCGGCAAGGCCTGCTTCCTCGCGGAGCAGTTCGCGGCCCACGGCCGGGAGCTGCACTGTCCCGACCTGAACGAGCCCGATTTCTCGACGCTTACCGCCAGCCGGATGATCGGCCAGGTGTCGGACGCGCTGCGCCGCCTGCCGCCGGCTCCGGCCGTCCTGATCGGCTCCAGCCTGGGCGGGTTCGTGGCGTTGCATCTGGCGGAGCGGGCGCGGGCGGAGCTGCCCGCCCATCCGGTCGAGCGGCTCGTGCTGCTCGCGCCCGCGCTGGACTTCGGGGCGCCCGGCATGCGGGAGCGGCGCGCGGACTGGTTTGCCGGCTGGCAGCGTGACGGCTGGACCGAGGTGGAGCACCACGCCTACGGCGGGCGGCGGCGGCTGCACTTCGGATTGATTGCCGACGCCGCGCGCTACGACTCGTTCGCGGTCCGCACCGGGGTGCCGACGCTCATCTGTCAGGGGCGCGGCGACGACGTGGTGGATCCGATCATGGTCCAGCGGTTCGCGGACGCCCGGGCGCACGTGCGGCTGGTGCTGCTGGACGATGACCATCGGCTGGCCGGCAGCAGCGACCGTATCTGGACGGAGACGGCGGCCTTCGTGGGGTTATAGGAGTCCGTGGCTGCTGACGCGCCTCTCGTGTCCGTCGTGATTCCGGTGCTGCACGACGCCGAGGAGCTCGAACGGCTGCTCGCCGGGCTGCTGCGGCAGCCGCCGGGGGAGAACGAAGACGGCGCGAGCCCGGAGGTGATCGTCGTCAACGGCGACGACGCCGACCCCGCCATCCGGCCGCTGCGCGGCCGCTTCCCGGCGGTGCGCTGGGCGGCTGCCGAGCCCGGCCGCGCGCGGCAGATGAACGCCGGTGCGCGGCTGGCGGCCGGCGCGTGGCTGCTGTTCCTGCATGCCGACGCCTGTCCGGCGCCGGGATGGCTGGACGAGATCCGCCGCAGCGATGCGGATCCCCGGACCGTCGCCGGTGCGCTGCGGCTGCAGCTCCGCTCGCGTGACTGGCGCGCGCGGGTCGTCGAGCGCGGCGTGGCGTGGCGCGTGCGGCGGTTGGGGCTGCCGTACGGCGACCAGGGGATCTTCGTGCGGCGGGCCGTATTCGACCAGCTCGGCGGCTACCGGCCGCTGCCGCTGATGGAGGACGTCGACCTGGTGCGCCGCGTGCGCCGCCGCGGGCGGATGACATACTCGCAGGTGCCCATCCTGGTGTCGGCCCGGCGCTGGGAGCACGACGGCTGGATATGGCGAACCGGGCTCAACCTCTTCCTTCTGCTGGCGTACGCCGCCGGCGTGCCGCCCGCGCTGCTCGCGCGCGCCTACTACGGGAGACCGCGCCGGACCACCGCCGGCGCCGCCGGACGCGTGGCATGAATTCCCCGCGGCTGCTCCTGGCCTGCGGCGCAGCGCAGTTGCTGTTGCTGGCCGGCCTTGCGGGCCTGGACGCGCGGGTCGACACGGTCGCGTTCCTGTGGTTGCTCGGGGGCGCCTCGCTCGCCTACGTTGCCGCGCTGCTGCTGCTGGCCCGCGGCGTGCGCGGCACCCGGCGCCAACTCGCCGCCTGCCTGCTGATCGCCGTGGCCGGCCGCGTGGTGCTGGCCGCCGCCGCGCCGATCGCGTCCGACGACATCTACCGCTACCTGTGGGACGGACGGGTGCAGCGGCACGGCCACAACCCGTACGCGGCGGCGCCCGCCGACCCGGCGCTGGAGGCGCTGCACACCCCGGATACGCGCCGGATCGACCCGACGAGCGCCGTCCTGCCGGCCATCTACCCGCCCGGCGCGCAGCTTTTTCTGCGGGCCGTAACGGGCATCGACGAATCGGTGGCGGCCATCGTCGCGGCGGTGGTGGCCTGCGACCTGCTGGTCATGCTGCTGTTGTGGCGCTGGCTGGCGGCATCCGGATCCAGTCCGTGGTTGGTGCTTGTGTATGCGTGGCATCCGCTGCCCGCCGTGGAGGGCGCCGCGGCGGGGCACATCGATCTGCTCGGAACGCTGCTGGTGCTGGCAGGGGCGGCCGCGCTCCAGGCCCGGCGCACGCTCGCCGCCGCGCTGGCGCTCGCGGCGGCGTTCAGCGTCAAGTTCCTGCCGCTCGTGCTGGCGCCGCTGCTGTGGCGCCGGGTGCGCGTGCGCGACGCCGCCGCGGCCGTCGCCCTGGTCGCGCTGCTGTACCTGCCGTTCTTCGACGGCTCGCTGCTGCCGCTCGGCTCGCTGCCGCAGTACGCGGCGCAGTGGCGGTTCAACGGACCGCTGTTCGCGTGGATCGAGGCCGGCGCGGGCACGGCC
>JAJEEU010000061.1 GCA_022820825.1 Vicinamibacteria bacterium
TGAAATGGCAGAACGAGGCGTACCGCCACGGCGCGGACTGGACGAACATCCTGACCATTTTCGGATTCCCGCTCCAGGCCCAGTTCGGGTCGCGGCCGCCTGAAACCAACGAGCTGACGAACGTCGGCCTGTACGCGCAGGACCAGTGGACGCTCGACCGGTTGACCATCAACATGGGGCTGCGGTTCGACTACTTCAACGGTCACTATCCGGACCAGATGTCCGCGGCCGGCGAGCGCCACCACTCGCCGTGGGGGCCCGAGTCGATCTTCGTTCCAGGTGCGACAGCGGCGAGCTGGAAGGACCTGCAGCCGCGGCTCGGCGTGGTATACGACCTGCGCGGCGACGGCCGCACGGCGCTCAAGGCGTCCGCCTCGCGGTTCGGGAGCCGCGACGCGATCGCCCTGGCGGGCGAGCTCAACCCCATAGCGAACAACACGACGATGTCACGGCTCTGGTTCGACGGCGCGCCCGCCCACTTCGTCGTGCCGCTGCCGTTCCAGATGCCTGCATGCATCCCCTCGGCCGCGGATCCGACCGGCAGCAGTTGCATAGCCGGAGACGGCATCCCGCAGGGCGATCCGCTCAACCCGTTTCCCAACGGCGAGTTGCTCGGCCCGCCCGACAACCCGTCGTTCGGCGCGCACACTCCCAGCAACTTCTTCGATCCCGACTGGGCCTTCGGTTGGGGCAAGAAGAAGGGCAACTGGGAGTACTCGGGCAGCATCCAGCACGAGCTGCTCGACAACGTGTCGCTCGACTTCGGCTACTTCCGGCGCGTCTACTTCAACTTCGGCGCCTGGGACAACCGCAACATCGGCCCTGACGACTTCGTGGAGTACAGCGTCATGGTGCCCCAGGATTCGCGCCTGCCCGGCGGCGGCGGCGATTCGCTGACGGTAGTCGACCTGTCACCCGAGGCGGCCCTGCGGCCCCAGAACAACTGGCTGGGCAGTACGGACGAGTACGGCGGCGAGTACGAGATGTGGCACGGCATCGACCTCAGCGTGAGCGCCCGACTCGAAGACGTGCTGCTGCAGGGCGGTCTGGCCACCGGCCGGCGGATCACGGACTACTGCGACTTCCAGCAGAGCCAGCCGGAGGTGCTCTATGGCGACTTCTCGGTCCGTGACGCGTCGCGCGTGGGCCGCGGCACCACGGGTCAGCTCGCGGGCATCGCCGGCAGCCGCGGCACGTTGTTGCCCAAGGAGTTCTGCCGCGCCGAGGACGCCTGGCTGACGAACCTGTCGCTGTCGGGCTCGTACACGTTCCCGTACGACATCGATGTCTCGGCCGCGTTCTTCTCGCGGCCGGGTCCGCGGCGTGAAGCGATCTACCAGGTGCCGCTTACCGAGGCGGCGGCGGCGCTGGGCCGCAGGCCGACGCTCGATCGCGTCGCGCTCAACGTGCTGCCGCCGGGGACGGAGTTCGGTGACCGGCTGAGCCAGCTCGACCTGCGGATTGCCAAGGTGTTCGACTTCGGCGTCGGCGGGAACGTGCGCGCGAGCTTCGACGTCTTCAACCTGCTGAACGAGAATGCCGTCTCGCGCGAGCAACAGGCGTTGGGTCCGGCGTACCTGATGCCGATCGGCCTGCAGCCGGGCCGCCTGATCAAGCTCAGCTTCCAGTACAACTTCTGATTCGGACGTAAACCTGCGGGCGCGCGTGGGGCCACACCGGCCCCGCGCGCGCCGCACACCCCACCTAGAACGGCAGCGCTGTTTCCAGCGGGCCGGCCGGCAAGGCCAGGCCGAGGCCGCGCGCGAAAGCCACGTACACGACAATCGACAGCAGCACGGCCGCCGCGGCGTCGCGGAGCGGGCGGTGGGCGCCGAACGCCCGCGCTACCAGCCAGAACAGCAGGCTTGCGGCCAGGATGAACCCGGCGCGGCCGGCGAGCAGCAGGAAGAGCGCGCCGGCCAGCGCGAGGATCCCCAGCGGTTTCCACAGCAGTGGTGCGGACGTCGGGACGGCGGATTCCGACCGGCGGCGCAGCGCGGGCACGAGCAGCGCGCCGCCGAGCAGCAGCAGCCCCAGCGCCACGCCGTACGGCATCGTGCGCGGCCCGATCCGGTCGTAGCCGAAGCCGGCGCCGATCGCCAGCGCTCCGCCGGCGAGCGCGAGACCCAGGACGACGGCGGCGCTGCCCAGGACCGTGTCCGCGCTGCGGTTCAGACGGATCGTCATTGGAGCAATCCGATCGAGTCGAGCACGGCCGCGGCGCGTGTGCGCTCTGCTTCCAGGAACGCATCGAAGGCGGCGCCCGAGAGGTACAGGTCGATCCAGTCGTTCCGCGCCAGCGTCGCCTGCCACGTCGGGGACTGCCGCAGCGCGTCGACACGGGCGGTCAGCGCCGCACGGCGGTCCGCCGCCAGGTCCGGCGGCCCGACGACGCCGCGCCAATTCGTCAGCGTGAGGTCAACGCCCTGCTCCCGGAAGGTGGGGTAGGGACGTCCGGGCAGGCGCTCGGCGCTGGAGACGGCCAGCGCGCGGAGGCGGCCGGCTTCGACGAACGGCGCCAGCTCGCTCACGCCGTTGATGCCGGCGGCCACCTGTCCGCCCAGAATGGAGGCGATGGATTCGCCGCCGCCGGAATGCGGCACGTAGTTGACGGCAGTCGGATCCAGTCCGACACGCGTGGCCAGCAGACCCGCCAGCATGTGGTCGGTCCCGCCGGCCGAGCCGCCCGCGATGGCGAGCGCGCCCGGATTGCGCTTCCAGGCGTCGATGAAGCCGGCCAGATCGCCGTACGGCGATTCGGCGGGGACTACCAGCAGCTCGTAGTCGCCCGTCAGGCGGGCGATCGGCGTGGTCTGCTCCAGCGTCACGGCCGAGCGGTTGGTCAGCACCGCGCCGACCATGATGAGGCCGGTCACGAGCAGGGCGTCGCCGCGGCCGGGTCCGGCGTTGACGAACTGCGCCAGACCGATGGTGCCGCCCGCGCCGGCGACGTTCACGACGCGCACGCTGCCGGCCGCTTCATCGTCCTGCAGCGCTGCCTGCATGGCGCGCGCCGTCTGGTCCCAGCCGCCGCCCGGAGACGCCGGCGCCAGGATTGTGAGCACGTCCGGCGCGGCGCCGGGCGCCCCGCCGCAGGCGACGGTTCCGCAGAGCAGGAGGATCCCCGCCAGTCGCGGGAAGCGCCGCTGATGCGAGAGCATGCTGTCCTCCCGCATCCTGTCAGGCGCCCATCCGGTAGCGCAGCAGCGCCAGGAAGCGGTACAGGCCGTGCACGAACTTCCCGTACGGCAGCAGCAGGAACAGTCCGGCGACGGCTCCCAGGTGAATGCCCAGCAGCGGACCCATGGCGCCGGTGGCGCCCCAGGCGCGCAGCAGGAGGCCGCTCAGGCTGGTCTCGAAGAGCAGCACGAGCAACACGATATCCATGCCGAGCTGCGCCTGGTCGTGCCGTTCCGCCGGCCTGCGCAGCTTCAGCCACAGCAGACCGGCCGGCCCGACCAGCAGGCCCGCGCCGCCGAGCGAGCCGAGCAGCGCGGGGACGCTCAGCAGCGGATACGGCGCCGGCCACCCCAGCACGTTGTGGTAGAAGGCGGCCACCGATGTGGCGGCGAAGCAGAGCAGGAAGCCGTAGAACGTGCAGTGGTGCCAGCGCCGCCGCCAGTGCGGTTCGCCGGGATCGTCGCCGTCACCCAGGTGGGGTAGCAGCAGAGCCTCGCGGACGGCTTCCGGCGGCGCGCCGGCCGGAGCACCGCCGGCCGGCAGGGCGGCCAGGTCCCGCCAGCACCGCAGCAGGCCCACCGCCAGCGCCACCGCGGCATACGCGCCCACCGCGCCGAACAGGGCGACCATCGCGTTATGCGGCATGATCTGGTAGAAGCCGCCGGCCGCGTCGGAGTGCCGCGCGAGGAAGACATCGGGACCGGTCAGCAGGCCCAGCACCACAGCGAAGAGCAGCGGCGCAGCGGCCGCGCCGAGCAGCAGCGCGAGACCGCTCCGCGCAAACAGGGCGCTCGCCCGCGCCGGCCAGGCGTAGCGCCGGTAGGACGCCCGGCGGATCGCGGCCAGCGTTCGCGGCACGTCGACCCCGAACGGGTGCGGCGGCGCATACTGGCAGGCGTCCAGGCACGCGCCGCAGTCGTGGCACAGGTTCGCCAGGTAACGGAGGTCGGCTTCCGCGAAGTCGAGGCGGCGCTCGATGGCTGGAAAGACGGGGCAGAGTCCTTCGCAGTAGCGGCAGGCGTTGCAGATGCGCGCCGCGTGCCGCCCCGCCTGGAAGAGCCGCGGCGGCAGCGGCGTCCCGGCCTCAGTTGCGGACATGCCGGGCCGCCTCCTCCCCGGCCTTGCGGCCGAACACCGTGCCGATGGCCATGCCGAGTCCGGCCAGGTAGCCCTGGCCCAGGATGTTGCCGGCCATGATCTCGCCCGCCGCGAACACGTTCGCCGCCGGACGTCCGTCCTGCCAGATGACGCGCGCCCGCTCGTCGACCTGCACGCCGAGGTAGGTGAACGTGATGCCTGGCCGCAGCGGATAGGCGTAGAAGGGCGCGCGGTCGATGCGCCGCGCCCAATGGCTCTTGGGCGGCGTGAGTCCGGCCGTGGCGCAGTCGTCGAGCGTCGCGGCGTCGAACGTGCCCGGGCGCACGGCCGCGTTGTAGGCCATGACGGTGCGCTCGAGCGCGGCCGGCTCCAGGCCCAGCGGGGCGGCGAGGCGGCGGATGGACGGCGCCTCGACCGGGGGCAGCATCGGCGGGATGAACCGTCCGAGCGCGCGCGCGTCGAAGATGACGAACGCCGTCTGGTCCGGCTGCCGGGCCACGAGCCGTCCCCACACGGCGTAGCGTTTCGGCCAGAGGTCTTCTCCCTCGTCGTGGAAGCGCTCGCCGCGGGCATTCACCACGATGCCCAGCGGGATGCAGTCCACGCGCGTCACGATGCCGCCGTCGAAGCGCGGCGCGCGGGCATCTATCGCCACGGCGTGGCACTGCGTCGGATCGCCCGTGGTGGCGGCGCCGCCGTCCATCAGCGCGCGCAGCACGCGGCCCGTGTCGTACGGCGTGCCCCGGATCAGGAAATTGTCGGCGCTTGCGCCCCAGGCGTGCCTGAGCCACTCGCGGTTCGCCTGGAAGCCGCCGGCCGCCGCGACAAATGTACGCGCCGGGACGAGCTCCGCGTGGCCGTTGCGCGCCACCACGGCGCCCTCGAACCGGCCGTTCTCGATCCGCAGATCGCGCACCTCGGCGTCGTACACGACATCCACGCCCAGGCGGGCGGCCGCGCGGTAGTAGGCGTTGATGAGGGCCTTGCCGCCGCCCAGGAAGAACGCGTTGGTATGCGCCAGGTGCAGCGCGCCGCCGATTGACGGCTGGAAGCGCACGCCGTGGGCGGCCATCCACTTGCGGCACTCGGCGGTCCCGGCAATCACCATGCGCGCCAGCGCCTCGTTTGTCCGCCCACCGGTGACGTCCTGCAGGTCGTCCCAGTACTCATCCGCGGGATAGGTGCCCGTAAGGGGGTCCGACGGGCCGTCGTGCATGCAGCGCAGGTTGCGGGTATGCCGGCTGTTGCCGCCGCGGAAGTGCCGGGGGGCGGATTCGAGGAGCAGTACGCTGGCGCCGGCGGCGCGCGCCGTGAGCGCGGCGCAGAGGGCCGCATTGCCGCCGCCCGCGACGAGAACGTCGTACGTGCGGCCGGGGTCCATCGGGGGTTGATACTATCAGGTGCCAGGGCTACCGCCGGGGTAGTGAATGATGCAGCGACGATGGCAGATCTGCGCGTGGGTCGTGCTGGCCGTGGTCGGCGCGGCGTGCGGTGCGCCGTCCGGCGGCCCGCCGCCCGCGAGCGGGGCGGACGCTCCGCCGGAGCTGCGCGTCGTGACGTCCGGCGGTCTCGCCGCGGCGTACGACGTGCTCGCGCCGCGCTTTCAGGACGCGACGGGCATCACGCTCGTCACCGCCTACGGCGCGTCCGGCGGAGGAGCGTCCGATTCGATCCCTGTCAGGCTGGAGCGCGGCGAGCGCTTCGACGTGCTCAGCATGTCGCAGGCCGGACTGCTGGCAATGATCGACCGCGGTGTGGTCCGGGCCGATACGCGCGTCGACCTGGCCACATCCTCGATCGGCATGGCGGTGCGCGAGGGCGCCGCCATGCCGGACATCAGCACGCCCGAGGCGTTCGCGCGGGCCCTGCTGGATGCCGAGTCGATCGGCTATTCGGCGAGCGTCAGCGGGACATACATCTCGACCGATCTGTTTCCGCGGCTCGGCCTCGCCGAGCAGCTCGCGCCCAAGAGCCGGCGCATCCTGAGCGAGCGGGTGGCGGCCGTCGTCGCGCGCGGGGAGGTGGAGATAGGGTTTCAGCAGGTGAGCGAGATCCTGTCGATCGAGGGCGCCGCTTACGCCGGTCCCATCCCGGACGAGTACCAGCTCGTCACGACGTTCTCGGCCGGCATGACGGCCGAGGCCCGGAATCGGGCGGGCGCGCAGCGGCTGCTCGACTTCCTGTCATCCGCCGCAGCGGCCCCGACGATCGCCGAGAGCGGACTCCAACCGTTAGCCCTTGCCGGCGGTTCGGGGGGCAGGCCGGAATTGTAATGGCGGTGAAATGGAGTGCGAGCGACATCGGAGACCAGTCGGGCCGCGTCGCCATCGTGACCGGCGCCAACCGCGGCATCGGACTGCCCACCGCCGGGGAGTTGAGCCGCCACGGCGCCCGTGTCGTCATGGCCTGCCGCAGCGTCGAGAGGGCGCGGGCCGCCGCCAGCCGCATCGACAGTGGCGTTCGGGCCGGCAGCGTTGTGGTGATGGAGCTCGATCTGGCGGACCTCGCCTCCGTCCGCGGATTCGCGGAGCAATTCCGGCAGCGCTTCGATCGGCTGGACCTGCTCATCAACAATGCAGGGGTCATGTTGCCGCCGCTCTCCAGGACCGCCGACGGTTTCGAGGTGCAGTTCGGCACCAACCACCTCGGCCACTTCGCGCTGACCGCCCGGCTGCTGGACCTGCTCGAGCGGACGGCCGGCTCGCGCGTGGTGACGGTTGCCAGCACGGGCCACCGCTTCGCCGCGATCGATTTCGACGACCTGCACTGGCGGGCGCGCCGGTATCAACCCATCCGGGCGTACTTCGAGAGCAAGCTCGCCAATCTGCTGTTTACCTTCGAGCTGCAGCGCCGCTTCGACCAGGCCGGGGTGCAGGCGCTGGCGCTTGCCGCGCATCCGGGCTGGACGGGCACCGATCTGCTGCGCTTCAGCCGCGTGTTGCAGTGGCTGAGCGGCTTCCTGGCCATGCCGCCGCTGCAGGGCGCGCTGCCGACGCTGTACGCCGCCACGGCCCCGGACGTGCAGCCGGGCGGCTACTACGGTCCGGACGGTTTCGCACAGATACGCGGGTACCCGGCGCAGGTCCGCGCTTCGAAGGCGTCGCGCGACACCTCGGTGGCGGTCCGCTTGTGGGCAGTTTCGGAGGAGCTCGTCAACCTGCAGCTCGCGCCCTGAGGCGACCGGCTGCGAAGGAGAACGACCAATGCTGATTCATCGTCGGAGCTTTCTGGCCGGTCTTGGCGGGGCGGCGGCGGCAACGGGACTGCAGGGCGCACCGGCTGCTGCCGCGCGGGCTGCGCGGGTGCCGGGTTTCGAGCCGGCGGCGTTCGCCGCGCTGGCGAATGCGGACGGTGAATTCATGCACACGGCGCGCGAATGGAACGCCCGCGTGCGCATGGAGATCGGGGAAGCGGCATTCGACGCCGTCATCCGTGACGGGAAGCTGCGCGAGCTGGCGCCGGCGGCCGCGGCCCGCGAGCCCGATGTCCGCATTCGCGGGCCACTTGCCCACTGGACGGCCCCCTCGGGAGCCGACCGCGCCACCGTGACCGGGATCGACAACGGCCGGGTGGCGATCGAAGGTGACGAAGTCGGTCACGTCTGGCCGTACCAGCGCGCCATCATGCGGCTCGTCGGGCTCGTGAGAGAAACGTTGACCGGCGAGGCGCCCCACGGCGCGGTGGCCGACGTCGATCGCGAGGTCGACAGCGCGGTCGGCCGCTACCGGTACGTGCGCATCCAGGGCGTCCAGTACCGCGTGTACTACGAGGAGGCGGGACAGGGCATTCCGCTGGTCCTGCAGCATACCGCCGGGTCGGACGGCCGGCAGTGGCGGCATCTGCTCGAGGACCGCGAGCTGCAACGGCACTTCCGGATGATTGCGTACGACCTGCCGTACCACGGCAAGTCGCTCCCGCCGACAGGCGTGGACTGGTGGGCGCGGGAATACCGGCTGACGACGGAGCTGGTGATGGACTCGGTGGTGGCGATCTGCCATGCGCTCGAGCTGGAGCGTCCCGTCTACATGGGATGCTCGGTCGGCGGCTACCTGGCGCCGGACCTGGCGCTGTACCGGCCGGACGAGTTCCGCGCCGTCATCGGCGTCAACTCGGGACCCGGCGACGGGCGGGGCGGGCCGGCGCCGAGCCTCGGTCTTGCGCGCCAGACCAACTCGTATCTCGGGGCGCGGATGTACTCGATCACGTCGTCGACGGCGCCGGAGCCGTACCGCCGCGAGACCGGCTGGGTCTACAGCCAGGGCGGACCCGACGTATTCGCCGGCGACCTCTACTACTACAGCGTCGACCACGACCTCACCGGCGGGAAGGCAAAGGGGATCGACACGTCGAAGATCGGCGTGCACTTCCTCACCGGCGAGTTCGACCCGACCGTAGCCGGTCCCGCCGGAACCGAGGCGCTGGTGGCGGACATTCCCGGCTGCACCTACGACGTCATCAAGGGCGGGTCGCACTTCGTGATGTGCGACAACTACCCGCTCTTCAGGCAGTACCTGGTCCCGGTGCTCGACCGGATCCGCGGTTGACGGACCATGCGGGGAGCCCATCGGCGATGACGCACGCAATCCGTCCCGCGACGCTCGACGACCTGGAGACGATTGTCGACTTCAACCTGCGGCTCGCCGCCGAGACCGAAGACACCGGCCTGGACCGGGACACGGTGCGCCGCGGCGTGCGGGCGCTCCTGGCGGACCGCGCGCACGGCTCGTACTACCTCGCGTGCAAGGACGGCATCATCGGCCAGATGATGCACACGCGCGAGTGGAGCGACTGGCGCAACGGCGACATCTGGTGGATCCAGAGCGTGTACGTGCACCCGGACCACCGGCGGCAGGGGGTCTGCCGGGCGCTCTACGCGCACCTCCGGGAGCTGGCGGCCGCGGATCCCGGGGTGGTCGGCATCAGGCTGTACGTGGAGCAGGACAATGCCCGCGCGCAGGCGACGTACGCGGCATTCGGCATGCGGCCCGGCGGCTATCTGGTCATGCAGGATCTGTTCGGCGATTAGTCGCGTACGGCCGCCCTGCGCACTGCTTGCGCTAGAATTGCGGGTCGGACGTGGCTCCGGAGGACGCACCTGGGATGAGAACGAAGCTGTTGGCGGCGATGTTCGCCGTCATCATCGCGTGCGGTTCTGCGCCGGCCGCCGCGGTGCAGGAGCCGGAAGAAGACCCGCCGACCGTGCCGCTCGTGAGGGCCGTGGGCTGCGTCGAGCAGGACGGCGACGGGTGGTTTCTGATCCGCGCGACGGAGCCGGAGGTCACCGAGTATCCCTTCCCCAGCGCCGCCGAGCTCGAGGACGCGGGCAGCGCCGCGCTGGGCTCCATCCGCCTGCAACTGGTCGGCGTCACCGACTTTCTCGACGTCGATGGGCTGCTGGCGTCGTTCGACCGGGCCGAGCACACGGCGCGGGAGTCGGCCAACGCGACCGGCACGATCGCCGAGGGACGCAAGCTCGCCGTCAAGGGCCTGTACATCACCAGCGTCGAGCCCCATCGCGTCAACCTCACGTCCGCGATGGCGATCGCCGACACCTGCAACTGACGCAGTTGGGATCGCGCGTGATGCTCGCAACGCTTCACCAGTTCAGGAGACACCAGTGAGGAATCTGTATTCGTTATTGCTAGTGGCCGTGTTCTGGATTGCCCCACCACTTGCTGAAGCGCAGGTGACGGTCACCGACTGGCGCGGCGAAACGGTCGACGCCACCGAAGGTTCGGTCGACTCCGACGGTGTGAAGATCGTGTACCACACGGCCGGCGAGGGTCCGCTCGTGATCTTCGTGCACGGCGTAGCCAGTCCGTGGCACGACTACCGGAACCAGATCCCGATGCTTGCCGGGAAGTACCGCGTCGTCTCCATGTCGACCCGCGGCACCGACATGAGCGACAAGCCCTCCGGGTACGAACACTACGCGACAGCCCGGATCGCCGACGACATCAGCGCCATCATCGAGCACTTCGGCGAGGACAGGGCGACGATTGTCGGGCAGGACAGCGGAGGCCTGCACGCGTGGTATTTCGCGATGACGCATCCGGAGCGGACGGAGCGGCTGATCTCGCTGGGATCGGTGCATCCCGCGGGGTTGATCCGCGAACTGATCGACAACCCGGATCAGCAGAAGGCAAGTGCATTCCAGTGGGGCATGCAGGAGAATCCCGAGGCGGGCGCGGCTTTCGGCGAGGGCGTGCGCAATGCGCCGGCCGACCCGAACGAGCCGCCCAATCTGGCCAAGCTGCGCCAGGAGGCCAGTCAGCGCCTTGACGCAGAGTCGGTCGTCGGGTTCTACAAGATGAACTGGCCGGCGCGGCCGGTGACGATGGACACGGTGGCTTTCGGTTTCAAGTACGGCGAGTTTCCGCCCGTCAAGGCGCCCACGCTGCTTATCGTCGGCCGGGACGCGCCGTTCTTCATGCGCGAGACGCTGGCCGACACGTGGGAGTGGGTCGACGCGCAGTTGACCATCCAGGTGCTTCCGGGCGTGGGCCACGGGCCCCACCGCGAGGCGCCCGAGATCGTGACGCCGCGCATGATGGAGTGGCTCGAGACCGGCCGCTAGCAGGCGGTTGGCGCCGTGTCGGGCTGCCGCGCAGCTTGCGGCGCCGTTTATCATGGAGTGTCTGGAGGCTGTTCGCCGGCGTTCCGTGCGCGGTCGGGCCGGAGGACGCGGGGGTTTCAGGAGGTTCAGATGACTGCAGTTCGCTCGAGCGCAGCGCTCGGCGCGGCCGTCCTCGCGGTCGGAGCGATCGCCGGGACGGCGGCGGCCAACGAGAATGCCGCTGCGGCGGCGCCCACGTTCAATGGGGAAGTGGGGCGCATCCTGTACGAGAACTGCGCGAGCTGCCACCGCGAAGGCCAGGTGGCGCCGATGTCGCTGACTTCCTACCAGGAGGCGCGCCCGTGGGCCCGCGCCATCAAGACCAAGGTCGTTTCGCGCGAGATGCCGCCGTGGTTCGCGGATCCGCGCTTCGGGAAGTTCAAGGACGTCACGGCGTTGAGCCAGGAGGACGTCGATGCGGTCGCCGCATGGGCGGACGGCGGCGCGCCCCAGGGCGACGGGCCGGCTCCCGAGCTTCCGGAGTTCGCGGGCGACTGGCTGCACGAACGCCCGCCGGACTACGTGGTCGAGATGCCGATCGAGGTCGAGCTGCCGGCCCAGGGCGAGTTCGACTACCTGGACGTCTGGATGGAATTCCCGTTCGAGGATGACGTCTATCTGGAAGCGGTCCAGATGCGGCCGGGCAACCCGGCGGTGGTGCATCACGCCGGGATATTCACGCGGCCGATGCCTCCGGGAACCCGGCTGGGCCTGGAGCAGGTACAACCCACCGCCCAGTTGATTCCGCAGCCGGTGCCGATCAATCCGAACGAAGACCCCGCGGTGAAGCTGGCGCGCAGAGAGGCCGCCCGCGAGTTCACGCCGGACGCGCAGCTCATCTTCTATCGGCCGGGGGGCGGCTTCAACCGCTTCCCCGAGGGCACGGCGAAGCTGGTCTATGCCGAGCGCAACCTCGAGTTCCAGATGCACTACTCACTTACGGGCCGTCCGGAAACCGACCGCTCGGTTGCCGGCTTCTGGTTCGCCAGGGACACGCCGCGCCGCCGGATGCTCACGGTTGGCTCCGGCGAATTCGGCGGCACCGGCCCCGTCCGCATAGTGGAGGGCGAGGAGCAACTGGAGCTGCAGGCGGGTACCGGCTTCACCCGCACGCCGAACATCCCGCCGCACGCCGACGACTTCAGGATTACCGGCATCTGGCCGATACAGGACGACATAACCGTCTACGGCGTGTGGCCGCACATGCACTTCCGCGGCAAGGACATGACCTACATCGTCGTCTGGCCGGACGGCGCCGAGGAGACCCTGCTGCACGTGCCGAACTACGACTTCAACTGGCAGATCGAGTACGACTTCATCGAGCCGCTGAAGGTGCCGGCGGGCAGCACGCTCAAGACGGTGGGCCACTTCGACAACAGCATCCGGAACCGCTACAACCCGAGCCCGGACCGCGAGGTCTACTGGGGCGAGCAGAGCTGGGACGAGATGTTCTTCATCTTCACGAAGTACACCATCGACAAGGAAGACCTCACCAAACGCACCAGCAACTAGCTGCACATGCGGAGAACAGCGCTTGCGGCGTGGTTGATCATCGGCGCGGTCGTTGCGGCCCCGCAGCCTGGCGCCGCCCAGGACGGGCCGACCACCGGCGCCGACATGATGCAGCCGTTCGACCCCAGCTACCTCACGGGCGTGTGGGAGGTCGAGTGGATCCCCCCCGACGACGTCGGACTGTTCCCGCCGGGGCCGCTGACCGGCATGGAGCGGGTCACGCACATCGACAACCGCTTTCTGAAGGTCGAGGTCCACCTGCAGGGCCGGGACGGCACGGCCATCTCGGGCGAGGGGATGATCTTCTACGAGTTCGGCCTGGGCGGTCAGTCGCTGGTGCGCTACGTCGTGTACGACGCCGGCTTCGCGCTGCTGCAGCAGGGGCCGGTCGGCGGGGACCTCGGTGGTTACTACAGCGCCTTCTGGGAGACGCCCGAGATCGAGCACGACGCCACGACCTACTCGCTGCGGGGCCGGTCCCACTTCGTGTCGCCCGACGCCTACCGCGTCAGCCAGGAGATCTCGGTCGACCGCGAGGCGTTCGCGAACCTCGGCCTGATGTGGCTGACGCGCAAGCCGTGCGTCAGCGCGCCTGCCGTGACCGTCACCGACTGGCGGGGAGAGTCGGTGGTCGCCACCGAAGGCTCGGTCGACTCGAACGGCGTCAGGATCGTTTATCACACGGCCGGCGAGGGCCCGCTCGTGATCTTCGTGCACGGCGTCTCCGCGCCGTGGCACGACTACCGGAACCAGATCCCCATGCTTGCCGAGAAGTACCGCGTCGTCGCGATGTCCACCCGCGGCACCGACATGAGCGACAAGCCCGAAGGCTACGAGAACTACTTCGCGGAGCACATCTCCAACGACATCAGCGCCCTCATCGAGCATTTCGGCGAGGACAGGGCGACCATCATCGGGCAGGACAGCGGCGGGCTCTACGCGTGGCACTTCGCGATGACGCGCCCGGAGCAGACTGAGCGGCTGATCTCCATCGGCACGGTGCATCCGGGGGGATTGACCCGCGAGCTCATCGACAACCCGGCCCAGCAGCAGGCCAACCAGTTCCAGCGCAACATGCAGGTGTTCCCGGAGGCCGGCGCCGACTTCGGGCAGGGCGTCCGGGCCGCGCCGCGCGATCCGGACGAGCCCGCGAACCTGGCCCAGTTGCGGAGAGAGTCCGCCCAGTGCCTCGACACCGACTCGGTCGTCGGCTTCTACAAGACCAACTGGCCGACCTCGCCGACGACGATGGAGACGGAGTCGGTCGGGTTCAAGATCGGCGAGTTTCCGCCCGTCAAGGCGCCGACGCTGTTCATCTACGGCAAGGACGGCCCGTTCTTCCTGAACCCGTCGGTGAACGGCATGTGGGACTGGGTCGAAGGGCCCCTGACGATCCAGGTGCTGCCGGGCGTGGGCCACGGCCCGCACCGCGAGGCGCCGGAGTTCGTGACGCCGCGCATCCTGGAGTGGCTGGAGACGGGCCGCTAGCCTGCCCGGGATCTACTGCTTCGACGCCGCTTCCGCTTCCGCCTCCTGAACGCGCGAGCCGGCGAGGATGCCTTCCAGGCCGTAGTTCCCCTCGTGGCAGGCGAACTCGTACAGCGGCTCCGGATTCAGCTTCATCGGATGCTGGGCGGTCCAGGCGCTCTGCCAGATGGTCGGGTCGTCGACCGTGTACTCGTACATCAGGTTGTCGGCGTCCAGCCGCGTGATCCGCTCGATGAGCCGCAGGTTCTCGCCCCAGCTCAGCAGCGGCCGGCCGATCTGGTCGTGCTTGCCGTTGAAATGCAGGGTCTCGATGATGAGCGTGTCGCCTTCCCAGCGACCGCGCGAGTCGCCCATCCACTGCCGGATCTGCGGCGCCACGTGCGGCCGGCCGTCGAGCGGAACGACGCGCGACTCGCGGTTCTGCTCCGGGACCAGCACCACGTAGCCGGGCGCCTGGAAGATCTGCACGTTGTTGTTGTAGCCGCCGGTGCTGAGCGGGGGACCGGCCTTGGCGTGCTGAATGCAGCGGTCGCCGGCGTCGAGGTCCGTGTAGCTGGCGGCCGGCAGCATGCCGCGGCGCACACCCGCGATGCGTTCGGCTTCCGCCGACGCCGCGCGCGCGGCGGCCGGCGCCGTCAGGGGCGGCAGGCGTCCGTTCGACGGCTCGATGATGAGCGACGTGCGCCGCGTGCCGATGGCCGTCGTGCCGCGGTCCATCCAGAAGTTGTTGTAGAAGCCGGGCGTGCCGTCATCCCGCCGGTCGACCTGGTCGCCAGCCGTCGCCTCCTGTCGCTCGCGGTTCAGCAGGAACTCGTTGCGGGCCAGCGTCTCGCGTTCGAGCTCATCCGCCTCTTCCTGTGTCAGGAACGCCTTGTCGCCCAGCTCCAGGGGCCGTTCGAGCGGCGTGAGCGTCCGGTAGTCCCAGACGCCCTGTATGTCGGGATCGCCCCAGGGAGTGCGCTCCACCGTTTCCGACTGCGCCGCGGCGGGCGCCGCCGCCAGCGTCAGGCCCACGATCACTGCAACCGCCGCCAGATAGCGAAAGCTCATCGTCATCCTCCACCCGGCGCCAGCCACCCGCCGGAATGCCTCATGATGCACCCGGAAGCACCCGGTGCGCAAGGAGCAAGAAGTAGGCCGCGCACGGCGCGGCCCGGCGGCCACGGCGCGGGGCAAAGGGGTCCCCGCTAGTGGCCGCCGGGGGTTTGGGGCGCAGCCCCAATGTAACGAAGCCGCACCCGGATGCGCCCGGTGCGCAAGACGCAATCCGTAGCAGGGACTGCTGGTCGTGCGCGACTTGGTAATATGTTGGTGCGCCCGGCGCATCGCGGGCGTGTCACGGACGTGAACAGGGGACGGATGCCGTATTCACGACTGTTCGCCCGGTTGGGGTTGACGGCAATCTGCGCGGTGGGACAGGCCGCCGCGGCCGCGGCACAGACCGGCCCCGTCACGTTCACGGACCACATCCGCCCCATCATGGAGCGGAGCTGCTGGAACTGCCACGGCGCGGCGGCGCAGCTTTCCGATCTCGATCTGCGTACGCGCGAGGGCGCGCTGGACGGCGGCTCGCGGGGCCCGGCGCTGGTGCCGGGGCGCGCCGAGGACAGCCGCCTGTTCAGGATGGTGGCCGGCCTGGACCAGCCGGCAATGCCGATGAGCGGCGACGCGCTCACTGCCGGCGAGCTGCAGGCGGTGCGCGCCTGGATCGACGGCGGGGCGCACTGGGACGCCGCCGCCGCTACGTCGGCCGCCGACGCGCGCGCGGCGCTGGAGGGCGGCGGCCTGCCGCCGGGCGCGCGGGAGTACTGGGCGTTCCAGCGCCCGCTGCGCGCTACCGTGCCGGCCGCGGAAGAGTACGCGCATCCGGTCGACCGTTTCCTGGAAACGGCGCGACGTGACGCGGGTGTGACGGCGGCGCCGCAGGCGGACCGGCTGGCGCTCCTGCGCCGGGCATATCTCGACCTGACAGGTCTGCCGCCGACGCCGGCGCAGGTCGACGAGTATCTGGCCGACACCGCGCGCGGGGCGTGGGAGCGGCTGATCGACCGCCTGCTCGACTCGACGCACTACGGGGAGCGCTGGGGCCGTCACTGGCTGGACGTGGCGCGCTACGCCGACTCCAGCGGCTTCGAGCAGGACTACAACCGTCCCAACGCCTGGCGCTACCGCGACTACGTCATCGACGCGTTCAACGCCGACAAGCCGTACAACCAGTTCATCCGCGAGCAGATCGCCGGCGACGAGCTGGACCACGTCACGGACGAGACGCTCATCGCCACCGGCTTCCTGCGCGCGGGTCCGCGGGTCCAGTTCCGCGAGAAGGACAACCCCGAGCGCCGCCACGACTACCTCGACGACGTGCTGGCGACGATTGGCCGCGGCATGCTCGGCATGACGGTGCACTGCGCACGCTGCCACGACCACAAGTTCGACCCGATCCCGCAGCGCGACTACTACCGGCTGCAGGCGTCCATCTTCGGCTACGTCGAGACGGACTGGCCGCTGCTCGACCGCGCGGAAGCCGACGCCTGGCGCGCCCGGAATGCGGAGATCGACGGCCGGCAGCAGCCGCTGAAGGACGAAATCGCGGCGATCGAGGCGCCCTACCGGGATCGCTTCCGCCGGGAGCTGATCGAGGAGCGGTTCCCGGCGAACGTCCAGGCGGCGGCGTTCAAGCCGGAAGCCGAACGCACGCCGGGCGAGCAGCTCCTGGCGGCGCAGGTGCTCTCCATCAACTCGCCGCGCTGGGACATCGAGGGGGCGCTGGGTCCGGACGACAGGGAGCGCCGGGATGCGCTGCGCGAGCAGGTCGCCGCGCTGGACGCGGAGCGGCCGCCGCCGCCGGACATGGCGGAGATCGTCACCGACGGCGACTACCGCTTCACCCCGGACGGTCCGGGCGACAGCATCATCGGTTGTCCCGAATGCCGTATCCCGCCGGACGAGCCGGGCACGTTCCTGCACGAGGCGGACGGGCCGGCCTACGAGGCGCCGCCCAGCTATTTCCTGATCCGCGGCGATCCGTTCAGCCCCGGCTCGGAGATGTCGCCGGGTTTCCTGAGCGTCGCCACCTACGGTGATCCGCCCACCGTCATTCCGCGTCCGGACGGGCGGACCTCCGGCCGCAGGCTGGCGCTCGCGGAGTGGATTGCGTCGCGCGACAACCCGCTGACGGCGCGCGTCATCGTCAACCGCGTCTGGCACCACCACTTCGGACGCGGCATCGTGCGCACGCTCGACAACCTGGGGCGGATGGCCGATCCGCCCACCCACCCCGAGCTGCTCGACTGGCTGGCGGTGGAGTTCATGGACCGCGGCTGGAGCATCAAGGCGCTGCACCGGCTGCTGATGACGTCCGAGGCGTATCGGATGGCCTCGTTGCATGACGACGCGGCGAGCGCGGCGGCCGACCCCGAAAACCGGCTGCTGTGGCGCTACCGGCCGCAACGGCTGGAGGCCGAGGCGTTGCGCGACGCCATCATGACGGTCAGCGGCGGCATCGACCTCACGGTGGGCGGACCGCCGGTGTTCCCGCACATTCCGGAGGACGTCCTCCGGACATCCGGCGGCAAGGGGCTGTGGTGCGGTACCCCGCCGGACGGCAAGTCGGTCGTAGCGCCGCACGAGGGCATCTGGTGCGTCGAGCCGGATGAGCCCGAGACGTGGCGCCGCAGCGTCTACGTCTACCGGCGCCGCTCGCTGGGCTTCCCGTTCTTCGACACGTTCGACCTGCCGGACCAGAACCAGACGGCGGCGGCCCGCAACGTTTCGACCGTGTCCACGCAGGCGCTGACGCTGCTGAACAACCCGTTCGTGCTGAACCAGGCGGAGCTGTTCGCCGCGCGGCTCGAGCGGCAGGCGCCGGGCGACGCGGCGCGGCAGATCGAGCTGGCCTACCGCATCGCGCTGACGCGCCCCCCGACCGCAGAGGAAGCGGCCGTCGCGGCCGAGCTCGTCGCAGGCCAGTCGCTGGCCGACTTCACGCACGTGATGCTCAACCTGAACGAGTTCCTGTACCTGAGGTAGCAAGCATGGCCGGCCATCACCACAACTGCCGCAGGAAGACGATCTGGTCGCGCCGCGATTTCCTGTTCCAGTCGGGCGGCGGCATCGCCGGCGTGGCCCTGGCCGACCTGCTGCAGCGCGAGGGTCTGCTGGCCGCGGCGGCGCAGCAGTCCGACACGTGCGCGGCGCCGGTTCCCGGCAACCCGTTCGCGCCGAAGCCGCCGCACTTCGCGCCGCGCGCCACGGCGGTCATCTCGCTCTTCATGAGCGGCGGCGTGAGCCAGGTCGACACGTTCGACCCGAAGCCCGCGCTGGAGCGGTACGCCGGCGAGCCGCTGGCCGACTCGGTGGTCGTGCGCCAGGGGCACCCCGGTCCGCTGATGCCCAGCCCGTTCGCGTTCCGCAAGCACGGCGAGAGCGGCATCGACGTGTCGGAGATCTTCCCGCACCTGGCCCGCAAGGTCGACGGGATGGCGTTCATCCGCTCGCTCCACGGCCGGTCGAACGACCACATCCAGGCGACCTACGAGATGCAGAGCGGCCAGCTCCGGATGGGCTTTCCGGCCGTCGGAGCGTGGGTCACCTATGGCCTCGGCTCGGAGAGCGCGAGCCTGCCGGCGTACGTCGTGATGAACGACCACCGCGGCGGTCCGCTCGGCGGGCCGAACGACTGGAGCGCCGGGTTCATGCCGGCGACCTACCAGGGGACGCTCTTCCGCGCCGTGGGAGACCCGATCGTCGACCTCCAGCCGCCGGACGGGATGAGCGCGGAACAGCAGCGCGCGCGGCTGGACGCGCTCGCGAAGTTGAATGCCATCGACCTGGAGAAGAACCCGGGCAACTCGGAGCTGGCCGCCCGCATCTCGTCGTACGAGCTGGCCTACCGCATGCAGGGCTGTGCGCCCGAGGCGGTGGACATCAGCGCCGAATCCGCGGCGACGCAGAAGCTGTACGGTCTCGACGAGTCGCTCACGGAGCCGTTCGGCCGGCAGTGTCTGCTGGCGCGGCGCCTCGTCGAGCGCGGCGTCCGCTTCGTGCAATTGTTCCACGGCGGCCTGGGCCAGCAGAACACCGATACGTGGGACGCGCACAGCAACCTGAAGGAGAACCACAGCCTGCACGCGGCGGAGACCGATCTGCCGATTGCCGGTCTGCTGACCGACGTTGAAGCGCGCGGGTTGCTCGACTCCACGCTGGTCGTCTGGCACGCCGAGTTCGGGCGCATGCCGATCTCGCAGCGCGGCGTGGGGCGCGACCACAACCCGGGCACGATGACGGGCTGGATGGCCGGCGCCGGAATCCAGGGCGGACAGGTGATCGGCGCGAGCGACGAGTTCGGCTACCAGGCGGTGGAGCAGCGCATCTCGTCACACGACCTGCACGCGACCATTCTCCACCTGCTCGGCATCGATCACACGAAGCTGACCTACCGCTACAACGGCCGCGACATGCGCCTCACGGACGTCCACGGAATACCGATCCCACAAATTGTCGCCTGAGCGGGTTAGTGCGCCAGCGGGTCGGGGCGGATCTGGAACTTGACCAGGTTGCCCGGCTCCTCCGGTCCGCCCTCGACGTGCCAGGCCGCGTCGGCGCCGTAGGTGGCGTAGACGCCGCGGCCCTTCCATCCGGCGTCGGGGTCGTCGATGCGGCCGTCGAGCCCGCGGCTGTGGAACCCGAGCGGATACGGCACCCGCAGGATGGTCCATTCGCCGCTTTCCGGATCGAGCGCCAGCAGAGAATCGGAGCTCGATCCGTTGGCGATCGGGACGTTCTCGCCCAGGCCGAGCGTGTTGAACTGGTCGACCCAGTTGTAATAGTGGAAGTCGGTCCCGATGTCGGTGTTGCGGAAGTTGGGTCCCGGCGCCTTGTAGAACGACCAGCCGGCGTCGCACTGCCGTCCGCCGCGCACCTCCGGCCCGCCGAAGACGGCGCACTTGCCGCGGTCGAATGACGCGAAGTGGCTGCTGCCGGCCAGCGCCGTCCAGAGCACGCCGTCGCGGTCGATGTCGAGGCCGCGGGTCCGGTAGCCCTTCTCGACCGGCACGATGTACAGCTCGCTGATGCAGCTCGCGGGCGGGTCGTCGCCGCGGTCGAGCCGCAGCAGACGTCCCGGGAAGTCGTCCGAAACGATCCAGACGGCGTCGTCCAGCGGGTTGGCGATGATGCCGTAGGCGCCGACCGCGACGCGCGTGTCGAGCGCCGGATTGAACGCCGCGGGTTCGGGGCTGCCGCGCGGCGGCGGTTCGTTCCACGGCCGGGTGATGACACCGTCGCCGTTCGTGTCGATGACGGTCGGGCACCAGCCCTGGGAGCGCTGCTCGTCGCCGGTCGCGTCGTACAGCTTCGTGTCCAGCCAGCCGATCACGTCCCCTCCGCCGCTGAAATAGAGCGTGTCCTGCTCGTCCTCGGCGAACTGCAGGTGGTGCGTGCCGTAGCACGTGCCG
Organism: Vicinamibacteria bacterium; assembly: GCA_022820825.1. Taxonomy (GTDB): domain Bacteria; phylum Acidobacteriota; class Vicinamibacteria; order Vicinamibacterales; family UBA8438; genus JAAXGX01. The sequence continues at coordinate 20,350 of JAJEEU010000061.1, forward strand.
ATCAGCTCGAACTCTCCGGATTCCGGGTCGTAGTAGCCGGTGTGGCGGAAGGCGCGGTCGAGCGGGAAGTACCGCGCGTACCTGTTGTCCGACCCGGCGCGGCACCAGTCCGGGTTGTCCGGGTGGCGGATGCGCGTCGTCAGCCATACGCGCCCCTCCGCGTCGATCATCGGGTTGTGCGGGTTGGCCGGGTCGTTCCACACCGCCTCGGTCCCGAAGTCGCGCCACGGCTTGAAGCCTTCGGTCGCGAACATCGAAGGCACCGGCGGATCGTTGTCGCGCAGCGGGATCTTGATCATCTCCGAACGGTGCTCGGTCGTGTCGGTCACCAGCAGGAAGTCGTTGCCGATGTCGACGCCGTACAGCGGACCGTTGGCGTTCACGCGCGGGTTGCGCTTGTCGGTGGCGATCTCGTCGTGCACGAAGGCGACGTTGTTGCCCCAGTTCCACATGGTGATGACGACGTTGCGCTCGATGCCGGCCGGCCGCGGCGGGGCAGGGGGCGCTTCGCCGGCCGCGATCCGGTCGGTCCAGTCCACCAGCATGTCGAGGGCGCGCTCGCGGCCGAAGCCGGTGATGAAGCTGTTCATGCGCGACCCGCGCTGGCCGCGCTGCACGCGGTCGTTCCAGGCCGTGCGGGCCGAGTCGAATTCGTCGAGGTCCGGGATCTCGCGCGTGCGCTCGCTGCCGACCTGGTGGCAGCGCTGGCAGCCCTTGAGGTTGTTGATCCACTCGGCCTGGCTGCCCATCAGCGGGTTGATGCCGTTGCCGTCCGGGCCGGTGCCGGGGAAGTCGTGCGCCGCCGGCAGCTCGATGAGCGACAGCCAGTAGGTGGAGGGATAGACCTGCGCGGCGTCGCGCGGCGTGGGCGCCACCACGGCGGTCAGGTCGAGCCGCTGGTCCGGCCGCCCGGCGACCGGCTCGGAATCGACCAGGCCGTAGCCGCGCACCCAGACGTCGTATCGGGCGTCCGGCAGCTCCGGCAGGACGTAGCGCCCGTCGTCGCCGGTGACGACTATCTTGCGGAAGACGGTATCCAGGTCGCCGGTCTCGGCAATCACCCAGACTCCGGCTTCCGGGCCGTCCGAGCTCGTGACGACACCCCGGATGACACCGTCGTTCTCCGCCGCTGCCAGGGCGGAGCCTGTCGCCGCCGCGCAGGCCAGCGCCGCGCACGCCACCGCCACGTTGCCCGGCCGCAGCTTTCTCATCGCCGCCTCACCTCTGCCGCGCCGGGTGCGGAACCGGCCGGCCGCTCCACTACGGACCGCCCGCCGCCGGCTGTCAAGTGCCGGCGCTCCCGCGCGTTCCGCTTGTATGAGGCCGCCTTGTCGAGACATGTCCGGCAACGCTTCGAGAACTCGCCGGTCTCGAGTTTCACGCGCGGGCGCTCGCCGCAGGCACCGCAAAGCCCGGCCGCGAGCCGGCGCGTGCGGATCTCCTTTGCCCTGCGGCTTTCCGCCTCGGCACACACCCGGCACTTGGCGTGCTCCCAGCCGTCGGGGAGCGGCTGCGTGCACTGCCGGCAGGCGCCAGCCTCACGGAGCCGTGTCGAGCGCGCCGCATTATTTTCGCGGTGACGTTCGCGGCACTTGCGGCAAATCGTCATCCCGTCGAGCGCGGGCGTATTGAGGCAGGTCTGGCACAATCCCCTGCGGGCTGCCTCCCGGCGGTGCTTCCGCATATTCTCGACGTTGCGGAGCCGTACGCACCGCCGGCAGATCCGCCTCTTGGGCTCGAATTCGTCGAGCGACCGATGGATCCAGCAAACCCGGCACTGCCGGGTCGGCGACACCGCGGGCGAATCCGGCCCGCGGGTGTCGGTCAGCGAGTCACGGCCGTTCCAGATCGAGATGAAGAGCACGGTGCACCGCGAAGCCGCGGGCGAGGAATCGAATCCCGCACGCCCACCTGGCCGCAGCATCGGATTCTTATCACAAAAAGCGACAAGCTCCAAAGTCACAGCAGGATGCAGCGAATGTACAGCGATTCAGTTGCCGAATATGGTGATAGGACCACGATCTTCGCCGGGCGCCACCCGGCGGCGCTTGAACCTGTCCGGCGACCCAGCGGGACCTGTCGGTCCGCAGCGATATCGGAAGGGGCGCACTCCAGTCGGGCGGTCGAAAACTGCGCCGCACCCGGGAGCGACCGGGCGTAGAATGGCCGCACGGGAGGAACCATGAGAATCGCCACCCAGACGGTCCTGCTCGCGTGTCTGCTCCTGGCGCCCGCCGGCGCATTGCCGGCGCAGCCGGCGAATCCGGCGACGCCGCTCTTCAACGGCCGCAACCTGGACGGCTGGGAGATCGTCAACGGCGGCCCGTTCTCCGTGGAAGACGGCGTGCTCAAGGTGAACGGCGGCACCGGCTGGCTGCGATCCAACGATACGTTCGGCGACTTCGTGCTCACCATGGAGTTCCGCTTCCTCGAGCCCGAGGCGCCCAGCGGCATCTTCATCCGCACCGCTCACACCAGCAACGACGACGAGAACGGCTGGCCGAACAACGGCTACCAGGTGCAGTGCATGGACACCGCCACCGGCGACTTCCCGCTGGGTCAGCTAATGCCGTACGGCGCGCCGCCGTTCGAGCACGAGCTCGACCGCGAGGCGCTGCAGCGCGCGTACCGGCCGACGGGGGAGTGGCACACCTACGAGATCACGGCGGAGGGCGAGAACCTGTGGGTGCGCCTGAACGGCGAGCTGATCACGACCTCGACGAGCATCAGGCAGTTGCGCGGGCATATCGGAATCCAGGCCGAGCGGGGCCGGCTGGAGTTCCGCCGTATCGAGATCGCGGCGCAGGAATCCGGCCGTCATCCCGGCGCCGACTGGCCGACCTACAACCGCGACCTGGCCGGGACGCGGTATTCGTCGCTCACCCAGATCAACGCCGCCAACGTGGGCGACCTGCGCGAAGCCTGGTCGTATCGCTTCCACCACGAAGATCGGATCGTGACGGGTCCGGATCCGACCGACGTCTTCCAGCAGGTGACGCCCATCGTGGTCGACGGCGTGATGTATCTGGCGGCGGGCGACCGGGTGGTCGCCCTGCGGCCGGAGACAGGCGAGGAGATCTGGCGGCACCAACTCACCGAGGGACTGGTGTCGTACCGCGGCCTGACCTACTGGCCGGGGAGCGGCGAGCACGGGGAGCGCATCTTTTTCACGTCGCTGTGGAAGGTGATCGCGCTGGACGCGCGCACCGGCGAGCGCGACCCCATGTTCGGCAACGGTGGCGAGGTGGAGCTGCGCGTGCCGTACGCCGGCGTGCCGGTCGTCTCGCGGGACATCCTGGTGCTCGGCTCCAATGCGTACGGTCCCGGGGAGGTGCACCGCGCGCCGCACCTCGACCAGCCGCGGGGCGGGGGAGAGCCGCCGTACGCGTATCCGCGCGCGCTCGACGCGAAGACGGGCAGGCTGCTCTGGGAGTTCCCGACGATGCCGCGCGAGACCGACTTCGGCAGCGAAACGTGGGGCAACAACAGTTGGCGCGATCGGATCGGCAACAACGTGTGGGCGGTCACGCTGACGGTGGACGAGGAGCGCGGGCTCGTCTACCTGCCGGTCAGCGGACCAGGATCGAACTTCTACGGCGGCGACCGCCCCGGCGACAACCTGTTCGGGAACACGACGATAGCGGTCGACATCGAGACCGGCGGGCTTGAGTGGCACTTCCAGAACATCCACCACGAGCTGTGGGACTACAACCTGCCGCCCGCGCCCGGCCTGTTCAACGTGGAGCGGGACGGGGAGATCATCCCGGCGCTGGCGCAGGTGGGCAAGACGGCGTACATGTTCGTCCTGAACCGGCACACGGGCGAGCCGGTGTTCGGGGTGGAGGAGCGGCCTGTGCCGGCGGGCGACGTGCCGGGCGAGCACTATTCGCCGACGCAGCCGTTCCCGGTAAAGCCGCCGCCGCTCTCGCGCGTCAGCATCGACCGCGACGACATCGTGACGGCGGCCGACACGAACGCGGCGCATGCCGCCGCCTGCCGCGAGCGCTGGGACGAGGTCGGCTACTACAACGCCGGCCCGTTCACGCCGCTGAACCTGCGGGCAGAGGGTACGCCGCCGTCGCTCGTCTTTCCCGGCAGCGGCGGCGGGGTGAACTGGGGCGGGACGGCCTACGATCCGGAGCTGGGCTACATGCTGGTCAACACGCGCGACCGGCCCGGCCTGCTCGCCGGCTGGATGGACGAGAACCCGAACTACGGAGCGGACACGCCGGACCACGTGGCGTACATCCGCGTCAGCGGTCCGCCGTTCGTGGCGCCGTACTTCGACGAAAACGGCGAGCAGCGCGGCTTCCTGCGGTGCTTCAAGCCGCCGTGGGCGCGGCTGCTGGCGGTGGACGTGCAGAGCGGCGACATCGCCTGGGAGGTCCCGCTGGGCATCGAGGAGCGCCTGCCGGAAGGCAAGCAGCGCGCCGGCAGCCACGGCGTCGGCGGCCCGATGGTTACGGCCGGCGGTCTGACGTTCATCGGCGCCACCGGGGACCGCCGGTTCCGGGCGTTCGACACCCGCACCGGCGAGGAGCTGTGGTCGGTTGCCTTCGACTACAACGTCGAGGCGATCCCGATGACGTACGAAGGCAGCGACGGCCGGCAGTACGTCGCCGTCAACGTGTCGGCCGGCGCCTCTGAAGAGACCCGCGGCAACGAGCGCCTCGTGGTGTTCGCGCTGCCTGAGTAACAAAAAGGACATTCGAGAGATGATGATTCACCTGGCCAGCGTCATGGTAGACGACCAGCAGAAGGCACTTCGCTTCTACACGGAAACGCTTGGCTTCCAGTTGAAGCACAACATTCCCCTGGGAGAGCATGCCTGGATCACCGTCGTATCCGAGGAAGCTCCGGAGGGGACGGAGTTGGTGCTCGAGCCTGATGAACATCCCGCGGCGCGTCCGTTCAAGAGGGCCCTCGTGGAGGACGGTATCCCCTGGACCGCGTTCGCGGTCGACGACGTCGAAGCCGAACACGAGCGTCTCGTGGCAAGGGGTGTGCGATTCGTACAGCCGCCGACAGACCTCGGGACCGTCATCATCGCGGTATTCGACGATACGTGCGGCAACTTGATCCAGATCGCAGAGGAGAAACGCGAGGCGACGGGGACCATCTAGAACCGCATTTCTCAACAGTCAGGTTTCCCGTCGAATAACGGTCCCCGGCTCACTGCACCGTAAAGGCCTGAAACGCCGGCACCAATATCATGCTCAACACGATGACGGCGATGGACGTCAGAACGGTGGCGACCACGCCCGCTCTGAACATCGTCCCGAGGTGGACGGCGCCTGCGGCGAACGTCGTTGCCGCCGTGGGGCTCGACCACGGCAGCGCCACGGCATGGGCCGTGCCGGCAACGATCCGGGCCAGAATCGCGGCGTTGTACTCCAGGGCCTCCGAGATCGGAAACAGCATCGAGGACACCATCACCGTCGTTGAGACGCCGCTGGTCAGTTGCGTCAGCACGGTCGTGAGCAAACCTGCCAGCCAGGGCAGCGCCGTCGCCGAGACGTTCCCCGTGACCGCGGCCCCGACCCAGTCGGTCACTCCGAGCCGGGCCAGTCCGCTTACCAGCGCCATACCCCCGACAACGAGGAACAGCACGTTCCACGCGATGCCTTCCTGAAAATCCTTTCGGTCGAGGGTCATTTCGCCGCGCCTGGTGTCCGCCGGCAGCAGGAAGAGGAGCACCATGCCCACCGGAGGCACGTACCAGATATCGAGGAAATCCACCGCCGCGAGAGTCGGCAGCATCCACAGGGCCAGCATCACGATCAGCACGAACAGGACGTTCATCTCTCCACGGCCGAGCGGGCCCAGTTGTTCGATTTGCTGGCGAATGCGCGGCCGGCTGGCGGAGATCCGCACTTCAGGTACGACCATGAGCTTCAGGATCACGTAGTAGATCGGGACGTGGACCGCGGCGAGAATGATCCCGGTCGACGTCCACTGCGCGAAGCTGATGCTGTAGCGCGTCGTTTCTTCCAGTACGGAGAGCACGAGCGGGTTGAACGCGATGCCCATGGGGGTCGCCACCTCGCCGGCGGCCACGCCGTACAGCACCGCGAGACTCACCGCCCCCGCCATGCGCGACGCCCGGGCGGCCGATTCGCCGTCGTCCAGTACGACCACCGCCGACCGGGTGATCGACAGCGCAATGGGGGTCATGATCACGATGACGACCAGGTCGCTGACCAGCGCCGATGTCACCGCGGCCGCAACCAAAAACGTGAGTATCAGGCTGCCGCTCGACCGCGCGGCGCCCGGCATGCTCAGCAGGGCCAGGGCGACCCTGGTCGCCAGGCCGTGCTTGCGCATGGCGTGCCCGAAGAGCATCGAGCCCATCAGAAAGGGAAGGATCGTCTGGCCGTACAGGCCGGCCACCTCGGCGAAGGGCATCACGCGGCCGGCCGGCAGCAGCACGAACGGGAGAAAGCTCGTGACCGCCCACGGAACCGGCACGGTCGCCCACCAGGCGAGAGTCCACGCGTAGGCGGCAAGCGCGAAGTGCGCCTCCGGTCCGAGACCGGCCAGCGGCGCTGCGCGAACGGCGGCGAACGCCGCCGGCCCGGCCAGCACCCGCAGCGCGAATGCCTGCTGGCCGGTCAGCACCTCACCTGGACGCACGACTCGTCTCCGGCGCTTCCACGCGAACTGTGACGATGTCCGCCTCGCGGAACTGCTGGTAGCGAACGCTCGCAGCACTGCTCGACGAGCTGCTGCTCATCGTGTCTGGAGCGCTGCATCCCGCGCCAGCGCGCCGCGGAGCACGGTGACGATGGCGTAGTTGCCCTCGTGGCACGCGTATTCCAGGATCCCCTCCGGACTCTCAATCGTCGTCAGGGGCACCGCGCCGGTCCAGGGCGTCGTATACAGGCCGGGATCGTCGACCGTGAACTGGTAGTCGATGAACTCGTCCGACACGCGCGTGAAGCGTTCCGTGAGATTCAGGGTCCTGCTCGCCCCGTGGTAGGTTCCGGCGCCGCCCCCGCCGTGGGGCAGGAGGCTGAACTCGTTGCCGACGAAATTCTTTGTCTCGACCACGAGCGTGTCGCCATCCCAGCGTCCGCGCGAGTCGCCGAGCCATTGGCGCATGTGCTCGGGAAGGTGCTCGCCGCCGTCCAGGGGAATGATGCGGGCGTCGTGGATCATCTCGTAGACGATGACGACGTAGCCCGGGATCTGGAGGAAGTGGTAGACGTTGTTGTACAGCCGGGGAAACATCGCGTCCGGCAGGCCGCGCGAGATGCAGCGCATCCACACGGTCACGTCGTCGACCCAGCGCCCCGGCCGCGGCTCGTCCGGGGACAGGCCGCGGCGGGCCTCGCGTCGAAGGTCCAACCTCCGCCGCGCGTCAGGCGTCAGGGCCGGCAGCTTGCCGTCGGCGGGATCGATGACCAGGTGCGTGAGGTCGATGGGCGGCGTGGACCGATTCGCGCGAACGCCTTCACCCCAGACGTCGAAGTTGTAGGCAAGATCCTGGATGCCGGGCGCATCGGGACGATTCCTCCTGCGCCTTTCTGCCTCCGCAACGTCCTCCGCGGTCTGGTGTTCGAGGGGCGTCCCGTTCCACGCGGTGTTGTTCCAGATGCCCTGAAGGTCGGGGTCTCCCCACGGCGTCCGCGGGTGTTCCCAGGCCTGGCCCGCGACCGCCGCCGCTACCGCCTCCGTCACCTGACCGGCCGCGCCGTGCGCGCCCGGCAGCAGCACGGCGCCCGCAAACAGCAACCTCACCGCGCAGAGACGTCTGCAACTCACCTTGAACCTCCCACCCCGGTGCCACGAACGGCAGCGCGTTTGCCGCGGAACCCTAGCGCGTCTCGTCCCAGTTCAGCGCGCGGCTCTTGAAGCGCCACCCTTCGGCGGTCTTCACGTAGACGTCTTCGTAGTATCCGGTGCTGATGAACCGCGGACCCTTGACCCCGTCCACCGGCAGGGGAACGGGCGCGGGATCGCCCGTTCCCACCTCGAGGGCGACCCAGTACACCCTGCCGAGCGCGCCCTCCGGCGTAGGCGTAATGCGCCAGGCGTTCTGCCAATGCCGCCATCCCGAATCGAAGCTGCCGTCGGCAAACCTTCGGGCGTAGGACTCGGCAATGGCGTCCTTGCCGGTCAACGCACTGCCGGGAAGCGTCTGCAAGACGGCGTCGTCCGCGAAGGTCGACGCGACCAGCTCCGCATCCCGGAAGTCGTGGCCGTGGGCATAGCTCCAGTAGAGCTCCTGGATGTCGAGGCGATCCTGTGCGGTAAGCGTTCCGGAGCCCCCGCGGTCCTGTGCACTGAGGTAGCCGATCCCGGCGCCGAGTGCGACCAGGGTCGCTACCACCTGCAGATGTTTCCAGGACATGTCTCCTCCTTGCTCGCGATACCTCGGGGCTTGGTAATAGAACTATCGTGCGGATAATGTAATCTGTGGGCGATTATACTCGCTCATAAGGTGAGGAATGCGCGATTATTCGCAACGTTGAAGGTAAGTTGCGGGCCGGCTCCTCTCACCGACACATTGCGCACCTGCCACTCCGCCTCGGGGGGAGAACGTCGGAGCCGCGTTAGACTCGGTGCAGCGGGATGGCGGTTGCCACCCGCTGCCGGTTTCCGCCAGGGAGGTGTCCGATGTTGCGGCGGCTAGTGATGGTTGCACTGCTTGCCGGGGCACTCGGCGCTCCCGGCATCGTGTCGTCCGGGCAGGATTCCGCCGTCGGGCCTGATGCCTGGACTCCATCCCTTACGCCGTGGGGCGATACCGACCTGCAGGGCATCTGGAGCCCCGGCTACGCGCTGACTCCTCTGGAGCGCCCCGCCCGTTTCGGGACGCGCGAGTACCTTACCGACGCGGAGGTCGCCGAGCTGGAGAGCGCGCAGAGAGTCTCCGAGGGGCGCGACTTCCGCCCGGATGCCGGCACGGTGGCCGACGTCGAGGGCGCGTACAACGATGCGTTCACAGGCCGCGGCGACCGCGTGATCTGGACCCGCCGTACATCGCTGGTCGTCGATCCGCCAGACGGCCGGATTCCGCCGCTGACCGCGGAAGCCCGCGCGCGCGGCGTGTCGGACGGACGTCGCGGCGGAGTGCCCGTCCCCACGACCGCCGAAGGCGATCCCATCCCGTACTTCATCGATATCACCAGCAGCGAGAATACGGACAATCCGGAGGATCGTCCCAGCGACCGCTGCCTGGGTGTGACGCTCCCGTTCGTGCGGGTGAGCACGGGCACCTACAGCCGGATTGTCCAGAGCCCTTCGTCCGTCACGATCTACCAGGAGTACGGCCATCACGGCGGCGCCTACCGCACGATTCACCTCGACGGCCGCCCGCACCCGCCGTCGCACATTCGCCAGTGGCTGGGGCACTCCGTGGGCCGCTGGGAGGGCGGCGCGCTGGTGGTGGAGGTGGCGAACTTCTCGTCCCGGACCAGCTTTCGCGGCTCTCGCGAAAACCTGCGCCTCGTCGAGCGCTTTACGCGCGTCGGCCCCAACCGGATGATCCAGCGCGTGACTGTCGAAGATCCGACCGTATGGAACCGGCCCTGGACGATCGAGCTCCCGCTTGCCGAGGAGGACAACCGGCGCAACCAGATCTACGAGGCCGCGTGCCACGAGGGGAACTACGCCCTGACGAACATACTCGCCGGCGCACGCCGGCAGGAACGGCTGGCCGCGAAGTAGTCGTTCGAGTAGCAACTCAGAATGGTATGCGCTGAACCCCGTCGACCGCGTCGAAGTGCGCATCGTTGCTCAACACGGGCAGGGCGTGTTGCCGGGCCAGCGCGGCAATCCAGGCGTCGTTGCTTGGAATGGGAGTGCCGGCACGTTTCAGTGCCAGCCGGACTTCAGCGTAGATGCCGGCTGTTGCGTGGTTGACGACGGCGATGGAGGCCAGGGGCAGGTAGCGCCGCAACCAGTCTTCGTACCGCCGGCGCTGGCTCGATTGGCGGATGCCGAAGTAGTACTCGCCAAGGACGACGCTGGGGATCACAAGCCGGCCGGCCGCACGCAACGGCGCGTCGACAGACGGGAGGCCCTCCGCCCACGCCGACAGGGCATTGGTATCAAGGATCACGCGATGTCGCCGGGCTCCAGCGTCTCGAATTCGTTTTCGATGACCGCGGCGATGCGCCGATTCTCGCCTGCCAGATCGGACAACGCCCCGAAGCCTGCCATCCAGGGCGCTTGTTCGGGCACGCCGTCATTGTCTGCGGCGTAGCGCTGCAGCTTCTCGTCGAGCGCTTCGGTCAGGAATTGCTTCAAGGTGATGCCGCGGCCAGACGCGACCACCTTGGCCTGCCGGAACGCGGCGTCGGGGAACTCGATCGTGGTCTTCATATGGCCATATTTCCATATTTACGGGTTACCGTCAATGGCGCCCTGCGGGTGGCCTCCAGGTTGCCAGTCTGGCAGTATGCCGCCGTCAACGTGTCGGCCGGCGCCTCGGAAGAGACCCGCGGCAACGAGCGCCTGGTGGAGTTTGCGCTGCCGGAGGGGTAGGCTGTCTGACGGGGCGTTCCCGCGGGGCGGGCCTCAGCGGCCCTGTGCCGCCTCCCAGGCTTCGGTCTCGGCCCATTCCGCGACGATCTGGGCCTCGCGCTGGTAGATTTCCCGGGCCGCCTCGTCCATCGCGATCTGCTCGTCCGCGCGGCCACCCTTGAGCAGGCCGACCATGCCGTAGTTGTGCTCGTGGCAGGTGTACTCGAAGACGTCCGGGTTGCCCCGGTCGATGTGCCACGTGTTGACCACGGTGAACGGCGCGACATACACCGTCGGGTCGGTGACGGTGTAGGCGTACTCGATCGTGTCGGGGCCCGTGCGGCGGATCCGCTCGACCATCGTCAGGTGCTCGCCGGTGCCCAGGTGATAATGCGCGTGCCTGTGCCCGTAGATCCCGCCGTGTGACGGCATCAGGGGGCCGCCGTTCTGCAGGTGGTTGAAGTTCGTCGTCTCGATGACCAGCGTGTCGCCTTCCCAGCGGCCGCGCGCGTCCCCCCACCACTGCCGGACGTTCGGGCCGAGGCGCGGCCGGCCGTCGAGCGGGATGGTGCGCACCACGCCGTACTGCAGGTCGAAGGTGATCGCGCCCGGGGTCTGGTAGATGTCCTTTGGTTCGTTCATCTCGCCCATCGCCAGGCCCGTCCGGAGCAGGCAGCGCTCCATGACGTTGCGGTCCAGCCAGGAATCGGCCTCGCCGCGATGCGCCCGCGCCGCCTCGCGCTGCTCCCACTTTTCGAGGATCGAGCGCGTGTAGGGCGGGAGCCGGCCGTTGGGCGGATCGACGATCTGGGACGTGCGCATGGATGCGAGCCGCTCGCTCACCGGAGCATTCCAGAAGGAGTTGTACGCGGCGCCCGAAAGCGACCGGCCGGGCAGGTTCGGGTCGACATTGTCCGCCCGCGCGTAACGCTGGACGTCGGCGGCGGCCAGGTCGTCCGCGATCGCGCTCTCCTCGCCGTCGGGGAGCCCGCCGCGCGCGGCGGCCCGCTGGGCGGCTTCTTCCTCCGTCAGGAACTCGCGGGTTCCGTACTGGGGATCGCGCTCGAGCGGGGTCGGCGTCCGGTTCTCCCAAGAGCCCTGGAAGTCGGGATCCCCCCAGGGCGTGAGCGGCGCCGTATACGTCTCTTCCTGCTGCGCCTGGATTGCGGGGCCAGTGCTCAAGCACAATACGGCTCCCACTCCGACGAGCGTGCCGGCTGTTCGGAGACAACGCTTGTTCATCTCAAACCTCCCATGCAGACGCAGACAACGTGGACGCCGGACTCCCGCCGGCCGCCTACTTCTTCATGTTGGAATAGTCGGCGGCGCTCATCATGAATGCCTGGATATCGAGCGGCACCGGGTACTTCGCCAGGAGCTCCTTCCAGTCCGGATCGGCCAGGAAATCGGAGAACACCTGGTCGCGATGGGCCCGGTCGCGGTAGGCCAGCATCCAGATCAGCGTGTTCGGATTCTCGAGGCTCTGCCAGGCGCCGACGAACCTGGCGCCGTGCTTCTCGAACAGCTCGACCTCGCCGTCGCGGAAGCGCCGGTGCAGGTTGTCGATGCCGCCCACGCCGTCCACTTCCGGCTCGGCGGTGTACATGCGGATCTCGAAGCACCCGGAGTCGGGCGCGACGTTCCTGGAGAACTCCATTGCGAGGTCGCTCTTCGGCCCGCAGGGCGCCGGGTCGTCCTGGGCGTAGGCCGGGCCGCCGAGGCCGAGAGTGATGACGAATGCAACGATTGCTATGCGCATGACTGTCCTTTCCTGCCTACTTCATGTTCGAGTAGTCGGCCGCGCTCATCGTCCACGCCTGGATGTCGATGGGCACCGGGTACTGCGCCAGGAGTTCCTTCCACTCGGGGTCGGCCCGGAAGGCGGAGAACACCTGCTCGCGGTGCGCGCGGTCGCGGTAGGCGAGCATCCAGATCAGCGTGTTGGGGTTCTCCAGGCTCTGCCAGTTGCCCACGATGACGGCGCCGTGCTTCTCGAACAGCCGCACCTCGCCCTCGCGGAAGCGGCTGTGCAGGTTGTCGATGCCGCCCTTGCCGTCCACCTCCGGCTCGGCGGTGTACATGCGGATCTCGAAGCAGCGGGAGTCGGGCGCGACGTTCCTGGAGAATTCCATCGCCAGGTCGCTCTTGGGTCCGCAGGGCGCCGCATCGTCCTGCGCGTATGCCGATACGCCGAAACCGAGGGTGATGACGAGGGCGAACAGGGCTGCTCTCATGACGGTTCCTTTCCGTGTCGATGCACTGCCCGATCCACGGGCTGCTATAGCCTAGCCGACCGCGGCGGGCGGTTCAATGGGGTGGCCTGCGTGCACGCGTCTCGGAACGCGGGTAGCATCTGGCAGGAGGAACCAGATGCGACTGACGCGAAATCTCATGGCCGGCTTGTCCCTGCTCGCATTGATCGTGGCCTGCGGCGTCGGCTCCACCCTCGTCGAGGAGACGGCCGAGGAGCGGGCGTCCGCCATGGAGAGCGGCGCCGGGATGGCGCCGATGTTCGAGGTCGATCCGCTGTGGCCGCAGAACCTGCCGAACCACTGGCTGATGGGGTCGACCATCGGCGTGGACGTCGACTCGCGGGATCACATCTGGGTCGTGCACCGCAACACGCCGGACCAGTTCGCCGGGTTCACGGAGATCGGCCTCGTCCAGGATCCGCCGGTGAGCGAGTGCTGCGCGCCGGCGCCGCCCGTTCTCGAGTTCGACCAGGAAGGAAACCTGGTGTCGAGCTGGGGTGGTCCGGGCACCGAGACCGGTGACTACACCTGGCCGCTGTCCAACCACGGGATCACGATCGACCACATGGACAACGTGTGGATCGGCGGCAACGGCGGAGCCGACTCGCACGTGCTGAAGTTCTCGCGGGACGGCACGTTCCTGAAGCAGTTCGGAGCGTTCGGCGCCCGCGCAGCGGGGGAGCAGGACGGCCGGCCCGTGTTCGAGCGCGACAGCCACGCCGCCGACAGCTTCGGCAGGGTGGCGAAAATCGGGATCGATCCGGACGCGGGCGAGGCGTACTTCGCCGACGGCTACCTCAACCGGCGCGTGGCGGTCGTGGACATGGACACGGGAGAGCTCAAGCGCTACTGGGGCGCGTACGGCAACGTGCCGGACGACAGCGTCGACCTCGGCCGCTACACCCCGGGATCCCCGCCGGCGCAGCAGTTCCGCGGTCCGGTGCACTGCTCCGAGATTTCGAATGACGGGCTCGTGTACGTCTGCGACCGCGCCGCCGACCGGATACAGGTGTTCCGGAAGGACGGGACTTTCGTCACGGAGGCGATCATCGCGCCGGACACCCTGGCGCAGGGATCGACGTGGGACATCGATTTCTCACACGATCCGGAACAGACCTATCTCTACCTGGCCGACGGCCAGAACATGAAGGTCTACATCCTCCTGCGCGAGACGCTGGAGGTGCTCACCGCCTTCGGCGACGGCGGCCGGCAACCCGGGATGTTCTTCGCCGTGCACAGCATCGCCGTCGACTCGGACGGCAACATCTACACGACCGAGACCTACGAAGGCTCCCGCGTCCAGAAGTTCGTCTACAAGGGCATGGGGCCGATTCCCGCCGGCGCCGAGGGCACCAGCAGCCAGGGCGTGCTCTGGCCCACGAACTAGCCAATCGCCGGAGGGAGCTCGCTCAGGGCGCCGCGAGCTCCTCGCGGAGCGTGACGTCGTGGAAAGCCCCGCTGATGGCGCGGAGCCGCGCGCGCCCGGCGGCATCGTCCTTCAGGTAGGCGTCGAAGAACGCCAGCAGCGCGTCGCGCGTGATCTCCTTCTGGCGCGCCGGGTCGATCAGCGGCCGCCGCTCGGCGCACATCGGCGGCTGCGCCCCGGTATTGCTCTCGAACCAGATGCAGTCCGGGTTGAGGTCGTCCGGCGGCACGTGGTCACGGTCGCCGAACCACACGTGCGGGGCGGCGCTGATCATGACCTGGTATTTCGGCGGGAGCAGGCGCGCGTAGGCGGCGGCCGCGCCGCCCGTCTGCGCCTCGAACACGTCGGCGTCACCGACGAGCAGCAGCGCGGGCGTGCTGACCGGCGCGGGCACGACCCCCACGAATCCGAGGCCGAAGCTGAGGGCGGCATAGGGCGGGTCGCCGCCGGCGATGGGCGCGCTCGCCTTGATCCGCTCGTCGCGCGTCGGAATTCCGAAGCTCAGGAAATAGGTGGTGATGCCGCCCAGCGAGATGCCGGTGGCGCCGATGCGCTCGGCGTCGATCAGCGGTCCCAGTTGCGGGTGGGCCAGCAGCGAATCGATCACGAAGCTCACGTCGCCGGGCTGGCTGCCGGCGTCGGTCACGTCGGCGGCCGGCAACCGCGTGTGGGCCACGCTCGACGTGAGCGGAAAGGCCGGCGCCGCCACGACGTAGCCGTTGCGCACCAGGTGCTCGATGAAGTGCGTGGCGTTGTCGGGACGTCCGTACGTGCCGTGGCTGTAGACCACGAGCGGCCATGGCCCGCCGGAACGCGGCTCGGCGGCGGCGACCGGCTCGGCGCCGCCGCCCGCCGCGGGATACCAGATCCAGGTGTCCAGGCGCCGGTCGGGCGCGCCGGCGAACGGCGGGCTTGGCTGCGTCGGACGGGAAGCATCCACGAACGTCTCGCGCGCCATGCCGATGCCCTGGGCGCCGGCCGGCTCGGCCCCGGCGAGCGCCGCCAGCAGCCCGGCGGCGATGCAACCGCGCAGCAGGCCGGGCGTCACTGTCCGCCTTCCCCCACGATGGCGATCGCCTCCAGCGCCTCCTGATCGGCGGGCAGCTCCTGGTCGCCGGCGGGGTACTCGTTCATCTGCAGCAGGAAGGCGATAACGTCAGCGACCTGCTCGCCAGTAAGCGTGTTGGGCTGGTCGGCCGGCATCGTGACCTGGGTCACGATCATCAGGTCGCCGAGCGTGCCGCCGTCCCAGCGCAGGGTGAAGGCGTCGGCGATGAGCGGCGTGGCGAACGCGTCCCCCATCAGGTCGTCGAGGTGGCAGAACGTGCACTGATCCTGGTACACCAGCTCGCCGCGGGCGGCCTGCTCCTCCGTGTAGACGCCGTCCCAGACGGTCCGCCCCTCCTGCCGGGCGGAGAGCGCGGCGGCGGCGGCCAGTGGCAGCACAAACAGGATGGCCAGCAGACAGGTATTCAGGCGAGATCTGGTCATGGGTGATCAGTCCGGAAGGCTGAGCGCCACCAGCGCGTTGTCCTCGTTGCCGCCGACCGTCATGGCGATGTACTGCTTGCCGTCGTGCAGGTACGACATGGGCGCCGACGCGGCGAAGCCGTCCATCTCGACGACGTGCAGCAGCTCGCCGGTCCGCTTGTCGAAGGCGTACAGCAGCTTGCGTCCGGCGTCGGGATCGCCCCAGGGGTGCCAGCTCGGCTGCAGGCGGCTGCCGTCGCGCCGGTCGCGGCGCCAGACCGCGCCGAAGACCAGCGACCTGGTCACCAGCACGCTCTGGCCGTCGATGTGATCGCCCAGCGGCGGCAGGTCGAGATCCCGCAGCAGCGGGTGGTTGCGGGGGCCGTTGCCCAGCGGGCTGACCCACAGGATCTCGCCGCGGTGCATGTCGATGGCCGTCATCCGGGCCCAGGGCGGCTTGAACAGCGGCAGCCCTTCCAGGGTGGTGTCGGCGCGCACGCCGAGATTCGAGCGCCGCCGCGGTTCACCGGGACGTGTCGGCCGGGCCACCGACGGCACGGTGCGTGACGGCACGTACAGGATGCCGGTCTCCTGGTCGAACCCGGCGCCGCCCCAGCTCGCGGCGCCCAGCAGTCCGGGCAGCATCAGCAGGCCGCGCTCGGTCGGCGGCGTGTACAGCGGGCCGTAGTCGAAGTTCTGAAGCTGGGCGGTGGCGCGCGCGCGCAGCTCCGGCGTGAAGTCCATCAGGTTGTCGATGGTCGTGCCCTGCATGTCGAACGGCGGCGGCTTCGTGGGAAACGGCTGCGTCGGCGCGGCCTGCTCGCCGGCCACGTTGGACGGCGGCACCGGGCGTTCCTCGATGGGCCACACCGGCTCGCCCGTCACGCGGTCGAGCACGTAGGTGAACGCCTGCTTGCTCACCTGCATGATCGCCTTGATTTCGCGGCCGTCGACGGTGATGTCTCCCAGCACCGGCATGGCGGCGAAATCGTAGTCCCAGATGCCGTGGTGGATGGCCTGGAAGTGCCAGACGCGTTCGCCGGTCCGCGCCTCCACGCAGATGATGCTCTCGGCGAACAGGTTGTCGCCCGGCCGGTCGCCGCCGTAGAAATTGTTGGTGCCGGTCGAGCTGGCCATGTAGAGGTAGTCGAGCTCCGGGTCCCAGGCGATGCCGGCCCAGACGTTCGCGTTCCCCGCACGCTCGGCCGAGCCGTTCAGCCAGGTGTCGTAGCCGGTTTCGTACTCGCGCGGGATCGTGTGGAACGTCCAGAGCTTGCGGCCCGTCCGCACGTCGTACGCCTGCACGTCGCCGCGCGGCGAGCGGGGCGCCCGCGACGAATCCTGGATGGAGCTGCCGACGATGACGATGTCGCCGGCCACCAGCGGCCGGCGGGCCGAGAAGTTGGTGCTGCGCACGACGTGGGGGATGTCGGCGGCGATGTCGACCCTGCCGTCGTGGCCGAATTCCGCGACGGGCTCGCCGGTGCGTGCATCGAGCGCCAGCAGGTACGCGTCGGCGGTGCCGATGAGCAGCCGCTCGTCGTCGCCGTCGGTCCAGTGCTCCAGCCCGCGCTGCAGGAAGCCGCCGTTGTTGGGACGCCCGATCTCGTAGCTCCGGGGGTCGTGCGTCCAGAGGGTCTCGCCGGTGCCCGGGTCGAGCGCCGAGATGATCCCCAGCCCGGTGATGGTGTAGAGCCGGCCGTTCACCATCAGCGGCGTGTCTTCGTTGCGCGAGCGCCGCAGAATGGGATCGTCCTGGAAGGCGAGGTCGGGGGAAGGGGAGCGCCACGCCACCTGCAGCCGGGAAACATTGCTGCTGTCGATCTGATCGAGCGGCGAGTACTTGTGGCCGTTCTCGCCGCCGGCATAGTGCGTCCACTCGCCGCCGTCGCTCACTTGCGCGGGCGCCGGCCCCGCGGGCGCCAGACATGTTGCCAGCGCGATCGCGAACACGATCGCGGGTGGCCGCGCGGGCGCGGGACGGTCGATATGCTGGTGCCTGCCGTTCATGATGCGCCTCCGCCGTTCGTTCCGGCCCGCGTGGCTGCGTCCAGGCGGCCGGGCACCGAGATCATGGCACAGCAGGCGGCGCGCCACCAATGTTCGGCGCGCGCCCGCGGTAGCATAATGCGCCGGTCCGGTCCGGCGGGAGGTTGCGATGTCAATGAGGATTCTGGTCTGCGCGGTGGCGGCTCTGGTGCTGCCCGGGCTCGTGCCGGTGGTTTCTGCCGGCGTGAAGTCCGAGGTGATCCACTTCACGCACGGCGGCGTCGAGGTGGAGGGGCTGATTGCCTGGGACGATCAGGCGGCCGGTCCGCGCCCCGGCGTGATCATCATTCACGGCGGCTGGGGTTACAGCGACAACGTGCGGGCGCAGGCCGAGCGACTCGCCAGCTCGGGCTACGTCGGCTACGCGGTGGACATGTACGGCATGGGGCCGGTCACGACCCACCTCGAGGACGACCGCGGCGCGCGCCAGCTCCTGGAGGACAATCCGCTGCTGCGCGCGATGCGCTTCAACCTGGCGGTGGAGCGGCTCAAGCAGCACCCGCGCGTCGACCCGGAGCGGATCTCCGCCATCGGCTATTGCTGGGGCGGGGAGGTGATCCTGGAGATGGCCCGGGCGGGGTTCCGCTTCGACGCGCTGATCACGTTCGCCGGCATCCTGTCCACCGCCAACCCCGCGCCCGCCGGCTACGTCAGTCCGCGCATCCTGGTCCTGCACGGCGACAGCGACCCGTACGCGCCGCCGGAGCAGGTGGAGGCGTTCCGCAGCGAGATGACCGCCGCCGCCGCGGACTTCGAGATCGTGGTCTATCCGGACGTGGAGCACGCCTTCTCCCAGCCGTACGCGCGCGAAGCCAACATGGACGGCATCGCGTACGACGAGGAGGCCGACAACGACTCGTGGAACCGGATGCTGGCGCTGCTGGACGAGGTGTACGAGTAGGTGCCGGGCGTGCCGGAAGCGGTTGGGGGCGTTGGCCGGACGTCGCCCCGTCCGTCGGTCCCTTGTGCTGCCGCCCTGGTCGTGCTGCTTGCCGCGGCCGCTCCCGGCGTTGCCGGCGCCCAGGTGACGACGACCGGGAACATCCGGGTCGCGGCAACCGATCCGGATGGGCTGCCGGTTCCGGGCGCCACCGTGACCGCCGCCGCGGAGGATGCCGCCACGACCCGCGTGGCGATCACCGATTTGCGCGGGGAGGCGGACCTGGCGGCGCTGAGCCCGTCCGCCCGCTACGTCGTGACCGTAGAGCTCCCGGGATTCCAGACCGTTCGCCAGGAGGGCTTCCTGGTGCGGGTCGGCCAGACGGCGTCCATCGACGTCACCCTGACGGTCGGCAGCGTGACCGAGACCGTGGTGGTGACGGCCGCGTCACCGGTCGTGGACGTGACGAGCGCCGTGGTGGCCGAGGACATCACGCTGGATCTGACGGAGGCGGTGCCGACCGGCCGCACCTACCAGAGCTACCTGCAGCTCGTGCCCGGGGTGTTGCCCGACGACCCGGACTCGCCCGGCAACCCGGCGTCGAAGTCGGGGCTCAACTACAGCGACATCGGCGGCAGCACGAGCGTGTCGCGCGACAACTTCTATTACATCGACGGCATCAACGTCACCGACGGCGTCAGCGGCACGTTCGGCGCCAACCTGAACACCGAGATCATCCAGGAGCAGCAGGTGCTGACCGGCGGCATTCCGGCGGAGTTCGTCGGCGCGCCCGGGCTGCTGTCGAGCGTCATCACCAAGTCCGGAACCAACCAGTACAGCGGCTCGGTCAACTACTTCTTCCAGAACGACGGACTGGTGGCCGAGAACCGCAACGCCGCCGATCTGGAATTCTCCCGGTTCGACGCGGCGGTCACCGGCGGCGGGCCCATCATCGCCAACGAGGCCTGGTTCTTCGGCAGCTACCGGCGCCTGGAGCGCCGCGACGCGGTCGTCGCCCTCGACGGGGTGGATGTCATTCGCACGGTCGACGATACGCAGGACCAGTTCTACGCGCGCGGCACGTGGGCCCCGACCACGGCCGACACCCTCAGCTTCACGTTCCTCAACGACCCGACCGCCATCAGCGGCCGCCGCGACCGCGACGTGACGAACGCGCGCGACCGGCGGCGCGTGCAGGGAGGCAACAACTACCACCTGAATTACAACCGCCTGTTCGGCGGCGTGCTCGTGGAGGGTTCGTACAGCCGGCACAATGGGGAGGTGTCGGACTTCGCCGTGGTGTCCGGCCCGCGCAACAGCATCGTCTTCCGCGACACCGACGTGCGGACGCTCGAGGACGAGCAGCTCGGCGGCTTCGGGCTCGACGACCTCGATCAGCGCGACACCGAAGGGTTCAAGGGTACCGTCGTGGTGCAGGCCGGGCGCCACGCCGTCCACGGCGGCTTCGAGTTCATGCGCAACACCAACTTCCGCGACACCGTCTACGACGGCGGGTTGTACGCGTCGCTGTCCCCGGCGCTGGCCGGCCTCACGGCGAGCGAGCTGATCGCGGGCAGCTTCACCAGTACCCGGTTCGACCCGACGAACAGCAGCGACTACGGCGGCTTCATCCGCGCCATCGACGGACTGCCGGACCGGGCCGGATTCTACGCGCTGTACGACGCCAACCGCGACGGCACGATCACACAGGAGGAGCTGGGCGCCGGCCTCGTATTCGACAGCACCGCCGGCAATCCCCACGGCGCCGTCAACTACGACCGGCTGGTGCAGACCGCGCTGGGATCGCAGGAGACGCGCTCCGACGGCGTAAGCCTGTTCGTGCAGGACACCTTTAACGTTACCGACAAGCTGTCATTCAACCTCGGCCTGCGCGCGGAGCGGTTCGGGCATTTCGCGACCGACGCCTCGAACGTCTACACGTTCGACTGGACGCTGGCCCCCCGGCTCAGCGTGTCGTACGACCCTGCGGGGCGCGGGCAGCAGCGGATCAGCGCGTTCTACGGCCGCTACTACGACCCGATCCGCAACAACCTGACCAATTTCGCCGGCACCCTGAGCGGCTCGATACGCGAGGAGCAGGTGTACGCCAACGGGCAGTGGGTGACCTACCGGATTCGAGGCGGGCCGCAGCAGGCCGACGCGCTGTTCGCACCGACGACGAAGACGCCCTGGACCGACGATCTGCAGTTGAGCTACGAGACCGATCTCGGCGAAGGGCGCAGCTTCATGGTGCTGTACACGAAGCGCCGGACGCGTGACATCATCGAGGACTACGACCTGGCGCTGTACGCCTTCCGCGGCGACGGCACGACGAACTATCCGGGGCCGGTCGAGCATCCGGACTCGCTCTTCCTCGGCCTCGACTACTTCGGCTACGACACGTTCCCCGAGTCGAACTTCATCATCGCCACCCTGGCCGGCGGACGGCGCGACTACCAGGGCGTCGAGCTCACCTTTCGGCAGCGGCTGCGGGACAACTGGCAGGCGCTCGCCGCGTACACCTTCGGCGACGCCACCGGGAACACCAACTCGGATTCGAACGCCGACTTCCAGGGCGACGTGCTGTGGCTGGACCCCCGCGCGCCGCACCAGCTCGGGGCGCAGCCCGGCTCGATCGCGCACCTGTTCAAGGTCAGCTCGTCGTACACCTGGGACCGGGGATTCCAGATCGGCGGGAACTGGCGCTGGAACTCCGGCACCGTGGCCAGTCGGACGTTCCACGCCTCGCGGCGGAACCTGCCCTCGCGCGTCGATCCGGGCGACGAGTTCGAATTCGCCGGCATCGCGCGGCGCTGGCTGTCGCCGGTCGCGGTCGGCGCGCTGCGCAACCCGGCCTACGGCATCGTCGACATCCGGCTGCTGTACAACTACCGCTTCGCCGGTTACCGTCTCGAGTTGTTCGCCGACATCTTCAACCTGTTCGACAACCAGGACGCCACCCGCAACCAGGACCTGCTGGCCGGCGCGGGCGGCATCGACTTCGGCGACGGCATCCGCTTCACACCGCCGCGGCGCATGTTCCTCGGCGTGCGCCTGAACTTCTGATCCGGTGTTCGGAAAGCGGTCCGTCCGGCCGTGCTAGCATGAGATCGAACGGAGACCCACCGATGTCGCCGAGCACTTCCCAGGCAGCAACGGCCGCCCCTCCTGCCGCTGCCCGCCGTCCCGTTCCGCAGCCTGCGGCGTCCACTGCCGCCGGCGTGAACCCGGACGCGCCGGTGCGCGTCGAGGTGGCGATGCCGCGCGACCTGTTCGACCGCCTGACAGCCCACGACCACGCGCCGCGCTGCCGCTACGACATGGCGACCGGGCGGGCCGAGTTCGTCGCCGAGCCGGGGCCGGCGCACGAATGGCGCGCGCACGGTCCCTCATCCCTGTTTGTCCGCATCGAGGATGCGCTCGCCGCCGCCGGACGGCCGGTCAGGTTCTTCATCGGCCGCGCGACCCGCCTGCTGAGCGAGGACGGCGCCTTCGAGCCGGACGAGAGCCTCTACATCGACCCGCCGGACGAGCCGGACCTGATGGAGTTCGACGGCTACCTGGACGCCCGCAGGGGACACCCGGTGCCCGACGTCGTGGTCGAGATCGACCGCAGCGTCGGTTCGAGCCGCAAGCTGGCGCCGTACTTCCGGATGGGGGTGCGGGAGGCGTGGACCTGGAGCCGGGCGGACGGCGCGCGCATCTGGGTGGCGGACCCGCGGGTGGAGGACGGCTTCCGCGCCGCGGACCGCAGCGCAGTCCTGACCGGCCTTTGCCGGGACGACCTCGACCGGCTGCTCGCGAGCCGCGAGCCCGCAGGCGTCTCGCGCGAGCTCGCGGAGCAGGTGGCGCGAGCGATGCTGGCCGACGCCCCCGGCTGATGCTTCACGTCCGCGCGCCGCTGTGAATGCGGTTGTGAGGCCCCGCTCCCGGCTGTTATCGTGTGCGGTGTCGGCCGCCCGCGCGATGCGGACGCGGCCGCGAGCTTCGCGAGGAGGACCGCATGAGCGGCAAGCAGACGAGCAGGCGCGGGTTCCTGAAGAGCGGCGGGGCGGTTGCAGGCCTGGTGGCGGCGCCGCCGGCGCTGGGGCTGGGCGGCGCGGCGGCCGCGGCGCAGGGGCCGGAGGTGTTCGACAACAACGACCTCGAGAGCGTCCTGTACGGCCGGCGCTCGCGGTTCGTCACCACTACGCGCGAGGTCGAAGGGCGCAGCCACTACCAGACGCCGCGCGTCCGGCCGAATCCGCAGCGCCCGAGCGCCCGCACGCCGCTGGCCGACCTGGTCGGGACCATCACGCCGACGCCGCTGCACTTCACCACGCAGCATTACTACGGCATTCCGGACATCAATCCCGCGGAGCACTCGCTGATGATCGAGGGGCTGGTGGATCGGCCGCTGGTCTTCACGCTGGACGAGCTGCGGCGGTTCCCGTTCGTCTCCCGCGCGTACTTCCTGGAATGCATCGGCAACCGGCCGAATCCGCGCGCCACCACCGTCACCGGGACGCACGGCCGCATGGGGTGCAGCGAGTGGACCGGCGTGCCGCTGTCGGTGCTGCTCGACGAGGTGGGCGTGCAGGCCGGCGCGTCCTGGATCATCGCGGAAGGCGCCGACGGCGGCCGGCATACCAAGAGCGTGCCGCTGGCCAAGGCGCTCGACGACGTGCTGGTCGCCTACGGGCAGAACGGCGAGCCCGTGCGCCCCGACCACGGCTTCCCGCTGCGCCTGGTGGTGCCCGGCTTCGAGGGCATCTACAACGTGAAGTGGCTGAAGCGGATCAAGCTCGTCGACAAGCCTTACCTGTCGTTCCAGGAGCATTCGCGCTTCCTGACGCCGGACCCGAAGACGCAGCGCGACAGCTACGACTTCGGCCCCAACTCGGTCATCACCCGGCCGTCGGGCGAGCAGCAACTGCAGACTTCGGGCATGCACGTCATCAGCGGACTCGCGTGGTCGGGCGGCGGCAGGGTGAGCAGGGTCGAGGTGTCCACCGACGGCGGCGCGACCTACCGCGAGGCGGAGCTGGCCGGTCCGGTGCTGCCGAAGGCGCACACGCGCTTCTTCCTGCCCTGGCGCTGGGACGGCGGCGAGGCGGTGCTGCAGTCGCGCTGCCTCGACGAGCGCGGGCAGTTGCAGCCCACCGAGGCGGAGTACGCGCGCTACTGGAATCTCACGCGCGGGCAGCTCTACGGCACGATCCAGAGCCAGCTCGGCTACTGCAACTGGATCCAGCCGTGGAAGGTGGCGGCGGACGGCAAGGTCACGAACGGTCTCGAGCCGACCGACGTGGTGGTCGACGTACATGCCTAGATGCTGGACGGCGCTGCTCGTCGCCGGCGCCGTGCTGCTCGGCGCGCCGGTGCACGCGCAGGAGCCGGCGGCGCACTCGGGGCTCGGCCGGCCGCCCACGGATGCCGAGCTGCACGACGTGCTGGTGGGGCCGGACGGCGAGGATCTGCCACCGGGGAGCGGCACGGTCGCCGACGGAGAGCGGATCTTCGCGGCCCGCGGCTGCGCGAACTGCCACGGTCCGACCGGCGAGGAGGGCCCGTCGATCCCGCTCGTGGGCGGCGACGTCACGACGCGCTCGAACTACTGGCCGATTCAGCACTGGCCGTTCGCGCCGAGCATCTGGGACTACATCCGCCGCGTCATGCCGTACGACCGTCCCGGCATCCTCACCGTCGACGAAACGTACGCGCTGACCGCGTATCTCCTCCACCGCAACGGCATCATCGGCGAAGAGGACGTGATGACCGCCGACACGTTGCCGCAGGTCAGGATGCCCCGCCGGGACGACTACCTGATCCCGGAGACCTGGACGCCGGCCACGCGGCGCGGCTTCGAGATCCTGCCCGAGCGGTGACGGCGATCGTCCCGACGGAGATTCCGCGCGTCGGCTTCACGCTGGAGGCGATCGGCACCCCCTGGGGCGAGACGGGTGAGCATCCCTTCACCGGCGCGACTTCGCGTCGGCTCGGCGGCAGCTAGCGGACTATCACGAAGTCGGCTGCCCACTCGTGCGGGCCCCAGTGGACGACGAGACGGCCGCCGTCCGCGCCGGCCGGTACGAGCGTGATCCCGAGCGGCCGGAACGCACCGGCGGCGCGCGAGTACTCGGCGGCAACCTCGGCCGCGTCGAACGCCTGGTCGTGCTGCGTGCCCCAGGAATCCGGTTCGTCGTTGAAGACAAGACGCCAGCCGCCGCCCGCGCGCTTGAGCCACAGCCCGTACAGCCCGGCGAACCCCGGCGCCAGGTTGGCGGTGGGCAGGTCGGTTTGTCCGAAACGCAGCGCCACGTCGCTGCGGATGCGCACCGCGGGTGCACGGACCAGCACCACGACAGCGCCGTCGGGCGTCGACGCCAGGTTCGGATAGTCCACGCCGTCGACGGGCAGGTCCTTGCCGTAGAGGACGGCGATGCGCGCGCCGTCCGGCAGCGTCACGGCCGTCTCGTTCCGTTCGGCGAGCCTGTTGAGGCGCGCCGTGGCGCTGGTGTCGCTGTCGCGCTGCAGCGCCTCGCCGAAGCCGCCGGAGCTCGGGAGCTGCAACTGCGGTGGCGGCAGCGCATCGAAACGGAACTCCGTGCTCCAGGCGTGCCGGCCCCAGCGCATGCGCAGCCGGCCGGCAGCGGTCCCGGTCGCGTGCAGCGACGCCCGGAACGCCGGCGCCGAGGCGCCTGCCTCGCGATGCGCCAGCGGGACGGCGTTGGTGCGGCCGTCGCTGTGCGCTTGCAGCTCCCAGCCGTCGGCGGTCCTGGCCAGCGAGAGCGCGTAGCTGATGGCCGGCGGGGGCATGCCCGGTGCGCCTGCCGGCGGCTGCGCGCCGGCATCGTACGCGATCGGGCCCATGCGCAGCGTGGGGCCGGCGGTGAGCGTGCCGATCGCCGCGCGGGATTCGACGGACCCGGAGAGCAGCGCCGCGTATGCGTTGTCGGCGGCGGAGAGCGCGGGGGGATGCGCAACCTCGATCGATTGCGCGTCGAGCGCCAGCGAAACGCGCATGCGGCCGTCTCCGCCGGCGTCGGGTTGCAGCGCGCGCGCGCCGGCTACCGCGGCCGCGCAAGCGATGGCGGCGCCGGCGAGGCGGAAGCGGCCCATGTATCGCATGCGGCGGCGGGGCGCCCGTCAGTTCTGGTTGTCGGTGGCCGCCGCTTCCGGATCGACCTCGGCGTAGCCGATGAACGCGAGCGCCATCTCGTCGTCGGTGCGGTTCCCGTGCCCGACCGCGCGGTTCGGGTCGAAGTCCCTGCGCGCCGCCCGCTCCGCGGTGTTGTCGTACCAGAAGTCGACGTCGATGCGCGTTCCCTGCGGCAGCAGCTTGGGTTCCTTGTACTTATAGGTTTCCTGCCAGTTCTGGTCGTAGTGCGGCACGTCGAGCAGCAGCTCTTCGGAGCCGTCCGGATAGACGGCCGTATAGCGCGCCCCGGTCGCCCGCAGGTGGGCGTGCGGCCAGTAGGTCAGCACGTACGTATCCTTCTCGAGCAGGCGGGACGTGCCGACCCGGTAGTGCGGATGCTGCGGGGGAATCTCGAACCCGGCGTTCGGTATGAAGTCGTTCTGCACCTTGTAACGCACCGGCTCGTCGGCCACGAAGAACCCGACCTCCGGCTGGCTCCAGACGCCGGAGCCGTCCGCCGGCTCCTTGTGGTAGTGCATGTTGAAGATGAGCGACGTGCCCTTCTCCAGCAGCACGCCGAAGCCGTCGGGCAACATGCCGCTCTCGGCGCCCTCGGCGATGCAACTCAGCAGCTCGCCGAGGGCGTCCGCACCCTCGGTGGCGCCGGGGGCCGGCGTATAGGCCGTGCCCGGCGGCCTGAAGAACACGCACATGTGGTGCACGACCCCCTCGGTGCCGGTCTTGAACTCCCAGCCCCGGACCCACGTGTCCTGCGGCAGCTCCGTCTCGGTCAGCGTGTGGAACAGGTTGGCGTTGAGGTCGTAGATGTCGTCCTCGACGCGGTACGGCTCGGGCAGCTTGACGATGAAGTCGGGGGCGCCGTTCGACCAGCCGCCGCTGGCTTCTTCCGTCCACTGCCGGGACGGCGGCGCGTCCGCGGAGTCGCCGGCGGGCGCGCCGGCGTCGACCCAGCGCAGAATGGTGTCGATCTCCGCATCCGTCAGACCGCGCTCGTTGGCGAAGACGCCGGCAGGTCCGGTGGCGAACCACGGCGGCATCTCGCGCGCCTCTACCTTGCTAGCGATCGAACGCGCCCAGGGGCGCGTTTCCGCATAGCTCGTGAGCGACATCGGGGCGACCAGGCCGCCGATGTTCTGGCCGACGGGCCGATGGCAGGTCTGACAGTTCGCCTGCAGGATCGGCAGGACGTCCTTGTAGAACGTCGCCGTCTCGGCCGCTTCGTTGCCGGCTTGCGCCGGTGCCGCTGCGCCAACTGCCAGGCCCGTGGCGGCGAGAGCGATGAGCATGCGCGGATGGGACATTGGCCTCTCCTCGTGCGACGTTGCTGACCCAAAGATACCGCACGGCCGGCCGGGTTGCTAGTCCGGCCGCACCTGGATGGTTACGGACGCGAACGTCGTGGACGGCACGCGCGGCCAGCCGGCCGGGTTGACGTCGCCGTCGTTGACCGCGGCGCGCAGCACGTACGTGCCGGGCTCGTTGAACGTGGCGCTCGTGGCGAGCTCGACGCCCGCGACCGGTTCGGTCCCCTCCGGAAACGGCGAACGCGGCGGATCGAACGTCACCGTGCCGGGTCCCCGGTAGCGCTGCCAGCGGGCGCCGGCGCGCTCCCTTGCGCGATCCCCGTCCGGCAGGCCGTCGTCGCTGACGTTGATGGTCAGCGTGACGGCATCGCCGGCAGCAACGGTTGTCCGGCCGGCGCTCAGGCTGACGGCCGGCGGCTGATTGCCGTCTGGCGGCGCCTCCAGCACGTACAGGTCGAGCAGCGTGCCGACGGCCCTGTCCGTCTTCCCATGTGCGGTCACCGTCCAGATCAGCTCGTCGTCCTCGCCGAAGTCGGCCGGCAGCCTGACGCGGAACACGTAGCCCTCGCGCCGGCTGGCCGCGCCGCCGCGGCGGCGCCGCGGTGTGAACACGGACGGCTGCCCCTGGTCCGGCCCGCCCGGCTCGATGTTGTTGTCGGGACCGACCGGGACGTGCAGCACTTCCTCGTAGTTCTTGTTCAGGTAGCCGAACCACATGTCGACCGTGCCGTCGGGATTGCGGATCCATCCTTCATACAACGGCGCGACGTTCTGGCCCCGGTTGTACTGGATCTGGGTATCCAGGATGTCGATCTCCTGCGCGCCGGCGGGAGCGGCGAGAGCACCCAGCGCCGCCAGGACGCAGACCGTTGCATGGAGCCGGACGCGCAGCATGGGTTGCACCGTCGTCACGGGGTTTTCGTCAGCGCTCGATCAGCGAGTCGAGGAAGAAGTCGACGCAGTCGTAGTCGAGGATCTGCAGGTTCTCCTCCAGCCGCCGGTACAGCG
Organism: Vicinamibacteria bacterium; assembly: GCA_022820825.1. GTDB lineage: Bacteria > Acidobacteriota > Vicinamibacteria > Vicinamibacterales > UBA8438 > JAAXGX01. Next base: position 48,350 of record JAJEEU010000061.1, read on the forward strand.
GCATGCGGATGGTCCACGGGCGCGTGAACACCTCCGGATCCTCGATGGTCGCCTCGTACAGGATGTGGTCCTCGCCCCTGGGGGTGAGGCGTTCCTCCACGTTGAGCTGGTTGCTGTGGTAGTTGCCCGACGCGTCGAACCAGGTCTGGCCGTTGAAGTAGGTAGTGTTGATGACCATCGTATCGCCTTCCCAGCGGCCGCGGGAGTCGCCCATCCAGAAGTCGTTCGGCAGCGGGTGCGGGCTGCCGTCGGTATAAATGATGCGCACCGCGTGGGCGAACTCGAAGGTCATCACCATGTGGTCCGGCGTCTGGATTATCTGGAACGGGAACGGCATGTACATGATGCGCGGCACGCCGGGCAGGAAGCACTGGCGCACCGGGTCGTCGGTCATGCGGTTCTCGAAGTTCTGCCGCCGCTGCGCCAGCGCGTCGTCGCGGTACGGGATGGTCTCGCCGACCACCACGCTCAGGCCCGCCGGGACGCCGTCCTCGGCGTTGTGAGCCTCGAGGTTCCAGGAGGCGGCGTTGAGCGCCTGCCAGATGCCGCTCAGGTCCGGATGTTCCGGCTCCGCCGCGGCCTGGCCGCCGCCAGCGGCCGCCGCGCCCGGGGCGGCCAGGTATTCGACGAGCTGGTATACCTCGTCGTCCGAGAGTTCACGCGCCGAGATGGGCGGCATCTGGCCGAAGCCTTCGCGGACGATCGCAAGCACGTAGTCGGCGTCGTAGCTCATCGGCGCCAGGGCGGGCGCCAGACCGCCGGACCCCTGCGGCCCGTGGCAGGTGACGCATACCTTGTCGTAGGCCGCCTCACCGGGATGCTGCGCCCAGGCGGTGTGCAGGCCGGCGAGCAGGACGATGCAACAGGCCGCCGCGATGCGCGCGGCTCGCCGTCTTGATTGGATTCTCATCGAAGAAACCCTCCCTAATTGGGTCGTGCGAACGCGACGAGCGCGGCGTCCGGCCCGGCGCCGGTCGCGATGACGACGAACTGGCGCCCCGAGCGCGACCGGTAGGTCATGGGGTTCGAGCTCGTCCTGAACGGCGTCGCAACGCGCGAGATCTCCTCTCCCGTCGCCTTGTCGAACGCGTACAGATATGGATCGCCGCCGCCCAGGAACACCAGGCCGCCCTTCGTGACCAGCGAGCCCAGGTGGCTGAACGTTCCGAGGCGGTCGGGCAACTCGACGCCCCTCAGCAAGGGGTGATTGCGAAGGACGCGGCTGCCCTCGCCGAACGGTACCTTCCACGCGATTTCGCCCGCGTTCAGGTCGATCGCCACCAGGTACGCATAGGGCGGCTTGATCAGCGGAATGCCTCCCAGCTTGCTGCGCGCGACCTCCGTCGCGCCGGGCCGGTTGCCGAAGATCATCGCCGCCGCGCCATGGGGGCAATTGTTGCTGTAGTCGACGTCGATGGCGGGGTCCTCGCCCGTGTTGCGGCAGACCTGGTTCGTCGTGGTGCCCTCCGTGGAGCGCACGTACAGCAGTCCGGTTTCCGGATCGAACGCCGCGCCGCCCCAGTCCGCGCCGCCGCTCACCGTCGGCCGCATCAGCGTCCCGCGCAGGCTCGGCGGCGTGAACAGCGGGCCCAGCCGGAACTGCCGCATCTCCTCCACCGCCAGCGCGTGTATCTCCGGCGTCAGATCGTTCGCGTCGTCCAGCGACACGCCCTGCTTCGCGAACGGCGGCGGCTTCGTCGGGAAGGGCTGTGTCGGATACAGCACCTCGCCCGGCACGTCGGTCTCGGTATCGACCGGGCGCTCCTCGATGGGCCACACCGGCTCGCCCGTCACCCGGTCGAAGACGTACGTGAAGCCCTGCTTCGACACCTCCGCCACGGCGTCGATCTCCCGGCCGTCCACCGTGATCGTCACCAGGTTCGGGGGCGAGTTGAAGTCGTAGTCCCACACGCCGTGGTGCACGGCCTGGAAGTGCCACTGCCGCTCGCCCGTCCGTGCGTCGAGGCAGACCAGCGACTCGGCGAACAGGTTCGCGCCCGGCCGATGTCCGCCCCAGTAGTCGCCGCCCGGCGTGCTGGTCGGCACGTACAGCAGGCCGCGCTCGTCATCGAGCGACATCAGGCCCCAGACGTTGGCGTGGCCGGTGTAGCGCCAGGACTCGTTCTCCCAGGTGTCGGCGCCGAAGTCGTCGTTCGACTGCGGGATGGTGAAGAACACCCAGCGGCGCTCGCCCGTGCGCGCGTCGAACGCCTGCACCGTGCCCGGCGGCTCGAACCTGCGCTGCACGCGGTCGGGCACGCGGCTGCCGATGATGACCAGGTCCTCGAACACCACCGGCGGCGAGCGCTGGTCGAACTCCTCGGAGGAGACGGGACGGCCGTGGCCGTCGATGACCGAGACGCTGCCGTTCTCTCCGAAGCTCTCCACGGCGCGGCCCGTGTCCCCGTCGATGGCGTACAGCCGGTCGCGGCTGTTGATGAAGATGCGGAAGTCGTCGCCGTCGCGCCAGTACGCGATGCCCCGATGAATGAAGCCGTGGCGCGTCTCCCGCTCGTACGCCTTCGGGTCGAACACCCACAGCTCCGCGCCGGTCTCGGCGTCGATGGCCGCCACGCGGTTGTACGCCGTCGAGATGTACAGCACGTTGTCGAGCATGATCGGCGTGGCCTGGAAGGAGCTCGGGCGCGCGCCGATTTCGGGCATCGGCATCTCGTTCGGCTCCCACTGCCAGGCGATCTCCAGCTCGTGGACGTTGGCGGCGGTAATTTCGTCGGCGACGGAGTACTTCGTGTGCGCCTGGTCCGCGCCGACGTAGCGCCACTCGATCATGCCGGGCTGCTGGGCGCCGATCAGGACGCTCGAGAGGAGGGCGATAATGGCGACGATTCGCTTCATGTCGGGGATCCTCACTGGCAACGAGGCGGCCCTCGCGCGGCCGTATTCTATAGTATCGGGGGCCGCCCGGGCGAGCGTACGGGCGACCTGCTGCCGCCGCCGCGCGGCCGTTCCCGCGTGGCGTCCGGCCCGTGCTTGTGCCATCATGTGCGGGCCGGTACCGAATCGTAGCAGCGAACATTCGAGGAGAATCGCAATGCCCCGATACCTGATGACGCGTCTCGCCCTGCTGGCGCTCGTGGCGGCGGCCGTGCTGGTCGGCTGCGGCGGCGGCGGTGACATGGCGGAAGAGTCCGCCATGCCGGAAGAGTCCGCAACGGATGCGATGGCGGAGGCCGGTCCGCCGGCGTACGAGCTGGATCCGTCGTTTCCGCCCGAGCTGCCCAACGGCTGGGTGATGGGCGTCCCGACATCCGTGGCGGTCGACGCCCGCGACCACGTGTGGGTGCTGTCCCGGCCGCGCACCGTTCCCGAGGACCAGATGGCCAACGCCGCGCCCGCCGTGATGGAGTTCGACGCCGGCGGCGCGTTCGTGCAGGGCTGGGGCGGTCCGGCCGACGGTTACGACTGGCCCGACACGGAACACGGCATCTTCGTCGATCACGCGAGCAACGTGTGGGTTACCGGCATCAACCCGCGCGCCGGCAACAACGTGTCGGACCGCGCGGATGACGTCCTTCTCAAGTTCAGCGCGGACGGCGAGTTCCTGTTCCAGAAGGGCGGCTACGGCGTGAGCGGCGGCAACGCCGACACGGACAATCCGCGGCAGCCGGCGGACGTGAGCGTCTATGCGCCGACGAACGAGGCCTTCGTCGCCGACGGCTACGGCAACCGCCGCGTGTGGGTGCTCGACGCGGATTCCGGCGACTTCAAGCGCCAGTGGGGCGCGTTCGGCAACGAGCCCGAGGATGCCTACGCCATCGGCGTGGCGCGACCGGAGCCCGGCCCGCCCGAGGATCCCCTGGTGACGATGGGCGTCGGGCCCGAGCAGTTCGGCATCGTCCATGGCATCGGCGTCTCGAACGACGGCCTCGTGTACGTGGCCGACCGCGGCAACCGCCGCATCCAGGTGTTCACCGCCGAGGGGCGCTACGTGAAGCAGGGCTTCGTCAACCGCAGCGGGCCGGCTTCGAGCACCGTCGCGCGGGTGGCGTTCTCGCGCGATCCGGACCAGCGCTACCTCTACGCGAACGACTTCGGCAACGGGCGGGTCTGGATCCTGGATCGCCAGTCGCTCGACACCATCGGCGAGTTCGGATCGCCGGGCGCCGAGCCGGGGCAGCTCACCAACCTGCACCACATCGACGTCGATTCCCGCGGCAACGTGTTCGGCGCCGAGGTGGGCCGCAACCGGCGGGTGCAGAAGTTCCGCATCGCCGGCAACTGAGGGGTATCGGGTATGCACAGGATTCTAATCAGCGTTCTTGCGGGCGCCGTGCTGACGGCGGGTTGCGCGTCGGAGCCGAGCGGGCCGCCGCTGGAGCCGGTCGCCGATGTCGCCCAGTTGATGCGCAACATTCTCGATCCCGCGGCCGACGCGGTGTGGGACTCTTCCGGCACCATCATCACGGCCGAAGGGACCAACGAGTGGGAGCCCGAGACGGACGAGGACTGGGCCGTCGTGATCAACGGGGCGATGACCATCGCCGAAGGGGCCAACCTGCTGATGATCGGCGACCGCGCGCGTGACCAGGAAGGCTGGATGCAACTGTCGCTCGGGATGTCGGAAGCGGCGATGCTGGTGCACGAGGCGGCCGAAGCCCGGGACGCGCAGCGTGTATTCGATCTCGGTGAAACCCTGTACCGTTCGTGCGACCGCTGCCACAACCTGTACTGGGTGGGGGACGAAGACCGCGGCCGCGTCCGCGACGACAATCCGGATCCGCCGGACCGCTAGGGCTTGGCGGGGGTTCGGGGCGCAGCCCCAAGTTGAGGATGCCGCGCAGCCCCATCCAGGAATGCCTGCGGCAGGCGCATGCGGAACAGGCTGCCGTCGCCTGCCGGGCTGTACGCCAGTGTCCCGCCGTTCGCTTCCACCGCCCACTTCGCAATCGCCAGGCCGAGGCCGGCGCCGGCTTCTCCGGCTTCGGGTTGAGGCCCGCGATAGAAGCGGTCGAACACCCGCTCCCGAAGCTCCGGCGCGATCCCGCAGCCGGTATCGCTCACGTCCACTGCAGCCTGCCCGTTCGCGGCGGCGACGCGTATTCCAATCGTCCCGCCGCGGGGCGTGTACTTGATGGCGTTGTCCACCAGGTTGATGAGCGCCTGCCGCAGCACGATGCGGTCGCCGACGCAGTGTGCGGGCCCGTCAAGCTGCACCGCCAGCGACTGGTCCTTCTCCTCGGCAAGGACGCCGAGATCCGCGGCGACGTGCTCGGCGAGAGCGGCCAGATCGACCGGATCCGAAGCCACCTTCACGTCGCCGGCGTCGGCCCGCGACAGGGTCAGCAGCCGGTCGACCATGTTCGCCAGCCGGTTGGCGTCCTCCAGCATGCTGCCGATCACCTGGCGGTAGCCGGCCGCGTCGCGCGGCTCGCGCAGTCCCACCTCGCCGACGCTGCGGATGGCGGTCAGCGGCGTGCGCAGCTCGTGCGACACGTTGGCCGTGAACCGCCGCATTTCGCGGAACGACGCCTCGAGCCGGCCCAGCGTGGCGTTGAACACGGTTGCAAGGCGCCCCAGCTCGTCGGCGGGGTTGTCGACCGGGAGCCGCTCGCCGAGCCGCTCCGCCGTGATGGCGCGCGCGCGCTCGGCCATGCGGTCGACCGGCGCCAGCGCCCCGCGCGCCAGCCAGTAGCCGCCGAGCCCGGCCGCCGTCACGCTGAGGGGCAGTCCGAGCACGAGCACCAGCAGCAGCTCGGTCAGGGCCTGCCGCATGGGCGCCTCCGAGCGGCCGACCTGGATGATCACGCGCTGGCCGCCCACCCTGGCCCGGCCGGTCAGGATTCGGAACGGCGCCACGCCGCCGGGAACCGCGACGATGCCGCCGTCCGGATTGCGGGCCAGCGCCGCGCTCCCGGGGACCGGAAGGCGGCGCGCCAGGGCGGTGCGGAAGATCGGCTCGCCGTTCTCGGTCAGGACGTTGAGCCACGGGCTGTCCTCCTGCCATTCGTCGCTCTCGAACCAGCTCAGGGAGCCGTCCCGATTCGTCTGCGCCATGTCGGCCGCCCAGCGGAAGTCGCTGCGCAACCGGTCGTCCAGACCCCGCGAAGCGTTGCGGGCCTCCAGCGCGAACACGGCGGCGGCGTACAGCGTCACCACCAGCACCATGGCGGCGACGTGCAGCGCCGTCAGGCGCATGCGCAGGCTGCGCGGGAACCAGCGCCGGCTCACGGCTCCTCCTCCCGCACGACGAAGCCGACGCCGCGGACCGTGTGGATCAACTTCACCGACCCCTCCCGATCGATCTTGCGGCGGAGGCGCGAGACGTGGACGTCGATGATGTTGTTCAGCGTCGTGCTGGCCGCCGTTTCGCGCCACACCTCGCGCACCAGCGTGTCCCGGGAGACGACGTGCCGCGCGTGGCGCGTGAGATAGACGAGCAGCTCGAACTCCTTGACCGTGAGATCCACGGCCTTGCCGCCGCGCGTCACCGTGCGGGCGGCCGCTTCGATCTCGAGATCGCCAATGGCAAGCCGCTGCGGCTCCGCCGTGCGGCCGCGCCGGAGGACCGCCTGTATCCGCGCCAGCAGCTCCGCGAACGCGAACGGCTTGACCAGATAGTCGTCGGCGCCGGAGTTGAGGCCCTGCACGCGGTCGCCTACCGTATCGCGGGCCGTGAGGACCAGCACGGGCGTCGCGACGCCGGCTTCCCGCATGACCCGGAGGATGTCCAGCCCGTCCTGTCCCGGCAGGCCCAGGTCCAGGAGGATCAGCTCGAACCTCTCGGTATTGATGCGGAAGAACGCCGTCTCTCCCGTCGTCTCGACGGTAACGTCGTACCCCTCGCTCTGCAGACCTTCACGCACGGCTGCCGCTACCTTCTGCTCGTCCTCGACGACCAGGATCCGCCCGCGCCCGGGGCGTTCCGCGCGTGCGCTCGGCGGCGCGGCAGCTACCGGCATGGCATCTCCCGCCATTATCGTTGCGCGACGGACCCCGCCACGCGGGGCCGCCGGAATTTCAGGATATTTTAAGGCTGCGCAGCCGCGGGCCGGGGCTATCATGGTTGCGGACCGTGGCAGTCGGTGCGGGAAGGGCAGCGTGAGAACCGGAACACTGTTGCTTGCCGTCGGGATGGCGGTTGCCGTCGCGCAGCCGGGCGGCGCGCACCACGTGATCAGCGAGGTGTACGACATCGGACGGATCCACACCCTGGAAGGCGAGGTGGACCGCATTGGCTACCGGGATCCGCACGCGTTCCTGCACCTGCGCGTCGTCGATGGCGACGGCGGCGGGCGCATCTGGTCGATCGAGCTGGAGGGAGCCGCAAAGCTCCGGCAGTTCGGGGTGGAGCGCGGGACGCTGCGTCCCGGCGACCGGATCACGGTTTGCGGCAATCCCGGCCGCGACGCCGGCCAGTACCGGCTGTTGATGCTCGTGCTCACCCGGGTGTCCGACGGTCTGGCGGTGCGCCGCACACCCATGGAAGACCAGCGGGAATGCGGCTCCGCGGCGGTCGCCGACGCGCGTTGAGCGGCGTCGGAGAGGCGCGCGATTTGTTGGCGCGAAACGCTTGACTTGCGCCCCCGGCGGCAGGTTAAACTAGCCGCCACAGGGGGTAGCAACACGATGATGACACGAGTTATCGCAGGGCTGGCTGTAGTACTGGTCGCGCTGGCGGCGGCGCCGGTAGTGGCGCACCACGCGTTTTCGGCGGAGTTCGACGCGGACCGTCCGCTGAAGCTGGAGG
>JAJEEU010000068.1 GCA_022820825.1 Vicinamibacteria bacterium
GACAGGCCGATGAGCCTGGCGCCGATGGTGACGCCGAGGAACAGTCCCATCGAGGTCAGCGCGACCACCTTCGGCCACACCCCGCCCTCTTCCACCGTCTCGCTCGCCAGCACCCGCCGCCGGATCGTGTAGATGAACACGATGCCCAGCGCCAGCATCTCCATCTTCCACCACCAGAACGGGCTGTAATACTGCTTGATCGCCGTCGACGCCATCGTCGGCGTCCCCGTGATCGCCAGCGCCACCAGACCCCACGTCAGCCACGGCTGCGCATCCCGCGCCACCTGCCGCACCGGCGTCGACGTCAACCCCGTCCCCAGCAGCCGCAGGTCCACCACCAGGAGCGCACCCGCAAACACCGCCACCGCCACCAGGTGCGCTACCTGAATCAGCGGGCTGTACCACACCGCAGACTGAAAGATCAGCGCCAGCGTGCTGCCTTCCATCCACTCGAAAAACGTCAACACCATCGCTGCGTCTCCTTCAGCTCTATTGCGGCACGGTCAGGCCATAGTCCAGCCACCACTGCGGCACCAACCCGCTGTAGGCAATCATACGACCCGTCACGATGATCGCCGCCCACAGCGTCAACCCCAACCCGCCCGCCAACTGCGCGCGAAACGGCGGCACCGGGTCGTTGTCCCACTCGTCCACCGAACGATACGTCGTCAGGTGAAAATACATCGCGTTGGCCAGCGCCAACAGCAGCAGGATGTTCTTCAGCCAGAACCAGAAGTTCGGATAGAAACGCATCGGCTGGCTGTAGAACAGCAACCCGCCGCTCACCATCGACATCCCCAGACCCACCATCTGCCACGGAAACAGACGCGTCTGCGTGTGCGAGACCGGCGTCGAGCGGTTGCCCAGGCCCAGCAGCCGCAGGTCCATCATCACCAGCAGACCCGCGATCAGGCACATGCTCACCACGTGCGAGGTCAGCATGATCGGATAGCCGTAGATCGATTCGCGCAACTGCGTGCTCCACGCCGTCGCTTCCAGCCACAAAAAGATGTCTACCACGCTGTCTCGTCCCTCCGGCCCGCCGCAATGTGGCGCTGCCCGCTACGCGCGCCGACTGTATATCACGGCCCGATCACGGTCAAGACGCGCGCGCGCCCACGCGGCGCGTCCCGGCCGCGCCGCGATGTGCTACGCTCTGGCCTTTGAAATCGGACACAGCGACCTGTTGGCGCTGGAGGGAGCGAGGTAGAGCGATGCGAGAGCGTCTGAATGGCGGTCTGTGGTTTGCCGCTTTGGCGGCGGGGATGCTGCTGGCGGCGGCCTGCGGGCAGCCGATGGAAGAGTCGGGCGAGGAGTCGTCGATGGTTCCGCGCCTCGAAGGCACCGATGTGCCGGCGATTCACGGCGTCTGGCAGACCTTCCGCGAGACCGACTACAACCTCGAGGGGCAGGCCGCCGCGCCGGGCGTGGTGCTGCACGAGGGCGTGCCCAACGGTGGGCCGGTCCCCAACGCGCCGGTGCTCGCGCTCGGCGCGCTCGGCGGCGTGCCGCCCAGCCTCGGCGTGGTCGTCGGCGGGACGATTCCCTACACGGCCGAGGCGCTGGCCGTGCGGGATGACAACCGCGCCCACGCCCTGGTGCGCGACCCGGCCGTCAAGTGCCTGATGCCGGGCGTCCCGCGCGCGACCTACCTGGGCTTTCCGCTGCAGATCACGCAGGGCACCGACAAGATCATGATTGCCTACGGCTTCTCGAATGCCGGCCGCACGATACATCTCGACGAGGTGGATGCGCCGGGCATCGACTCGTGGATGGGCCACTCGGTGGGCCGCTGGGAAGGCGACACGCTGGTGGTCGAGGTGAGTGAGCTGATCGAGCAGACGTGGCTGGACCGTTCGGGCAACCACCACAGCGGGCAGATGACGGTGGTCGAGCGCTACACGCCGGTCACGCCGTATCACATCGACTACGAGGCGACGATCACCGACCCGGAGGTGTTCACCGAGCCGTGGACCATCAGGCTGCCGCTCTACAAGCGGATGGAGGAGGCGGCGCAGGTGATGGAGTATCGCTGCGTGGAGATGGTCGAGGAGCTGATCTACGGGCACCTCAGGCGGGAGCAGTTGGTCGAGCGCTGGGAGGGCGACTACGGCCGCCGCGGCGGCACGCTGCGGATCGACGTAACGCGGCTGCCCACCAGCGAGCCGGACATTTAGTGTCGGACGGGGATTTTGCCAGGGCTGCTAGACTTGCTCAGAGGCGCAGACAGCGGTAGGAGGTAAGCAATGCAGGCACAGAGACTGATCAGGATGGCGGCGGCGGTGGCCGTGGCGCTGGCGCTGGGGGCGGGCACGGTAGCGGCCCATCACGCCTTCTCGGCGGAGTTCGACGCCAACCGGCCGGTTCGCTTCCAGGGCACGGTGACCAAGGTCGAGTGGATCAACCCGCACGCCTGGATTCACATGGACGTGCAGATGGACGACGGCAGCACCGAGCGCTGGATGATCGAGGGCGGCAACCCGCACAACCTGTTCCGCCGCGGCTTCAACAAGGACGTCATCCAGATCGGCATGGAGATCGTCGTCGACGGCTACGGCTCGAAGGACGGCACCAGGCGCGCCAACGGCAGAGACCTCACGCTGCCCGACGGCAGAACGCTCTTCATGGGCTCGTCCGGCACCGGCGCCCCGCGCGACGGCCGAGACCCGACCGAGCGGTAGTCGCGTCTCCGTCGTTGCACGCCGACTGGGGCGCGTTCGCTGCGAAAACCGGGCCGGCCGGGCAAGCGCCTTGCCGCTTGCAGTAGCAACGAGATCCGGACCTCTACGGTTTTCTCCGCGAACGCGCCCCAATCGGCTCCGGAGCCGGTTCCAGGCGGCCCTTGCGCCGTTGCGGACGGCGGACGTACTCCGGACCCAGCCCTTCCTGCGTCTCCCGGATATCCCGAAAAATTGCAGATATGTCGTAGTTGCAACTGGCCGCGTGTGCTTCGCGAATGGACCGGAGCTCGGCCATGATTGGGTCAGTCGGCATCGAGCGACTCCATCAGCCTCCATCGATTCTGGGTTCGTAGTCCATGTGCGTCATCACGGTGTCACTGAAAGCCGCGGAAGTGCCGACCCATTCCTTCCTGCCCGTTACCCTTCGGAGATCGGGCGCACCGTAGACGAACCGTTCGTCATACTGGCTATACAGCGTGTCGAAGAACCGTTCGAACCGTAGCGGGCTGGCGGCTTCTGGAAACTCTTCCACGATCTCTCCCGCTTGCCCGGACTTGGTTGATGCCAACGCGAGAGCGATCGCTTCGTAACGACTGAGGTCATTGCGAACACCGCGCCTGTTGGTGAGCTCGCGAAGCGCCGCGTGGTACCGTCGCACCGACGGGACCGCTTGCCCCTGCCGGTTGATCGCCACGTCGTTCTTCACAAGATGCCGACTGGACTGCCCTGGCGCCGGCTCCGACTGCCCAGGAACCCCGCCGACTTCCTCGGCGCGATTCGCACGCAGGACGACAAGGTAACCGTAGACGAGCGGCGGGTAGGCGATGTGAAGATTGGTGCAGTCGCCGACAGCTTCCTCCATCCGATTCGTGAGGTTCCTGAACGCACCAATCGAGCCCCGGCAAGACACCGCGAGCACCGGCCCGATTCCATCCTTCGTCACGACGACGTCCACGTCCTTCGTCTTGAGACCACCGTAAACGGTGCGCTCTCCTGCGCCTCCTGAGCCCGGCTCGTGGACCAATACCGGCCGGCCTTTATGGGTATCCGCACGAAACGGCGGACGCGGCATGATATCGTCAGGGTCGAACCCGCCTTCGACCACGAGCCGGCACGCAACGTACCAGTGGAGCGGCTTGATGTGCTCCTGGCTCTGCGTCGCCCCGCGGAACTCCACGAAGCGCGCGAGCGCGGACCTCAGCGGCATCCACTCGCAGGCACTCACGCGACGTGTCTCCATCGGCGCATTACTTCGACACCTTCGTTCAGCAGGCCGCTTTCGACGTGCTTCATGGCCTTGCTTGGAACCAGAACCACGTTGCGCGCCTCGCCGGGTTCCAGCTTGAGCATCCCGCCGCCCAAGGGATGCCCCTCGAGCTCACAACTCAGCCGGCCGACCGGTGAATCCCATGCTGTTGAGAGCCCGCGGCCGCGGAAACCGTCGCCATTCTGGAACATTCCGGATCGAAGATCGACCGCCAGGAGCGCGTTCGTGCACGTGCATTTGCCTGCGTTCACGACCAGCGCCGGCGACTTTCCACTCATGTACGTGAGCACGAATGCGGGTTGCCGTACGTCCGGAACCGTGTACCACGGGTTGCGGTTGCGGCACTTGTAGGAAGCCCTGGCCCGATGTCCGTCGCTCGTGTCCAGATACGCCTGCACGGCGGCCGGAACCCGCACGCGTGGAGGTATCCGCAGAAGGAGTACCGGTTCGTCCTTCGCGATCCAGTGCTCGATATCGACGTCGTCAACTACTTGACGAGTGAGATACCGGCTATTTCTGATCGACGGCAGAAGGAACTCGTCGGGGATCGCGAAGCGCCGTGCCTCGGAAGGCCGCAGATGAAAGAACCGATTTGCCCCGCTTACGTAGCCGATACGAACCTTGGCGACCTCACCCAACCGCGCGGATCGGGGATCCGCCGCGGCCCGCCGGTAGATGTCCCGGACGTGTGGTGGCAGCAGGAATGGCCGCAGCCTGCCGCGCCATCGGACCCGCCACTCGTCGACGGGAATCAGCTCGGACACCGCTGGCGGCATCTCGCCGCGAGTGAATCGGTCGAGCCGCGAGAACCGGATACCGTCCGTGTGTCCACCCGCCTCGTCGGCGAACAATAGCCAACAGTCCTCTGCGAGTCGCGGGAAGATCTTCTCCCTGACGGCGACCACGTGCACGGACCGAAAGTTGGCGACGAGGTACTCCACAAGCGGCGTCGCGTACGGCGCATGACCGATCTCGGCCGGCACGACGAAAGCGACTCGTCCGCCCACGCGGAGCTTGCTGGCCGCTGCTACGATGAATGGCGCCCACGACGACGACAGACCGCTGAAGATGACACCGCAGCGACGGCAGTAGTCGAGTGCGGCCTGCCGGGTCGCGCCGCTGAACCGCTGATATCGGATGAAGGGCGGGTTGCCGACCGCACAATCGAATCCGCGTCGGTCAGCGGAAGCCCATGTGAAGAAGTCGCCGTGAACCACTGTCGCGCAAGGCGCACGCTCCGACGCCGCCGCGACCGATACTGGATCCCGCTCGATACCGACGCTCTTCTGGTGACGTGCAACGAAGCGTCCATCGCCGCTCGACGGATCGAGCAAGAGATCGTCGGGGCTTCGGACAGCCCATCGGACCAAGGCATCCGCCACAACTTCGGGTGTGAAGTACGCGCCGAGCGCCTTGGCGTCGTGGGGCGTGGTGTCCGGTAGCGACACGCCGACAGCCATTCTACTCATCAACAATTGTGACGGGCACACTGGCCGTCATCGAGCCGTTGAGAGAACGCGCGCAAGGCGTTCCCCGAACTCTCCCGCCGGTTCCAAATTGTTGTGCCTTCCACGGCGCGAACATGGGACCGGCAACGCTTTCAACGCCGCTTGTCGTAATGTTCGGCAGTTGCCGGCACCGAGAAGACACGTGATCGGTTGCGGCAGATGGTGAAAGGTAGCCGGCATTGCCGACATCCCAAGCAGCATAGCACGGCAAACGCTCCACCGCCGCCGTCAGCTTCGCGCTTGCTCTCGTCACAGTCGAGGCTCCTGGTGGATTCCTCCCGGAGAGCGCCGACGTGCCCGTGGGCGCGGGCTCGACGGAGAAAACCGTAGAGGTCCGGAGCTGGTTATAGCTCCAAGCGGCAAGCTGTTGGCCCGGCCGGCCCGGTTTTCGTAGCGAGCCCGCGCACACAGGCACACTCCAACAGGCCGCGACCGCCGGCACCCACCACAGGGTTCAGGGCAACGCCAGCGCGATCAGCTCGGGGACGGGCGTCCCCCCGACCGTCAGGGCGATGTACTGCTTGCCGTCGAGCATGTAGGTCATCGGCGTGCCGATGGCGCCGCGGGGCAGGTCGATCGATGCTATCTCCTCGCCGGTCGCCTTGTCCCGCGCCACCAGCCGCGGTCCGTCGTTCGTTCCGCCCGCCGACAGCGCGCTGATCAGCAGCGTCCTGGTCAGCAGCGGCCCGCTCCGCCCGCTGTCGCCCCCCAGCGGCGGCAGGTCGAGGTCGCGCAGCATCGGATGGTTCCGAATCCGGTCACCGTTGCCGAGCGGCTGCATCCAGACGTGGTCGCCCGTGTTCATGTCGATCGCCGTCATCCGTGAATACGGCGGCTTGAACAGCGGCAGGCCGCGCGGCATCGTCGGGTAGGCCCCCTCCCGGTCCTGGAAGTAGCGCAGCGTGCCCCGCTCGTGCTCGCGCGGCTCGCGCACGCGGAAGACGAAGAACGTATTGTTCGACGGCACGTACAGCATCCCCGACTCCGGATCGACCGCCGCCCCGCCCCAGTTCGGCCCGCCGCCGGCGCTCGGCCGGCCCAGGGTGCCCTGGTTGCCGCCCGCCTCGACCAGCGTCGGCGGCGTGTAGAGCGGACCGATCGTGAACGGTTCGATCACCTCCAGCGCCATCTCGCGAATCTCGGGCGTGAAGTCGACCAGGTCGTCGACCGAAACCCCCTGATACTCGACCGGCGCCGGCCGCGTCGGGAACGGCTGGGTCTCCGAGGCACGCTCGCCGGGGATGGTGGACGGCGGCACCGGCCGCTCCTCGATCGGCCAGATCGGCTCTCCCGTCACCCGATCGAAGGCAAAGACGAAGCCCTGCTTGGTGATCTGCGCGACCGCCTTGACCGGCCGGCCGTCGACGACGATGTCGAGCAGGTTGGGGGCGGCGGGCAGGTCGTAGTCCCACAGGCCGTGGTGGACGACCTGGAAGTGCCACACCCGCTCCCCCGTCTCCATGTCCAGGCAGAGCAGCGTCTCGGCGTACAGGTTGTCGCCCAGCCGGTGGCCGCCCCAGTAGTCGGGCGCGGCGGTGTTCAGCGGAATGTAGAGGTAGCCCAGCTCCTCGTCCGCGCTGAAGATGCTCCAGCCGCTGATCTTGCCCGTGTAGCGCCAGGAGTCGCCCTCCCAGGTGTCGTTGCCGTAGCTGTCGGCCTGCGGCACCGTCTCGAACGTCCACTTGCGCTCGCCGGTGCGCACGTCCCAGCCGCGGGTCCACCCGGGAATCTGTTCCCTGTTGATGTTGTAGGAGGAGATCGACGCCGGCGTCACCACCGTGTCGCCCACGACGATCGGCGGCGACTGCACCGAGTAGGTCAGCGCGTTGAGCCAGTCGCGCGACCCGCGCTCGGCCTGCGGCAGGCCCGCCATCAGGTCGACCCGGCCGCCGTCGCCGAAGTCTTCCGCGGGACGTCCCGTCGCGGCGTCCACCGCTACCAGGTAGCCGTTGCTGGTGCCCCAGAGGATCCGCTCCGCGTTGCCGTCCGTCCAGTAGGCCACGCCGCGCTGGTTCCAGCGGGCCGTCATCGTGGTCGTGCCGGCCTCGTACGTCTTGGGGTTGTAGACCCAGATGGTCTCGCCGGTGCGCGCGTCGACGGCCGCCCCCACCGACGTCGGCATGTTCATGTAGAGCCGCCCGCCCACCATCAGCGGCGTGGCCTTGAAGTTGGCCAGGTAGGGCGGCTCGCGGTCGCGCCAGCGGTCGGGATCCTCGCGGTCGAGCTCGGCGAATACCAGGCGCGAATCGGTCCACAGCTCGCCGCCGGCCGCGTCCGACTTGCTGAGGAAGCCGTCCGCCGACCGCCAGCGCCAGGCGATCTCCAGGTCGGCGAAGTTGTCCCGGTTGATTTGATCGAGCGGCGAGTACTTGGTGTTGCCCAGGTCGCCGCCGTAGGTGGGCCACTCGCCGTCGGCGGGAGCGCCGCTCTGGGCCGCGGCTGGCGCCGGTGCGGCGGCCAGCGCCGCCATGCACGCGATGGATCCCGTGAACAGCCGTACGCGACGGGCGGTGAGCATCACCAGTTGCCTCCTGAATGGGGCTGCGCCCCGAACCCCGAGCTGCCGCTAGCCGGCGCCCGGGGTCAGCCGCCGCCAGGTGATCATCCCGTTCCAGTCGGGGTTTGCGGGCGGCGGGTCCTGCACCCCGGCGGTCGTCAGGAAGCGCAGCACCATGTCGTCGCCGACGAACTCGAAGAACCGCTGCGCGTCCGTATCGAGGCCGGTCCGCCGCTCCGCCTGCGGCTGATCCGTCAGATCGAGCGTATGACCGATGCGGTGGTGAATGAAGTAGCTGTCTTCCTCGTCGACCGTGAACGGACCGTAGTAGCTGGTGTAGGAGGCGGCGGACGCCTGCGCCTCCGCCGGCGTCGGCTCGGGGCCGGCGTAGGCCGGGCGGTTCGGGTCCATCAGATGCACCATCATCTGCCCCGCCGCCGTGTAGATGATGAAACCCGGCCGGATCGGCGGATTGTCGGTCGTGTCGCCGGCGTTCGGCACGTGCCGCCAGAAGCCGATCACGCGCTCGTGCGTCGGCGTCAGCTCCGCCAGATCCGGCATGCGCTGCCAGATCGTGGTCGGCGTCGCGCCGTTGTCCAGGGGCGGCAACTCCAGGGTAAGCTGATCGCCCGCCACGCTCAGCGGCATCGAATAGGTGGTGCCCGTCAGACCCGGATCGCGGCTGCCGACGAACCGCACGTCCAGCGCGTTGCCGCCGTCGTCCAGCGTGTAAATCCCGAACATCGCCGTATAACCGTAGAGGTCGGCCACGGCCTGCTCCTCGGTCGGTTCCTCGTACTTCGGTCGGCCCTGCTCCATGATCGCCAGGCCGAAATGGCCGGCGCCGTCGAAGATGAGACGGCCCACCGCGCCCGGCTGTCCCAGCGCCGGACCGTCAGGCGCCGGCAGCGCAGCGCCGGACGCATCGCGCAGCTCCACCGAGGCCAGATCCCAACTGCCGACGTGCGGCGGCGCGGGCTCCGCTGCCGGCGGCGGCGCCTCCGGCGCGGACGCCTCCTCCATCGGCGGACCGCCGCCGCACCCGGCGAGCAGCCCGGCAACCCCAAGAATTCCGAGTGTGCTCACCCAATTGGTTCGCATGATGTTCTAGTAGGCCCCAAGCCCTTCGGTCAGCTCGATGCGGGTGCCCCAGGGATCGGTGACGAAGGCCACGCCCAGCTTGACGGCATCGGAGTAGAAGTACTCGCCGTCGAGCTCGATGCCCTTCGCCTCGAGCTCCTTGCAGAACTCTTCCAGGTTGCGGATCTCGAAACCGATGTGGTCGAGCGCCTTGGAGCGCGTCGGCTTGACCGGCGTGTCGGAGCCCGAGAACGTCAGGTTGACGCCCGGCAGGTCCGCCGCCTGGAACGACCCGCGCATGCCGGGCACGGCGCCGAACGCCCGCGCGTACCACTCCTGCATCCCCGGCACGTCCGGCGTGGCGAAGTGGACGTGGTGCAGGGCTATGTCCCCGCTCATGGACTTGTCCTCGAACAGCTCCACCTTGATGCCGTCGGGCGCCATGACGAATGCCACGTAGGTGTTCTGGTTCGGGATGTGCCCCAGGCCGTCCTCGTCGACGTTCACGGCCGGCGGAAGGTCCTCACGGCTCACGATCGGATAGCCGGCTTCCTTGACCTTGTTCACGGTCGCCCGCAGGTCCGGCACCTTGAAGCCGATGTGGTTGACGGACGTGCCGCGCGTGCCGCCGGACGGCACCCGCTCGCTCAGCAACACCACCACGTTCGGGAACCGGATGACCGGCACGGGCACCGAACCCAGGTTGCCCGCATCCTCGCCGCCGAGCGTGTCCACCCAGAACTTCTTCTGCACGTCGATGCTGCTGACGTAGAAGTGATGGTGGCCGTAGACGACCGGCCCGTCCAGCGTTACCTGGCCGAACGCCGTGGACGCGCCCGCTCCGACGATCAGCAACGCCCCAATCAGACACGCAATCTGCCTTCGCATCTCTCGCTCCTTGGATGGGGGCGGACTAGAACACCGCGATCGGATTGATCGCCGAGCCCGCCCCGTTGGACACGACCTCCGGGGAGGCCATGAACATGAATTCCCAGCGGTTCAGCTCGTTGGCCGTCTGCGACAGCTCCTCGAGCGCCATGTTGTCGAACAGGTGCACCCCGAGCGAAACGAGCGTGAAGAAATGGATCGGGATGGCGACGCCCTCTATCTGGCCGCCTTCCTGCGGCACGTCCGAGCCGAGCAGGGCGATGTCGCGCTCCTTCAGGAACGGAATGAGCGACGGATGGTAGCCGCCCATCTGCCCCACGTCGCGGCCCGTGCGCAGGAACAGCGCGTCGCCCGACGAGATCGTGATGCCGGTCTCCGCCTCCCAGGCCTCGATGTCGGCGCGGCGCACGGCCATGCCCGGCATGTCGAGCAGGACGCCGCGCGTCACGAGCCCGCCGCGGAGGTTGATGATCCCCATGGCGGTGCAGCCGTCCGCCTCGGACGCCACGTCCAGGAAGTTTCGCCCGTTGTACACCTGGCCGTTGTACGACACGTGGCACAGCGCGTCGAGGTGGGAGACGCTGCCGCCGTGGTACTCGATCTCGTAGCGCTCCCAGAAGTAGCCGTTCTCGGTGTCGATGCCGAACACGTTGCGGATGGAGCCCTCGAGCACGGGCGCCCGGTTGGCGCTGGCCGCGTCCGGATTCTCCAGCCGGTCGATGTCCACGATGCGCGACAGGGAGGCCGTCCGGCCGGACTCGACCAACCGCGCCGCCTCCACCCGCTTGGCGGGCGTGATCAGGTTGACCGCGCCGAGCTGATCGTCGTCGCCCCAGCGGCCCCAGTTCGACAGCTCCGTCATCCACGTGTCGAACTGCTCCTTCGTCACCTCGCCGCCCTGCTCGCCCTGCGCGTCGCCGCCCGAGCAGGCGCCGAACCCGACCATCGCGGCCAGGACCAGACCCAACGTCAACAATGTCGCTCGCATGGTTACCTCTCCATTTCATGAAGGCAGCGTGAACGCGATGAGCTCCGGCACCCGCCCGCCGACCGTCAGCGCGATGTATTGCCGGCCGTCGAGCATGTAGGTCATCGGCGTGCCGAGCGCGCCGCCCGGCAGGTCGACGGATCCCACGATCTCCCCCGTCGCCTTGTCGTACGCCACCAGCCGCGGTCCGCCGTTGCTGCCGCCCGCCGTCAACGCGTTGATCAGCAGCGTCTTCGTCAGCACCGGCCCGCCCCGGCCGTCGCCGCCCCGCGGCGGCAGATCCAGGTCGCGCAGCATGGGCAGGTTGCGGTAGCGGTCGCCGTCGCCCAGCGGCGTCATCCACACGTGCTCGCCGCGGTGCATGTCGATGGCGGTCATCCGCGAGTACGGCGGCTTCCACAACGGCAGCCCCTGCGGCATCGTCGGCCCGCCGCCGCCCGGCCCCCAGCGCCAGATGTAGCGCATGGTGGCGCCGCTGTCCGGATCGATCTCGGCGTACGGGATCACCGAGTGGTTGTTGACCGACGGGACGTACAGCATCCCGGTGTCGGGATCGACCGCCGCGCCGGACCAGTTGGCGCCGCCGCCGACGCTCGGACGGATGAGCGTCCCCTGCGTCGTGTTCGGCGTGAAGATCGGACCCAGCCGGTAGCCTTCCACCGCCTCGATCGCCATCTGTCGTATCTCGGGCGTGAAGTCCACCAGGTCGTCGATGGACGTGCCCTGGTACTCGAATGCCGGCGGCTTCGTGGGAAACGGCTGCGTCGGGGACGGCACCTCGCCGACCAGGTCGGTGTCGGTCGGCACCGGCCGCTCCTCGATCGGCCACACCGGATCGCCCGTAACGCGGTCGAAGGTGTAGATGAACCCCTGCTTGCTCGGCTGCGCCACCGCCTTGATGGCCCGCCCGTCCACGACGATGTCCATGAGGTTGGGCGCCGACGCGAAGTCGTAATCCCAGAGTCCGTGGTGCACGCCCTGGAAGTGCCATACGCGCTGCCCGGTCTCGATGTCGACTGCGACGAGGCTCTCGGCGAACAGGTTGTCGCCGGGCCGGTGGCCGCCGTAGTAGTCGCCGGTCGGCGTGCCCGTCGGCAGGTACACGTAACCCAGCTCGTCGTCGCCGCTCATCAGCGACCAGACGTTGGCCGCGCCCGAATAACGCCAGGACTGGTTCAGCCAGGTATCGGCGCCGTACTCGTCCGCGCTGTTGGGAATGGTGTGGAAGTCCCACTTGTGACGACCGGTCCGGACGTCGTAGGCGCGCACCCAGCCCGGGGGCATCTCCTTGTCCTGGATCATGTCGGTCATCGACGAGCCGATCACGACCGTGTCGCGCACCACGATCGGCGGTGACTGCGACGACAGCGCCAGCAGGTTCTGCACCGTCCGCGACTCGCGGCTCGCGCGCGGGATGCCCTGCATGAGGTCGATGCGCCCGCCGTCGCCGAAGTCGGCCGCCGGTTGGCCGGTCTGCGCGTCGACGGCGATCAGGTAGCCGTCCCCGGTGGCCCAGACGATGCGCGCCTGGTCGCCGTCCTCCCAGTACGCCACGCCCCGGTGGCGCCAGGGAATCACCGCCGGCGTGCCCGATTCGTACGCCTTCGGGTCGAACGACCAGAGCGTCTCGCCGGTGCGGGCGTCCACCGCGGCCGCCTGGTAGAGCGGCGTGCTCAGGTAGAGCACGCCGTCGACCATGAGCGGGGTGGCGATCAGCAGCGACGTGCCGGGTCGGGGGCTGTAGAGCTCCGTCTCCCAGCGGTCCGGCTCCTCCCGCGCCAGCACCTCGAACAGCTCCCGCGCGGGCGCCAGCCACGTGCCGCCGCCGTCGCTGCGGGCCAGGTGGGTATCCACGGACCGCCAGCGCCACGCGATCTCCAGATCCTCGAAGTTCTCCTCCGTGATCTGGTCGAGCGGCGAGTACTTGGTGCTGCCGATGTCGGCCCCGTAGCTGCGCCATTCGCCGTTCGTGGCGCCGTGCTGCGCGGCCGCCGGCGCGGCAAGCAGGCCCAGGACGGCCAGCGCGCCGCCAAACGCTATGTACTGCCGCATGAAGGCGGTACTATATCAGCCCGAATCACCGCGAACCGAGCGCCCGGCGCTCGCGCTCCGCGGTGCGGTTGCCGGGATCCAGGCGCAGCGCCTCGGCGTAGCTCTCGCGCGCCGCCGCCAGCTCGCCCAGCTCGCGCTGCGCGCGCGCCGCGGCAATCCAGTCGCGGGCCCGTTGGCGCTGCCAGGCCTGGCCAATCTGGTCCAGGCGGGTCGGCTGCAGGTTCGCCAGCCGCTCGTAGTAGGCGGCCGCCTGCGCGAAGTCCCCGGCGCCGCGGTACGTCTCCGCCAGCAGCCGCAGGGTGTCCTCGCTCACCGCTTCGTCGCGGAACGACGCCAGCAGCCCGTCGAGCTCGGCCTCCGTGACGGCGCCCCGGAACAGCCGCCGCAGCCGCCCGTCCTGGTCGAAGACGAACGTTGCGGGGAGCGCCGCCGCTTCCTCGGTCCCGAAGAAGCGTTCCATCAGGTCGTCGTCGGTGAGGAACTGCGGGTACGGAATCGCGAACCGGTCGATCGAGTCGCGCACGGAATCCAGGTCGTCGAGCTCGACGCTGACGCCCGCGAAGTCGACCTCGCCGTCATAGCGCCCGGCCAGCTCGACCAGTTGCGGCAGTTCCACGTTGCACGGCGCGCACCACGGCGCCCAGAAGTTGATGACCGCCGGCCGTCCCACGGCCAGCGGCGCACGGTCGCCGTCCAGCACCTGCGCCACGACGGCCGGCGACGGCGACCCGGTGACCGTAGGCCGCGAGCCGTCGGACCAGCGCTGCAACCGCTCGTCCGACACCGCGCCGGCGGCCTGGTCCACGACGAGCAGCCGATCGACCGGCAGGTCGCGCCACGTGCCGGTCTCGCCCGACGGCCAGCGCACCTCCAGAGTGTCGACAGTCGTTGCGTCGCCCAGTCCGAAATGCAGGTCGAGCGGCACCTGCGCCCGGAACCCCTCCGTCAGCTTGACGAAGTCGCGCCGCGTCACCCCCGCGGCGCGCACCGTGACCCGCGCGCCCAGCGCTTCCGCCGGCGACCCGCGCGGCGCCAGCCGCACCCGCGCGAAGCGGCGCGGCGCGGAGGTGTTCTCCAGCAGCTTGAGCCCGCGCAGCGTCAGCAGGGCCAGGTCGAGGTCGCCGTCCCCGTCGATGTCGACCGGCGCCGCCGCCCGCCCGTCGTGGTCGTCGTCGAGCCCGAAGACGTACGCGGCCTGGACGAAGCGGTCGCTGCCGCCATCCGGCCGGTAGAAGAGCCGGTCCCGCTCGTAGCCGCTGAACGATCCCCGGAACTCGCGCGCCTGGTCCTCGATCACCAGCTCCGGAGCGGCGTCCCGCTCGATGGCCTCGGCGTCGGCGACAACCTGTCGCCAGAAGAACGTTCAGAAGTCCGGCGCTTCGGGATCCTCGTGGCTGGTGTTGCCGTTGGTGACGAAGATCTCCTTGTCGCCGTCGTTGTCCAGGTCGTAGAAGAGCGAGCCCCAGGCCCATCCGCCTTCGTTGACGCCGAGTGCCGCCGTGCGTTCGCTCCAGGCGCCCCGCTCTCCCGCCCGCGTGAAGAGCTGGTTGCCCCGCATTAGCACCTCGAGCTGCGCGCGCATCTCCTCGCCGACCGAGTCGGACAGCCGCACCACGCGGTGCCCCGCGTGCGAGTACATGTTGGACAGGTAGATGCTCCACTCCCCCGAGTTGTCCCAGTCGGCCACGGTCACGCCCATCGTGTTGCCCGTGTCCCGGGTCAGCGGGTGGTCGTCGAGCGCGCGGAACGCACCGTCGCCGCGGTTGTCCCATACGACGTTGCGGCCGAAGTCGTTGCCTTCGAACAAATCCAGGTCGCCGTCGGCGTCGAAGTCGAAGAACTGCGCCACGTAGGTGTAGCGCGTGCCCGTGATGCCGCGCGCGTCCGACTCCTCCGTGAAATGCAGCCCGCCGTGGTTGACGAACAGCAGGTTGTCGGCGCCGTCGTTCGCATCGACCCGGTTGAACACGCCGGGGCTGCCGGAGCGGTTCGTCTGGTAGCCGCCCAGGAAGATGTCGAGCCGGCCGTCGCCGTTCACGTCACCGGCCGCCATGAACTGGGCCTCGTTGCGCCGCACGCCGGGCGGGTTGTCGAAGGCCAGGGCGCGCGGCAGGTAGACCCACTCCCCGCCGCGCCGGGTGTGGATTCCCATCCACGCCTCCGCGTCCCGGTAGGTCATGCGGCTGCCCACGATCTCCTCGAGGCCGTCGCCGTCGAGGTCGACGAAGAGGTACTGGCTGGGAACGAGGCGGTTGTCGCCCACCGGCAGCGGCTCGCGCACGAAACCGCCGCGCCCGTCGTTGGCGAACAGGATGCTGTGGCGGGCGACCTCGGTGGCGACGATGTCCCAGTAGCCGTCCCGGTTCCAGTCCACCACGCTGAGCGCCGAGTCGATCAGGCTCATGCCGGTGTCGGCCACCGCCTGCCGCAACTCGTCGTTCTCGGGAGAGCGGTTGAAGTGCAGGCCGACCGCGTCCGTGATGTCCTGGAACGGCGGCGCCGGGTTGTGCGCGCGGAACCCGTCCGTGACGTCCAGCCGGCGGATCCGCCAGGCGCCGGCGTCCGCCTTGACGACCTCGGCCGCCGCGGTCACCTCCAGAACGGTCCGGGCGCGCTGCCGATCGGCGCCGCCGAACTGCAGATGGGTGCGCACGAACGCCGCGTCCCCACCGGGCGCGAGCAGGAACTCGAACGCGTGCCAGGATGCGCGATCCACGGCGACCCACGGCTCCACGTTCGCGCGCAGTACAGCCAGCATCCCGTCGCGGTCGAGCACGGCAAGCTCGTCCGGCGGATAGCGCCGTATGTCCAGGAGTTCGTCCGCGACGGCACGGCCATCGGCGGGGCCCGGAAACCGGCCGCGGAAGTCGTCGGTCAGCGCGCTGGCCGCCAGCTCCCAGTCGAAGCGGCGCAGACCGGCGATGAAGGTCTGCTTGAGGCTCCCGGCGACGGCCGACTGCGTCTCCTCCGAGACGTCGACGTCGGTGACGTGGCGCGCCGGCGGGATCAGTGGGAAGCCCGCCTCGCCGCCAGGCTGCGCCTCCACCCGCGCCGCCGTCAGGTACAGCAGTGCGGCGAGACACATCGCGGCGCCAATGGAAATACGAGAGCTGTGCAGGGACATCAACGTTCTGCGCGCGCAACCACCGTCACGGTAATCCCGGCAGTATAGCGAGACGGACCCTGCGCCACCAGATTCCACGTCGCACCGCCCCGTACAAAAAAGGGGGCGGAGCCAATCGGCCCCGCCCGGGAGATTGCACCGGTTGACACTGGAGGGGACGGCAACCATCAACCAGCCGTCCCAAGGCCCGCACAGCGGGCCTCGGCAGGCCCGGCGCGGGGCTATGGGGCCCCGCTAGGGCCTGCCGGGGGTTTGGGGCGAAGCCCCATCTAACGTTAAAAATCGAACTGCGCGCCGAACTTCAGCATGCGCCCGCCCATCACCGCGGTGACCTCCGGGTAGTTCAGCGGGTTGAACGAGGAGCCGATGCTCGTGACGCTGTTCGCGTTGAACACGTTGAACAGGTCGAT
Source organism: Vicinamibacteria bacterium (assembly GCA_022820825.1). Classification (GTDB taxonomy): domain Bacteria; phylum Acidobacteriota; class Vicinamibacteria; order Vicinamibacterales; family UBA8438; genus JAAXGX01. The sequence continues at coordinate 16,496 of JAJEEU010000068.1, forward strand.
CCAGCCGCGGATGCGCGCGTTGCCGGCGTTGAAGATCTTCGCGAACCGCAGGTCGAGCTGGTTCAGCCGGGGCTCGTACAGGTCGGACGCCTGGAAGTAGAACTGCGTCCCGTACGGCACCTTGTTGAGGCTGTTGGTGTTCAGGCTGTTGACGCCCCGCCCGGACGGCGCCAGCAGGATGGTCTCCGTGCCCGCGGGAATCATGTCCGGCTGGCCGTTGATCATCACCTGGTCGGTCACCGCACCGCCGGCCCGGTACTGCGAAATCCACGGCTGGCCGCCGAGGCTCTGGAACACGAACGACACCTGCGTGTCGTACGGCAGCGGCACCGACCCGTTCACCTTGAACTGCGTCAGGGGGCCCCACGGCTCGGACTGCTCGCAGAAACCCGAGCGGGCGCGCATCGGGCTGTCCACGACGAAGCACTCGTTGAACGATCGGACGCCGGTGCTGAGACCGCCTCCCAGCGTCAACCCGTTGTCGAAGCGTCCGTCGAAGTTGACGTCGAAGCCGTTGTAATTCTGGAACATGTCGCCGTGCACGTCGGCCGACTGCACCAGGAAGTTCTCCGGCCTTGCGAGCGCCTCGGCCGTCTTCGTGTACAGGCCGCCGATCCGCTCGCCGGGCGTCAGGCCGAGCGCCTCGGAACCGGGCGGCGCCGCGATGCTGAACTCCACGAAGTCGTCAGGCGTCACGTTCAGGTCGTCGCCCACCAGGAAGTTGCCGTACTGCGTACGGAAATACCCGGCTTCGATCGACCAGTTGTCCGTCAGCTCGTGCTGGATCGAGAACGAGGTCTGCCACTGGTACTGCCGCTTGCCCCAACCTGTCAGAACGTCCGGATCGAAGCTGAGCGTGTTCAGGGTGGTCCCGAACTGCGGGTGCAGGATGGGCCCGCACTCGCCGCCGAACGTGGAGCCGCCCAGGAACCCGGTCTGGTCGCCGAAGTTGTCGAGGTCGCAGTTGGGAATCAGGTCCCGGTCGAAGTCGAACCACAGGCGGTTCGTGAACGATCGCACGTTCTCCAGCGGGTTGATGGCCTCGGCGATGGCGCTGCCGACCGGTACGACGTACTTGCCGAGCGACGCCTTGAGCGCCGTCCGGCCGTCGCCCCGCAGGTCGTACGACACACCGAGGCGCGGCGTGATGTCCTGGTAGTTCGGCACATTGTCGATTTGGCCGGTGCTCAACGGCGAGCCGTCCGCATTCCGGGCCGTCCAGCGTCCCTCAGGCGCGACCTGCGCCGGGACCGTACCGGTAATGCGGTCGTAGCGGACGCCGAGGTTGAGCGTCAGCCGATCGATGGTCCACTGGTCCTGCGCGTAGAACCCGAGGTCGAGCGATTCCTGGAGCGACGCTTTCGGCGTGGCGTACTGGGATACGTAGCCGACCAGGCCGCCGCCCAGGTCATAGGGCGCGCCCGTAGCCGGGTTGAGACCGAAGAACAGCAGCCGGATCGGCCACGCGTTGCTGGCCAGCCGCGACTGCTCATGCTGCTCCGTGGCCCAGCGGCCGTTGACGCCCACCTTGAAGTTGTGCGAGCCGGTCACGTACGACATGGACGCACGGAACACCTCCGTCGGCATGTCGTGGCCGGTGCCGCCGAGGCACGGACCGCAGTCTTCGCGCCCGGGGATCGCGCTGGCGTAGGAGCGCCAGTTGAAGAACGGGGCATAGCTGTGGTGACCGACGTCGACGTGCTGCAGCGCGGTCGACAGGGGGGCCGCCATGAACTCCGCCATCGTCATGCCGCTCGACGCCAGGGCGTGCGAATCCTGCCGCACGATGTCGGGGAATTCGGGCGCCGTGTTGTTCTTGAGTATCGATACGCCCGCCTCGAACAGCAGGCGGTTGTTGGCCGGCATCGTCCAGCTCGCTTGCGTCAGGTTGATCGGGCCGTAGGTGTAGTCGATGGCCGCCGCCGGGTCGGACAACCCCCACTGCGTCCAGTAGGTGCAGGCGCAGTTGTCCTGGAACGACTGCGACACGGTGAACTTGTTGCGCTCGCTGGCCTGGATGGTGAAACGGATCGAGTTGTCCCGGTTCCAGATGTCGAGCACCGACGGCTGGGTGAGGTCGGCGCGGTACAACCCGCCGTAACCGGTCGCGCCCGGATTGGAAGCGTAGCCTTCGGCCACGTTCGCGAAGCTGCGGTACTGCTCGTTCTGCGCACCCCACCAACGGTGCGCCGTGTAGAACCACACCCGGTCGCGCACCAGCGGCCCGCCGAGGCCGAAGCCGTAGTCCCAGATCTTGTCGACGCCGATCTTCTCCTTGCGCGTGCCCTGCGTGGCGAATCCCGGCTGCGCGAGCCGCGGCTCCAGGCTCGCGTCGACGTTGTTCTGCTGCAGGCCGCCGCCGGTGCCGCTCACGTTCGCGTAGTAGCTGAACGTGTTCGCGCCTTCCTTCGGGATGGCGTTGGTCGCCACCCCGCCGAACGGGTACTCGGCGTTCATGTCGCTCGTCGAGATGACCATCTCCTCGACCGCGGCCTGGTTCAGGAAGTACTGCTTGGAAGAGCCGCCGCCGAGGCCGATGTTGTTGTTGATGGACATTCCGTCCCACATCACGATGCCGTCGGCCTCGCTGCTGCCGTGGAACTGGACGTAGCCCCAGACGTCGCCCGAATTCCCGCCGACGTCGTGGCCGCCGCCCGAGATGAGCTGGGTCATGCCGGGCGTGAGCGCCGCCAGGCCGAAGTACGTCTTCGACGTCGGCAGCGTGTCGATCTCCTCGCGCGACAGGTTCTGCTGGCTCACGACGTTCTGCACGTCGATGACCGGGCTGGCGCCGGAAACGGTGACCGTTTCCTCGATCGAGCCGACCGACATCGTGCCGTCCACGTTGGCCGTGAAGTCGGCGGACAGCTCGATGCCCTCGCGCACGAAGGTATTGAATCCCGGCAGGGTGAACGTGACCGTGTACGTGCCGGGCCGCAGCGCGGTGATGGTGTAGAGACCCGCGCCGTCGGTGACCGTGGTGCGCACGCCCTCGATCAACGCCGGGCTGGTCACCTCGACCGTCACGCCGGGCAGCACGCCGCCCGTCTCGTCCGCCACGCTCCCGGCGATGGCGCCCGTCTGGGCCAAGGCCGCAGCCGGCAACAACAGGCACGCCAGCACCGCGAGGTGGACGCGCAAGATACCACTACGATTCATTGATTCCTCCTGGACCTTCGTACATACCTGCAACCACTAACCGCCTTCGACGGCTGGCAGATTTTACACGGACGCACCACGGATGCAAAGCGCCGGACGCAGTGCGGCATGCGGAACCGCCCGCCGGTACAAAAAAAGGGGCGGGACCGGCAGGCCCCGCCCCTCCGAACTATCCCGTCCCATCTATACGTCAAAAGTCGAACTGCGCGCCGAACTTCAGCAGCCGGCCGCCCATCACGGCCGTCACGAAGGGGTAGCCCTGGCTGACGAACTGGTCGGATACGGCAGCCGCGCTGTTGGCGTTGAAGATGTTGAACAGATCGACCCAGCCGCGGATGCGGCCGCCGCCCACGTTGAAGATCTTCGTGAAGCGCAGATCAAGCTGATTCAGCCGCGGCTCGTAGAACTCCGCACCCCGGAAGTAGAACCCGTTGGTTCCGGGCGTGTAGGAGGTCCTGCTCCGCGCGTTCTCGATGGTCGAGATCGAGCCGACGCCCATGCCGGACGGCGTCAGCAGGATCGTCTCGGTGCCGTTGGGCAATACACAGCCGGTCGGGCAGTCCTGGCCGACGATCTGGACCATGTCGGCCGCGCCGCCGGAGCGGTACTGCGTCACCCACGGCTGACCCGCCAGGCTCTGGAGGACGAACGAGAACTCGGTGTCGTACGGCAGCGGCACGGATCCGTTCAGCTTGAACTGCGTGCCGGCGCTCCACGGTTCGCTGACCTCGCAGAAACCGTCGCGCGCGCGCATCGGGTTGTCCACGGTAAAGCACTCGTTGTAGGTAGTGCCCCCGGTGCTGAAGCCGCCGCCCAGCCGCAGGCCATTGTCAAAACGGCCATCGAAGTTGACGTCGATGCCGTGGAATACCTGGTGCATGTCGCCGAAGTCCGAGGCCCGCTTGACGACGTCGCTGACGCCCTTGGCCAGGCCTTCGGCCGAGATGGAGTACAGCCCGCTAATCCGCTGTCCCGGCGTCAGGCCCAGCACCTCGGAACCGGCCGGCGCCAGGATGCTGTACTCGATGAAGTCCTCCGGACCGATGTTCTCGTTGTCCACCACGCGGAAGTTGCCGTACTGCGTGCGGAAATAGCCGACCTCGATCGACCAGACGTCGGAGATCTCCTGCTGGATCGAAACGGAGTTCTGCCACTGGGTCTGCCGCTTGCCCCAGCCCTCGACAAGGCTCGGATCGTAGACGCGGGCCGCCGCCGGGTTGCCGAACGCGGGGTTGAAGATCGGCCCGCACTCGCCGTTGGCGCCGAAGGCCGCGAAGAAATTGTCGAGGTCGCAGTCGGGCATGAAGTTGCCGTTGAAGTCCAGCCACGCCCGCGCCGTTTGTACCTGACCCTCCAGCGGGTTGACGTCCTGCGCGATGGCCGTGCCGATCGGCACGACGTACTTGCCGACCGTCGCCTTGATCGCCGTCCGGCCGTCGCCCGACAAGTCATACGCCACGCCGATGCGGGGCACGATGTCGTGGTAGTTCGGCACGTTGTCGATGCGGCTGACGTGGAACGGCGTGCCGTCCGGGTTCTTGAAGCCCCAGCGGCCGTTGGGCGCGGTCTGCTCCGGCACCCAGCCGTTGAGGCGGTCGTAGCGCACGCCCAGATTCAGCGTCAGGCGATCGATCGTCCACTGATCCTGGGCGAAGAATCCGAACTCGAACGAGTTCATGAACGACGACCGCGGCGTGGCCAACTGCTGCACCAGGTAGATGCCGCCCGGACCGCCGCCCAGGGCGCCGGTCGCCACGTCGCGCGTGAAGAAGTCAAGGCGGATCGGCCACGCGTTGCTGGCAAGGCGCGATTCCGCGTGCTCCTCGGCCGCCCAGCGGCCGTCCACGCCGATCTTGAGGTTGTGCGAGCCCGTGACGTACGACATCGATCCGCGGAACACCTGCGTCGGGAAGTCGTGTCCGGTGCCCAGCAGACACGGCGCGCACGTACGGATGCCGTGCGAGCGCCAGTTGAACACCGGGAAGTAGCTCATGTGCGGAACATCCACGTACTGCAGCGCGAACGCCGGATCGGCCGCCATGAACTGGTCGAACGTCATGCCGGTGGCCGCCAGCGCCTCGGCGTCCTCCCAGACGCTGTCGTGGCTCTCGGGCGCGCTGTTGTTCAGCAGGTACGAGAAGCCGGCCTCGAACAGCAGCCGGTTGCTGGCCGGGAACGTCCACGACCCCTGCGTCAGGTTGATCGGCGAGTACGTGTAGTCCTGCGACCCCGCGCGGTCGACGATGCCCCACTGCGGCCAGTAGCCGCAGGCGCAGTTGTCCTGGAGCGCCTGCGACAGCGTGATCTTGTTCCGCTCGCTGGCCTGGATGGTGAAGCGGATCGAGTTGTCCTGGTTGAAGAAGTCGGTGAAGTGCGGATCGTTCGGATCGGCGATGTACGTCGGGCCGTGGCCGACCTGCGGATTGAGCGCGCCCTCGAACTGGTAACCGGGGGCGATGTTCGCATTGCCCAGCGGCGTGAAGTTCTGCGCGCCCCACCAGCGGTGCGCCGTGTAGAACCACACGCGGTCCTGCACGAGCGGGCCGCCCACGCCGACGCCGTAGTCCCAGATCTTCTTGCTCTTGGCGAGCGGCGACGCGCCGCGCGCCTGGAGCGCCTCGTCCACGTTGGCGGCCTGCAGGTCGCCGCTGGTGCCGTTGACGTTCACGTAGTAGCTGAACGTGTTGGCGCCCTCCTTGGGGATGGCGTTGGTGGCGACGCCCCCGAACGGGAACTCGGCGTTCATGTCGCTCGTCGAGACGACCATCTCCTCGATGGCGGCCTGGTTCAGGAAGAACTCCTTCGACGAGCCGCCGCCGAGGCCGATGTTGTTGTTGATGCTCATGCCGTCCCACATCACCATGCCGTCGGCGTCGCTGGATCCGTGGATTCTGACGTAGCCCCAGATGTCGCCCGTGGCGCCGCCCACGTCGTGGCCGCCGCCGGCGATGCTGCCCGTCATGCCGGGCGTGAGCGCCGCCAGGCCGAAGTAGGTGCGCGACGTCGGCAGCGTGTCGATCTCCTCGCGCGACAGGTTTTCCTGGCTCACGACGTTCTGCACGTCGATTACCGGGGCGGCCCCGGAGACGGTCACCGTCTCCTCGATCGATCCGACCGACATCGTCCCGTCCACGTTCGCCGTGAAGTCGGAGACCAGTTCGATCCCCTCGCGCACGAACGTGTTGAAACCGGGCAACGTGAACGTGACCGTGTACGTGCCGGGCCGCAGCGCCTCGATCGTGTACAGGCCCGCGCCGTCGGTGACCGTGGCGCGCACGCCCTCGATCAGCGCCGGACTGGCAGCCTCGACCGTGACGCCGGGCAGCACGCCGCCCGTCTCGTCCGCCACGCTCCCGGCGATGGCGCCCGTCTGCGCAACAGCCGCCGCCGGCAGCAACAGCACGCCCACCAGCACTGCCAGGTGGGCACGCACCATACGACTACGTCTCATTCTTGTTCTCCTCCCCACATGGACAACACGTCCATGCCCCAGCGCTCATCAAGGAGCGCGAGCCGCCGAAGTCTACACGACACACGCGAGCGTGCAAACCGCATGCCCACCTGGAGAGCGCCGCAACGCAACGAAAATGCGCCCACTGGCACGGCGTAGCGTCTCCGCAGCATCCAACCCCTTGAATATTCTTCAATTGGTTGGATCGATTCGCATTCCGCCGCGGCGCCCGGCCGCCGCCCCCGCGATGTATAATTCGCGTCCAGCCGATGACGGATCGATCCAGTACAACACGCCCCGCCCGGCCGCTGGTGCTGCTGGCGGCATGGGTCCTGCTCCTGTCCGGCGCCATGCCCGCGGCCGCCCAGGGCCCGTCCGTCGAGCCGGTGACGGACGCCATGCTGCTGGATCCCGATCCGGCGGACTGGCTGCACTGGCGGCGCACGCTCGACGGCTGGGGCTACAGCCCGCTCGACCAGATCAACCGGGACAACGCGCACCGGCTGCAGCTCGTATGGGCCTTCGCGCTCCGGCCGGGACTGAGCCAGCCTGCGCCGCTCGTGCGCGCCGGCCGCATGTACATCCCCAATCCGCTCGGCTACGTGCAGGCGGTGGACGCCGCTACCGGCGACCGGCTCTGGGAGTACCGCAAGACCTTCGAAGGCAATCCCGACGACACCTTCCGCAGCCGCACCCGCTCGCTGGCCGTCTACGGCGACAAGGTCTACGTGACGACCAACGACGCCCACATCCTGGCGCTCGACGCCGCCACGGGCGAGGTCGTCTGGGACCGCGAGGTGGCCGACTGGAGCCGCGGCTACCGCTACACGAGCGGCCCGATCGTGGTGAAGGGCCAGATCGTGGCCGGCATCACCGGCTGCGAGCGCTACCACGAGGGCGGCTGCTTCATCTCGGCGCACGACCCCGAGACCGGCGCGGAGCTGTGGCGCACCTCGACCATCGCGGGTCCCGGCGAGCCGGGCGGCGACACCTGGGGCGACCTGCCCGAGATGTTCCGCGCCGGCGGCGACGCGTGGATTCCCGGCAGCTACGACCCGGAGCTGGACCGCATCTACTGGGGCACGGCGCAGGCCAAGCCGTGGGCGCGGATCTCGCGCAAGACCGACGGGGACGCGCTCTACACCAACAGCGCGCTGGCGCTGCACCCCGAAACGGGCGAAATCGACTGGTACTACCAGTTCGTGCCCGGAGAGTCGTACGACCTGGACGAATCGTTCGAGTCGGTGCTCATCGATCACGACGGGCGCAAGTCGCTGTTCAAGATGGGCAAGCTCGGAATCCTGTGGGAGATCGACCGCACCACCGGCGAGTTCGTCGCCGCCCACGACCTCGGCTACCAGAACCTGATCGACATCGACCCGGAGACGGGCGCGGTCGCCTACCGGCCCGGCCGGCTGCAGGAGATCGGCGTCGAGATGGACTTCTGCCCGGGCATGATGGGCATCCGCAACTGGCCGGCTACCGCCTATCACCCGGACACCGGGGCGCTGTACATCCCGATCAGCCCGCACTGCGCCAGGGCGGTGTACAGCGAGGTCGAGCAACGCGAAAGCCCCATCGGCGACTACTACTTCTACCAGGACTACGAGCGCGCCGGCTGGCGGCCGACCGGCGGCGGCCCGCATCCGCTCAGCCCGGAGCACGGCGGCGGGTTCATCGCCATGGACATCGCCACGGGCGAGGTGCTGTGGCGGAGCATGTACCCCACGCGCGCCCTCACCGCGGCATTGACGACCGGCGGCGGCCTGGCCACCAGCGGCGACGGCGACGGCAACTTCTTCGTGTACGACGCGGCGACCGGCGACGCGCTGTTCCAGGTGCGGCTGCCCGCCCCGCCGCAGGGCTATCCGATAACGTACGCCGTCGGCGGCCGGCAGTACCTGGCGGTCGCGGTGGGCGGCGGGCGCGTGGCGGGCGCCGCCAACACAATGTTCGTCTTCGCCGTGCCGGAAGAATAGGTGAGGAGGGCAGGATGATGCCTCGACTCCGTGCGTTCATCGGTGCGCTGGCGCTCGCGGCAGCGGGCGTTTCGATTGCGGCCGGTCCCGCGGCGGTACAGGCGGTCCAGACGGATGCGGCCGCGGCGGACGGCTATACGCCCGCGCTGACGCCCTGGGGCCATCCGGACTTGCAGGGCATCTGGGACAGCAAGACGCAGACGCCGCTCGAACGGCCCGCGGAATTCGCGGACAAGGAATTCCTGACCGCCGAGGAAGTCGAGGCGCTGGAGCGCCGGACCGTCGAGGCCGCCGGCCGCGACGAGCGCGACGAGCGCGGCTCCGTGGCGGACGTGGAGGGCGCCTACAACAACGCGTTCAGCACCTTCTACGCCACGAAGGTCGTGGAGACCGGACGCACTTCGTTGATCGTCGATCCGCCGGACGGCAAGATTCCGTATACCGCGGCAGCCCGCGAGCGCGTCGATGCGGAGGCGGAGCGCCGGCGCGCGACCCGCGAGGACGCCGACGGGCCGGAAGATCGTCCGGCGGACCGCTGCACGGGCTTCACGCTCCCCTGCACGTCGCCGCTGTGCGCGTTCCGGCGGATCGTCCAGACGCCCGATGCGGTCACGCTCTACTACGAAGCCGGGCACTGGGGCGGCGCCTACCGCACCATTCCGCTGGACGGACGGCCGCACGCACCGGCGCACGTCCGGCAGTGGCACGGCGACGCGCGCGGGCGCTGGGAAGGCGACACCCTGGTGGTGGAGACGACCAACTTCAGCGCGAACGCCGGTTTCGAGGGCGCGACCGGGGAGATGCGCCTCGTGGAGCGTTTGACCCGCACCGAGCACGACCTGTTGATGTATCACGCCACCATCGCGGACGACTCCACGTTCACGCAGCCGTGGACCATCGAAGTGACGTGGCGTCTCGGCGACAACAGGCAGAACCTGATCTACGAATCGGCCTGTCACGAAGGCAACTACGCACTGACGAGTATCCTCGCGGGTGCCCGCGTGCAGGAGGGAGCGAGGTAGAGCGATGCGAGAGCGGCTGAATGGCGGTCCGTGGTTTGCCGCTTTGGCGGCGGGGATGCTGCTGGCGGCGGCCTGCGGGCAGCCGATGGAGGAGTCGGGCGAGGGGTCCGAGAGCATGATTCCGCGGCTCGAGGGGACCGACGTGCCGGCGATTCACGGCGTCTGGCAGACCTTCCGCGAGACCGACTACAACCTCGAGGGCCAGGCCGCCGCGCCGGCCGTCGTCCTGCACGAGGGCGTGCCCAACGGCGGGCCCGTTCCCAACGCGCCGGTGCTCGCGCTCGGCGCGCTCGGCGGCGTGCCGCCGAGTCTCGGCGTGGTCGTCGGCGGGACGATCCCCTACACGCCCGAGGCGCTCGCCGTGCGCGACGACAACCGCGCCAACGCCCTGGTGCGCGACCCGGCCGTCAAGTGCCTGATGCCGGGCGTGCCGCGCGCGACCTATCTGGGCTTTCCGTTCCAGATAACGCAGGGCACCGACAAGATCATGATCGCCTACGGCTTCTCGAATGCCGGCCGCACGATTCACCTCGACGAGGTGGACGCGCCGGGCATCGACTCGTGGATGGGCCATTCGGTGGGCCGCTGGGAAGGCGACACGCTGGTGGTCGAGGTGACCGAGTTGATCGAGCAGATGTGGCTGGACCGTTCGGGCAACCACCACAGCGGGCAGATGACGGTGGTCGAGCGCTACACGCCGGTCACGCCGTACCACATCAACTACGAGGCGACGATCACCGACCCGGAGGTGTTCACCAAGCCGTGGACGATCAGGCTGCCGCTCTACAAGCGGATGGAGGAGGCGGCGCAGGTGATGGAGTATCGCTGCGTGGAGATGGTCGAGGAGCTGATCTACGGGCACCTCAGGCGGGAGCAGTTGGTCGAGCGCTGGGAAGGCGACTACGGCCGCCGCGGCGGCACGCTGCGGATAGACGTCACCCGCTTGCCCACCAGCGAGCCGGACATTTAGAGCCGGACGGGCATAGCTGAGTTACACTTGACCGCGGAGACCGGGAGCATACGGAGGTAAGCAATGCAGGCACAGAAACTGATCAGGATGGCGGCGGCGGTGGCCGTGGCGCTGGCGCTGGGGGCGGGCACGGTGGCGGCCCATCACGCCTTCTCGGCGGAGTTCGACGCCAACCGGCCGGTCCGTTTCCAGGGCACGGTGACCAAGGTCGAGTGGATCAACCCGCACGCCTGGATTCACATGGACGTGCAGATGGACGACGGCTCCACCGAGCTCTGGATGATCGAGTGCGGCAACCCGCACAACCTGTTCCGCCGCGGGTTCAACAAGGACGTCATCCAGATCGGCATGGAGATCGTCGTCGACGGCTACGGCTCGAAGGACGGCACCCGGCGGGCCAACGGCAGAGACCTCACGCTGCCCGACGGCAGGACGCTCTTCATGGGCTCGTCCGGCACCGGCGCCCCGCGCGACGGCCGAGACCCGACCGAGCGGTAGTCGCGTCTCCGTCGTTGCACGCCGACTGGGGCGCGTTCGCGGCTCACTGCCGCAGCGCGAACACCCACAGGGCACCGCCCTGGGGCACGTGCGTCGTCTGTCCGACGCTGCGATCGATCGCCCCCTGCATCCGCTGGGCGTCGATGCCCCACCCCGCCTGTACCGCGATGTACTGCACGCCGTCGATCATGTACGACACCGGCACGCCGATGATGCCGGAGCTCGTCCGCTGTTGCCAGAGAATTTCACCGGTATCCGCGTCGAACGCCCGGAAGTAGCGGTCGTTCGTGCCGCCGGAGAACACCAGCCCGCCCGCGGTCGTCAGCACCGGACCCCAGTTGGGCGAGTCGAACTCCTGCACCCAGACCTGCTCGCCGGCGTCCAGATCCCAGGCCTGCAGCTCCCCGACATGGTCCGCACCCTCCAGGAGGTACGTCTGCGAGGACGCACCGACGAACGAGCTGCCCGGCTCGTACTCCACCTCGCGCCCCTCGATGATCGAGCAGAGATTCTCGTTGGCCGGGATGTACAGATAGCGGGTGCCGGGATTGTAGGCGGCCGGCGGCCAGTTCTTGCCGCCCCACAGCGACGGGCAGAACGACGCGCGCACGCCGGTCCCCGGCGTGTGCTCGGGGTCGTACTCCGGACGGCCGGTCTGCGGATCGATGCGGGTGAACGCGTTCTGGTGGACGTAGGGCTCCGCGTCAATGAAGGTGATGGCGTCGGCCGCGCGGCCGAGTATCCACAGGTAGCCGTTGCGGCCCGGATGCACCAGCGCCGCGTGCGTCCGCCCGCCGCGCCGCACGTCGACCAGGATGGGCGGATCAACCTCGTCCCAGTCCCAGGAGCCGTTCCAGTGGTACTGGTGGTAGCCGCGCAGGTCTCCGGTGGCCGCGTCCACGGCGATCACGGAGTTCGTGTAGAGGTTGTCACCCGACCGCTGATCCCCCATCCAGGGTCCCGGATTGCCGGTGCCCCAGTACGTCAGGTTCAGTTCCGGGTCGTACGTGCCCGTCAGCCAGATCGGCGCGCCGCCGGTGCGCCACGAATCGCCCGGCCAGGTATCGCCGCCCGGCTGGTCCGGCGACGGAATGGAGTACGCCTTCCACGCTTCCGCGCCGGACCGTGCGTCGAGCGCCACCACGAAGCCGCGGATGCCGCGCTCGCCGCCCGATACGCCGGCCATCACCTTGCCGTCCACGGCCAGCGGCGCCATCGTCATGTAGTAGCCGCGCCGGTGGTCCTCGACCGACTGGTCCCACGCCACATCGCCGGTGGCCGCGTCGAGCGCCACCACGTTGGCGTCGACCGTCGCCAGGTACACCCGGTCCTCGTACAGCGCGGGGCCGCGGTTGGTCGGGTGGCCGTGCGTCAGGCCGTCGGGCAACTGCCGCGTGTAGCGCCACAGGATGTCTCCCGTGCGCGCGTCCACCGCGATCACGTTGTTGCGCGGCGTGGTCAGGAACATGAAGCGGCCGTTCACCAGCGGCGGCGACTCGTGTCCCGGACGTAGCCCGGTCGAGAGCGACCAGACCGGTTCGAGCCGGGCCACGTTCGCCTTCGTGATCTGGTCGAGCGGGCTGTAACCCCAGCCGTCGTACGTGCGCCGGTACATCAGCCAGTCGCCGGGACCGGGATCTTCCAGCCGCTCGCGGGTGACCGTGGGGTACTCGCCGCCATCCTGCGCGCGGGCGGGCAGCGGCCCGGCCACGGTCAGCGTTGCGGCAATCAGGGCGAACGGCACGATTCTCATCCGGGGATTCTCCGCGGGTGCGTGGGGGGAAAATAGCGCGCCACGGTGGCGGCCGCCGGCGGCGGGGTCAGCAGCGAAACCACCACCATCAGCAGCGACGAGCCGATCAGCATCGGCAGCACGGGCATGTAGCCGAGCACCGCGGTGCCGCCCGGCGTGCGGGTGACGATGTCCAGCCCGGCCAGCGTCCAGACCGGGACGACCGTGCCGGGCGCCGGCGCGGGTACCACCGCCTGCAGCACCGCGACGGCGGTCATCGTGGCGGCCGTCCACAGCACCACCGCCAGCGCGCCCCACTTCGTGCTGCGCCTCCAGAAGAGCGCGGCCACCAGCAGCGGCATCAGCGTCGTGAATCCCGAGAACGCGTACTGCACGGCGATGCCGAAGATGCCGGGCGGCGCCTGCAGCGCGATGGCGTACGCGACCAGGGCAATCAACACGACGAACAGGCGTCCCGTCTGCACCTGCACCGCCGGACCGAAGCGCTGTGCGCCCCCGTAGTAGGCGAACACGTCCTCGGTGAACATCGTGGACAGCGCCAGTATCTGCGAATCGCTGGCCATCACCGCCGCCATGATGCCGGCGCCCAGCAGGCCGGCCAGCCACAGCGGCGCGTAGTGCTCGAGCATCAGGATGATCACGTCGTCGCCGGCCGCCTCGCGCTGCAGGCCGGCCGCCTCGGCTGGCGACAGGTCTTCCCTGCCGGCCGCCAGCTCCGCACGCGCCTCCAGCTTCGACTCGATCGCCGGCACGTCGGTCATGGCATTGGCCGTCAGGCCGAGGAACGTGCACGGCAGCCAGATCGCCAGGATGCACAGCGGGTAGAAGATGATCGTCTTCTTGAACTGCCCCATCCGCCGCGCGGTCAGGCAGAAGATGGAGATGTGCGGAAACATGATCGTCGAGAGCGGAATCAGCATGTAGCTGAAGAAGAACGCCGGCGGGACCCGCTCGCGCGTCAGCAGCGGCGCGGTCTCGGGATTCGCGAGCAGCCGCTCCATCGCCTGCGGAAACCCGCCGATGCTGACGCCGATGAACAGGATGGCCGCCGCGCCGAACACGAGGAACAGCACCGTCTGGAACGTGTTGACCCACGCGGTGCCGCGCATGCCGCCGAAGAACACGTAGCTCATCACGACCGCCGCCACCACCAGCCCGCCGAACCAGTACGGCACCACCCCGCCGCTCACCGCGCTGAGGGTCGTCCCGCCGCCCATCACCGCGATGACGATGTACGGCACCAGCAGCGTTGCCTGCACGGCGAAGATGGCGGTGCCGATGTGCCCGCACTCCCAGCGGTCGCGGTACATCTGCACCGGCGTCATGAAGCCGAAGCGCTTGCCGAGCGACCAGACGCGCGTGCCGAACAGATAGAGCGTCAGCGGGATGAGGAACGCCGAGGACGACGCCATCAGCCCGTACGTCACGATGCCGTTGGAGAAGGCGTGCCCGGCCGAGCCGAGGATGGTGAACGCCGTCATGTTGGTGCCGAACAGCGACAGCAGGAACACGTACTGGCCGAGCGAGCGGTTGGCGAGGAAATAGCTCTCGGCGTGTTCCCCGCCGCCGGCGCGGCGGAACGCGAAGATGCCGATGTAGAGGACGACGCCGAGATAGGCGAAGACGACGAGGGCGGGGATCACCGGCGCTCCTCGGACTCGCCCGGCGCGGCGGGCGGACCGCCCGGCTCGGGCGCGGAAGCCGTTTCCGCCTCGGCTTCGAGGTGCGCCGGCCAGGCCAGCCTGATGAGCGCCCACATGAGCGCCGCCGCGGCGAGCGAGTAGACGGCGTGGTAGAAGAATCCGATCGGCAGGAAGCCGAAGACCAGCGGCCGGGCCTGGTCCCAGAACCAGATGTCCTGGTGCAGGAAGTAGAGCGCCGCCACCGCGGCAGTGAGCAGCCAGCCCGTTCTCGTCACTGGTTGCACAGCATACAACGGGGCCGGCAGCTCACTCCGCCGGCAACTCTCCGGCGGAGAGGTCGGCCGCGCGCCACAGGTACAGCGACGCGACGCTGCGCCAGGGGCGCCAGCGCTCGCCGTACGCCAGGATCTCGTCCGGCTCCGGCAACTCCTCGAGGCCGTGCATGCGCGCATAGCCGCGCCGGATGCCCAGATCCGTCGCCGGCAGCACGTCCGGCCGCCCGAGCTGCATCAGCAGCATCTCTCCCGTCCAGCGGCCGATTCCCCGCACCTGCACGACGCGCTCGATGACCTCGTCATCGGAGAGCGAGCGCACCGTGCGCGGCCCGGGCACGACGCGGCGCCGGGTCTTGGCGGCCAGGTCGTGCACGGCCCGCACCTTGGCGCGCGACAGCCCGGCCGCGCGCAACTGATCCGCCGTCAGCGCCGCCAGCGCCCGCGGCGTCGGCCGGCCGCCGTCGAACAAAGCCGCCACCCGCTCGTAGATGGCGCCCGCCGCGCGGCCCGACAACTGCTGGTAGACGATGGCGCGCAACAGCGCCTCGAAGGGATGCCGCTCCGTCCGCCGGAATGCGAACGGCTCGTAGCCGTCGATCAGCCGCCGCAGCAGCGGATCGGCGTCCCGCAGCGCCGCCACGGCTGCGCGCATCTCGTGCCCAGCCACGGCCGTCATGCGACTTGCCACGACTGACCGTCAAGCGACGCGTCCCTGGCGTCGTTAACGTCAGGCTGCCTCATGCGCGGCGGTCGTCCTACCGCTCCCGGTAGGCGTCCGTTTCGAGATCATCGACCAACTGGTTTAGCCGGGTGGCGTCAAAACCGGGGCGCATACGCAGCGCATACGTCTCCGTGCGGTACTTCCCGGCCGCGGGCGTCCGCAGGCCGCTGCGCAGTGCTTCGCGCAGTAGTTCGTTGACGACCTGGTTCAGCGACTGACCATCGCGCCGCCGACGTCCCTCGATTCGGGCGGCGACATCGTCGTCCATCGTCACGGTGATACGCATCAGTTCCGCCTTCAATCCCCTTCAAACAGCCGGCGGAACCAGGCGACGAAGCTCATCGCCAGCGGACTATCGTGGCGAAAATATCGCGCCCGGATAGCGGTACCGTACGGCAGTCCCGGTTCTTGCTGCCACGCGAGCCACGCATGCAGCACGGCCTTCCTGATGTCACCCTCGGGGTAGCTCGCCCCGTATTCTGCCCTGGCCCGGGCCGTCGCTTCTCGCGCGTACGGAAACAACGGATCCTTTTCCTCAACCAGGGTTTCGAGAAAACGCTCCAGCGTCCCCTCTCCACGGTTTCCTGCCTGCTGGTTGTCCGGCATCAACCACACACCGACACGCGTGCGGTACTGGACGGACTCCCCAACGAACCCCTCTGCCGGAATCGCTGCCGGCGGTTCCACGCCCGCCTGCCGAAGACGATTCGAAATCGCCTGCCATCGGTCGGGAACCGAAGAATCAGCGTCCAGCACGAAACCCACCGCCCTGCCGCTACTCAGCGACACTGCGGTTTCGACCGTACTACTGTTCAAGATGGTGTCCCTGGCGCCAACGACGGCGTCGATCGACGGGAACCAGGAACGCCACGGCTCATGGTCATAGTTGACACCGTGCCTGATGAGCAGGTGCCGGATTGCATGCATGTCGTCGCCGCCTTCTACGCGAAGGCTGGAGCGCTCCAGCTTCGCCATTGTCACCGCACCTCTATGTTCTGCTTGACGGCCACCTGGATGCCTTCGGCGTCGAGTCTCACCGCTCGGCCAAGGGCTCGCTCAACCTTCTGCATGGAGACTTCCTCGGCAAGATCCGCACGGGACTCGACCAGTGACGCGAGGCCCCGTATGCAGTCCTGGCTGTGGGTCGTGGCGAATACCTGCACTGACGACTTTCGTGCGGTGTCGACAACCAGCCGCCACATGTCTTCCATGACAGTCCAGTGCAACCCTGCGTCGATCTCGTCAATCAGCAGCAGTCCATTTGCAGCTTGTATCAGCGCAAGCGACAGCGCAAGAAGCCGACGCATCCCGTCGCCGTAACTGCCAAGGGGCACGCGGCGACCGGCCCCTCGAAACCCCAACAGCACACCGGCGCGACCGGAGCGCGCCCGTGAGTTATCGCTCGTTAGAAAATGAATGGATTCAAGATCCTTCTCCAACAGCGTCATTGCTTCGATAGCTTCGGCTTCGCGCTTCTCCGTCAAGACCTTGTCCCAGACCTCTCGCATTGGCTCAAGATCGAGTGAATCGGGGGTGACGAACTGTACGGATGGCCGTGGTGTCATCTCGGACCACGGGTTTCGCAATCGGAGCAGTCGGGAGTTCAGCAAGGAACCGTTTTCCATGACCGGGATCTCGGGCACGTTCCTGAAGGCACTCCCCTTTATCTGCAGAACGAGAGGTGGGAACTGGTCCGTGGCATCATCGAACAGCCGAGACTCATCCTCAATGTCAGCGGCACGAACCTCGGCGGAGACGTGTCCGTGCCCCTTGCTCGACAGGCGAAAGCCTGCGCCTGGCCCGAAACGGTGACCGAAGAAAAAATGAGAGACGCTGGGTGCTCTTGGCCCAGACCTTGATCCAGCGTCGCCGACTTCGCCACGCCGATTCGCAGATCGGGTCAGAACTAAGGGATCACCGTTGGAAACCAGAAAGTACAGCGCTTCGAGAATCGACGTCTTGCCGCAGTTGTTCTTGCCAACGAGCAGATTGACTCGCGACAAGTCGACCAGCTCGTAGGCGTCAAAGCCGCGGTACTTCTCCAGCTTCAGGTTGCGAAGCATACGGGTTCCTCCACCAGCCTGTTCTTCCGCCCGGCCAGTCACTCCCACACGGCCGACTCGTTCCGCGACGTACCACCAAGTCGACGCCCGGTAGATTCACTCGTGCAGCCGTTCCTGGCGGTTCGCATCGTTGCATCATACCGGCTACCCCGGCTGATGTTCAGGCGTTCGCCGCCAGGTCGAGCAGGAAGGCGTACTGCAGCGCCAGCTCGCGGTAGCGGCGGTAGCGGCCCGATGCGCCGCCGTGGCCGGCCTCCATGTTCGTCTTCAGCAGCAGGCGGCGGCCGTCGCCGGGCTGCATGACGCGGCGACGGGCCACCCACTTGGCCGGCTCCCAGTACTGCACCTGCGAGTCGTGCAGGCCCGTCATCACGAGCAGATGCGGCCAGGCGACGGGCTCCATGTTGTCGTACGGCGAGTAGGAGCGGATGTATTCGTACGCGCCCTTCTCATTGGGATTGCCCCACTCGTCGTACTCGCCGGTGGTGAGCGGAATGCTCTCGTCGAGCATCGTCGTGACCACGTCTACGAACGGCACCTGCGCGACCACGCCGTGGAACAGGTCGGGGCGCATGTTGATCACCGCCCCCATCAGCAGGCCGCCCGCGCTGCCGCCCATGGCGAACAACCGCTCCGGCGCGGCGTAACCCGCGGCGGCCAGGTGCTCCGCACTCGCGATGAAGTCCGTGAAGGTGTTCTTCTTCTTCTGCAGCTTGCCGTCGTCGTACCACCTGCGCCCCAGCTCCTCGCCGCCGCGCACATGGGCGATGGCGTACGCGAAGCCGCGGTCCAGCAGGCTGAGGCGCGAAGAGCGGAACGCGGCGTCCATGCTGATGCCGTACGACCCGTAGCCGTACAGCAGAAGCGGCGGCGCGTCGGCGGGCTGGCGGCCCTCCCCTGCCGAAGCCCGCCGCCGGACCAGCGAGATCGGCACCCGGACGCCGTCCGCCGCCGTCGCGTGCAGCCGCAGCGTCTCGTAGCGCGCGGGGTCGTAGCCGCCCAGCACCTCCTCCCGCTTGCGAAGCGTGCGCGCGCGAGAGGCCATGTCGTAGTCGTAGACCGACTCGGGCGTGACCATCGAGCTGTAGTGGAACCGCAGCGTGGCGGTGTCAGGCTCGACGTTGACGCCGAGGCCGGCGGCGTAGGCCGGCTCGTCGAACGCGACCTCGTGCTCGCCGGGTCCGCTCCACGGCTTCACGCGCAGCACGGTCAGGCCGTCGCGCCGCTCCGCCGCCACCAGGTGGTCGCGGAACAGCTCGAACCCTTCCAGCAGCACCTCCTCGCGGTGCGGCAGGAGCTCGCGCCAGTGTGCACGGCCGGGCCGGACCTCGTCCGTCTCCATGAGCCGGAAGTTGCGGGCGCCGGCATTCGTCCGGATGTAGAACCGGCCGCGGAAGTGGTCGATCTCGTACTCGTGGCCGCGCTCGCGCGGCAGGAACGGAACTGGCTCCGCCCCGGGGTCGGCGGCGTCGAGATAGTGAATCTCGGTCGTTTGCGTCTGGAACGACCCGACGAGTACGTAGCGCCGCGACCGGCTGCGCCACACCGCGCACGAGAACTCCGCGTCGGGTTCCTCGTAGACGATCCGGTCGTCGCGCGGATCGTCTCCAAGCCGGTGCCGCAGGATCTGGTACGGCCGCAGCGTCTCCGGATCCTGGCGCGCGTAGAACACCGCGTCGTTGCCGCCGGCCCAGGCGACGTTGGCCGTTACGTCCGGAATGAGATCGGGCAACTCGCGTCCCGCGTCCAGGTCCCGGAACCGGACGCCATACCGGCGGCGGCCGACCGTGTCGACGGCGTACGCCAGCAACCGCCCGTCGGGACTCACCCGGCGCGAGCCCACCTCGCAGAAGGCGTGTCCCTCCGCCACGGCGTTGACGTCGAGCAGCACCTCCTCGTCACCCTGCGCGCCGGCGGCGCCGAGCGCACGGCGGCAGTAGACGGGGTATTCGCGGCCGTCCTCGTAGCGGCGGTGATACAGATACGCCCCTTCGCGGTACGGCACCGACATGTCCGTCTGCTTGATGCGCCCCTTGATCTCCTCGAACAGCTCCTCCTGCAGCGCCTCCGTGTGCGCCAGTTCGCCGCGCACCCAGGCGTTCTCGGCGTCGAGGTAGGCGCGGACCTCGGGATCCTCCCGGTCGCGCAGCCAGTAGTACTCGTCGACCCGGACGTCGCCGTGCTTCTCGAGACGGTGTGGGCGCCGCGGGGCGCTGGGAGACGGCATGCGCGGGTCGGGAAGGCCGAGGCGTTGGAAGTATAATGTGGTGTACGCGAAACGCCCTTGCCAGCCTGCGCACGGCCGACTACCGGCGCGGCGGGCGACTATTGAGAAGGGAGCGTCCCTCATGGCGGATACGACGTCCGGCCCCTCACAGGCAAGAATCCGTACCGACCTCTGGCGCGCGGTGCTGGACTTCTCGGGCGACGAGAAATACGTCTGGGACCAGGACGGCCTGGCGGCGCGGCGTGCGAGCGAGGCCAGGGATCCGGGACCGGACATGCCGACGATCACGCCGGAGCAGTTCACCGGGTGGAAGAAGGCGTTCGCCGCCAGCGTCGACGACAGCGACCGGGACGAACGGCTCGACGAGTGGACGGAGCGGCGCCTGCCGGCCAGCTTCCTGCCGCCCCACCTGAAGCACCGCTGGAACGGTCACCTCAAGGTGGAGGTCCACAAGCGCCTGCTCGACTGGTTCGAGGCGCAGAACCTCGCGCCTCCGGCCGACCTGCTCGTCACCCGCGACAGCGTCGACACCTCGCCGGGGCCGGACTTGCGGCAGCGCTTGATCGCCTGCATGCGCCTGATGACGCAGGACGAGCTGGAGCGGGTGCAGATCCCCGCGTCCGTGCTCCTGCGGCTGAAGCCGTAGCAACCGGGAAATCAGCCTCCGCGCAACCTGTCGACGAACTCACGCGCAGTCGCCGGACGGTCGGATGGTCGAGCCGTCAGCATCGCGCTGGCGACAGCGAGCAACGACGCAGCCGCGTCGTCACCCGGCTCGGCTCCCGTCTGTAACTGCCGGCGCCGAATGCGGTCGATCACCGCGTTGCCGTCGCCGCCCGTGAGGTCCAATTTTCCGTGCAAAATCGCACGGCAACAAGATCAAGAAGGCGAATTGGGAACCATGAGTCTATTGATGCGAGTGTGACACCATATCATTTTCAGAAGCGGTCGGTCATCGGCGGATGTCGCATATGGGCGTATCAGAAACAAACCCATCGAGGCAACTATATTCGCCAGTTCGGTCGTCGATCGAGATGCAACTACAAGAACTATTGAGTATAGACCCATTGTGTTCCTCTCGCCGGCGTTGTTCGGCTTCCAGACGACGTTGCTCGTCTTCCAGACGACGCTGTTCGGCTACTAGACGACGTTGTTCGGTTTCCTCCAGACGACGTTGTTCGGCATCTCGCTCTCGTTGCCGTCGTTCCTCTACCTCCCGAGATATGTCGAGCCCGCTGGGCGTGCCGGATCCGTAACCCGCGGGGCACTGGCACCGGAGAATTCCCGAGGATTGCAGGGCGCCGAGCGTTTCGCACGCGGCTCTGATCTCCCTGCGGCGTGCGGTGATTTGCTCGGAGGTTGCAGATGATCCGCCGGCTATCGCACACTGCGCACCTGCCGCCTGTAGTGCAAAAACCCGTCGCTGGAAATCGACGTTCGAGCCACACCAACTCACGCCAAGGCTCTGCACATTCGCTGGCGTAGGATAGCCCGGAATCTCACATTGCCCCCCGCCAGCGCCAACCGTATTGCCCACCGAGCCACCCGCGGCAGCGACACTCGTTGCGGACGCAACTGACTGCGGCCCGTCGATTACACGTTCCGCGAATTCAGTACCGGCCGCGACCGCCTCTTGGGTGCCTCCGCCTACGGCGGAAATTGCCGCGCTGCCAGCGATACCTATAGCGGCATCCAACCAACTTGGTCCAGACGACGTGTCGGTGGCTCGGGCGCCCTGGAGCATCGCTCCTGCAAGATCCGCAGCCTGTAAATCCGCGTCCTCCATGTCCTGGACCTGGCGCAGGTCCGCGTCCCGCAGATCTGCACCATGGAAATCAGATTCTTTAGTGAAGCGCGCATTGTACAGATTCGCGCCGCGCAGGTCCGCATTTCGATAGTTGCCTCGAAGAACTGAATCCTCCAGATTCGCCCCGCGTAGATCCAAGCCCTCGAAATTCGGCGAACCGAAGTCCAGGTCCGACAAGTTCGCGCCGGCGAAATTAACCCCTCTCAGGTCCGCAGCCGATATCCGGGTGATTTCGTGATTCCTAAAGCCAGGATCACTCCTGTTTCTCAGATCCGCCGCACGCAGGTCTGCGCCACGCAGGTCTGCATCAGTAAGATCGACTCCTCTCATGTCCACATAGCGAAAATCCGCCTCGCGTGCGTCCGCCCTGTCCAAGTCGGCCCCGCGCATTTCCACTCCACGCAGAACAGCCCACCGCAAGATAGCGTCATCCAGCTTGTTCTCGTGCAAATTGGCCGCGAGCAGGTTTGCCCCGCAGAGATTGGCCCCGCGCAGATCCGCTTCCTCCAGATTCACTTCCGCTAAATCCGCTCCTCGAAGATCCGCGTTGCGCAGGTTTGCGCCCGACAGATTCCAGCCGCGCAAGTCAAGGCCACGCAGGTCCAATCCGGAGAGCTTTCCTTCAAGTAGAGCCTCTCGCGGTAGAGCCGTCTGCGACCCCATCGCGATACACCCCTCAGCGTCCGCATCAGCGAGAGCCTGCGTTACTGCCGACTGCGGGTCGTTGCCGGCCGCGAGATGCAAAGGCACGCGGTCCTGACTATCGCGTGCCATGACGTCGCTGCCGGCCATGAGCAGAGCGTCGACAATGACCGGACTGGTGTTGTAGGCCGCGGCATGATGCAAAGGCGTGCGCATGTCGCCATCCCTGGCCGCGACGTCGGCACCGGCGGCCAATAGTGCTTCAACGACAGCTGGATCCTCGCTGTGAGCGGCCGCGTAGTGCAGCGCCGTGCCACCGTTGAAATCCGCGGTGTTCGCGCTAGCGCCGGCGGCGAGGAGGAATTCGGCGATGGCTAGTGGGCCGTTGTTGCGGACAGTGAGTATCAACGGTGTTCCGCCGGAGGCCGTGTCTGCCGCATCAAGCAGGGACCCGGCATCCAGCAAGGCCTGGATGATCGACGGATCGTTCGCTTGGGATGCCGCAGCATGCAATGGAGTCAAGCCCGAAGCATTCGGAGTGGCAAGGTTGACAGTCCCGGTCTCCATGCAGGCTGTTACCTGCTCCAGCGTGGCGGTTTCAAAGTACGCCTCCGCGTTCCACCCGTTACAGCGTACTGCGTCCTGCAGCGTGTTCATTAGCGCCAACGCGTCCAGATAGTGGCGAGCGTCACGGCCCGCCGCGGTCAGATATTGGGTAACGGATTCCAGGGCCTCCTCCGGCAGGTCCATTACACTCGCCACTCTCGCGTGCCAGTAGTGGAACTCCGGCAGATCCAGGTCGTGGTCGCGCTGCAGGCGAAGCACGTCTTGAAGAGTGGCCCATGCCCGGCTGTGGTCACCGTCGCTCAGAGCCTGCTCCACCTGCAACAGTTGCGAATCCGCAAGCACCTCCGGTGGCAGCTGACCCGCGCTGGTTGCTACCAGGAACAACACAGCCAAGGCGCTTGCCATCAAGGCTGATGCCACGTCTCGGCGCACGCGCCATGACGCTCTCCTGCGGCGGACTGCGGCTGGCGAACACCCACGCGACCGGTGATGTGCAGATGGCATTTCTGGCAATCCTTGTATCAGGAAGTCGACTCCACTAGCAGGGTGCTGAAGAACTCGGCACGATGGGCATTCTCGAGTTCATCCGAGCGAATCGCGGCGAGCGCCTGTGTGTGGTGAGCGATGCCAACCGGCACCCGCGACCGGGCCGCCACCACCGCTGCATGCCATCAGGTAAGACGTCCGCAGGGAACTATCGTCGTCGGCGAACACCGTATGCGGACACACTGACCCGTGACGTGCAGGCCGTGTCCGAACAGGCTCAAGCTGTCCAAGGAGTTGGGCTCCTCAACTGACAACTCATCATAAGTATACCGCATATATCGTGACTAAAACGTGACAATATTGAGTTAATACGTGTATTTTAAGTTACTAACGGTCACCTGTGGCAGTATGCGTAATGCAGTCGTGGCGGTGGCGAGCCACCCGAGGGTTTCACATTGGTTGCGCGGCTTGAGTTCAACACGACGCATACCTATACGAGGTGGGAATGAACGCGTTGGCGTCTGTGCTCCGGATGCGATCGACGCCGTCAGATATCCGGCATTTCTTCGCGGAGCCGCAGCAGAGCCGTTCCCAGGGCCATGCGCGCTGCGTGCGGACTGCCGCGACCGTCGATGAGAGCGAGTCGCTTGTAGCTGTACCCCATCTCGGCACGGCCCGCGATCGGCCCGCGCACCCGCGGCGTATGGTCGCGAGCGCATCCGCGTTCCCGGTGTCGGTGGGCCGCCGCGGATCGGATGCTGGCGACATCGCCGCTCATCATAGACTCTCGACACATCTCCATGCGCGCGTGAGCCGTCGACCTCCTCCTGCCCCTGCCGCACGGCCAAGCCGGCCGGGGCCCGGTTGAAGCGCGCCGCCGATGTCGCTATATTGTTGCTGGAGTTGATCTTGGTGGCGGAGGACCATGCTCGCAGAGACAAGTGCACGACCGTCGGGGCCCATCGCTGAGCTACCCCCCTTCCCCGAGGGCTGGTACTTCATCGGGAGTTGCGACTCGATTCGGCGCAAGAGGCTGATCGAGAAGACCTGGGTGGGCGAGGAAATCGTCGTCTGGTGCGACGAGGACGACCGCATCCGCGTGACCGACGCGATATGTCCGCACCTGGGCTCGCACCTCGGGCCGTCGGTCGGCGGCAAGGTCCGCGACGGCTGTCTGGTCTGTCCGTTTCATGGATTCGAGTTCGATGGGGACGGCCGGTGCGTCGCCACGCCGAACGCCCCCGCGCCCAGGACCGCAAGCCTGAGAACCTACGAGACCAGGGAAATCCTGGGGATGGTCTTCGCCTGGTGGGGATACGGGGGTCGCGAACCGCAGTGGCGCCTGCCGGACATACCTGACGACGGCGCCGAGTGGTGCAAGGTGGGATTCCGCACCCTCCGGTTTCCGGGGCACGTTCAGACGCTGGCCGAGAACTCCGTGGATTTCGGCCATCTGTCCTACATCCACGGCTACGACAACGTGACGCCGGTCGGTGAGCTGGAAGTCGACGGCGCCTATCTGCGGAGCAGCTTCACCTTCAAGCGCGTTCGCAGGTTTGCGAGCGTCGAGATGGTCCACGAGGTCGCAACCACCGCGCACATCCATGGACTGGGCTACTCCTTCGTCGAAATCCACGAGAAGTCCATAGGCTTTCGAGCGCGATACTGGGTCCTGGCAAGGCCTGTCGACAGCGAACGCGTCGAGCTGGTGCTGGCCAACTCCGTGCAGGAGATGCGCAAGCCCCGGCGGGCCATCATGGGTATGCGCTTCCTGCCCGTGCCGCTGCGCCACCGTGCGATGAACCAGTTCCTGCTGTCGATGCAGAAGATGGACGTCCAGCAGGACGTCGTGGTCTGGGCACGCATGCGGTACCGGCAGCAGCCGCGGCTGTGCCGGTCCGACGGCCCCATCGGGGCCTACCGCCGCTACTGCCGGCAGTTCTATCCGGAGCTGGCGGTATCCAAGGCCTCGTAGCGCCGACGGAAATCCCCGCGGGGGCGGGTAGCGCTCAGTAGATCCCCGGAACCATGCGGTAGGGAGTCTTCGCCCGGTACTGCGTCCACAGCTCTCCATACTTGAGGGCGCAGCGGCCGTCGTCGATGCGGTCGCGGACGATGAAGAAGATCGTCAGGTATACGAAGTAGGCCCAGGCCCACGCGTTCGTGAAGTGCCCGAGCGCCAGCGCCATGCCGAGCGCCTCCAGGAGCTCGCCCGTGTAGTTCACGTGCCGGGCCCTGCCCCAGTAGCCGCTGCAGAGGATCGTGCGCTTCCCGTCCGTCATGGTGACCGGCTTGATGAACCCGAGAAAGGCGCGCTCCGGGAAACGCTTGAACGTGTACTTCTGCATGTTGGCGCCGCGCGTGATCACCCAGCCCAGCAGAAACACCGCGGCCGAACCTCCGAGCCACAGCGGGTGCAACGCCGGGTCGATGTCGGGGCTCGGCAGACCGGCCGTACCCCAGAGCCCGATCGGATACAGCAACGGATAGAGGGCAAGGCACCCGAAGATCAACTTGAGCCCGACGCGCTCCTCGATGATGTCGAAGGTGAAGAGCTGGACGCGCTCGAAGACAAAGTAGTCCACGACGAACCACACCCACATCGCCGCGTGCAGGAACAGGCCCACGTTCGACGCCTCGCCGTACAGGTCGTAGTGGTACGCGGCGCTGGAAACGGCGCACAACCCGAGCACGCCGCCGCCGAAGATGTACATGAACATCTTGGCGTCGACGCCCCGGCCGAAGTGGACGTTGCGGGTACGGCCTTCGATCCACTGGATCAGTGCGCTGCGGTCGTCGGCGGGCGCGCGCAGCACGATCCAGGCGGCCATGACGACGCTCAGGGCGACCGCGCCGGCGAAGGCGTGCCACTTCGCGATCCACAGCCAGCCGAGCGGCGCGCCGGTCAGCTCGAACCGCCAGATGACGAGCGCGGCGACGAAGACGGCGAGGCCGTTGAGCCGGTAGAGGTGCGGCGTCACGCGCGTATAGCCCTCGACGCGGCGCGCCGGCAGTACGACGTGCAGCGCGAGGAGGATGGCGAAGATGGCCGTCGGCGTGAGGAAGGCGGCGACAGCCTGCATGGTCGTTAGCTCGGGCATGACGACTTCTGTCCGGGCACGGAACCACCGGCGCAGGACGCATGCTGTGCCGGGTTCGCCTCACGATAGCCGCGCCGCCGGCAGCCGTCAAGCAGGCGCCGACGCCGCGGGACAGAAGCTGGCGCCGGCAGTCCGTGGTGGAATTCCGCGTCGCACCGAGACCGGTGAGGCACCCCGCTGACAAGGCGCGAGGAGGGAGCAAGTCGGGCTATTTGTGACCGACGAGCAACGCAGTTCGGGCGGGATGCATCGCCGTCGAATGCAGCGGGGCCATTCCCTCGGGCTGCCAGCTGCTGCGGGCCGTCAGGGACCGGCCACGGTCTGCGCAGCTTCCTGCACGCGCGCGCCGCGCAAAATGTTCTCCAGGCCTCGGTTGCCCTCGTGGCACGAGTACTCGAAGATGGGCCCCTCGATCCTGCGCAGCGTAATGCGGGCCGTCCAGGGACGCGCGAACGTGACAGGGTCCTCGAAGGTGAATTCGTACTGCAGCCTGTCGGGACCGATTCGCGTGTAGCGCTCGACCAGCCGCAGAGCGTCGCTCGCTCCCCTCACCCTGGTCTTGCCCGTGAAGTTCGTGGTCGTCACCAGGAGGGTGTCGCCTTCCCAACTTCCCCGCGAATCCCCCACCCACTGGCGGATGCCGGACGGCAGATGCGGCCGTCCGTCGAGCGGAATGATGCGCGCCTCGTGCAGCAGCTCCTGCAGGATCACGACGTGGTCGGACGTCTGCGCGATCAGGTAGTTCGCGTTGTAGCCGGGCAACAGGTTCGGCACGCCGTTGGTAATGCAGCGCGTGATCAGGGGCAGTTGCTCCCATGACGCCGGACTGCCGGCGAGCTGCCGGCTCTGGGCGGCCAGGCTCTCGCGAGCCTCCGGCGTATAAGGGATGCGGCCGTCGGGTGGATCGACAATCAGCGAGGTGCGCGCCTCGAACTCCCTGGCGGGCAGCCAGAACGCGTTGTGGTTGCCGGTTCCGGCGCAGATCGACTCGAACTCCTCGGCTCCGCTCGTCGCAGCCCGGAACACCTCGCCGAAAAAGGGCGCGTCACTCGAGGTGCGGGACAACTCGTCCGCCCGCTCCTTGAGTGCGGCAAACTCCTCGGGCGTCAGCTCGGGCTTTCCTTCGAAGCCTTCCGGACGCTCGAGCGGCGTGGCGCTGTCGTTCGCCCAGATGCCCGACAGGTCGGGATGACCGTCGGCGGTCCGGGGCGCCGCCCACCCCGTGGAGCTTTCCTGTTGCGCAATGGCGACGCTCCCTGCGAGCCCGATCGCGGCGGCGACAAGCAGGGGCCGAAGCTGCATCGATATGAAGCGAGGGCTCATGGCGCTACCCGGATTTCGATCACGAACCCCTCCGGCAACTCACGGCGTCCCGCGATGAAGTCGCCGTTGATGTCGCTGACCCAGAGGCGGTCCCGTGTGAAATGCACGCCCATCGGATCGTGCAGGCCGGACACTACCGTGTGCACGCCGCCCTGGGGAGTGATGCGATAGACGTGGCCGTTAGCGGGCGTCGGCTGCGTCATCGGCACCCCGCCGGCACCGGAATCGGGGACGCCGAGGGTAGCGACGAACAGCTCTCCCTCATAGGCGCCGAAGGAGGCCGGGGCGAACGCCATACCGCTCGGGGAGACGAGCAGCGGGCTTTGCACTAGCGGCGCGTCCAGGGTGCCGTCCGGCCGAACGCGGGCAATGGAACCGCGCTGCTCGTTGCCGGTCGAGACCAGCATCCGTGCGCCATCTCGACTGAAGGTGATGCCCATGGGCCGGCCCCAGGCTTGCGGATCGAACGTCACGAACGGCGTGCACCCGCCGTCCGGCGTCACCTGGTAGACCGTGCGGTTCAGGATTGTGATGGCGTAGAACTTGCCTGCGAACGGCGTGTTCTCGGGACCGAATCGCGCCTCAATCCCCATGCCGGCAATCCCGTCGCCGCCGGCGCCCTCCATCGGGAGGGTGCAGAACAGGACGCCATCCTCGTCCGTCCGGGGATCGACACGCTGGATGATATGGGCGCTGGCAACGCCGGGCGTGGCCACGACGGCCTGCGCCAAACTGAAGACCTGTCCCTGGTAGGGCCCGAAGCCCTGCGGCGCGACATCGAATCCGATGACCGGGAGCAGGCGTCCGAGAGGCACGACCGTCGAGAGGTTCCCGCTGTCGTCCAGGGCGACGATCTTGCTGCCCTTCTCACCTTCCTCGCCGCCATCGTCGTTCAACCAGATCTGGCCGTCGTGGTTACGCATGAATAGCGGGTCGTACAATTCGCCCGGCGGCACCAGCACGCGCGCCGTGAAGCCGTCTGCGACCTCGAGTTCCGGAGGCGCCATGAGCCGCTCCAGCAAACGATCAAGCTCAGTCTGCGCCGCCGCGGGCAGCGCAAGCGCAACGGCCGCGGCCACCGCGGCAGGCCGGACGAGGATTCCCAGGTGGCGAACGTGCGGCATCGGACGGTTCCCGCTCAACGATAGCACTCCGGCTGCTAGGGTGTCTTCACCGGCGGCGCCGGGCGCTCGGGGAGCGACTTCGGATCCTCGCGGATCATCCGCAGCACCTCTTCCACGGCCCGCTCCAGTTGCGGGTCGCGGCCGGCGATGACCGACTGCGGGTCGTTGTCCACCTCGATGTCGGGCTCCACGCCGACGTTCTCGACCACCCAGCTCCCGTCGGCGGCGTTCGTGCCGAACTGCGGCACGTTCACCCCGCCGCCATCGAGCAGCGGGCCGTGGCTGGTGATGCCGATGACACCGCCCCAGGAGCGCTTGCCGATCAGCGGGCCGAGACCGGCTTCGCGGAAGCGATACGGAAAGATGTCGCCGTCGGAGGCCGAGTCCTCGTCGAGGATGCAGACCATGTGGCCGTGAAAGGCGGTGGCGGGATACGTGCCGGGACTGTCGTACGTGCGGGCGAAGCGGGTGCCGAGCACGGTGCGGCCCAGCCGCTCGATCAGCATCTGCGAGACGTTGCCGCCGCCGTTGCCGCGCACGTCGATCACCAGGCCTTCCTTGCGGATCTGGCCGTAGAACCACTTGATGAACTCCTGGATGCCGTCCGCCCCCATGTCCGGCACGTGCAGGTAGCCGACCCGTCCGTCGGTCATCTCCGACACCTTGCGGCGGTTCGCCTCCACCTCCGTCAGGTAGCGCAGCCGGCGCTCCGCGGTCACCGGATTGAAGACCACCTCGCGCGCGCCCTCGGTGGTGGGCCGGTCGTTCAACGTCAGGCGCACCGGGTTGTCGGCGCGGTGGCGCAGCAGGCGGTAGGGATTGTCCGCGGCGGCCAGGTCCTCGCCGTCGATGGCCAGCACGTAGTCGCCGACGCGCGCGTCCACGCCGATCTCGGTGAGCGGCGCGCGGTACTGCGGCTCCTCGTTGTGGCCGGTGAAGATCTCGCTCAGGCGGTAGCGGCCGGCGGCCGGGTCGAGCTCGAACACCGCTCCCGGCAGCGCCACCTCGGGCCGCTCGGGCGTCTCCCAGTCGCCGCCGGAAATGTAGGCGTGGCTGACGTTCAACTCCGCCACCATCTCGCCGAGCACGTAGTTCAGGTCCGAGCGGTGCGCCACGTGCGCCAGCAGCGGCCGGTAGCGCTCGCGCAGCGCCTCCCAGTCGTAGCCGTGCATGTTCTCGACGTAGAAGAAATCCCGGAACCGCCGCCACACCTCGTCGAAGATCTGCGCCCACTCCTCGCGCGGCTCCCGGTCCACCATCAGCCCCGAGGTGGAGACCGTGCGGGCGTCGCCGCCCGCCGCGGGATAGACCTTCCAGTCGCGCCCTTCCCGCACGAGCACGTGCTCGCCGTCGCGCGAGACGGCGTAGCCGCCGATCCTGCCGGCGATCGTGTCCGTCTCGCGGTCCTCGAACGTGAACCGCTGGAGCGCCGCCCGGACGTCGCTCGACCGTCCGTAATACGAGGGGCCGCCGCGAATGACGAGCACGCCGCCGCTCACCGCGCTCAGGCCGAAGTAGTTGTCGAACGTCATGGGAAGGCGCGCCACGCGCTTGGCCAGCCCGTCGAAGTGGATGACGATGGGCTGGTTCCCGTCCTCATCCGCCGCAGCGGCCTCTTCATCGTCGCCGGCCGCCTCGGCATCGCTGTCCGCGTCCCCGCCCTCTGCGTCATCCGCTTCCTCCGCGCCGGCCGCGTCATCGCCCTCGGCTTCGGCCAACTCCACCTCGTCGCTCTCCGGCGGCAGCGGATGGGCGACGTCCGTCCGCAGCGCCAGCGCATAGACGCCGGTCTCGCGGTCGACCAGGTAATTCCATTCGAACGAGCCGAGCTGCGGTGCGAACTGGCGGTCGGAGAGGTAGTAGAGGAACTCCCCCTCCGGATCCCAGGCCGGATTCCACTCGTGGAAGTACTCGTCCGTGATGCGGTGCAGGCGACGCTCCGCGAGGCTCCAGACGTAGATCGAGCTGAACTCGGTCGGGTCGGTCATGGAGAAGGCCAGATAGCCGCCGTGCGGCGACCAGGTGTAGTCGCGCAGCGGCCCGCGCGCCTCGTCCGCGACCTCGATGACCTCGCGCGTCTCGACATCGACGACGATCAGCCGGCCGTCCTTGTCGCTCGCGGCGAGATGCGTGCCGGCCGGAGACCATTCCGCCGCGTAGCGCATCCCCTGTCCGCCGCTCGTGAGCTGCTCGGGCTCGCCGGAGCCGTCCTGCGCCACCACGTAGATCTCGTCCTCGCCGCTGGCGTCCGAGACGAACGCGATGCGGCGGCCGTCCGGCGACCAGCGCGCCCACTTGTCGTGCGCCGAGGAGCTGCGCGTCAGGTTGCGCACGGGCCCGTTCTCGATCGGCACGGTGAAGACGTCGCCGCGCGCCACGAACAGCGCCCGCTCCCCCTTCGGGCTCAGCTCCGCGTCCTCGATCTGCCTGGCGGCGGAGACGCGCGCGGGCCGCATCGCCAGGCCGTCGTCCGGCACGCTGATCGGGATCGGCCGCGACGTCCCGTCCGCGATGGAATAGATCTGCAGCTCGCCGTTCAGCTCGTAGACGATCCGGCCGGCGCCGTCGTCGCCGGGCCAGCGGACGTCCCAGGTATCGCTGTCGGTGAGCTGTTCGATCTCGCGGGAGGCGAGGTCGTAGGAATAGAGGTTGAGCGTTCCCGTCCGGTCCGAGGTGAAGTAGATGGCGTCGCCTATCCACATCGGATCCCGGTCGGCCCGCCGATGGGTCGTCACCCGCTCCACGACGTGGGTCTCGCGGTCGAAGATGTACAGCTCCTGCGCCCAGCCCCCTTCGTACCGCTTCCAGGTCCGGAAGTCCCGGAAGAGCGGCGAGTAGACCACCCGCGTGCCGTCCGGCGACAGGTCGCCGGCGCCCGATTCCGGCATTGCCAGCGGCACCGGCAGACCGCCTTCGGCATCAGCGAGGAACAGCCGGCTGTCGGACAGGTCGGTGCTGTAGCGCAGCGAGCGGAACAGCACGGCCCGGCCGTCGGGCGACCAGTCGTACACCTGGTTGTCGTAGCCCCAGCGCGGCGCGAGCGGACCGCGCGCCGGATACCAGGTCAACTGCCGCGGCACGCCGCCGGCCGCCGGGATGACGTACACCTGCTCGTCGCCGTCGTACTGCCCCGTGAAGGCGATCTCCGAGCCGTCGGGCGAAAAGCGCGGGAACAGCTCCAGCCCCGGGTGCGCCGTCAGACGTGTGGCCGATCCGCCGGTGGTCGAGGCGAACCACAGGTCGCCCGCGTAGCTGAATACGACCCGGTCGCCGTGTATGTCGGGAAAACGGAGCAGCTTCGTCTGGGCGGCCGACGGCGCGGCCGCCGCCAGCAGCGCGGCGGCTACGCACGCCGCCGCCAGTACGCGGCATCGTGGAAACATCCCGGCCTCCTGGTAGTCCGTGGGTAACTACTCCGTGCGCAGGGCGCCGAGCAGCGGCGCGCGCACGGCCGCGACGGTCGCCGCCAGCGACGCGGCAAAGCCCGTGGCCACCACCGCCACCAGTAGCGCGCCGAGCGACAGGAGCGGCACGCCGCCGCCCCGTTCGAGCCACGCCGGCGCGATCGCCACGATCGCGCAGCCGGTGCCGGCCGCAAGACCCGCGAACAGCAGCAGCGCGTTCTCGGCGAGGACCATCAGCGAGAGATGCCGGGCGTTGTAGCCCACGGCGCGCATCAGCGCCAGCTCGCGGCGCCGCTCCAGGACGTTGCGCAGCAGCACCGCGCCGAGGCCGACCGTGCCGAGGATGAGCCCCAGCCCGCCCAGCGTCTGGAACGTCGCCAGATACGTGTTCTCCACCTGGTGGAACGCGTCGAGCCGCGCCCGCGCCGAGACGGCGTCGACACCGTAGTCGGCCAGCCGGTCCTCGAGTGCGGCGCTAACGCTGGCCGCGCGCTCCGGCGGGGCGTCGATCAGGAAGAACCGGTAGCCGTCGTGGCCGGGAAACAGCCGCTCGAACTGGCGCTCGCCGATCAGCAGCTCGCGCTGGAACACGCTGTCGGACAGGGCCGCCACGATGCGCAGGTGCACGGGGTTGCCGCTCTCGCGGTGGAGCACGAAGTCGTCGCCGATCGACAGGTGCAGCGCGTACGCCAGCGACGTGGCGTCGGCGATGGCCGGCACCGCGCCGTCTTCGAACTCGCGGTCGAGCAGCAGCCACGGATTGGCCTCTTCCTCCGGCGTCTCCGCGGCCGTGGCGCCGAAGGCGAAGCGTCCCTCCGCGATGAACGCGGCCGTCGGCGCGATTACGCGCGGATCCTTCGCCTGGTACAGGTTCAGGCAGCTCGCGTCCTCGCCCGGCCGGACGCGGAAGCGGTCCAGCGCCACGCCGTCCAGCGGCTCGCCGGCCGCGAACAGGTCGGAGATGAACAGGTCCTCCCGCCCCTGCGGCGTGCTCGGGTCGTGGACGATCGGCAGCAGCGTGTCGGCCAGCAGCGTGTAGCCGCCGGTGCCCGAGCCGCGGTCGAGCGGATCGCCGCCCCCCTCGCGGCGGAACGCGTCGACCGCCACGATGATGAATGCGGCCGACGCGATCAGGGCGATGGACAGGACGCTGCGGCCCGGCCGGTAGGACGCGTTGCGGAATCCGACCCGCGGCAGCGACCACGACCCGCCGTCCTGCCCCTCCGGCGCGGCGTTCAACCAGGCCCAGGCCAGCACGAGCGACGCGCACAGCAGCAGCATGCCGCCGCCGAAGAACCCCTCCGTGGCTCCGATCAACCCAGCCGCGGCCACGCCGACCAGCACCGCGCCCGCAACGGCCAGCGCGCCGGCGGCCATCCAGCCGCGCGTGTGCCGCGGCGCGGCGCCGGTGGCATCGGCCGCTCCT